>JAJYVH010000001.1 GCA_021792095.1 Microcaldota archaeon | reverse complement strand
CGCTGACGCCTGGAGGCAGCTTCACCTTCATACAGAAGCCGCAGCAGTACAAGGTGACGTTCACCGGCGACACGCTGGGCAACAACTACGACGCTCTCACGGTCTCTTCGCAGTACGCGAGCAGCGTAGACTACGCGAACTCTGGAAACGCAGGCACTAGCTTGGGCATGAACATCAACAACATAACCGAGCCTTCGCAGGAGCTCGTTGTCAGCAGCGGCATAAGCGACGCCTTCAACACAGGAGGCTTCAGCGGCTCTACTGCGACGTACCTCTTGACGCCTTACAAGCTGGACGAATCTGCAAACACAATAACAACGTCAGGCGCTTCGGGGAAGAACGGCGCCCCAGCCAATGTGGCTCTGTTTGTTACAAGCGGCTATCCTACAGCAAGCTACATCTCAGCGACGAACCCGCTCATAGTGACCATCTCTGGCTACCCTAGCAACACCGCAGGGTCTGCGACGAGCACCTCACTCACGTTCTCCGGAAGCAGCACCTCCTCACTGACCACAGGCGCTACGACGGCTTCGCCGGCCGCTGTGGACTTCAACGGCATACCGGCGAACATAGTGGTGGCGCTTTCCGGCTCAGGCCTCGGCTCCATCTCTGCGACCAACCCGCTCACTATAAGCATAGAGGGCAACGTGATAACCACGCTGGCTAGCAACACTGTGGCTGCGACCTCGACAACATCCAACACTTTCAGCTTCCAGGTCACTTCGCCCGCAACCAGCAATGTGCTGAAGACCTTTGCCAGCAACGCTGTGCTTCCGAACAACGCATTCTACAGCATGAACACGATCACGCTGAGCCAGTCGGCGCCAACAGGCCAGATAGCGGCCTCGGTAACCGAGTACTTTGCGAACGTGGTGCTGCTGAGTTCGATACCTGCGACATACGGCACAAACACAATTACCGCCAGCACGACAGCGACAGTCACAGGCTCAGCGAACATACAGACCACTTCTGGCAACTTCTTCAACATAACCGCGATAAAGCTGAGCAGGGCGCTGCCAGGGATAAGCGTGCAGGCTTCGGTGGCCAGCACTGGCAACGTTGTTGCGACCCTGTCTTCCGAGTCTCCGGTGATAACCTACCAGCAGACCGGCCTCAGCTACCTGAGCACAGTTTCCGGCAGCACGCTGACCTACAACCAGCAGAACGGGCAGAGCACGAGCGCGTTCGCCCTGACAGGGCCAACTCCGGCAGCAATAGGCAACCAATACAGCTTCTTCCAGTACACCATTAACGAAATCAACGTGCCTACGAACACTGCCAGCGTGGACTCGTTCAGCTTCAACATACTGAACAGCACCGCAGGCGTGGCAGCAACACCGCTCTTCTACCTGAACTACAGCACGACAGGCACGCACAACAACGTGACGTACACGAGCAGCCAGGGGTTGTCTGTCAACGCAAGGACGGGCTTCGTCTCTGAGAAGGGAAGCAAGGTCGCGGCAATAGGGCCTACGCAGCTAACCTTCGACATGGCGAAGGCAACAGACTCGCTGCAGTTCGTGGTAGGGCCGGTCAACGTGACGCCTACATCGACCACGAAGCAGGTAGGGCCGTACAGCGTGGGCAGCTCGACGAACATACCCAACGTCACCATAGCCAACGTGACCGCCAAGTGCAGCATAACTGGCACCACTTCAGGCTGCAACGTCAGTGGCCTCAGCAACCTTACAGGGGTTCCGAACGTGGCGCAGGCGGTAACGCCAGTCAGCCTAAACACAGCTACAACGCCTCTGGTCGTGCTGGACAGCAACGCCAACCCTGCAGCGACGCTGATAGTCGTGGGCAGCAAGTACGTGAACAGCGTGGCCGGACAGGTCTTCGCACAGAACCCTAGCCTGAACAGCACGTTCGGGCCGAGCTCAGTCATAGCGCAGGCATTCGGGACCAACCGCATCCTGGTGGCAGGCTACAGCGCCAACCAGACGGTGCAGGCCGGCAACGAGTTCATACAGGCGCTGCTGACGCAGGCAAGCTCATAGGCGCAGCAAACACGGTAGCAACTTACGGTTGAAAGGGAGGCTCTTGCCTCCCTTTTCTCTTTTTTGTTTTTCATAGGGGCGGCGTGAGCCATGCCTTGGAGCCTGCTGCCATCCAGGGTGCGGCACCTGCGCCTAAAGCGCATCCTTCACGTCCCTGGCCACTCTTCTGTGATCGGGCACCTCGGCCATGAGGCTCTTCAGCTCCGTGTCCCAGATCCTGCCGATCTCTCGCAACTTTTCGTTGGAGGCGCCGCTGCCGAACCTCATGTCAAATTCCCGCATTCGGTCTCGCGCACGCGGCTGCCCGGCTCCATGCCATCTCGACTAAGCGGGATCTGCGCCTGTTTCTGCGGGCATGCTGATTATGCCCAGTCGCCGTGGTAGTCCCCTGTAACCGTGTCGTCGCCTTTCCTTTCTGCATCCTCGGCGCGCTCATCCATCTTGCTGTTGTGCCTCTTGGCCATGATCGTGCAGGCTTCCAGTTCGCGCCTTCCTTGCTCCGTCTTGCTGAAACCGCTGCCAAGCCTGCGCTCCAGCACACCCTCGCAGGCGCGCTCCACCATCTTGTCCCTGTGGTACTCCTCCATCTCCATAGCGTTGATCACGTACTTCATGTACTCCTGCGGGCGTATCGTCGTATTGGCTCTAGGTTCCATGCGATTCGCCGTTCATCATCAGCGCCCCTTGTCCATCTTTGCCAGCGTCTCCTCCGTACTTGTTTTTATCGTATCCGCTTCCGCGGTTCCTCCTCTCCTGGCCTGCGCCAGCTCTGTCACCTTGCCCACATCCAGGCCCTGCCCTTCGCGCTTCATGCCGCCGAGCGGTATGTCTAGACGCTCTTCCGCCAGGGTGAACTTCATAACCCTAGCCCTGACCGTATTCTCCATGGGTCTGTTTCAGAATCGAACGCTTTTAAAGCGGGACGGGGGCGTTAGACAATGGGCAAGGCGCTTCGGCAGATTGCGAACGCCCCTGATGTGTCCCGTGCCTTCTATCCGCTATACGCTACTCCAACGCGTAGCAATATCGTGCGGCCATAACGCCATTGTTGTGGTTTGCCCATGAGTTTTAACGTTTCTCCTGCTTTAACGATTCTTATACCAGCGAACTCTTTTGCCTCCAGGGCATACCTATCCCCTGAGACGACATACGCGGCCTTGCCGTCGCAAGCAGCGCTTATCACTACGTCGTCATCGGGATCTTTCACCACAGCAGAATTGCTCTTCACGATTGTTGTGCTGCCCAGCCTAATCGCAAAATCGACCATAGTTCTCAGCTCTTCTTCGGTCAAGCCGAACTTGTCTCTGGCTAGGACTTCCCTCATTTCGTTGATCATCATCGCTGAGGACACGATTTCTATCTTGCCTGCTATCGCCAACTCGATCAATTTTCTTGGCCTGCATGGATACAGCAAGCCGGATACGAGTGTGTTGGTGTCCAGAACTGCGCGTACCATGGAGGCATCAGTCAATGCGCATGCCTTACCGCTGCTGCCGGGCGATTCCAGACTCGCGCTTTGCGGGCCGCGCCGCCTTGCGTTTACCGAGTTTATTTAAGCCTTTTCGTCACTATATCCTGCGTGCTTACATGAAAAGCGGCCTGCTTCTCTGTGCAGCGCTCGTCGTGCTCGCGGCACCATACATTGCCTCGGCATACTCGCCAAGCGGCGTGAGCTCGCTGCTGGCCGGCTACAACGTGTCGTCGCAGCTCGTGTCCTCGCTCAAGCCCGTAGTGCTCAACTACTCCGGCCACTCGTACGTGGCCCTGTACTCCAGCGCCGGCATCCTGTACTTCCTCATCAACGCCAGCTCCAGCCCCTATTCGATAGTGCTGAACGGCACCGCCATCTACCGGGTGGTGGGCAGCTACACTGTGAACCAGTCGATAGCAGGCTACAACTTCACCAAGCTCAGGAACGCAATGCGCTCCTACATAGGCAGCGGCGCCTCGAACCTGAACTTCTGCCTTGACATAACAGGCCTCAGCACGGGGCTGACGTGCACGCTGGCCAACTACTGCTCCTCGTGCCAGGCAGTACCGCACTGCGCCGATGCGCTCAACGCCTTCGGCGGTCCCTCGCAGCCCTTCGGCCTGGGCATAATGCAGCTCGGCAACCTGTCCACGCAGCTCAACTCCAGCCTGGCCGCCTTCTACGCGGCTACAAACGGCGTGAACGCGAGCAACATACTGCAGAAGCGCGCCCAGATAAGCGCAGCGTACGCAAACATAAGCAGCGCGACGCACAGCATACCCATAGACTCCGTCTTCCCCGCGCCGAGCAACATCACCTCCAACATGGTGGCCGGCTGCGTCAACTACGTCAACGTCTCCAAAGCGCCATGGTATTGCAAGATGGCCGACTACTGCGACGCGGTCAACTACAACTACACTGCCCTTGCCGGCGTGCAGCTCCTGATCAACGGCCTGGGCTCGCTCTCGCTCTCCAGCGTGCAGCTGCAGGCCTACGCGGCCAACGTTAGCGCGCGCGAGACCAGCTACATAGGCCCGGTGCTCTCGGGCCAGAGGAAGGCGCAGCTCGACGCTGTGCTGGCAGCCGCCGCTCCTGACTACGGCTCCCTGGTGAACGGCACCGCCTCGCTGCTGTCCCATGTCAATGACTCGTCGCTCAGCTCCATGCTCGTCGCCCTGGAGAGCGGCTACAGGAACGCGACCGCCAACTACCTGTCGGAGAACTTCAGCAAGGTGAACGAGACGCTCGGCATGCAGTACTCTTCGCTTTCCACTTACTACGCCTCGCTGAACAGGTCGTACGGCTCCGCGCTCTCGTTCGCCAGGAACAACACGGCCAAGCTGCTTGAGCTCCAGATTGACGACAACCAGCTCTCCGGGCAGCTCGCCGCTGCGGCCCTGCTGCAGGCCAAGGTCAACGCGGAGCTCACAGGCCAGAGCGGGGTGAGCAACGTGTCCAGCGTGGCCTCGCAGGCCAAGCAGGTGGCCGCCATGCTGGCCCCGTATTCGGTATACTCGCTGAGCCTTGTGGAGCTCGCCCGCTGGGCGGACGCTGGCTTCATAGAGGGCATGGCCTCGGCCCTGGGCACAGGCTACAGCAGCTCGGTTGCGCTCGCGCCCCTCTTCGGAGCCTTATTCTCGCTTATAATAGGCATAGCGATACTGGCCGCGCTCTTCGTGTTCCGCTCATACATGACTGCCAAGCGCAGGATAGTGAACAACGAGCGCACCAGGCACAACTGGCACAACTTCATGCTCGTCGTGGCCGTGCTGGTGGTACTGTATGTTGTATTCACCTACGCGCTCCTGGCGTACGCCAACGGCTCCGCGCCGTTCGGCGCTTTCTCCAACGCCTACGCGGGCGCCGGCAGCGTGGTGGTGGCGCTCAACAACACGCCGTCGCCCAGCCTTAGCCAGTACACGTGCGCCAGCAAGCTCAGCGCCGCCATACTGGCCGACGGCAAGAAGCCGGTCGTGGCTACTTTCGCCTCCGGCATATGCAAGGTGGGCAACACTACCGACACTGTAAGCGACTGCATGGACTACTACGGCGCGCACGGCGTGCCTGTGATAGTGCTGACCAACAGCAACCAGAGCAGCATGTCCCTGTACTCGCTCTACGGCACTGTGCTGAGCCTCGGCGGCAACGAAAGCGTTATGAACGCGTGCTACGCAAGTCTACTTCTAGGGTAGTGTTTCCATGGCGAAAGAGGCTACGAAGAGAAGCGAGGCCGCGCAGGCCAAACCCAAAGCGAAGCAGGATGCCGGCGAGCGGAGGAAGGGAGGCAAGCTCCTCAGCGACAACGCGCGCACCGCCATAATAGCGGCAGCCCTTGCCGTCATCGTCTTCGCCGTCTTCTACATGCTACTGCTGCCGTCGCTGAAGGTACCCTTCTCCACGTTCAAGGGCAACTTCGTGTCGGCGCCCAGGGTGGCCATCGTCTCCGTGTACGCAAACGTCTCCGCCTTCGCGGCCGAGTCCAACTGCGCCAACAAGATAGTGTACGTGGTCGCAAACCACAGGAACGCAAGCACTATAGACTACTACCTGATCAACCAGACCTCGTGCACCTATCCGGTGGGCGGGCTGGGCCACACGCTCTCCATAGCGACCAACACGACGGCCAACTGCCTCGCGATGATAGGCTCGGAGCCGGCCCTGTTCCTCAACACAAGCGCCGCCAACTCCACGCTCATACAGCCGTACAGGCTCTATGTCGACGGCAACACAGCGTACTTCGACCAGTGCCCCATAGCCGTGGACCTGTCGTGACGGCTGCAGGCTGTCGCGGGCCGCCGGCGCGGGCAAAAGTTCAGGATACGAACCGCCAGTTGTTTGGGCAGCGGCGTGGCGGTGGCGTCCTCGTGGCTTGTTACTTTTTTGCCTTAAAACGTGCTATAAGAGGACATAGATAACCTTATAAAAATCGCGCCGCCAATGTGCATCACATCGCAGCTGCTCGCCCTAGGCTATACCCCACTGAACTTCAGGTTCTACAAGGTGTTCGACAGGGAGAGCAAGAGTGTTTTGGATGCCAAAGCGGCCGCAAGGAAGCAGATGTATGAACTTTTCTACCTCTACGTTGACCTGGTGCTGGACAAGGGCGCAAAAACAAAGACTGTGTTCTTCTCCGACAAGCCGGTTGATGCCTTCCTGTCGCTTCTTGATTTGGTTCACTGGCGCGGCTGACCTCCAGTCACGTCATCCAGCTTGCGGTTCAGGCCCAGCACCTTCCTTTTTGTGACGTTCCAGTTGCTCCTTCCCTTCGTGAACTCCTCGAGCTCTATGAAGAACCAGCCAGCGCCGTTCATGCGCCAGGCAACGAACGTCGGGAACTCGGTGTTGGCCTTCCATTCCACCAGCTTGTCGTACTGCATCGGGTCCAGGGAGATGCTGCCCTTGTTCCAGGCCTTGCACTCTATCGCTATCACCCTGCCCTTCCTCACCGCTACGAGGTCAGGGCTGAGGGCGTTCACTCCCGAACCGGCGCTCCTAAGCACCGAGAAGCCGGCCTGGGAGAGCATGCCAAGCAGCTCCCTCTCGCTCCTGGCGCCCTTGTCGTACCTGGCCAAAACGTCGCCCTTTAGCTTACCAGCAGATAACATATTTAATGCTTTCCAGCCCAATAAGCACGTACAGTTGTATTGCTGAGTGATATCATGCTGATCGTAGTTTTTCGCTCTTTCTGTGCCATGGAGCAGCCCGTTCTGCGTGAGCGCGTATAGCAATAGCTGTGCAAGTTGAGCAAAGTGCAGCAGGAGAGGCAGGTTCGCAGTCGCAGCGCCCCTAGCGTGGGCGGTGCCCGCCCCTGTGCGCCGTTTGCTCCACGCTGGGAATACGGGAAATAGGATGAGAGAATGGCGAAAACTTATTTGGACATTGTAAAGTACATGGTGGTGTCGAAGTTCAGCATAGACGGCCTCGTCGAGAAGCCGGACATAATAGGCGCCGTCTTCGGGCAGACCGAGGGCCTGCTCGGCGACGAGCTGGACCTGAGGGAGCTCCAGAAGAACGGCAAGATAGGCAGGATCGAGATCGAGGTCAACCAGTCGGGAAGCAAGACGTACGGCAGGCTCTACCTGCCTGCCTCGCTGGCCCGCGTCGAGACCTGCATACTCGGCGCCGCCATAGAGGTCGTGGACCGCGTTGGCCCGTTCGACGCGCAGTTCCTGGTGGAGAAGGTCGAGGACACGCGCGCCGACAAGCGCAAGAAGATAGTCGAGAGGGCGAAGAACCTGATAAAGCAGCTGCTTACCACCGAGATACCGGACAGCAGGGAGCTGGCCGAGATGGTGCAGAACGAGGTCAAGAGCAGCGAGATAACGGAGTACGGCCAGGACCGCCTGCCGGCCGGGCCTGACATAGCGAGCAGCCCCGACGTAATATTCGTCGAGGGCAGGGCCGACGTCATCAACCTGCTCAGGAACGACATAGCCAACGCCATAGCCGTCGGCGGCGCCCAGGCAACGGTGGCGAAGACTATAGTCAAGCTGGCGAGCGAGAAGGAAGTGACTGTGTTCACCGACGGCGACAGGGGAGGCGAGATGATAGTGCGCTCGCTGCTCAGCGTGCTGGACATAGACTTCGTGGCCAGGGCTCCCGACGGCAAGGAGGTGGAGGAGCTCACCAGGAAGGAGATAATCAAGTCGCTTCGCTCCAGGATACCGATAGACCAGTACCTCGGCGCGGAGCGCGCCAAGCAGAACAGGCACAGCGACAGGTTCGAGCACGGGCAGGGCCGCCAGCCAATGCAGCAGAGGCAGCAGGAGCCCGGGGAGCCCATGCCGGAGCCGCGCCAGCCGGTGCAGCTTCCGCAGCAGCCGCCCAGGCCCAGCGGGCTCGGCGCAGTGCAGGAGCCCGTTCCCGATTCCGACGAGGCGGTCAGTATAAAGGACATAAGGAACTATGACGAGGAGCAGCAGGCTTCGCTCCAGAGGATGGAGCCGCAGCGCCTCCAGCCAGAGGCGCGCGGGCAGCAGCCAGCGCCAGTGCTGGAGAGCATGCTCCTGACGCAGCTGGCCAACGGGCTCGTGGAGCTGTCCGGCACGCTCAGGAGCAGGATATACGCGCCTGACGGCAGCGTGGTGACCGAGGTGCCGATAAGGGAGCTGCTAGCCACGCTCCAGGACGCGAGGGGCGCGTACGCGGTCGTGCTGGACGGAGTGATAACGCAGAGGCTCGTAGAGCTCTCGCTGGAGAGGGGCGTGAAGGCGATCTACGGCATAAGGGCCAACCCGATGCCGAGGAGGCACCCGGAGCTCATACTGTACACCAAGGAGCAGGGCAAGCTGGAGTGAAAGCTGTTCATCGTTCGCGCTTTGCCGTCTGGCGCCTGGCTGATCAACCGCGCTTCGTGGCTTTTATAGCTTCTGTAATTTTATCCCCGACAT
The DNA here is from genome assembly GCA_021792095.1 of Microcaldota archaeon. Classification (GTDB taxonomy): domain Archaea; phylum Micrarchaeota; class Micrarchaeia; order Micrarchaeales; family CABMGC01; genus JAJYVH01. The sequence continues at coordinate 762,684 of JAJYVH010000001.1, read as the reverse complement.
CGCGTGCAAAGAAGTAGAGTGCGCCAATGCCTTCCGCCACTGTTAATCCTGCACCGAGAGCCACCTGTATATGATTGCTTGGGTCAGAGGCCGCAAGCGCTGAACTAAAACCGCTCAGCACCGTGTATATAACACCCACTTCCCTATCTCTGGACGCCATTCTATCACATTATTGTTTTGTTTTTCGGGCTTTATAACGATCACTGAATGTTGCAATTTAATTGCGCATATTTGTTAAAATGAGACAGGGACCTGCGTTACGGGGCGTTATGCGTCACTCCAGGCGCTTTATCACGTGGTAGCCGAACTGCGTGCGCACTATGCCCGACACCTGGCCCTTCTGCAGCGCGAAAGCAGCGCTCTCGAACTCCCTCACCATCTGGCCCCTGGAGAAGAGGCCCAGGTCCCCGCCCCTCTTGGCCGAGCCGTCGATGGAGTACTGCTTGGCCAGGTTGGCGAACTTCTCGCCCTTGCCCAGCTTCTCGAGCACCTCCTTGGCCTGGAGCTCGTTCCTAACCAGTATGTGCGCGCACCTTATCTTGTTGGGCATCCTATGCACCCATATCTTGATGGAACGCCTTCTTAATATCCCTTTTCGCCCTCTCCTTTAGCCTCGCATACTCCTCCTTGGTGTCAGTTATGAACTCCCAGAGCGTTTCGCCTGTGTCTAGGTACTCCAGCATGGCGTCCGTACTCTTCCTGCGCTCTATCCTGTATCTGCTTATGTAGCGCCTTACCACTTCCAGGTCCATGTTCGCGTAGAAGAGCAGCGAGACCACGTCTATTATGTCCTTCCTGCGCTTTACCTCGTCAGGCCTGAAGTAGCCCCACAGCTTCAGGAGCACCAGCACCTCGCTGCTCGCCACCCTGATGCCTGTCACTGTGTCGTAATTGCCGAGTATGTCGCGCACGGGCATTGGCAGATCGGGGTCGGCGTACTCCTCTATGAATAGGTCGACCACGGTGCCCTCCACGTTCGTGTGCTTTATGTGGAGACCCTCGTACTCCTCGATCCCGTACTTACTGAAGTACGACAGGCTGTCGTAGCCTATTGCGATATCCACGTCTTCGCTCCGCTGCGCTTTCGTGTGCATGTACACCGCCCAACCGCCTATCAGTACAAAGTCTATTTCCTTGGAGAGCCTGCCCAGCAGTGCCAGGCTCTTCTCAGTATTCTCCCTATTCCAAAATTGCTTTGGCATACGTGTCATCTATCCTTTTCTCGAGCTTGTCCAGGAAATCGTGAGCATACCATGTGTTGGTGTTCCAGAGGTCGGCGTAGAGTTGGGGCAGCGAGACCGAGGAGCGCTCCAGTTTGTGCCTCTTTATCCGTTCCCCGAGCAGCCTGTCTGGTTTAAGCACGATTAGGTTGCTGTAGTCCGACGTGGCCGAGAAGCTGTTCTTCTCCGCCCTTTTCTTTATCTCTTCAAGGCCAGGTTCCGCAGCGTAGACGTAAACCTCGCTGTACCCGGCAGCGTCGTTGCCGAAGAGCTTTACGTAGCCGCTGTAGTCCGTGTACGCTATGTCGTCAGGCATGAGCTCCTCTATCTGACCCGCAGTGAGCCCCTTTATGTATGTGGTGTAGATTATGTCCTTGTACATTCTCCTGTTCACTGCCTGGAACAGCAGCAGCTTCTTGAAGTCTGTCACTTCGAAATGCCTCCTATAGCCTGAAACGGCTCCGATGCGTTTCAGCGGTGCGATTGCCGCACTTACGGTGTCTGCGGAGGCGCCCGTGCTCTTGGCAAGCTCTCTTCCCACAAACCTCTCCCGCCTGTTCCGGAGCAGCCTCTCAGCGATCTCCCTGTATATTACGCTTGTCTTGTTCATAATATCGGATTTTTATATCTATTTATTCTTATATGGTAAGTATATTATCCGACAATATAAATATAAACCTTCCTATATTTTCGGATTTAATCTAGGCCTCTGCGTCAGATGGCGTCAGGGTTCTCGACGGGCTCTGCCGCCTTGGGCTCCTCGGGCAGGAGCCTGTTCCTCTCCAGGTGCCTGTACTGCTGCGTCTTGCTCATGTCGAAGTCCCTTATGCCCAGGCTGCCGTGCAGCACCCTGCTTATCGGCATGTAGCTTATCTCGCTGTTGACCAGCTTGCCACGCATCGTGGCCACGAAGCGGGACAGCGCCTTCGAGCTCTCGAAGCTCGCTATCACGAGCATGCCCAGCGGGCTGGGCGTGTCGCACATGTAAACGCACTCGTTCTCCCGCTTCTCGTACTCCTTCACCAGGCTCGCGAACCAGGCGCTCTTCGCGTCGGCGAAGCCAGACGCGTCTGCAGTCCTGGCCATGGCCACTATCGCCTGCCTGCCGCGCAGCGGCTCGAAGTAGGTCACGCGCTTCAGTATCTCGGTCCTCACCAGCCTGTCGTAGGCGTAGAGCATCTGCGCCGCCCCCTGGCGGAACCTGTTGCCTATCTCAGTGAACGTGCCCCTGCCGTTGCCGTTCAGGCCCACGAGCAGCTTCTTGTAAGTGTCGAAGATGTCGAACTGCTCTACCAGCGCGTCGCTGAGCGGGAAGAAGCCGAACGTGTTCCAGACCCTGGTTATGCTGGCCAGCATCCTGTAGTGCCCCAGCTTCTTGCTGACGCCCTCCACGAAGCGCATCATGTCGTCGTAGCTCCTGTCCACCGCGTATACGAGCAGGTCGTCGTCTCCCTTCAGCCTGGCCGCGAACTGCGCAGCGTAGTGGCCGCCTATCGCCTTCTGTATCTCCGCGTCGCCCGGCTTGCCGCCCTTGAACCTGGCTAACATAACGTACTCCTCGAAGCCTGTGGCCGGGAGCTCGTCCACAGCCTCGGCGAGTATGCCGCGCTTGGTCCTGACCCTCGCGCGCTTTATGAACTCCCACTTCCACACCTTGTCTATGCTTATCTCGGGCACGAAGCGGAGCGAGCGCTCCTTCGTGGTGTTGGAGAGCGATGCGAGCGCGTTCGCCTTGCTTGTGTTCAGCCTGTCGGCCAGGTCGTTGACGCTAACCCTGGCGTCTGTGCTCAGGAGGCGCAACAGCGAATGGCTCTGTCCCTGCCTATCGCCAGCGGTAGTGCCCATCGAAGAGGCATAGGCTAATTAGCTTCTTATTGCTTTTGCTGCGTGGCCCAAGCGTTAATTTAACCCTTTGCGGCGATGTTTATGCATGCCTGCGAAGAGCGAGCGCATAAGGCGGATAGAGGAGAGGTTCCTGAATGACGAGCTCTCCGACTATGCGCTCTACAAGAGCACCGAGCGGCACGAGACCGACCCGGAGCTGAAGGCCATGGTGGCCAGGTTCCGCGACGCGGAGCTGAGGCACGCGAAGGTGTGGGCCTCGCTCCTCGGCATAAGGCGCCTTGACACCTCGAGGCTGCCCCTGGCGATGAGGGTGAAGGTGGGCCTGTATGTGGTGGTGAGGCGCATCCTGGGCATACCTTTCGTGACCAAGCTGCTGGAGCGGCACGAGCGCGACGGGCTCGAGGACTACAGGGCGCTTGTGAGGGGCGAACGGCTCGCGCCGGCAGCGATGGAGAAGATGCGCTACATAATCAGGGAGGAGGAGGTGCACGAGAGCGCGATGCTGCTGCAGACCGGGAAGCATGCGGCAGTGCTCGACTACACGCGGTCCATAGTCTTCGGGGTCAACGACGGGCTGGTGGAGATACTGGCCGTGATAGCCGGCGTTGCCATGGTGGCCACGAGCGGCTTCGTGGTTGCGCTCACGGGCGTGATAGTTGGCGTATCGGGCACGCTGAGCATGGCGGCCGGCGCCTACCTGTCCTCGAAGTCCGAGCGCGTTGTCGCCAAATCGCTGGCGAAGGGGAATGGGGGCGTCACGAGCCCCGCGCGCGAGGCCTACTATACTGGCATCTTCTATTTCGTGGGCGCGCTCGTGGCCACGTACCCGTTCATGCTCGGCGCTTCCGGCTATGCCGGCATACTCGAGTCGGTGGTGTCCGTAGGCATAGTGCTTTCCATAGCGTCGGCGCTCATAGCCATAATCAGCGACACTGGCGTGAAGGCGCGCATACTTGAGATGCTCGCCATATCCCTGGGCACCGCTTTCGTCACGGCTGCGATAGGGCTGCTTGTGAGGGTCGTCTTCGGCGTCACCATATCCTAGGCCCCAGGAACCCGCATCGCATTTTAATATGAGGGCGCCAATTAGGCGCATGGAGTCCTACTACGGCAGCGACTCGTTCAGGCATGTGGAGCCGATGCTTCGCAGGTCCAGGGAGCTCCTGATAGTCTCGCCCTACATAGACGACTACTACGCCTCGATGCTCGCGTCGGACAGCTCAAAGAGGAGCGTGTACGTGATATCCTCATCGATACACGCGGGCACGGCCAAGAGGCTGGGGGGCAGCAGGCTTGGCGACGCGGCGCTGGCCGTCTTTGTGCTCTTCGCCATCAACGCGCTCATGCTGCTTCTGCACGCGTTCGTCGTGCTCGTCGCGCTGGCGTCGGCGCTCATATCCATGTACGCGGTCTGGTTCGCGCTCCGCCGCAAGAGCGCGGTGAGGCTAAAGGTGCCGAAGCGTTTCGTCCACGCGAAGATGTACATAGGCGACGGCATGGCGGTGGTGGGATCGGCCAACCTCACTTACGCAGGCATGCACAGGAACGTGGAGGAGGTGCGCGTGGTAACCGACGGCAAGGAGGTGGAGGCGATGAGGCGCAGCTTCTGGCGCCTCTGGAACTCTGCTTGAGCGCGTAGCTATTCGAAGGTGAGCTCCAGCGGGCCAGCGTAGCCGTATTCGGGTGCGAGTATGTAGACGCTGACTATGAAGCTGCCTGCCTTGTCCACTGTGAACGGCGCCTTTGGCTCTGAGCCCGACATCTCGAACGGCTTGTTGACGCTTATGCCCTTCACCACGTCGCCGTATTTCATGAAGCTGTAGAGCTGAACGTCGCGCCTCAGCACCTGGCCCTTCTGGACGTTAGCTATGCTCGGCAGTTCCTCCAGGCTGGTGCGCGCTCCTTTGCGTATCGCAGACATGCCGCTTATCTCGAGCCTCGCTGTGCTCGCGGCCTTGTCGTTGAGCATTATGTCTATGGGCCCGGTGTATGACACCTTCGGGGCGCGCAGCTTCAGCACCAGCGAGACGCTCTGCATGTACTTCACAGCTATAGGCAGCCCCGGGCTCACGCCGGCGAGCTCGAAGGGCGGGCTCACGCTCGCGCTCTCTATCCTCAGGTCTGGCCTCTTCACCTCGTCAGCGAGCATGTCGCTGCCGGTCCTGTTCTGGAAGGGTATTCTGATCTCGAAGACATCGCCGCTTGCCTGCATGCCGTCCAGGCTGTGCCTGTCGCCCATGTAGCTTATGTTTATGGCGGTTATGCTTGTCTCCGGCCCCTTCCGTTTCTTGCCAAGGCCTAGGAATCCTGCCAGGTCGAACATGCTACCCATTTCGCTGCATGTGTTTTTAACCTTGACTGCGCTAGAGTATAGAATTCTATGGTAGCAGAGGGTGAAAAGGCTCCAGACTTCGCTCTGGAGGGAAGCGACGGCAAAACGCACAGCCTGAAGGAGTTCGGCGGCAGGTATCTTGTGCTCTACTTCTATCCCAGGGACGACACGCCTGGCTGCACCGCTGAGGCTTGCAGCTTCAGGGATTCGATAAGCGAGATAAGGAGGGAGGGGGCTGAGGTGGTGGGCGTGAGCAGGGACCCGCTCGAGTCACACGCTAAGTTCAGGAGCAAGTTCGGGCTCAACTTCCTGCTGCTCTCCGATCCGGAGGGCAAGACGATAAAGGAGTACGGCGCCTACGGGAGCAGGGGCGTCTTCGGGATGGGCACGCTGAGGAAGACTTTCGTGATAGACGGCAAGGGCAGGATAGTCAAGATATACGACAAGGTGAGCCCGAAGGAGCACGGGGGCGAGATACTCGGGTTCCTCGGTTCGGTAGGGTGACGGGCGATGGCAGAAAGGCGCGAGGTGCTCGGCACCAGCGTGGTGCCGCGCAGGTACAGGCTCGAGATAGAGCCGCTTAAGGGTTTCAGGTTCTCGGGCAGGGAGGAGATAGAGGTGAGCGTGGGGCAGGCATCGGACAGGATACTGCTCAACGCGGCCGAACTCAGGGTGAGGAGCGCCAGTGTGTCGTCGCAGGGCCTGCTGCAGAAGGCGCGCGTAGTGTACGTGCCCGCGAAGGAGCAGGTCGCTCTCGTGGTGAGGAAAAAGGTGTCCGGGAGCGCGGTGCTCAGGATAAGCTTCACCGGCATAAACAACGACAAGCTCCACGGGTTCTACAGGAGCGCGTACAGGGGCGGCGCCAGGGAGAAGTACCTGCTAACCACGCAGTTCGAGGCAGCCGACGCGAGGAGGGCGTTCCCGTGCTTCGACCAGCCCGACATGAAGGCTGTCTTCGACGTCTCGCTCGTGGTGGGCAAGGATCTGGACTGCGTCTCCAACACGCCAGTAAAGAGGGTCGAGAGGCTAGGCAACGGCAAGAAGCGCGTCGTGTTCAAGGAGACGCTCAGGATGTCCACGTACCTGCTTTACCTCGGCGTGGGCGACTTCGACTTCGTCAGGGGCAAGATAGGCAGGATAGACGAGATAGTGGCTACCACCAAGGGCAAGCGCAGGCTTGCGCGGCTCCCGTTGGGCTACGCGAAGCGGTTCGTGAGGTTCTACGAGGATTACTTCAGGATAGGGTACCCGCTGCCCAAGGTGCACCTGCTGGGCATACCCGACTTCGCCGCAGGGGCCATGGAGAACTGGGGGGCGATAACGTTCAGGGAGACAGCGCTGCTCGGCGACGACGGGTCGTCGCTCGCGCTCAAGCAGAGGATAGCCGAGGTGGTGGCGCACGAGCTCGCGCACCAGTGGTTCGGAGACCTCGTGACCATGAAGTGGTGGGACGACCTCTGGCTCAACGAGAGCTTCGCCACTTTCATGAGCTACAAGACGCTGGCGCTCACGTTCAAGGAATGGGCGATAGGCGACGGGCTGCTGAGCGAGACGCTTGACAGCATGGACATGGCGTTCTCGGAGGACCAGCTCAGGTACACGCACCCTATAAGCACGCGCGTGCGCGACCCGAAGGAGATAAGCACTATTTTCGACAACATAAGCTACGACAAGGGCGGGGCGATACTGCGCATGATAGAGGACTACGCCGGACCGGCCGCCTTCAGGAAAGGGCTGCACATCTACCTGAAGAGGCACTCCTACGCCAACGCGACGAAATACGACCTGTGGAGCGCCATAGACGAGGCGGTGGGGAAGGCCGCAAGGCCCGGCGTATCGGTGGGCGACGTGGCCGGCTACTGGATAGACAACCCCGGCTATCCGGTTGTGCACGTGAGCCGGGCAAGGGGCGGCGTACGGCTGAGCCAGGAGAGGTTCGTCATAAGCGACGGAGTGCGGCAGGCCAGGAACTGGCCCGTGCCCGTGCACTACGCGACGGGCGGCGGCAGGGAGGGCAAGACGCTGCTCAGGGCCGCATCGGCCATAGTCCGGATCAAGCTGCGCGACGGCGAGTTCGTGAAGCTCAACGTGGGCCAGAAGGGCATGTACCGCGTGTGGTACGACGGCAAGCTCCTCGCCTCGCTCGGCTCCGCCATACGCGACGGAAGGCTGAAGGGCGTGGAGCCCTGGGGCGTGGAGAACGACCTCTTCGCGTTCGCCCGCGCGGGCAAGATAAGGGTTGGCGACTACCTGTCCTTCGTCTCCGAGTACTGCATGGGCTGCGACTATCCGGCCAACGAGAACATGCTGTCGCACCTGGCGTGGTTCTACACGATGCTGGACGGCACGAAGCTGGCCGATGCTGCTGCCGTCATACTCTCGCGCGCAGCCAACGCGCTGCTCGCGCGCCTCGGCTTCAAGGCAAAGAGGGGGGAGAGCAGCTTCGACACGCTGCTGCGCGGCACTGTCGTGTCGAGCCTGGGCATGATAGGCGACGCCCATGTCGTTTCCGTTGCAGGCTCTATGTTCGACTCGTTCGTGAAGGAGGGGCGGCAGATAGACGCCAACCTAAGGTCTGCGGTGCTGGGCACTGTGGCGCGCTACGGCGATGCCGGTACGTTCGAGCTGCTTAGGAAGCGCTACCTGTCGGAGAGCGTGCCCGAGGAGAAGCAGAGGTTCCTTGCCGTGCTGGGCCGGTTCAACGACACGAAGCTGATCGCGAGGGCGCTCGACTTCTGCCTGTCTAGCGACGTGCGTTTCCAGGACACGATGCATATACCTGCTGTCGCTTCGTCGAACCCGCACGCCAGGAGGCTGCTGCTGGAATGGACGCTGGGCAACTGGCAGCTGCTGAGGAAGAGGTATCCCGCAGGGACCATGCTGCTCAAGTACTTTGTGGGCAACCTGAGCGGGCAGAACGAGAGCGGAGCGAGGCGCGAGATAGCGGGCTTCTTCGCCAGGAAGGAGAACAGGAACGCAGAGATAGTGCCAGAGCTGAACAGGACTCTGGAAAGGATAGACGCCAACATCAAGCTGATGCGCGTGAACGGCCTTGCGGGCAGTCAGTACAACCTGTAGCGCGTCCCGCGCCAGGTTATGTACCCCATCCTGCTCGCCACTACCAGGTTGACCGAATAGATGAAGGGGAGCAGGACAGTGGCCGCCGCAGTCGCGGCAGGCGAGCCGTCCCTGCCTATGCGCCTCTCGTTGTTCGCGAAGCTTATAGCGACGTGCGCCAGCATGAGCGCGAAGAGGGGCGACACCAGCGCCGCTCCGACTACGCCAGTGGCGAACACCACAGCCTCGGACAGGTAGTATGCTAGGCCGTAGTACAGCATGCGCCTGTACGCGAAGAGGGCCAATGCCGTCTGCCTGTTGGCCCACTCCCAGAAGGTGGCGAACGTCTCCCTGACCTGCGTCGTGGGGTGGTGCGCGTTGTCGTAGGCTATTGCTAGCCCGCTCCTGCGCACTATAGTGTTTATGCATATGTCGTCGGAAACCGAGTACCTGGAATCCTTGAAGAATTCGAGCGCCTTCCTGTCCATCAGGCTCGCCCTGAACGCGAACGAGCCGCCGTCCACGAAGCGCGTAATGCCCGATTCCATCAGGCTCTGGCCCACGAAGCCCCACACCCGCTTCGTGTGCGACCAGAAGCTGCCGTCCACAGGCTTGAAGACGGGGAACATCACGGAAGCGCCCACGCTCCTGTCCGCGAACGGAGCTACAAGCCTTTCCAGCCAGCCGCGAGCGACCAGCTCGTCAGAGTCCAGCACCACGTATATGTCGTAGCCCCTGAAGCGCTCCATCGCAGTCGCCAGCGCCCTCACCTTGCCGCTGCACCTCCTGCACTCGGCGTCGGAATCTATGTGGCTGACCCCGGCCCTGGCCACCACGCCGTGGGCGCTGTCTCCCTTGTCGAGCACGGCCACAAGCCTGTAGTTCCTGTAGCTCTGCCTGCCGGCAGCCCTCAGGTTCCTGTACAGGCCTATGTCGCTGCCCTTGCAGGGCATCATCACGAGCACGCGCGGTGCGTAGCCGGCTCTGCTTTCGCGCCCCTGCCCCTCTCTTTTTAGGAGGCCCCTGGCGTCAAGGGCCAGCAGGCCCGTGAACAGGAGCAGCGCGAACGCGACGTAAATTTGCAGCAGCAGCTGGAGCATCTCTTAAACTTGCAAATGGCAATACATAAACCTTTTGGGCGCAGCCTTCAGGTTGCAGACTCGCGGCGCTGCCGCAAACCCAATTTATAAATATGCCCGGAACCACAGCTGTATCGGTGAATGTATGAACGGAGGCTTCGGGGACAACGGAACAGAAAACAGCACTTTTACAGTGTCTTTTAATGCGGCTTTGGATTACTCGAAGACGCACGTAACTCTAGAGTCCGGCGGTTCTTATATTGCGACGTTTGCGACAGGTCTGGAGTTCAGGGCGGAGCTTAAGCCCGACCATGTACTGGATACGCAGACCACCTTGTGGTACAACATCCAGCCGGCAAACGCTACCTTCTCGAGCGCAGGGCGCAACGTGTTGCTGGGCAAAGATTACGGGTTCCTGCTGTTTTCCGCTGAGAAAACCAACGGGTTGAACTGGCCGATAAAGGTAATGCAGCGCAAGGATGGCCTCAGGATATCCCCGTTTGAAATCAATATAGACATAAAGAACAAAAACGGCCTGTACTACATCAACGCGCGCGATATGGCTGTGGTGATGGAGAACGAGAAAGGCGCTTTCGAGAGGGCTTCTCCGGAGACGCGCTTGGAACGCTTTTCCAACTTTTTCGATCTGGCGAGGTCGCCAGGGCTGCAGCCCGTAAGGGAAGTGGATTCCAGCCGCTTGGTAAGGAGCAGGGCCTGACCGCCCGGTGGCCTGCTGGCTAGGGGTCCGCTGCCAAATGCCGAAAGCGGCTGCGTGCAAAACGCTTTTAATGCTGCCCAGCGCATGCTATGCATGGTCTACCACACGTTCCAGACAGTGATCATACCGGCGCTGATCTCGTTCGTAGTGGCCCTGGCGGCCGTGTGGTTCCTGAGGGACTACCTCAGGGGCGCGGGCATAGTGGTGGAGGACAAGAACAAGGAGAAGCCGGTGAACCTGCCCACTAGCGGAGGCCTCGCTGTGGCTTTCGGCATAGTGGTTGGCATACTCACGTACGTGTTCGGGGCCAGCTTCGTGTTCGCGCCGGTGGTGAACGTCTACGAGCTGCTCGCCGTAGCCCTCTCCATCATCATGATCGCGCTCGTCGGCTTCCTCGACGACCTGAACATAAAGACCAGGAAGGTTATGACTACCGACCTGCTCGACACGAAGGTGGGCCTCAAGAAGTGGCAGAAGCCGCTGCTCACCATAATAGGCGCCCTGCCGCTCATGGCCATAAACGCCGGCGTGAGCACTGTCAGCGTGCCGTTCCTGGGCGTTGTGGACCTTGGCGTACTGTACCCGCTACTGGTGCTCCCCATCGCTGTCATATTCGTCTCCAACGCGTTCAACCTGCTCGGCGGCTACGACGGCGTGCAGACAGGCACCGGGGGCGTGCTCGCCTTCGGCCTGCTGGTGTACTCGCTGCTTTTCGGCACGTACATAGGCGCGCTCCTGTCCGCCATGCTCTTCGCGGGCATAATGGCGCTGCTGCCATTCAACAGATACAGGGCGTCGGTCATACCAGGGGACAGCTTCACGTACGCGGTCGGCGCCGCGCTGATATCGATTATGGCGCTGGGCAACTGCGAGGCTTTCGGCGTGGTGATATTCCTGCCGTGGTTCATAGAGTTCTTCCTGCACATGCGCAAGAAATTCCACGTGACGGACGTGGGCAAGAGGAGGAGTGACGGGACGTTCGAGGCGCCTTACGGCAGGAAGATATACAGCCTGACGCACTTGGTCATGAACGTGAAAAGGGCCAACGAGAAGGACATTGCGCTCTACCTGTCGCTCATGGAAGTGGCTTTCGTTGTGCTGGCGTTCGGGATGAAGTTCGCCGGCTTCCTGTAGGGCCTGGGATGCTTTAGCAGGAGCACGTCGTCCTTCCTTATCACCTTGCTCCTGCCAGCGTGCTCAGCGTAGAGCTTCAGCTTCCTGGCCATGACCTCCGTGAGCTTCTCCAGCTCCCGCTCCAGGTCCACAACCGCGTCCTCGCCTATGCGCTCGGCGCCCGCCTCGCGGATGAACTCCTCGACGTCGTAAAGACTGAAAGCCCTCTCCCCCAATAGAACACCTGAAAAGTGCAGGATGTATTCCTATCTTAATGCTTTAAAAATGATCCGCATGCGCGTGAGTAGTGGCAGTCACTTTGCGGCCATGGCGCAGGCTACTTGTACCTGAGCAGGGCGCCAACGCCCTGGAATCCCATCATGAACTCCTTGCCCAGCGAGCTGTCCTCTGACACGAAGACTACCTCCGTGCCGTTCGCGTCGGCCAGGTCCAGCAGCCCCTCGATGGCGTCCTTGTCGTCGACCACTTCCAGCGAGCCCCCGTCAGTGTGCGACTTGGTGCGCGATGTGCCTTTCTCTATCTTCTCAAGGCTCTGGCCGCAGGCGCTGCACTTGTAGATAACTCTGTGCAGCTCCAGGTCTTCGTTTACTATGAGCACGCTGGCCTGCTTCCTCTCCAGCGCAGCACGCGTCTTCTCGTAGCCGTAGACGGCGAGCCCGTTGTTGGCTATCTCGCCTATGAACCTCTCGAGCGTCTTGCGCTCCTTCGCCGACTCCTGCTCCTTCAGCAGCTCCTTGGCCTTGTCCAGGAGCTCCTGCAGCCCTGTCTCGTCGGTGTAGCCGGTGTCGAAGGTGCCGAGCACCTTGATCTGGTAGTTGAGCGCCTTTGCCTTGAGGAAGTTCTCCTTGGCGGGGCCCGGGCCCCCGACTATGAGCCCCTTCTCCTTGAAGCCGTTCTTCATGAACTCGTCGTTTATCACGTCGCTTACTCCCTTGTAGTAGTCGTCTATGCTCTCCTCTATGGCGCGCTTGTACCTGTTGGCCGACTGGCCTCCTTTCCTTATCTTGGCGTGCGCCATGCTCCTGAACTTCTTGATCACCTGCACGTGGGCGCCCCTCAGCATTGCCACGGTCGCCTCCCTGCCGTCGAGCACCACGAGCACGTATGTGTCCTTGTTCGTCAGCATCTCGTCGAGCGGCTCGAGCATGAACGTGGAGTCGCACCTGTAGATGTTCACCTTCAGCGGCTGCGGCGGTTCTATGGAGTAAAGCTCTATGTCCGTCTTGCCCGGGTCAGTGGAGATGTTGCCAGCGAAGATGGCCATGCCGTTCTTCGGGGCCTCCCTGTAGAGCTTCAGGTACTGCATTATCTTGTCCAGCGCGCCGAGGACGTTGTTGCGCGTCTGCTTGGACTTTATGTTGCTGCTTGTGCTGTGCTCGCCGCGCAGCCTAGCCACCTCTTCGGCCAGCGAGTAGCCGGCTGGTATGTAGACGCTCACGAGCTGCGTCCCGTAGCCGCGTATCGATTTCAGCCTCTTTATCTCCTTCGTTAGGTTATACTCCTCTCTCACTCGAATCAATCCTGCCCGGCAGGCTACCTGCCTATCCTGTCCTTGCCCATGTACCTTACGAGCGCCTCGGGCACGGTTATCGTGCCGTCGCCGTTGTAGTAGTTCTCCGCTATGGCCGCGAGCGTGCGCTGCATAGCTATGGCAGTGGCGTTGAGCGTGTGCACGTACCTGCGCTCGCCCTTCTCGTCGTACCTTATGTTGAGCCTGACGCTCTGCCAGTCCGTGCAGTTCGAGCACGAGGTCACTTCCCTGTACTTCCTCTGGCTCGGGAACCACGCCTCCATGTCCGTCTTAGCTGCTGCGACTACGCCTATGTCGCCGGTGCATATGTCTATCCTGTGGTACGGGAGCCCCAGCTTCTGCAACAGCTCCTCCTCGTTGGCCGCGAGCTCCTCGTATATCCTCCAGGAATCCTCCTGCCTAGCGAACACGAACTGCTCCACTTTCTCGAACTGGTGGACGCGGAATATGCCCTTGGTGTCCTTGCCGTGCGACCCCGCCTCGCGCCTGAAGCACTGGCTTATGCCTGCGTATTTGAGCGGGAGCTCCTTGGCCGAGAACACCTCGTCGGCGTGCATCGCCGCTATCGGGTGCTCCGATGTGGCTATGAGGAACAGGTCCTCGTCCCCTGCCTCCTCTTCCTCTGCGCCCTCCTTCGGTTTTGTAGCTAGGTACAGGGCGCTCTCAAAGTCGCCCATTCCTGTTACCCCTTTGTAGTAACTGCGCTTTATCATGTGCGGCGTCATCACTGGCGTGAACCCTTTCTTCGACAGCTCCTCCAGGGCGAAGTTCATCAGCGCCTGGCCCATCAGCACCAGGTCGCCTTTGATGTAATGGAACCTGGCCCCGGACACCTTCGCGGCCCGAGCTATGTCTATCAGCCCCATGCTCTCGAGTATGTCGCCGTGGCCGTGCTCCAGCGTCTTGCTGGTGTCTCCCCACCTCTTCCTTTCGACGTTCCCGGTCTCGTCCTTGCCGTACGGCACGCTCTCGTGCAGTATGTTCGGCATGTTCCAGACGAGCTGCTCCAGGCGGAGCGCGTCCATGGACATCCTCGCCTCCGTGACCTCTATCTCCGACTTGACCCCTGCCAGCTTCTCGATCAGCGCCCTGTCCGGCTCACTTCCCGTCTTCTTGGCCTCTGCGATCTGTTCGCTGCCCCTGTTCCTCTCCTCCTTCAGCTTCTGGAGCTCCGCGCCCTGCTTCCTGGAATTGGCGTCAAGTTGCAGTAGCTCGTCAAGCTGGTAGTCGCTGTGCCTCTGCGCCAGCGATTTCCTGATGGCCTCCTCGTTGTCCCTCATGTATTTGGCCGTAAGCATCGACTGCACTCTCCGCTTAAACTGCGGATATGATAAATATAAAGGCTGTGTATATGCGTCGTGCAGGGGTGGCAGAGCTTGGCCAAATGCGGCGGGCTTAGGACCCGTTCCCCTAGTGGGTGCGAGAGTTCAAATCTCTCCCCCTGCACATCCGTGGTTCCCGGAGTTTTCTGGTTTAGAAACCGCAAGATGTTTATTTCTGGAGGTAGTTTGAGGTATCGGTGCAAGAATGACAGGAAAGTTCTCAATAATAATGTATAGCGGCACTGCGGACAAATTCATCCCGTTGGGCGTGCTGGCGCAGGCAGCCGCAGCGATGGAGATGAAGGTGGAGGTTTTCGTAACCGGCTTCGCCCTCCTGGGCTTCACGAAGCAGAAGCAGGACATTCCCTTCCCCGAAGAGTTCAAAGGGATGGCGCCAAAGGTGATGGAGGGTATGAAGAAGAACAAGGTGCCCTCTTGGTACGAGATGCTGAAGCAGGCAAAGGAGATGGGTGCGCATGTTTACGCCTGCTCCATGATGGCCGGAGTCATGGGCCTGACCAAGAATGACCTGGACCCTGTAGTAGACGACATAGTGGGCGCCGCGACTTTCCTGCAGCACGCGGAGGGGGGCCAGGTAATATTCATATAGAGTTGGTGTTGGGATGGCAGAGGTATCGGTAGATGCCAGGGGAGCAGCCTGCCCAGGACCAATAACGGAGCTCTCCAAGGCGTACAGGAACTCCCACGTAGGCGACACCATAACGATCCTGGCTACAGACCAGGGAATAAAATCTGATGTGCAGGCGTGGGCCGAGAGGACGGGCAACAAGGTGCTCGAGATAAGGGATGAGGCCGGAGTGATTACTGTAAGGATACAGGTGCTGAAAAGGTAAATGAATGAAGAAGCTCCTGATAGTCGGCGCAGGAGACGGCGGCATAATACTCTCGCATTCGGTCAGCGCCAGCGATTTCGACATCACATTCATAGACCGGAGCGACATGCACTATTTTCAGCCCTCGCTGCTCCACGCGGCGCTCCTTGGGACCGCTGAGAAGAGGATAAGCAAGCGCAGGCTCATGCCTAGGCGCTCGAAGCTCGTCATGGGCACCGTGACTTCGGTGGACCTGGCTAACAGGAGCGTCACTGCAGATGGCAAGTCCTACGACTACGACTACGTAGTCGTGGACACCGGCAGCAGGCCCGATTACACGAGCATACCCGGGCACGCCGGGCTGTACAGGGAATTCGGGGACTTTCACAGCGACGCGGATGCCGCATCGCGCATGTATGGAAAGGTTCGCGGTTTCAAGGGAGGCAAGGTGGTCATAGGGCCTACTTACCCTGTCTTCAAGTGCCCCCCGTCGCCGGTGGAGGCCGCATTCCTCTTCGAGCAGCAGGCGCGAAGGGCCGGGGTGACTGGCAATACAGAGATAACGTACATAACGCCTTTGCCCAGGGCGTATCCCGCTGAGTCCATCAACGAGGTGGTGGAGCCGATCCTGAAGGAGCGCGGCATAAGGGTGCTGCCTTTCTTCGATGTCGACAGCGTAGATGCTGGCGCGAGGAAGATAGTGTCTATAGAGGGGGACGAGCTGAGCTACGATTTCGCTGCGCTCGTGCCGCCGCACAAGGGAGCGGGCGTTGTGAAGGATAACTGCGACAGCGACGGCTTCGTAAACACGGACAAGTATACGCTGAAGATAGGCAAGTACGACGACGCCTTCTGCATAGGCGACGCGACAAACATACAGACTGCAAAGTCAGGGGTCACGGCGCACCTCGAGGCCAAGGTGGTCGCGAAGAGGCTCAAGGGGATAGACGCTAGGTTCAACGGCCGCACAAACTGCCCGTTCGAGACGGGGTACGGCAGGGCTCTCTTCGTGATAAGCAGCTTCGAATCGCCGGCCGTAAAGATGAGACCTAGCAGGATGAACTATGCGATGAAGAAGGCGATGGCCGCGATGGCTTGGCCGGCGCTCAAGGGCTACGCGGACCCCATCTTCGACGCCTACTTCGCAATGACAAACCCGGAGAAGCGGATGGCGAAGAGCGCGCCCGGAGCGTAGCTCCTCCACCGATTCGACATGTTTAATAAAATACATACTCAAGTAGCAGCATGCCAAAACGCCCTGAGATAAGCGTTGTGGTGCCCGCCCTGAACGAGGCCAAGTACATACACAACCTCTTCGACGGCCTCGACGCGCAGGAGTTCAGGAATTTCGAGACCATAGTCGTGGACGGCGGCAGCAGTGACGCCACCAGGGAGATATCGAGGCGGAGGGGCGCCAGGGTTGTAGTGGAGAGGAGGAAGGGCATAGGCAGGGCGCGCAACGCCGGCGCTGCGGCAGCCAAGGGCGGCCTGCTCGTGTTCCTTGACGCCGACACGAAGCCAGGCCCCGCGCTGCTCGGCGCATACAGGCGCGCCCTGGGCTCGAGCGCAGTGATCGCGGCCACGGGCCCCATACTGCCCCTAGAGAAGAGCAACCTGCTAGTGCGGCTTGGCTTCCTCTTCGTCTCCGTGCTCTTCGTCAAGGCTTCCATACTGCTGAACAGGTCCTCTGTCGTCGGCCTGAATTTTGCTGTCAGGAAGGGCGCTTTCGAAGCGGTGCACGGGTTCAACCCAAGGTACGTGACGTACGAGGACTGGGACCTCTCGCTCAGGCTCAGGAAGCTGGGCAGGATAGCCTACCTTGACGACGCCCTCGTGTGGACCAGCGCGAGGCGCGTGAAGGCGTGGGGCATACACGGCTTCTTCGCGTTCCATGTGGGCAACATGCTCAGGTACAACACGGGCAGGGAGCCCAAGCGGCACTACGCCCAGATACGCTGAAGCGGCCCCTGGAAACGCTTTATTAAGTTTTGCAGCCAATTGGTAAGCTATCAAGCGCTCCAATGGGATTGCTTGCCGTTAGCTGGTGTTTATGGAATACACGAAGTTCGAGAAGGCAAGGATAATAGGCGCGCGGGCGCTGCAGCTCGCGTACGGCGCCCCTCCGCTGATAAAGGTGCCCGAGGGCATGGTGAACCCGCTTGACCTCGCGGAGCTCGAGTTCCAGGAGGATGTCATACCGATAGTGGTTGTAAGGGAGAAGAAGGACTGAACGGTGCACACGTATGCGCGATTCCTATGATGTAGTGGTCGCAGGCGCAGGAATGGCCGGCGCCCTTGCCGCCACGGCCGCCGCCAAGAAGGGGGCGAAGGTGCTGCTGCTCGACAGGAACGACGCCAAGGAGGCGGGCAAGAAGACGAACTGGGGCTGGGTCTGCGGCGATGCAGTGGCCAAGTCGCACGTGGACTTCGTGGAGAAGGAGCTCGGGGTGCGCCTGTCGTCCCCGGAGCTCGACACCAGGGTCAAGGGCGTGTACGTGCTGAGCCCCGACATGGAGAACAAGTTCATGTTCGAAGGTGCCGGCTACACGCTCGACAGGCCGAAGTACGCCAGGAAGATGGCCGGCGTGGCCGAGAAGCAGGGCGCCGAGTACATGCCTAGACACGAGGTGGAGGGGCCCATAGTGGAAGGGGGCAAGATAGTGGGCGTGTTCGGGAAGGACGCAGATACGAGGCACTTCGAGGTCAGGGCGAAGGTGATAGTCGACGCCCTGGGCATAGCCACAACGCTGCGCAGGAAACTGCCGCAGAACGGCTTCATAGAAAAGGATGTGAAAATCGACGACATAGAGTCCACGGGCAGGTACATAGCCAATTTCGACATTGTGAAGGGCGACATCAACTACTACGATCCCGACAATGCGCTCATACACCTGAACCAGCGGATGGCCCCGGGCGGCTATGGCTGGGTGTTCCCGAAGAGCAGGGGCAGGGTGAACATAGGCATAGGCGTGGAGAAGAACAGCCTCGACAAGCGCAACGCCAAGCTGGGCAGGAGCGACACGCTCCACAAGCTCATCGACGAGTACGTGGCCTGGAACACTGTGCTGAAGAACATGCGCATAGACGCCGACGACAACAACGGCAAGGGCTACTGGTCGGTTACTGTGAGGAGGCAGCAGGACAGCATGGTGTGCGACAACTACATAGGCGCGGGCGACTCGATGTCAATGCCAAATCCTATCAGCGCAGGAGGCATAGGCCCGGCGATGATATCAGGCGTGCTGGCAGGCAATGCGGCCGCTTCGGCAGCGGCCAACAACGACACGGGCACAAGCGCGCTCTGGAGCTACAACGTGGCGTTCAACGAGGTTTACGGCAACAAGACGGCGGCGCTCGAGGTGTTCAGGGTGTACCTGCAGTCGCTCAACAACGACCTGATAAACTACGGCATGTCCCACTTCCTTACCAAGGGCGAGGCAGAGGCGCTGAGCTATGGCATGGTGCCCGAGATAACGATAGCCAGCAAGTTCCAGAAGATACTGAGCGGCGTCGCCAACATAAACGCCTTCAAGAACCTGCTGTTCACCGTCAACAAGATGAAGCGCCTGCTCGAGGTGTACAAGGCGTACCCCCAGAGCCCCGCCGAGTTCGAGAAGTGGCGCAGCACGGTGCAGGCGGAGATGAAGGAGGTCAAGGAGAGGTTTCCCGCCAACCCTGTATGAACGTTCAGCCGAGTCTGTAACGCCGGGCGAACCCCTCAGCGTCGCCTAGTGTAATGCTATTTTCCTTTTGCATTTTTCCAAGCTTCCGCAGGTACTGTCTCCTTACTTCAGGCTCGGGGAATCTTCCCGTGAGCAATCCGTTCGTGTTCCCTATCCTTCTTCCGTCCAGCCCGTAGATGCTCGCGCCCCCGAACTCGAACACGCCGTTCCTCAGCAGCGGCAGATAGTCTTTTGACTCGCGGCTGAGCGTGCTGCCAGGAATGAGCTCGTTGAACGCAGGCGCCACAATCAGCGTGCGCCTCTTCCTTCGCGTGGCGTGCGCCTGCCTGGACACGAACCACACCTTCTCCCTGGTCCCGTTGCGCTCGAGCGCGTAGTGTGCGTGGCTGACCACTATGAGCTGCTTGCGCATCGCAGCGCCGGAAGGCCATGCGTTGCCGTGGAGCAGCGCGACCTTCTCCAGCAGCACCTCACGTTGCACAGGCGCATTGAGCCCCATGCCCTTCATCATGCGTTCCAGCCCAGAATCGTGGTTGCCCTTGGCTATGCTTATGTCTATGCCCTTGAGCGCCTCGAAGAATATGCGTAGCTCCCTGTAGTCAGCGAACGAGGGCGCGCCTATCCTGTCCTTCACGTCGCCGAGCAGGACTATGCGCCTTGCGCGCGCCTTCCTGTAGGCGCGCAGCACGCCTTCCGCAAGGCGTTCTGTGGCGTCGCCGAAGTAGAGCCCCTCCCGCTTGAGCTTCAGGTGCAGGCCTATGTGCAGGTCGCCGACGACCAGCGCCCGTTCCTTCTCTATCAGCAGCGTGGGCGTGCCCTTCACGAAAGAGTAGAGCATACCTCTACTTCTCTGCTTCATTTATTATTATTCGCTGCCAATAGCCTACGGGCAAGCGGATGCCGGGCTCGTACAAGATAGGCAGCGTGTGGGGCATAGACATAGAGCTTCACTGGACCTTCGTAGCCCTGCTCCTGCTCACCTTCGTCCTGAGCCTGCCCAGCGGCTTCCTGTTCCTGATAATAGTGCTGCTCTTCGTCTGCGTGCTGATACACGAGCTCTCGCACTCGTTCGTCGCGCTCAGGAACAAAGTCAAGGTCAAGCGCATAGTGCTCCTTCCCCTGGGCGGCGCGTCTATGATAGACCAGACGGCGATGCGGCCCGACGTCGAGTTCAACATAGCCGTGGCCGGCCCGCTGATGAGCGTGCTGCTGGGCGCGCTCTTCGGCTTCCTCGTGGTCTTCGCGCCGGCAGGCATAGCCACGCAGCTCCTCCAGTTCCTCTTCGAGATAAACATACTGCTTGGCGTTTTCAACCTGCTCCCCGCGTTCCCCACGGACGGCGGCAGGGTGTTCAGGAGCTACCTGGAGCGCAAGTACGATGCCTACAGGGCAACGTTGCTAACTATAAAGGCGGGCAACATAGTCATGGCGCTGTTCCTGTTGGGCACAGTGGCCTACGTGCTCGTAATATCCGCGCCGTTCTACTACAAGGAGTTCGTCTTCCTGTGGGACCTGCTGATAGTCTTCTTCCTGTACGGCGGCTCGCAGGCAGAGAAGGAGGCAATGGAGCTGAAGAGGCGCACGAAGGGCATGAAGCTCATAGACGTGGTGAGCAGGAACTTCGTAGAGGTGAAGCCAGAGACCAGGCTCGACGCGCTCTACGACGTTGTCAAGGCGAGCAAGGAGCACATGTTCATAACGAAGCTCGGCGGTTCCTACGCCTATGTTGACTTCTTCAAGAAGGAGAAGCTGCGCTCCGGGAGCTCTACAGTATCGCAGCTGGCCACCAGGATCCCTGAGATAAGCGCGGGCAGCGACCTCGCAGACGCGCTCGGCGCGCTCGAATCGAGCGGTCTCGGGGTGGCGGCTGTGGTGAGCAGGCACAGGCTGGTGGGCATAGTCACGCTATCTCATCTACAGGCGTTCCTCTCCCTGCATATGCTTAGGAGCAGGAACGCGGGCGGAGGTAGGGCGTAGCCCGCAGCCAAAGACTACGGCGTCGTGTACCCGCTGGTCCACGAGCTCGTGAACACGACGTTGCTGGGCACGCCGTTGTTCTCGTTGCCGCTATAATCGTTGGCGTTGCCGTTGAGCGACCACCAGCCGACGAGGTTCTGCAGGTCTATTGGCGCGCCCCCGATGCCCTCGAGGTAGAGGGCGTTGACCTCAGGACCTGAGAGAGTGCCCCTCGTAAACTAAGGAACCCGCCGTCGATAAAAGAGACTTTTTCAGAGAATAAATACTCATAATAAAAATATGATTAACTCCGCAAAAACTGTTATAGCGACAGAAATTACACCTAACGAGATTTTTATTGTAGTCAATTTACTACTGGAGTTATCATACTTACGCACAAGGTATAATAGGAATGAATAGATAAAGAATGAAGGCCAAGAACCAGCTAATAGTAATAAAGTGTTTCCTATAACTCCACAAACACCTATCTTTTTTCTTTTATAATCCTGAAAGATTGACATATATAAGAGGCTCAGGGTAACCATGAATAATAGTATTATAACATGAGATAGATAATTAATATCCAGACCTAATAGTCTTTCAGAGTATAATGTTACAAATAGGTTAATGCCTGCTAAAGCAATAGCCAAAAGTTCGTATTTAAAAGGCAAGCCAAACCAAAGTATGCCATTTGAATAATCAAATTGTGTCTTCTTATTGCTCTTTGCTTCCTTATTTTTTGTTTGTTCCTTCATCTTCTTTTCATACCTACTCAACAGCACCATTAGCTCTATCGGTATTAATATGAGAAGGAAGGTCAGATAATCATAAGCATTTAAAATAATACTCCCTAATGATAACAAAATCATTATAACAAGTATCACTAGACCCAGTTTTGAAATTGATTGCATATAATTGTACTTTATTATATAACAGCAATTTAAATGTGTTGTAACAATATCAGAGTGATGAAGGCAAAGCAAATCATAGGTGCAATCTTCATAGTCATAGCGATTGCACTCTTCGTTGCATCTGATATAGTTTATACTAACTATTACCATAAAGCAGTATCAAGCGTTTCTAACTTTGGCTCGTTATTCACCGGTATCTTTTGGTTCTTTATCGGTATAATGGCCGGAGCGATATTGTTTGCGATAGGATTGATATGGCTTTATCCTAAGGGTGCCAAATGGTTAGCAGAAAGAGGGAAAGGAGCAGTATAAATAAACCAAAATAATCAGCGATGATTTAATGAAAATAGATGATGAAAAATGGGACCAGTTCATAAAAAGTTATTCTGTTGCAATACTTGGTGGACTTGTTTCTGGGTTTATTGTTGCAGAAAGAAGTTTAGCCCTCCCATTTTTGGCACTTTATATCGCTATCATTGTAATCGCGGGGGGTGTTATTGGCTATTTCCTGTACTCTAGAATAGGCAAAAAAGGATATAGAGACAAAGAGCCTAATCTTCCTCTATCTCCTCCATCAAACCCTGTATAAAAGAATATGGCAAGGGTTCCTTACTTAAAGTTAAGAGCCCTGAGAGGGATATGTTGTAGATTTGGACATTTGCTATTTGACCATTAAAGTAAAAACCACCGGGCCCATTTCCACCAGATTTAGCTCCTATAATCAAGGGTGTAGAGGATGTACTTGCACTAACAGTCAACGAATTTGTAGATTCCTGGCTGTTTGAATAAGAGGACATAGTAATTTGTGTACCTGTATATTCTATGACCGTGAAATACTATGTGCTTGCTGCTGCAGGAACATAAATATTACTACCCCATAGACTGGCACCTGAAACACCCGTCTGAAACCAGCCTGTGAATTCATCTGCAGCTAGCGTGTTGCCATAACCTATCCATCCTCTATCAGCTAAATCGAAAGGATACACCCATGCACTTATTGTTCTCTGTTCAGTACCTGTAGGAATGTCAGTTACGGTAGCTTCTATAAAGCCATATTGTCCGTTGAATTGCGCTACATACTCCGGCAGCTCGCCGTTGCACACGCCCTCGAGGTTCAGGTCGAAGGCAGTGCCTTGGCCGTTGGGCCTGAAGACTTGGCAGGCGCCCGGCGGCGCCTTTGGCGCGAATGTGGCGCCGTTGAAGACGCCCAACTGGAACAGGGCGCCCAGCACCACCGCTATTATGAGTATGGCCCAGCCGTAGGTCATCAGGTACTCCATCGCGGACTGCGAACGGCTGGTAGAACTATAGGCTATAGGACTGACTCTCGTGTGTGTGTGTGTGTGTGTGTTACTTCAGTTTTCATGCGGTCCATCGGACTCAAATCTCAAGGAAGGAATAAATAGATTGCCCTCGGCTGCAAGCACAAGGCTTTAATACTGTGATGGCAAAAGGGTATTGCGACCAGTGGTGTGAGTGCTCCATATACGATCTGCGAGCATAGGCAGGTTCAAGTCGTTCAAGAAGGCAGACCTGCTGTTCAACAACGGCTTCAACTGCATCGTCGGGCCGAACGGCTCCGGCAAGAGCAACATAATAGACGCGCTCCTCTTCTGCCTCGGCGAGACATCGCTCCGGAGGCTCCGTGTCGACAGGCTGCAGTACCTGATAAGGGAGGCGTCGGCCAGGGGCAGCGGCCCCGGCCACAAGGCGTTCGTCAGGCTGGAGCTTGACGGCGATGCGCACGTCGAGCTCTCGAAGTGGGTGCGCGCCGACGGGAAGACGCTCTACAAGCTCAACGGCAAGCGCATGACCCGGCAGGAGGTGCTCGAGGTGCTGAGGAGCCACGGGGTGCACGTGGACGAGACTAGCACTATAGCGCAGGGAGAGATAAACAAGATAATAGAGGCCAACGCCAAGCAGCGCAGGGAGTTCATAGACGTGGCGGCCGGCATACAGGAGTTCGACGCCAAGAAGACCGAGGCCATGACCGAACTGGACAAGGTGGCGGCGCGCATGGCTGCGGCCCAGGCGATGCTCGACGAGAGGCTAGTGTTCCTGAACGAGCTCGCCAAGGAGAAGGCGGCCGCTGAGAGCTATGCGCAGCTCACGAAGAGGCGGGCGTCGCTGCAGTACAGCGTGCTCGCGGGCAGGAAGAAGGCGGCTGAGCTCGCCGGCGCCTCCTACGTAAAGGAGATAGGGGCGCTCGATGCCAGCAAGGCCGAGATATCGGCTAGGCTCAAGGAGCTTTCGGGCAAGACGCAGAAGCTGGAGGGCGAGAGGAAGGAACTACTGCAGCTCCTCGCGGAGCACTCCAACGCAGCCGACAGCACGGGCAAGAAGTTCGCTGAGATTGGCAACGAGCTGAGCGCGCTGGACGTGAGGATAGGCAACTGGCAGGGTTCGTCGAAGAAGCTGGGGGAGGAGATGGCAGCCGTGCGCTCCGAGCTCGACTCGATGCAGGAACGGATAGAGGCGAACTCCGGTTCGCTACTTGAGCACAAGCGCAGGCTAGCCGAGCTGGAGGCTGAGGCGAAGAAGCTGGGCGCCAGGTCAGCCCCGGTGCGCGAGGACATCGGCAGGCGCGTCAGGGAACTCGACGGGACTGTGATGGATATTGAGAAGGCTCTGGCCGCAAAGCGTGAGGCCGCAGCCGGTCTTCAGGCACGGGCCGCGCTTCTCGGGGCAAAGGCCGATGCAATGGGCAAGGAGCTGCGCGAGCTGAACGACAGGCTGGCCGGCGAGATGGCGCAGGCCGAGGAGGCCAAGGCGAAGGCCGCGTCGGCGCTAGCCGCCAAGCAGAAGCTCTCGAAGGAGGCGCAGGAGGCCAGCGGCGAGTCGGAGAGGCTGCGCAGCGAGCTGAGCGCAATCGACTCGGAGCTCATAGGCCTGAAGGAGCAGCGCGCAATGTCCAGGCCGCGCGAGCAGGCGGTGCAGGGCAGGCTCAGGGACGCGTTCGGCAAGTCCAAGGGTTTCTACGGGGCGGTCTCCGAGCTCTGCAGCTACGATGACAAGTACGCCGAGGCCATCGAGGCGGCGGCGGGCTCGAGGTTCGGCTACTTTGTGGTGGATTCCGTCGATGCTGCCAAGGACATGATCTCGTATCTGAGGGTGAACAACCTGGGCAGGGCCACCTTCATACCCCTGCGCGAGCTCCGTGCGGAGCCTGAGGACGGGGTAAAGGGGCTGCAGCTGGTGTCCGACCTGCTGGACTACGACGACAGGTTCGACGGCGTCTTCTCTTACGTATTCAACAACACTTATCTTGTGGAGAGCATAGACGCGGCGAAGCGCGCAGGCATAGGCGCGCACAGGTGGGTGACGCCGCAGGGCGAGCTGGTGGAGCGCTCCGGCATACTCTCCGGCGGCAGCAGGAGCAGGCCTTCGTCGCTCGGCTCCATAGAGAGGAGGATAAGGGAGCTGGAGGAGAAGAAGGGCAGGCTCTTCTCGCGCGCCAAGGAGATGGACAGCAGCCTGTTCACGCTCAGGAGCGGCGCCGCTGAGGCTGAGATGCAGTCTGCTTCTTACTCGGCCCTTGCTGACGAGCACGGCTCTGCTCACAAGGTCCTGGCTGCGAAGCTGGAGGCGCTGAGGGCGGAGCTGGACGCGGCAGCAGGCGAGAGGACGAGAGTGGCGAAGGAGCTGGCTGCGGCGCAGGATGCAATAGCCGCGGCATCCAGAGAGCTTGATGGGTTCAGGAAGGAGCGCACCGATGCCTATGAGGAGAGCATGCGCGAGAGCGCGGAACTCGCGGGCAACGGGATGGGCAAGGCCGAGCGCGAGAGGCTGGAGCGCGCGAACGCCGAGATGCGCGAGGCGAGCATGAAGGTGGCCGGGCTGCAGAAGGAGAACGACATGCTGGCCGCTTCGATGGCGCAGAAGGGCAGGGAGCTGGAGGCCAAGGCCAAGGCGCTGGAGGAGGCGAAGGCCGGCCTGGAGAGGGACGCCAAGAGGAAGGAGGAGCTGCTTGTCCTGCAGAGGGAGGCAGAGGCGAAGATGCTGGGCAGCAGCAAGCGCAGCAAGCAGGCGCTGGAGAAGCAGGATGCTATAAGCAGGGAGCTGGAGGCGCTCGCGAGCAAGGCAGCTACGGCCGAGGCCCTCGCCGGCGAGCAGGAGAAGAAGTCGAGCGAGCTGCTGGTCAAGCAGGGCCAGAACTCGACCAGGCTCAACGACCTGACCGCTGAGCTGGCGGCGTACGTTAGCTCGGATTGCTCTATAGTCGAGGGCGACCCGGAGCAGCTGGAGAAGGAGGCGGCGCTGGTGGCCGCGAAGGTCGAGGCGCTGGGCAACGTGAACCTCAAGGCGCCCGGGGCATACGAGGAGAAGGCGAGGAGCGTGCGTGAGGCTAAGGAGAAGCTGGACACGCTGGAGTCGGAGAGGCGCGCAGTGCTCGCCATGATGGAGGAGATAGAGGCCAAGAAGATGAACGCGTTCATGACTACGTTCAACGAGGTCAACAAGAACTTCAGCAGGCTCTACAACTACATCTACCCGGGCAAGGCCACGCTGGCGCTGGAGGACCCGAAGAGCCCGCTGGAATCTGGCATGACGATAAGCATAGAGGACGACAACTTCGTGGGCAGGCAGAGGGGCATGAGCGGCGGCCAGAAGTCGCTGCTCTCGATGATGCTCCTCTTCTCGATACACATGTGCAAGCCTTCGTCCATATACCTCTTCGACGAGATAGACACTGCGCTCGACAAGGAGAACTCGAAGAGGCTGTCGCAGCTCATAAAACAGATGAGCAGCAACGCTCAGTTCGTGGTGGTGAGCCACAACGACACGCTCATAGTGAGCGCCGACGCTGCGATAGGCGTGGCGAAGAGCGCCGGCGACTCCAAGGTCTACGGCATCGAGGTCACGGACGTGTCCAGGGCAGGCAACGCAGGAAAGCAATAATAATTCAGCATTCGATGTCAATGCGTGAACTCTAGAAAAAATGCGCAGGGGAGGCAGGGATCCGGGGCCGCAAAAAAAGAGAAGGGAAAGAGCGAGCCCTACATCTGGCTGCTTTACGCGCTGCTCATAGCGCTGATAGCGCTCTACGCGCTCTACGGCGCGGTGCTGATAGGCGCGGCAGCTGTGCTGCTCATAATAGCGCTTGTCGTGCTGGAGGTAAAGGCCAGCATAGCCAACGAGGGCGCGAGGAAGGGCCTGCTGGACATAGGCATGGCGGTAGGCGCTGCGATAGTGGCGTGGGTGCTCCTCGCCGCCTTCCTCCAGACCACCGCGCCGCTCGACGCAGTCTCGAGCTGCAGCATGCTGCCGACGATGCACAGGGGCGACCTCGTGGTGCTGCACGGCATAAGCAATTTCTCCTCTTTCGTGGCCCAGAAGCATATTCCGGTAGTGAGCATGAGCGCAGCTACGTTTGACGCGATGCAGCGCAACATGTCGAGCGAGTTCCTCGCATACTTCGCATACTACGGCAACGCATCCAGGATAACCTACGTGCTCGAGAACAGCAGCGCCTTCAACGTCGGCCTGTACAACACAGTCTGCGTCTCGGCCGCGGACTACTACGGCAGGCCGAGCGACATAGCCGACTGCAGGGTGGGTGGCCAGGCGGGCCTGTCCATAAGGTACAGCTACTCGCTAGGCAACCTCTCCTACGAAAACTACTTGTACAAGGCGCTGTACACATCCGGCATAAACATAACAGGGACCAGCATAACCGAGAACTACAGCAACCCTATAATAGTGTACAGGGCCACGAGCGACGACGCGTTCAGCGGCGACATAGTGCACAGGGTGTACGCGGCGCTTAACGTCAGCGGCACCTACTACTTCCTGACCAAAGGTGACAACAACCAGGCGCTGGACATGGAGTTCGGCAACTACCCTGTAAACCAGAGCGACGTCGTGGGCTACGTTGTCGCTGATGTGCCCGCGCTGGGCTACGTCAAACTGCTGCTGAGCGGCCAGCTAGCCACTCCCGCTGGCTGCAACACCACTCTGTCTGCACGTTAGTCACCAGACCCTATGCGAAGGCTTATATTGTCTGGCGGCCCAAATAGGCCCATGGTGGACGGGGGAACAAGGCTCTTCAAGAGCCCATTGGGAGAAGCCAGGAGGGATCCGGGCGAAACAGGAAAAGACTACCGCAGGGAGCGCAAGGAGATGGAGGCCGAGTCTTATGCCAGGCTTGACTCCATGCGGGAAGCGCTGGTCCGCGACGTGCTGGACTCCAGCAAAGGCAGCGTGCACGCGCTCTTCGAATCGTTCAGCAATAAGGCGGACTATCAGGTTGCGTACTTGAACAAGTCAACTTTCAATTACACCCGCAAGAGAATAATATCGGATGTTGTCAAGGGCTATGGCGCCATGCCGCAGAACAGCGTGCTGTCGGAGCGGGTCAAGGCGGCCATCGCCCTGGCCGGAGAAGCGATAAGCGAGGGCAGCGCAGGCGGCGCGTTGGCGGCGCATTTTGTCAGCCTGCTTAACAACATAAGTGTAAGCGGCGAGGTTCGCGCATACATAGGCTACCGCATATCCAGCTATGCCGAGAACGGGGGCTTCAGCTTCTGGAAACCGTACCTGAAGGGCGGCGAGAGAGAGGAGCAGCTGCCCTCGGAAGAGGCGTAGGCCGGAACAGACCGGGCAGGCCAAGCAAGCGGAAGTAAGCGAAAGTATATATTTCACTAAGGCAAAGGGCAATTGTGACAAGCATGAGCAGGCCGATTCCAACTAAAACCAAAGACGAGTGGATGGGTTGCAGCACCAGGATGCTCTCTGCCGAGGGGGCTTGGAAAAGCCTGGAGCGCATGGGTGATGAACTAAAGTCATCAAAGAAGCCAACCCTTGAGGAAAAGAAAGAGTTGATGGACAGGATCAGGAGCAACGCCAGCGAGTGGATCAAGACAACCACCGCCGCGCGCGATGCCGCATACGCTACCATTCTGCGCCTGCTGGATCCGGAAGGCAACGACTCCGGGAAGGCAGTCGGCATGCTTGACGAGACGCTTAAGGGTCGGGACGACCCTGTTTTCAGGCAAGCGTTCGGCGAAGCGGTGTTCTACTACCTGACCAAATTCTTGGACAAGATGTCGGAGCAGAACGCGCAGCCAGTAAGCAAGGTGATATGCCGTGTGGTGCCCCTTATGCCAGATAAGAACAAGGCGCTGGCCGCTTTGAACAAGATGGAGAGGCTGCAGCTTCCGTACCAGGTGGACGAGGCTGTATCCAGCATGCTGGGCTCCCTCAACGCCGGGAGGGCATAAGCGAAAGTATATATCCCCCGGATGCAAAGCCTGTGTGATGGCTATGGTAGTCAAGAAACACGAATCGATAGGGCAGCCTGTTAAGGGAGAGGAGCCTACTGTCATAGACACAGTAAAGCATCACTTCAGGCCAGTGCACAACCTGGCCGATGACCCTGGCATCCAGTCGCGCAACAGGATGATGAGGCTGACAGGAATCGAGGGCAATCTGTTCAGGAGCGTGTTCTCTGTAGACCGGACGGGCGAATCGACGGAAGATGCCTTCGCTGAATTCAAAGCAGCATTTGACGAGCAGCTTCGCCTGCCTGAGAACCGCAGGATAGCAGGCGACTGGAGCGAAGCGCTGTACATGCACGCTATGAAGAATATACTAATCAGGCTGTCCATGCCGTTGCCGCCCGAGCATGCCGTTGTATTCAGCAGGGCAGGCCGTGTGCTTGACTTGCTCGCCGGCGAGATCCACGACAAGAAGGTGCTTACCGAACTGGAGCCCTACGTGAACGCACTGCCGCAATCCGTCAAGGAACACGTGCATTCGCACGCCTTCGCGCAAAGGCAGGCCGCGGAGCCGTTGGGCCGTGGCGTCAAGAGACAGTGACGGGCACGCGCTGGCTGCAGGCCAGATAGCGGCCAGCGGCAGGCTCATTATTATATACCTTAGCGCAGCCATTATATGTGCGGTTTCTTCGGAAAGCGCTTTTTCATCACTGGCTAGATTAGATGGCTGATTTGAACAGCGACATAAGGCTCGCTATAGGCACAGGCAAGGTGGCGCTGGGCGCAGGGGAGAGCATGCGCGCCATAAGCGGCAACACGGCCAAGCTCGTCATAGTCAGCGAGGTAGGCAGGAGCGGCTCCAGCGCCGACATAGAGCACGCCTGCGCTGTCGCTGGCATAAGGCTGATGAAGTTCAAGGGCAACTCGATGGAGCTAGGCACTGTGTGCGGGAAGCCGCACTCGGTGAGCAGCCTTGCCGTCATAGACGCAGGGAACTCCAAGATACTGGAGAACGAGTACAAGGGATGATGCTATGGCAAAGGGCGAATTCGCTGCGTTGAAGCTCGTGAAGAAGCGCAAGCGCGAGCGCCTGCTGAAGAAGTGGTGGAAGAGGAAGTACTTCAAGCTGAAGCAGAAGTACGACCCTGTGGGCACAGTGCCCATGGCCCGCGCCATAGTGCTGCAGAAATTCGTGCTCCAGCAGAAGCAGCCGCACTCTGGGCTGATAAAGTGCGTGAGGGTGCAGCTGGTGAGGAACAGCAAGGTCGTGGGCGCCTACGTGCCCTACGACGGCGCCATAAACTTCATAGAGGAGCACGACGAGGTAATGATACAGGGAATGGGCGGGTCGCAGAGAGGCCAGATGGGAAGCATAGCGGGGCTGAAGTACAGGGTCATAGGCCTCAACGGGGCGGACCTGTACCAGATAGTGAAGGGCAAGATGGAGAAGCCCAAGAGATGATCGTATGGCCGAGGACGCTAACTACAGCGAGACTGGAGCGCATGGGAATGCAGTGAAGCAGGAGGCTGCGCCAGATGCGCCGAAGCAGGAGCAGGCGCCCAGGGCGAGGGCCGCCGCAAGGAGGAGCTCCAGGGGTGCAGCGAAGCCCGCCGGCACTGCCACTATGCACGCACCGCTCTTCTTCGGCAAGTACGACTCGGGGAGCGTGACTGTCGACGACCCGAGCCTGGCCAACTACATAACGCTCTCCCCGCGCGCCTACCCTAACACGTTCGGCAGGCGCAGGCACAGGACATACTACGCGGCGCACACCAACATAGTGGAGCGCCTGATCAACAAGATGATGCGCGGAGGCACCGGCGCCAAGATAGGCGGCAGGGTGATAAGGACCAAGGGCGCGCTGCAGGGCAAGAAACTCAAGCTCATGCACGTGGTCGAGCGTGCTTTCGAGGACATAAGCAGGCGCACCGGCAAGAACCCGCTGCAGGTGCTCGTAGACGCCCTGGAGAACGCGGCGCCGATAGAGGACACTACTAGGATAAGGTACGGGGGCATCAACTACAACGTCGCCGTAGGCATAAGCGCCGCGAGGCGCCTCGACGTTGCGCTGCGCAACGTGGCTCTGGCGGCGCTGATAAGCGCGTTCAAGAGCAGGAAGAGCCTCTCCGACGCGCTCGCCGACGAACTCATGCTCGCGGCCAACAAGGATGCGAGCAGCTACGCTATAAAGAGGCGCGTGGAGGCCGAGCGCATAGCAAGGAGCGCAAGGTAGTCCTTATGGTAAGGAAGGAGCTCGTAGCTGAGGAAGTAGCAAGGATAATGAGGAACGTGGACCAGATAAGGAACGTGGCCATAGTGGCGCACGTCCACCACGGGAAGACCACGCTCACCGACTCGCTGCTCGCAAAGGCGGGCATAATATCCAAGCAGGTGGCGGGCGAGGTGCTTTACACAAACTACGAGGCCATAGAGAAGGACAGGAAGATGACCATAAAGTCGGCGAACATATCGCTGGCGTTCGACTACCAGGGCAAGGAGTACATAATCAACCTCATAGACACGCCCGGGCACGTCGACTTCGGCTTCCACGTGACCAGGGCGATGCGCGCAGTCGACGGCGTCGTTGTCGTCGTGGACGCTCTCGAGGGCATAATGCCGCAGACTGAGACAGTGGTCAGGCAGGCGATGAAGGAGAGGGCGAAGCCGGTGCTCTTCATAAACAAGGTCGACAGGCTGCTCACAGAGCTGAAGCTCGACCCGCAGCAGACGTTCGAGAGGCTGCTCAAGCTCATAAACGAGGTCAACAAGCTGATTGCCAACTATGCGCCCGAGGAGTTCTCGGGCAAGTGGAAGGTCAGCGTAGAGGACGGCAGCGTCTGCATAGGCAGCGCCCAGGAGCGCTGGGCCATATCGAAGCGCATAATGGACAACTACAAGATCACGTTCAAGGACATATACGCGCTGACCGAAGCTAATGACATAACGAAGCTGCAGGAAGTGGCGCCCATAGACGAGGCGACACTCACTATGATAATAGAGCACCTCCCGAGCCCGAAGGTGGCGCAGCCCTACAGGATACCCCACCTCTGGAAGGGCGACATGGAGAGCGAGGATGGCAGGGCGATGCGCGACGTGGCTACCAACGCGAAGGCGAACATAGTGGTCATAGGCATAAGCTACGACCCGCACGGCGGCGAGGTGGCGATAGGCAGGGTGTTCTCGGGCACCATAAGGAAGGGCACGATGGTCTACGTTTCAGGCAGGCCCGACCAGGAGAAGATACAGCAGGTGGGCCTGTACATGAGCAACGACCGCGTGCAGATAGACGAGGTCGCGGCGGGCAACATAGCTGCCATAGTGGGCATAAAGGACCTGATGATAGGCGACACGCTCAGCGAGGGCAGCATACTGCCTTTCGAGCAGATAACGCACTACGCAAAACCTGTCGTCACCAAGACAATAGACGCGAAGGAGTCCAAGGACACGCTGAAGCTCATAGAGGCGCTCAGGGAGCTCTCGAAGATCGACCCCGGGCTGGTGGTGAGCCTGAACCAGGAGACTGGCGAGCACCTGGTGAGCGGCAACGGGGAGCTGCACCTGGAGATAGTCGAGACCAAGATACGCGACGAGTTCAAGATACCGATAATAACGAGCGACCCGATCGTGCTCTACAAGGAGACGATAGAGGGCAAGACCGAGGAGATAGAGGGCAAGACGCCGAACAGGCACAGCAAGTTCGAGGTAACGATAATGCCGCTCGAGAAGGGGGTGCTGGAGCTGATAGAGAACGGGTCGATCAAGGAGGGCACGCCAAAGGGCAAGCAGTACCTGGAGCCTCTCGTCGAGGCCGGCATGCCGAGGGAGGAGGCCAGGGGCGTATGGGACGTGGCCACGGCCAGCGTGCTGATAGACGCCACGCACGGGGTGCAGTACCTCAACGAGGTGGAGGAGCTGCTGATAGACGGCTTCGAGGAGGCTGTGCGCGAAGGGCCCTTAGCCAAGGAGAAGTGCTACGGCATCAAGGTGCTGATCAACGACGCGACGATACACGAGGATCCGGTGCACAGGGGCCCGGCGCAGATAATGCCGGCGATGAGACGCCCCATATGGGCCGGCATGCTGCTCACCGGAGTGCAGCTGCTCGAGCCGAAGCAGATATTCACGGTGAACGTGCCGCAGGAGTACATGTCTACTATAATAACGCTGCTGCAGGGGAGGAGGGGCCAGGTGCAGGAGGTGTCGCAGGAAGGCGAGGCCGCGACCATAGTGGCGAAGATGCCTGTGGCCGAGGTGATAAGGGGCTTCTCGAACGAGATGAGGAGCGCCACGGCCGGCAGGGCCATATGGTACTCGGAGTACGCGGGCTACGAGAAGCTGCCGAAGGAGCTGCAGGAGAAGGTGGTGAGGGAGATAAGGAAGAGGAAGGGCCTCAAGGAGGAGCCACCGAAGCCGCAGGATTTCATGGACTGAGCGTTTTACAGGTAGTGTTTTAAACCCTTGTTGAGTAATGCTAATCTAATCCCGCGCGCAAGCGCAGGGACCGGTGCTTATTTTTCGGCACCAATGAAACGAGGTGTAGGTATGGCAAAGAGCTATGTGAAATTCGAAGCGCCAAAGGAGATAGTGGACAAGTCGCTCGACGCTGTGCGTCTTGCGAAGCAGGGGGGCAAAGTGAAGAAGGGAGTCAACGAGGTCACCAAGAGCATAGAGCGGGGCACCGCCGAGCTCGTGCTGATAGCAGGCGACGTGGAGCCCGAGGAGGTGGTGATGCACCTGCCGACGCTCTGCGAGCAGAAGAGGAAGCCTTTCATCTTCGTGCCTGCCAAGCTTGACCTGGGCAAGGCTGCCGGGCTCGGGGTTCCGTGCGCGGCCATAGCCATAGAGAAGCCGGGCGATGCGCAGGCGCAGGTCAAGGAGATAACAGGCTGGGCCGCAACGAAGCAGGGCGGGGCTGCGAGGCAGGAGGCGAAGCAGGAGGCGCCGAAGCAGGAGCAGGCGCCGAAGGAGGCCAAGCCGAAGCAGAAGAAGGAAAAGGCGCCGAAGCAGGAGCAGGAGCAGAAGCAGGCTGCACCAGAGGCTCAGGCGGAAGCTCCGGCTGCAGAAGCAAGCTGAACGTTTCATGACATCGGTGTGTTGGGTTGGCTGAAGAGCAGGGAAAGCAGGAGGCTGTCCAGG
The DNA here is from genome assembly GCA_021792095.1 of Microcaldota archaeon. Taxonomy (GTDB): domain Archaea; phylum Micrarchaeota; class Micrarchaeia; order Micrarchaeales; family CABMGC01; genus JAJYVH01. The sequence goes on along the minus strand of JAJYVH010000001.1, from coordinate 728,709 downwards.
AGGCGAAGCCGGAGAGGAAGTTCGACGGCTTCATGGCCGAGGTAGTGGAGGTCGCACCCATGCGCACCGGCATGTTCGGCTCCGTACGCCAGGTAATGCTCAAGATACTCGAAGGGAAGGACAAGGGCAGGGTGAGGAGGAGGAACGTGAGCGGCAGGATAAAGGTGGGCGACATAATACGCGTCTCCGACACGAGCAGGGAGGACAAGCGCATCATGGTGAGATGATAGCATGCGCTGCTCTTACTGCACAAGGGAGATAGAGAAGGGCACGGGCATAATGTACGTGCGGAAGACGGGTGCGATAAAGTACTACTGCTCGGACCGCTGCTTCAAGTTCGACGTCAAGCAGCAGCGCAAGCAGAGGCACAAGGAGCAGAAGGAAGTTACAAAAGCAGGCAGGTAGCAATATAGGCATGGAGCCTCGCGGCGCGTTCGCGCTTTCTGGCAAGGAGGATGGACCCATGACCGGAGGCGGCGCTGATGTGCTTATTATACTAAAGTTCGGCGAGCTCTGGCTGAAGGGAGGCAACAGGGACGGCTACATACGGCTGCTGGAGAGGAACATAAGGGCGCAGCTCGCGGGCCACGCTTTCTCGCTGCGCAGGGACTTCGACAGGCTGCAGCTCCGCTGCGGGGCCGGGGATTCCGGCGCAATAATAGCTAAGCTCCAGATGACGTTCGGGCTCAGCGCGATAGAGCCGGCGCTGGAGGCCGAGCCGACGCTCGAGGGCATAGAGCGCGCCGCTATGTCGCTGGTCGCCACGGAGCCGAGGCCCAAGAGCGTGCTGATAAGCTCGCACAGGGCCTACAAGCGGCTCCCGTTCGATTCCAGGGCGGTGGTGGCGCGCCTGCAGAAAAGCATCTCGGGGATGGGCGTGGAGACTACGACCGAGGGCTACGAGAAGGAGCTCAGGGTGGCTGTGAAGGCCGATGCCGCCTTCGTCTCGCTCGACAGGCACAGGGGCGCCGGCGGACTGCCCGTCGGCGCGTCGGGCAAGTGCGTCGTGCTGCTGTCCGGGGGCATAGACTCGCCGGTGGCCGCATGGTACGCGATGAAGCGCGGCGCAGAGCCCATATATGTGCACGCTCACGCGTTCACGGACAACGCTACAGCTGAGTCGAGCAAGATAGCGGAGCTCGTCGCGCAGCTGTCCGGCTACTCCCCGCGCGCCAAAATCTACTACGTGCCGTCGCACATATTCCAGGCCAAGGCCGCCAGGTTCGGGAGGTACGAGCCCATACTGTTCAAGGCCTTCCTGCTCAGGCTCGCCGAGAAGGTGGCCGCCAGGGAAGGGGCTGGCTTCATCTACACCGGCGACAGCCTGGGCCAGGTGGCATCCCAGACGGCATCCAACCTGGTCGCCGAGCAGCGCGGCCTGAAGCTGCCGGTGATGAGGCCCCTGATAGGCTTCGACAAGATGGAGATCGTGGAAATAGCGAGGCGCATAGGCACGTACGGCACATCCATCAGGCAGTACCCTGACGTGTGCTCCATCAACGCCAGGCACCCCAAGACGGCCACAGAGCCGGAGGCGCTTGCCGGGATGCTAAGGCTCATGGGCATAGGGAGCGTCGTGTCCAGGAGCCTGAAGGCGGCGGACATCGTTAGCGGAGGCGGCTGAGCAAACGTTTTATATCTGCTTATTTCAGTCTAGAACATGGACCTGCTCTCCAAGACCGTTGTTGCTGCCGTTGTCGTGGTAGTGATACTGCTTGGTGTGTACTACGCGCTGCAAAGCACGATACTGAGTCATGTGAGCGAGCAGCAGGCGGCGTCGCTTGTTACCGCAGACCTGCAGAACGCTTATCCCAGCGCAATCATAAACATAACCAGCGAGAGATCCTCTAACTACACGGGCAGCTGGTACATAGCCGCATCCGTGGTAGTGAACGCCACCTCGCCGTGCCCATCGTACTACGCGTACACGTTCGATTACCCCAAGTTCGGCTTCGTGTACAGGGTGCAGAACACGTACACGCAGGACTGCAGGATATATGGCCTGCAGCAGAACACGAGCTTCCTGCTCTCCTCTTTCCCCGCTGCGATAACGAGGTCTTACACGCTCGGCATACCGAGTGTGATGTCGTTCGTGCAGCAGTACGGTTTCCGCAATGTCAGCGTGGGCTCGCACTTCTACCAGAACCTCAGCGCGTACGGGAAGAACTACACCAAGGCGTGGCTCGTGGAGTACTCAGCGCCAAAGGCCAACCACACTGTGAGCGTGCTGCTGTCCCAGCTGAACGGCACGCTGCTCGCCACCTACAACTCAAGCGGCTGAAGCGCCCTTGGACATCACTACTATCTCCCCCTCCGCCCCCGCCTCCTCAGTGAAGCCGCAGGCCCTGAAGAACTTTAGGGCGCGCCAGTTCTCCCTGCGCACGTTCGCGTACGCCTTGGCCAGACCCCTGCCCGCGGCGAGCCGCATGGCCCTGGAGACAAGCTCTCCGCCCAGGCCCTTCCGCCTGCTCCTGGCCTCCACCATTATGCCTATCACCCCGCGGCCCGGCTCCGTGCCTACGAGTTCGCATTCCGCAACTATGCGCCCGTCGTCCACCGCTACCAGGTCGATAATGCTGCCGGCCGCTATGCCCCTCAGCTTCCCGGAGATGACGCCTTCGAGCTCGCCCTCGTCCGGCCTGTGGCCGAAAGTGCTGTATGCAGGATTCTCGTCGTAGAGTTCCAGGATGAGCTCCCTTATCCTGTCCGAGTCGCCACGCTCCAGTTCCCTTATGCGCATGCTGTTATTGTTTTAAGTTTTGCTATTTAATCCTACTCATGGCGATCTCCGAGCAGGCTGCCAAGAAGATACTGAAGGGCGCGGGGGCGGCGAGGGTCAGCGACAGCGCCTCCAGGGAGCTGGCCGAGATGATGAACAGCATGGCCTATGCGCTTGCCAAGAAAGCGGTGAAGCTGGCGAAGCACGCAGGCAGGAAGACAGTGCAGAAATCAGACGTCGACCTTGCCAAGTAGCGGGTCAGACGGGCACTCCGAAGAGCTTGAGTATTATTATTGTCCCTATGCCCCCGAGCCCGAAGAACACAGTAGATGCTATGACGGGCAGGCTGTACGGTATGGAGAGGCCGAAGAAATAGTTCACGGCCAGGAGCGTGATGAAGCCCATTATTATGTTGCTTATCAGGCCGAAGATCAGCTTGAATATGAGTTTGCCCAGCTTCCACACTATGAGTATCACTATCACTATCGCCACTATCAGCCAGATGCCGGAGAGCTCCGCGCCAGTTATTGCCATCGTACCACTAGCCTTATATATGGGCGAAAAGTATATCATATGAAGCGGTGTGCGGGTGGCCCACGGTCGATATGACTGAGGAAGCTCTCCCCACGCAGAGTGCGTGTTGGGCTTAAGGCCCGATCCGGAACAGAAACGCGAGCATACATGTACACAAGCGATGACATTACGAGCGTGCACGTATGCATGGAACGGCCGGTGTGCGCACGAGGAGCGTGCAAGGCATAAAGCCGCTTAGTCGAATGCCACCTAAAACAGAAGGGAGGCTACGGCACGCCGCTTCGCTTTAGCCAGGCCCGACAGGGCATCGTTACTTTAACATGCGCTGTCCAATCAGCAGCATGGGTGCAACAGGTGCTGTAGCAAGCGTGATCACTCTAATCGCGGTCCTGCTCCTGGTATCGTTCCTCTTCTTCGGGTACATGGACAGGGCGGGTCCGATAGTAGGCATTGTCTCCAACTACACGAGCGCGAATGCGTCGCAGATAGGCAACGAGAGTGTGGTCAGCAATACGGGCACGGCAAATGCCACACAGGCGAACGCGCAGCTAGCGGCCTATGCGCTGAGCCTTATAAACAGGGACAGGAATGCCTACGGCCTGGCGAACGTCACCGTCTCGAGCGAACCGTCGGCGCAACAGCACGCGTCGAGCATGCTCGCCAACAACTACTTCAGCCACTGGGATGTCTTCGGCATGAAGCCCTACATGCGTTACACCCTACTTGGCGGCACCGGTGCTGTCAGCGAGAACATAGCCTACAGGTACAGTGCGGAGTGCGGCGTCTTCGGCTGCAGCGGAGACATAAACGTCACACAGGCGCTGCAGGAGATGGAGTACAGCATGATGTACAATGACAGCCAGTGCTGCAACAACGGGCACAGGGACAACATACTAAATCAGTACCACAACCAGGTGAGCATAGGCATAGCCTACAACTCGAGCACCGTCTACTTTGTTGAGGACTTCATAGACAACTACATAGCGTGGAGCAAGTATGGCATAAACCAGAGCAGCGATGAGATGCTGCTCTACGGCACGCTCGCGCAGCCCTACTCCCTATCATCGGTGCAGATATCGTACGATGCGCCGGTGCAGGGCATGTCGAGGGTCCAGCTTGACAACACGTCGTCGTACGGCTACGGGACAACAGTCGCAGGGGTCGTAGGCAGCCAAGGCTACTACTATCCGGGCATAGACACTATACTGGCGGACCAGTACTCCGCAAGCGGTGGCAGGCTGGGCATAGCCTTCAGCATGAAGGGCCTGATAGACAAGTACGGCGCAGGCGAATACACTGTGTTGGTGTGGCTCAACGGCACCAACCAGACCGGCTTCGTGGGCTCGACCTACACAATCTTCGTGAATTCGAGCAAAAACATCTATGTGCCACACAATGTTTAGCGGGCAGCAGCACGTAACTAACCTTTTATATTACTCTGTTGCTAGCTTTGCACTCCCATCGGTCTGCTTCAGCACGTCACTAAGTAGTTCGAGCACCGCTCCAGTGGAGTGTTTGTCAGAGATATAAGCTGGTTTTCCCTGCCTGATAAGAAGGTTAATGTACTCCTTCACTTCCTGTGTGGCGTTGGAAGGCGCAACGCAGACGCCATTCCCTGCAGCAATTATGGCGAAGGCCTTAATGTCGTTCATGCTATCGCCTATGATTGCTATGCTGTTCAGCGGTATTGCTACCATCTTGGCTAGCTCTAGCGCCCCTGTGCCCTTGTTGATTCCTTTGCATGTTATGTCTACGGCCGACTGCGAGAATGTAAAATCGAGCTCACCGCGTAGTGCCGGTTTTTTTAGCGATAGCTCAGCTTCCAGCTCATCGCAGAATGCATGCGTCTGCACCCCGGCCGGGGGGTTGTAGGTAAGCATTGTGTTTTTCGGCTCTTTTGTGCCATGCCTGTTCGTAACATATTCATCGAGGAGACGCTCTGCTTGCCTGAGCAATTTGAGTTTGCTGTCTTTGATAAGCAGCAGAGTAATTTTTGTATCACAATCGTAGAGCTCCCCGCCTGATTCACCTATTATCTTTCCGTTTCGGCCAAGCAATTCAACAAACCTGACGGCATAGGCTGCTTCGCGCCCTGTGCTGAGGCCTATCAGGAAGTTCCTCTTCCTTTCTGCTATTCCTTTTAACAGGCCCCAGTAGTGCGGTCGCATGTCTACGTCCTTGCCCGGTACCAGCGTGCCCTCGATGTCTATTAGCACAAGCTTTATTCCTTCTAGATGCTTCCCGTTCTGAGATGTCATTATACCTGTGCCTCTGAATACAAAACGTTGTATTTTTAGTCTTTATATATGTTGACGTGAGTCGCAAAGCATCAAATTCTGATTTTGACCTGCGGCGGCACGCGTCTGGCAGCAGGCTATGCGTAACACATAAATATTCCTGTCTGGCATGTAGGTAAAGATTTGGGTTTTGGTATGACTGCTATATCTGGTAGGGAAATAATAGTCAGTGGTGGTGCTGGGTTCATAGGCAGCAACCTTGTCGAAAGACTTGCGCAGGACAACAAGGTGCACGTTATAGACAACCTGCACACCGGTTCGATGGACAATCTTAAGGATGCTCAGAAAACAGGAAATGTTGATTTCATCAAAGATGATGTGAAAAATATAGCAAGGCACGGTATAGACACAGACTTGATATTTCATATAGGCATATACTCCTCTTCTCCGATGTATAAGAAGAACCCAAACCTGGTCAACGAAGTGGTGGAGGGTATGATAAATGTTCTCGAGTACGCCAAGAAGCACAACACCACTGTGGTATTCGCGTCTACCTCTTCGATATATAGTGGCATAAAGACGCCACACAGGGAAGATGTTGTGCCGTTTGTAACTGATTACTACACCGAGGCAAGGATAGCGGCTGAAAGGCTTTCGGAGCTCTACGCCAGCCTGCATGGCGTCAATGTAGCTGCGATGCGATTCTTCTCTGTGTACGGAAGGCACGAAGAGGCAAAGAAAGGCTATGCAAACCTAGTGTCGCAGTTTCTTTGGGCTATGAAGAAAGGCGAGCAACCTGTAATATACGGTGATGGCACGCAGAGACGTGATTTTGTGTTCGCAGACGATGTGGTTGATGCGCTTATGGCGGCATCAGGTGTGAAGGGCTTTGATAAGTTTAACGTAGGTACGGGCAAGAATTACAGTCTGAAGGAGACGGTGGAGAAGATAAATCACGCGCTCGGCACAAGCATAGAGTCAAAATATGTAAACATGCCAATGAAAAACTATGTGATGGAAACACTTGCAGATACATCAAAGTCTGAAAGGGTCCTCGGATTCAAGGCCAAGATAGGCCTCGATAACGGCATATCTAAGTTGCTTTGAAGTGGTCTGTGGGCCCGGGATTACGTCATCAGTGCCCTCATAGGGATTGTCCGTATTTGGGCTTTGGGAATGGGAACCGGGCCGGTCTACACTGATGTGTCTTCAGCAAGCGAGTAGAGATTGTCTATCTTTTCAGTGCTCATCGACCTCAGCTGTTTCTGGATGACTGCGAGCACCACTGCATAGGCGTTTTCCACAGTTTCCTCGCTTGATCCTGTTTCCTTGACTACCGGCTTGTTGAATTTCAGTTCGTGGAGTTCGTATAGACGCTTGTTCGCCATTTGAAGCTTGGACATTATGGGGTGCTTTTCCTTCATCTCCGTAAGCCCTGTTCGCAGCATCGCCACATTAAAGCCGATGGTATGGTCGGTAGACAGGAGCGATTTTCTGGTCACAAGCTCCGCATCAGAAGCGACATGTATGATTGCTTGCAGGTTTCCACCCCCGAACGGGTTTTTGATCGAACCGAGGTCCTTTGTCGACTTGCCTTTCGCTATCGCCCTCCCCTCGTACTGCAGGTTGCCCTTCACCCTCGATGTCGCATAGTCGTAGTCAGTTATCCATTCAAACAGCATCCTTCCCCCGCCCAGCATGCCTCCGTAAACCCCGAAGACGCGCAGGTCAGTCACAGCCAATTTCCCTACGACCATTCCGCCCTGAACGTTGGCGTTCGGGAAGGGATTTTGGCCGAATTTGTTCACGTGGCCCTCGACTGCCCCGTCGCAATAGAAGAACAGTTCCTCTTTCGGCTCGAGCCACTTCTTGATCTCATCCAAACCACCCATGCAACTACCTAGTGCTCTAGTATGACAAGATTTAAATACGCTCTATCGTAGGCACCGCCAGGCTATTGGGGCGGGATGTCGACCCCCTCGTCTATGAACTTAGCGTCCTTGACTTCCCCGTTCGCGCCTATGATCAACCTGTACCTGTACTTCTGGCTGAAGATTATCGACCGGCACCAGAATTCCACTACCAGGTCATAAACGCGCAGGTCCTTATCGTAAGTCGCCTTTGAGACAACCTTCGCATCCTTGCAGTTCGAATGGTTTTCTATGTTCATCTTCTCTATGGCAGCCGAGGTCCACTCTAAGGCTATCTGTTTCGCCTGTTCTTCGCTGATTGTTCCAGCCAAGCGCCCACTTCACGTACACGTTCGGAATAAGATTTAAATAATGTTGTGTTAGATGTATTGGCGTAGGATGGGGGTGGCGCAATGGTCGACATAAAGAAGGTATTCGTAAAATATTTTTACTTCATATGGTTGCTTGTTCTGGTATTCGCCCTTTTGGGCATGTCGTCAAAAGTTATCAGCGTGGGGCTCTTTGAACTAATATTTGTGTTCTTCATTGCAGGCTACATTGTGTATGGATATTGGATGAAGAAGAAAATGTACGGCTGAGCGACCCTTTCCTCAAAGCAGCCTATTGGCTTTTCTTTTTCTTCTTTGCCTCTTCGAGCAAGTTATCCGCGTACTCGTTTGCGCGTTTCTGTTTTTCGCTTTCCTTCGCTGTGAGCGAAATCCCGGTTGGATCCTTACCTAACTGATACATCCTATAGAGCGTCAGGCCGACTGCCGCAATCGGCACAACAGGCCAAAATGCGATTGCCGCTGGCGCTGCAGAAGCCACGAGCAGGAACGTGATCCCTAGTGCGATACACAGAATCAGGAAGAGCACCCATGCGACATATATCCCTGAAATCGCGAGGAAAGCCACCAGAACGATTATGGCTATGCCGGAGGCATTAACGGCAACCAGAATTGCCATGGCTAGCGCCAGTATGCCCAAGACAATTAGTCTTTCTCTCAAGCGCATTGCATCATTTAAACCTCTACTCGAGGATTTAAAAAATGACACCTTTTTGGGTCATCCGGAAACGTAGCCAAGTGAGCAACCCTCCGCGTTTAGACACCGCGTATGGATTCGGGAAGCTGTTGTGTCCTGTGTGCGTTGCATATTCCGTATGCCGTAAGCTCCCTTCTATTGTGCGGGAGCTTCTTCAAAGATATGGATGTGTAATTCTTAGAGAGCCCTGTCTCAGCACTAGAGATATGCTTGCTAAAGGCGCTTGTTGGTAGTTTGATGGTCATGACCAGCGGTGCCCCCGGGCCCAGCAGGCCCGCTAGAGAGTTTGCGATCGCAGAACTCTCCGGTGGCGCTGTATTGGTGTCTATTGTCAGAATGTCAAACTCTCCAAACCTCTTTAGCAGTTCGATTCTCTTGTCTCGCTCCATGTTTGCCTTTATGTGAATTATGTCATAATCGCTGAAATCAGCATCCTCGCCAATTCCTTTGACCAACACGTTCCCGCCGAGCCTGTTGTCCGCGAGCATCTTTCGAATCCCAGGCACATCTGCTGCATCTGCCATTACCAGCACTTTCTTGCCTTTGCTTACCTTTTCGTAGTTCAGGAGCGCATTGTCTACGGCAACAACTTTGATTCCGTGCTGGGATAAGTAGTGGGTCCATCCGCCGGGTGAGGCACCGATGTCTAGGGCCATCTTATGCTTGCCTAGGTCTATTCCGAAGAAGTCAATAGCTTCCTCTATCTTGAATTCCGCTCTGTTGACGCGATCCCCTCCCTGCCTGTTAGCGCGCCTGAACGCGTCAAGGGTGCGGTCTTTCTGCGTCTTTGCGCCTACGTGCCCGATTATAGTAGACTTGCCAAGAAGTATCACGTAGACCATCAGCTCCGGCGTCTTAAGGTCAGCCCTGTACCCGCGTTCCTCGAGCTCCTCGCCCAGCCGCACCTCGATCGATTTCGCAGTCTCATCTGCAGCAAGGCCCGCCTTCTTCACTTCTATTTTGAATGATGTGCGTTTATTGCCGGCTAGCACAGCGGAAGCCGCGTCCTCGATCTTCAGGTAGTCCACCGTGTCCTTCGTGTCCAGAACCGCGTCCACAGGCAGCACGAAATCCACGAACGAGGAGGTGCTCTCCCTTATTCTGGCGGGAAGGTCGGTCGTGGGTGCCTCTACCTTGAAGAAGACTGTGTTGAGCTTATCGTTGTTGCGGATCCGATGCGGCTCGAGCTTGCAGCCCGGAAGCGCGGAGGCCAATTCCTGCTCCGCTAGCCTGCTGAATCTGTGGTCCACGAAAACCAGATATGTCTCTCTCATTTTGTTCGCTCTGCCTCTTGCTGTCAAAGTTTATTAACGCGTTTCCTAATCCACAGCCTTTGTAGGTTGTGGTGCTGCCTTCAGAAATGCCGGGTGGAATTCGTCTGTACTCCCATTTTTTGGTTTCGGCTAATATTGCGTCTGCCCATTCAGGCAAGATGGATAATAATACTCCGTTTTCCATAGTCTCATCAAGCAAGTCTCTTTCCTAGAAATAAGCTGTCAACATTTTCTTTGTAAGGTTCTCTCAAAAGTCCTTCAATCCGGAAACCATTCTTTTTGAAAATATATGAAGAATTCCTCTTCTTCGCCTTTATCGAGCTTTCTTACCATTGTTTTTCCCAGTTCAAATTCTGCCTTATCTCTTTCCATAGGATCCCCATCTTATTTACTCTTTCTAGGTATTGATGCATTTCCTTTTAGTGGCAGTTTTATCTAAAGTGTGTCTTCGGAATCAGGGTTCACGAAGTTTTATATCCCTTGTAGGGATTCACTCCAAACAGTTCAACTCCCCGCCGAATTCAACGTTAGCCCCAGGAGGGGGTCGAACCCTCGACTTCGAGTTTACAAAACTCGCACTCTGCCACTGAGTTACTGGGGCACGCATATACCCTGTGTTCAAGGTTTAAAATTGGTTCTGCTCTGCTCTTCTCTTCACACACCCGTAATAAAAAGGTTGCATTGGCAACATAACTCGTAGTGCATGCAGTATGAGGGTTACGCTCGTGGGCCGCGATTTCGACCTTTCAGCCAACGACGGCATAAGTAGGTACTCGGCAGAGGTGTACAAGGGAGTCAGGGACAAGGCGGTCACCAAGCTTATAGCCACCTACACGCTGCCCAAGACGGTGCGTCCTTTCTACCCCGCCATAATAACGGGCTCTGACATAGTGCACTTGATGTATCCCGACGTGCTCCGCGTGAGGAAGGGCAGGGCGAAGATGCTAACGATGTGGCACGACCTAAGGCTGCTCTCGAAGTACAGGAGCGGGAGCCAGCAGCGCTACAGGCCAAGGTTCACGGAGAGCTTCAACATAGCTGCAGGCATAGTAAGGCGCATGGCGACGGGCAACTATGCCGATACAGATACCAACATATGCAACAGCTCCCAGACTCTGAAGGAGCTGAAAAGCAATATGAGGCGGTACGGGCTCTACGACGCTTCCAAGAGGCACGTGGTGATACCGCTCGGCGTGTCCGAGGCCTATCTGCGCACGCGCATATGGCAGGGCGAGCGGAACGACTTCGTGTACCTGGGCACGATACACCTGAAGCACAAGAATCTCGGAGGGCTGCTGCGCGTCTTCGACAGGATAGCGGAGGCAAGGAAGTCCAGGCTCCACATATTCACCTCCAGCCCCGGGGCGCAGCAGATGCTTGCGTCTCTGATGCAGGGTCTGAAGCACGTTTCTGAGAGGAACGTGATGCTCCACTACAGGGCGGACGACCACATAGTCGCTGAGTACATGAGCAGGGCGGCCGCATACCTGCACCTCTCGAAGTACGAGGGGCAGGGGCTTACTGTGCTGGAGGCCATGGCGTGCGGCACTAACGCGCTTACGCTCAGGGATGCGACCATACCTGAGGAGACGCGCAGGTACGCTTTCAAGGGCACCGAAGACGAGATAGCGGCGAAGGCGATAGAGCTGGCGTCGGATCCAAAGCCCGCATCAAAGCAGGCCATAAAGTACGCAAGGGGCTTCACTTGGGAGCGCATGGTGCGCCGCACGCTCGCGGAATACAGAAGATTATTATAGAAAAAGCTGCTTCTATTCATCATGCAGGCGAATGAGCTGAAGGGCCGCGTGCCCGGCGAGATGCTCGATTCCATAGCGCAGCGCGGCATAAGGAGCCTCACACCGCCCCAGGAGCTCGCCATAAAGCACGGGCTGCTCGACGGCACGAACATGGTCGTCGCCTCCCCCACGGCCAGCGGCAAGACTTTCATAGCTGAGCTCGCGATGCTGCGCTGGGTGCTGGGCTACGGCAAGAAGGCAGTGTACGTGGCGCCCATGCGCGCGCTAGTCAGCGAGAAGTTCGAGGAGTTCAAGGCAGCTTACCCGTTCGTCAGGATCGCCATGTCAATAGGCGACCTGGATTCGCTGGACAGGTGGCTGGCGGACTACGACATAATATTCGTGTCCACGGAGAAGTTCGACAGCCTGATAAGGCACGGGCTGGACTGGCTCGACAGCGTGGGCTGCGTAGTCTTCGACGAGGTGCACATGCTCGACGATGTGGGCAGGGGCCCCACGCTGGAGGTGCTTATCGCCAAGCTGCGCAGGCTCTGCGGGCACGCGCAGCTTATAGCGCTCAGCGCGACCATAGGCAACGCGAAGGAGCTCGCCGCATGGCTGCAGGCAAGGCTCGTGGAAAGCGAATACAGGCCGGTCAGGCTGGACAGGGGCGTAGTCTTCGACGGCAAAGCCTATTACCTGGAGGGCGAGGAAGACCTGGCAGGATCAAGCGCGATGCCAGAGTCCAGGGTGGTGCAGGACACGCTAGCTAGGAAGAAGCAGATGCTTGTGTTCCTTAGCACCAGGCGCAACGCAGAGTCGAGCGCCGAGAAGGCGGCGCGCATAGTGGGCCCCACGCTCACCGACACGGAGCGGGAGCGGCTGGCCAGGCTCAGCGACGATGTGTTGCACGCGCTCGGCAGGCCCACGGTGCAGTGCGAGAGGCTCGCGAAGGTGGTCGCGAGGGGCGCAGCCTTCCACCACAGCGGCCTTGTCAACGCGCAGCGCAGGCTCGTGGAGGATGCGTTCAAGAATAACCTGCTGAAGGTGATATGCTCGACCACCACGCTCGGCTACGGCGTCAACATGCCTGCGCACACAGTGCTCGTGCGGGACACGAGCAGGTACAGCGAGGGTTTCGGCTCCGAGAAGCTCAGCGTCAACGAGGTTACGCAGCTCTTCGGCCGCGCTGGCAGGCCGAAGTACGACACCGAGGGCAGGGCGCTCCTCATAGCCAGGAGCAGGTCGGAGATAATGGATCTCTACGAGCACTACATGAACTCGGAGCTCGAGCCCATACGCTCCAAGCTCGGGGTGCTGCCCGTCCTGCGCATGCATGTGCTCGGCTTCGTAGCCACACAGATGCTTAAGACCAGGGAAGGCATGCTCTCTTTCCTCAGCGAGACGCTGTACGGCTTCCAGTTCTCGAACACGCGCGAGCTCGACGAGCTGCTGACCGACGTGCTGAAACAGCTGGAGAACTGGGGCTTCATAGCCAGGCAGGGCAGCGTCTACGCGCCCACGAGGATAGGCCAGAGGATAAGCGAGCTATACATAGACCCGCTCTCAGCCAGGTGGCTGCTAGACGCGCTGCCGAAGGCGAAGGACGAGGTGGCCTACCTGTTCGCCGTCTGCAACACGGCCGAGATGAGGCCGTATGTGCGCACGACAGAGGAGGCCAACGAGCTGTTCTTCGACTACGAGTCCATGCTGGAGGGCACTGGCGCCAACTTCGAGGATTCCTACAGCTACTACGATCCTGTAAAGCCGCTCAGCACAGCGCTGATGCTGCGGGACTGGATGGAGGAGAAACAGGAGCGCGACATAGTCAAGAGCTACGGCACCACGCCAGGCGTCCTCTTCGCCAAGCAGACCAACGCGGATTGGCTCCTGTACGCCGCTTCTGAGCTCGCGAAGCTCTCGCACCTCAACACTACCAGGCTGCTGGAGCTCAGGGTGCGCGCCAAGTACGGGATACGCAGGGAGCTGCTAGATCTAGTCAGGCTGGAGCAGGTGGGAAGGGTGAGGGCAAGGCTGATGTACGACAGCGGAATAAGGCGCGTCTCCGACCTGAGGCTGCCCGGATCTGCGGAGAAGGTGGAGAGGCTGTTCGGGAAGGAGATAGCGAACAGGATACTGGACCAGGTCCGGCTCTGATCCATGGCTGCTGTCTCGAGAAAGACATGCCTGCGGCTTCTTTCTTTGCAACGCAACCAGCGCTCGCAGCGCATAAAATTGATGTCAAACCCCTTTGTCCACGTGCCCGCCACTATTGTCGCCGCAAAGAAAAGATTAAAAAGCTGATGCATAACATATATGGTTGCGACCGGTGAAAACCATGGGAGTTTTTGACAAGCTAGGACAAGCATTTGGTGTTACCTCCTCAAAGGAGATGAACATTGAGGAGTACATGAACAGCGCCGAGATGGACGACGTCGACATGATGCACGAGCCAGCGGACATGTATGTGAAGCCCGTGACAATATCGAGCGAGGACGAAGTTAAGTTCATAGAGGATGAGCTTGGCAAGAAGAACATACTGCTGCTCAGCATAGAGGAGCTCGCGAAGAGGCCCAACACAAGGAACAACGTGCTCACTGCGCTGAAGGACTACGTCGCGAAGATAAACGGCGACATAGCGCAGATAGACGACACGCGGGTGCTCATAACTCCGGCCAAAGTGAAGATAATAAAGAGGAAGAAGGCCGGGATGGCGAAGCAGTAGCGCTACAGCGCTACCCCTGCTTTATTGCAGTGATCAGGGCGTGCAGCTCGCTCCTGCTGGGCTGAGCGTTCCTCACCAGTCTTTCGAACACCCTAGCCACGCTGCGCCTGTTTCTCAGCCTCTTGCCGTCGATCAGCCTGCCGAATTCGCGCATCAGCGCCTTCGTCTCGCCCTCGTCGGCCTCCTCCTTTTCCATGCCAGCCACGCCCGCGCTCCTTATGCCCTCCCGCTTGAGCAGGTAGAGCAGTATGGCAAGCGCGTGCGATATGTTGAGCACAGGGTATTCCCGGTGCGTAGGTATGTACGCCATGGCGTCGCATCTCTCTATCTCCTGCGACGTGAGCCCTGTGTCGTCCCTCCCGATCAGGAGCGCCACTGTCGTGTTCGCCTTCATCGAGCCTAGCCTCCTCGCCATGTCCTCTGCGAACTGTATGCGCCTGAAGCCTGCCCTGGCCTTGCCAGGTATGCCAGTCGTGCCTATCACGAGCCCGCAGCCGCGCAGCGCCTCGTCCAAGCTCCCGTACTCTTTCGCCCCTTCGAGGAGTGCACGCGCGTGCTTCGAGTACTTTATAGCGTCCCTGCCCGTGAGCTTGGCCCTGGGCCTCACCACGTAGAGGCGCCTGACGCCGAAGTTCATTGCCACGCGCGCCATGTAGCCGAGGTTCACCTGGTACTTCGGCTCCACCAGGATGAGCTTGTAGCGCGCAGGCATGCTACACACTGAGCAGCAGGAGCGCCAATACGGGCAGCGCGTTGACTAGCATGTGCGCCGTTATGCTGGCGTAGAGCGAGCCCGTCTTCCTGTAGACGTAGCCAGCCAGTACGCCGAAAAGCAGGGCGGCTATGACCTCTATGGCGAAAGTGGAATCGTAGGTTATGTGGGGCAGCGCAAAGAGTATCGCGCTGGCCACTATGCCTATCCTGGGCACCATGAGGCCCCTGAAGAGCACTTCCTCGTTTATCGGCGCCAGGAAGACAGTGAAGATTAGGAACCATGCCGGCGCCCCGGTGAGCAGAAGGTTGACGTTCGTCTGTATGCTTACGCCTGCGGCCCCGCTAGCAGCGGAGACCAGCGCCTCGAAGGCGAGTATGACGGCGAAGAGCAGCAGGCCCAAGCCTATGTTCCGGAACGTTAGCCTGCTGGCGGATAGCCCGAGCCTGACCGAGAGTGGCTTCCTGCTCTTGTCCACGAAACGCAGGTAGAGCAGCGCCGCTGCGGAGAACGAGAACGAGGCGGCCGCGGTGAGCACGTATTCGAGCATAGCGGTGTTGGACTGGAGCAGCTGGTACGCGCCCTGGGCGCTGACGCCTGTAGCAAGCAGGTACGCGTAGTAGATGCCCTCCGCGGCCACGCTGAACAGGAACATTATGAAGAACAGTATCAGCGTGAAGTAGGCCGCCTTCTTTGCTTTTGACTGCATGCCCGTGGCTCTGGCCGCCAACCAATCACTGCCCCTGCTCCTTGAACTCGGTGTAGCCGCACCTGCCGCAGGCGAACCTGTCGCTGTGCTCAGCCATGCGCGCCCCGCACTTCTTGCATATCCTTGCAGGCGCCCTGTATGCCTTCACGTCCTTTTTCTTCTTAGCGTCCTCTGCCATTCGATCACTCTCCCTTGCCTGCTTCCTTCTTCTCCTCCGCCTTCTCCGCCGGCTTCGGCGCCGCCTCCTTGGCCCCGGCGCCCTTTGCAGGCTCCTTGGCTTCCGCAGCCGCGTCTCCCTTCTGCTTCTTCTCGTGCCTGGCCACTATGTGCGCCTGCGCCAGCTTCCCTGCGCTCCCGTCGGCGTACTCGTGCACAAGGACGCTGCTGCGCTTCTCGCCGTAGTCCTGCTTCACCCTTATCACCATTATGTCTGCCTTCTTCATGTTGAACCTGTCCGCCACCGCGTCGATGATCTCGGCCCGCGACGGAGTGCTGCCGTCGTTGGTCACTTCTAGCACCAGCTCCCGCCTGCCCAGCTGCTTGTTCTGCACCTCGTTCGCTACCTTGATCTCCTTTATCGCCATTCTAAGAGCCTCCGACTACCTTGGTTATGGTGCGCCTGCCCATGGCCTCCATCGTCTCCACCTCCCCTCCCGCCTTTATCTGCCCCTTGAGCTCCTCCGGTATGGGCACCTCGAATATGTCGTACGTCTCCAGGTCCATGAGCTGCGCCGTGCTCTCCGTTATCGAGACCACCTGCGCCCTCTTCTTCAGTATCTCGGGCACGGGCACCTCTGAATGCCCGCTCAGCAGCAGCGTCTTCTTGGAGCCGTCGAATATGCCTATGGCCGTTATCCTGGCCTTGCTGGCGCCGTGCTTGCCAGGCGCTGACGTCTCCACTGAAACCACCCTGCACGGTATCCCGTCTATTATCACGAAGCTTCCCTTGCCTATCTCCTTCGCGGATTTCAGATTGTAGCCTGTCTCGTCTGCCAAAAAACCACTGTAAAAGCTAGGGTACTAGGCAACGAAAGTTAATAAAAGGCAGGGGCTACAGTATCTGCTCCAGTGCCTCCATCCCCAGGCGCTCAGTCTCCTCAAGCTTCTTCTTCACTCCGAACTTCGCCTTCACTCCAGTCACTATGGACATGACCCTTACTTGGTCGCGAAGCTCAGGTATGAGCCTGGCCCCGAATATCACGTTAGCATCCGCAGCGAGCTCCTCGGTCACGCCCTCGCCTATCCTTGTGGCCTCCTCTATGGTGAGGTCGCTGCCGCCGGACACGTGTATGAGCGCGCCCTTCGCGCCCTCGTAATCCACTGTGAGCAGCGGGTGCGTGCGTGTGCTCTTTATAGCCTGCGCCACCCTGTCTGTGCCCGTGCCCGTGCCTATGCTGATCACGGCCGTGCCGGTCTCCCTGACCACTGTCCTGAGATCCGCGAAGTCCAGGTTGATGAGGCTCGGCAGCATTATGGTGTCGGCTATGCCCTTGACAGCGTTGCCGGTTATGTTGTCCGAGAGCTCGAACGCCTTCTCCATCGGCAGGTTCGGCACGTACTCGAGCAGCTTCTCGTTCTCGACCACTATCACAGCGTCTGCCTCCTTGCTCAGCTGCTCTATGCCCCACTCCGCCTTCTGCTTCCTGCTCCTCTCCAGCGCGAACGGGTACGTTACTGTGGCTATGACTGTGGCGCCCAGCTCCCTGGCCGCCCTTGCGACCACTGGCGCGGCCCCGGTGCCGGTGCCGCCGCCCATTCCGGCCACTACGAACACCAGGTTGTAGCCCTCGAGCACCTTCTCTATGTCTCCCTTGCTCATGTCTGCGCACTTCGCCGCCACTTCGGGGAATCCTCCGGCTCCGAGGCCGTTGGTGAGCTCCCTGCCTATGAGCACCTTCCTGTGCGCCTTGATCATGTTGAGGTGCGCAAGGTCAGTGTTCACCGCTATAGTGGTGGCGCTCTTTATGTTGTTGCTGAAGAGCCTGTTCACAAGGTTGCTCCCGGCCCCGCCGACCCCTGCTACTGCAACTTTTGGCGTGAATGCGTCGTAGTCGAACTCGTCTGCCACCCATAACACCCTAGCATCATATGGCGTCCAGGCCTGAGTAGCTGGCTTCTTTCTTCTCCGCGAACCTTCCCAGTATGCTCTCGCCCTTGACGCCTGTGACTATCGCGACTATCTCGAGCTGGCCCTCGAAGCCAGGCACTATCCTTGCGCCCCACTTCACAGTGGCCTTGGGGTCCATCTGCTCCGTTATTATGTCTCCTGCCTTTATCGCGTCTCCCAGGGTAAGGTCCGATGCGCCCGAGATGTGTATGAGAGCGCCCTTGGCGTTCTCGAAGCTCACGTCCAGCAGCTTGTTCTTTATCACAGCTTCGCTGGCGCTGGTCACCTTGTCCGTGCCCTTGCCCGTGCCCACAGATATGAAGCCTATGTCGCCGCTTCCCATTATCGCCTTCACGTCAGCGAAGTCGATGTTGATAAGGCTGGGCTGCGTTATCGTCCACACCAGGCCCCCTATCGCCTTAGCTAGCACGTCGTCCGCAACCGCGAACGCCTCGTTCATCGGCAGGTTGGGCACTAGCTTCACGAGCCTGTTGTTGTCTATTATAACCACGCTGTCGCAATGCTTGCGCAGCTGCTGGATGCCCTCCTCCGCCTTAACCTTCCTGACGCGCTCCAGGTCGAACGGGTATGTGACCATGGCCACGACTATAGCTCCGGCCTCCTTGGCTATCTGCGCTATCACTGGCGCGGCCCCGGTGCCTGTGCCGCCGCCCATTCCGGCGCAAAGGAACACAAGGTGCGCGCCGCTCAGCATCTCCTCGAGCGCCTGCCTGTCCACCTCCGCCGCCTTCATGCCTATGCTCGGATCGCCGCCCGCGCCAAGGCCCCTGGTTATTGTCTTGCCTATGAGCATCTTCTTTATCCTGTCGTCTATTATCTTGAAGTGGTTAGCGTCCGTGTTGACAGCCACGAGCTCCGTGCCCTTCACTCCAACCTTCAGCAAACGGTTGACGGTGTTGTTTCCGCCTCCGCCCACTCCGATAGTCACTATCTTTATTTCAGAAACAGCGTTCTGCCCTCCGGTACCCAGTATCTCTGTGGTAAAGTCCGTCATCTGATCGCCAATTATGCTATTGTGATTAAGTTTAAATATGTTCTGCAACTGGCGAAGATACAGGAACAGCATAGATTCTGGTATAATTGTAATATCTGGAGCCAGGCGCATATACCTGCGTAAACGAAATTACGCTGCGTAAATGGCTATTTTCTGCAAATTACGCAGCCAGCGTACTGCTTTTTTTCTGTGTGTGAGTCCCGTACGTTCTTTTGGGCTTTTTCAGCCCCTGGCTACGTTCATTATCGCCGTGTTCATCGATGCCATGGATCCGGGGTCGCAGACCTCGGCTATGTTCAGCGTCTTTATCACAGGCACCCACAGCTGGTTGGTCTTCGTCTGGACGAGCACGAAGTTCTTCGACTGCCCGTTTGCCATGGCGTGGGTCAGGTCCCACAGGCTGTCGTTGATGTGGACCACCGTCTTGCCGGGGTTCGCTTCCATGAGCTCCTTTATGTAGGCCGGTTTCTCTCTAGCCTTCCTGTACACTACTTCCACATTAATTCCGCGCTCCAGCAGTTTCTCCCTTATGCGCTCCGTGTTCTCGTTGCCTGTCAGGACTATTTGCTTCGCTCCCCTGGCCCTGTGCTCCCTCATGAGCTCGAGCACATTGCCGTCGAGCTCTACACCGTTGAGCACCTTCTCTATTATGCTGTCCCTGTTCCTGCCTAGCATCTCGTGCGCCGTAAAGAGCAGTCCCATCGTCACCGTGCGCATATGCTCGTTCCTTTTGAGCGATTCCAGCCTAAGCACTCTGTCGACGGCGCGGTCGGCAGTGCCGTTTATGGTCAGCCCTATCACTCCGTCGAAATCGTAGACTTCCAGGAAGCCGTCCCGCCTCTCCGCGTTCTTCAGATGCGCGTATGCGAACCCGCCGCTGGTGCTGTGCCGTATGCCGGCTGCGTTCTGCATGGCTGCAGTATCGCCCATGCATATAGCTGGATTGCCCGCTTTAAGCCCCTTTTGAGGCCGTTCGCCCATCGTCTAAGTGGGCATCGCGCAATCTAGGGCGCGGCCTCGCTGATCTTTGTCTTCCTCTGCTGCCTGAACATCTCCTCTATCTCCTTGGCCGTGGTGGCGTCCTCCGGGCTCTTGTCCTCCCTTATCCCTCCGCCCACGATCCTCGGGAACCGCAGGGCGTAGCCCACCTCGCCTTCGCCCTCCCTGTGCCTGCCCGCGGTGTGCATCGGCGACTTGGTTATCTCGTCTGCCTTCACTGTGACCACGTACCTGGGCTCCGTCCAGAAGTCTGGCTCCACCAGCGCGTCGACCCGCGCCGGCTTCTTCGCCACCCTTATCTTCTCGAACACGCTCCTGAACGAGCGCATCATCTCCTCGGTGAAGCCCGTGCCTATCCTGGTCACTGTCTCGAACACGTCCCTTTTGTCGTCGTAGACAGCGGCGAGTATTCCGCCGAAGCCGAACTCGGTCCTTATGCCCTTGCCCCTGTAGTAACCCACTACCACGAGGTCTACCGTGTCGGAGAGCTCGCCCTTGTAGCTCCTCTTCATCTTTATCCAGCTGAACTTCCTGGCGCCTGCGACGTACGGCGCATCCAGGTCCTTGGCGACTATCCCCTCCAGGCCGTCCTCTACGGCTTCGTCGAAGTACTTCTCCAGCGCGGCTGGTTTGTCGACGATGGTGCGGTCAGAGAACCTTATAGTCCCGTCTCCCTTGACCACGCGCTCGAGCTCATCGCGCCGCTCTGTATATCCTTTATTGAGGTAGCTCTCGCCGTTGAGGTACAGCAGGTCGAACGCGAAGAGGCGCAGGGGCAGCTCCTCGCTCTTCTCCTCTATCCCGTGCTTCCTCTTGCGCTGCATCGTCTCCTGGAATGGATGGAACTGGTTCGTAGCCTCGTCGTAGGCGATGGCCTCTCCGTCGAGTATGGCGCTGTCAGCGTGCACCTCCCTGAGCGCCGCCCGGGTGAGCTCCGGGAACATGTCGGTGACGCGCTCCAGCCTCCTTGAGAATATCTCGACGTGTTTCCCGGCCCTGTCGATGTGCACCTGCGCCCGCAGCCCGTCGTACTTGCTCTCGACCGCGCACTTGCCGCCCATCCTCGCGAGTATCTCCTCGGCGGTGGGCAGCCTCTCGGCCAGCGCCGGCCTTATGGGCTCGAAGAGCGCGACCTTGAACTCCTCTATGCCCCTCTTGCCCTCGCGCATCAGAGTCTCGCCAACGAGGCCGAGGTCGCTGCATATGTTGTATGCCTCCTCGAGCTTAGCCTTGAACTTCCTGTCTCCGGTGGCCGCGTTCGACAGCGCCTCGAGTATGGTTGCGTCTCCGGCCCCAAGCCTGAGCTCCCCGAGCGCGAACCTCACTATGTACCGCGCCTCGAGCGGCTTGCTGGCTGCGAGCAGGTTGGCCAGCATCTTTATCTTGGCCTCCTTGCTGCCCTGGCCCGAGGTGCCTGCTATTTTCAGCATCGTGGCCATCACGTCGCTAACCTCGAACTTGCCGCTGCCCATGCGCCTCAGCCTGCCCGCGCCCATGAGCTGCTCAGCGCTTCTGCCCAGGTCGCCTGTTTTCTTGAAGCTCCTGTCCACGCCCTCTTTGGTCTCGCCGGTGGCCGTGGCTATCGCTTCCTCGGCCAGCTTCTCGGCCATGCCCAGGTCGATGCCCTTGAACGGCGGCGCAGGCGTGCCGAGCGTCATGTATATTATGTCCTTTACCTCGCCCTTCCTCGCCCTGGAGAACATCTCGGTGAGTATGTCTATCATGGCAAGCCTGGAGCTCGTGCCCTCAAGCTTGTCGTAGAAACCCGCAAGCTCCTCGAAAAGCATGCCCTCAAGCATATCTTCAGGCAAGTTATTTATCCTTGCCGTAGCAAAAGACTGCATGCTTCCTTCCTTTGGGCTGCTCCTGGTGTACGCGGGCGGCATCTTGTACCTTCTGCTGCTGTCGTTCGTTCTCGGCCTGGTGCACGGGGCCACGCCGGACGAGCACACGTGGCCTATAACGCTCAGCTACGCGCTCGGGACTTTCACAGCCTCCGGGGGCGCGGCCGCAGGACTGCTCTTCTCGCTCGGCTTCACGCTGCAGCGCGCTTTCATCTCAGAGCTTTCCTACCTGGCGCTCGCTCCGTTCCTCCAGAACCCGGAGGTGAACGCATTCGTGTACGTGGTGGTAGGCATAGTCATGAGCGCGTCTGGCTTCTACATACTGAGGAAAGGAATCTACCTGCACTACCACCGCCTCGCTAACGCTATAGAGCGCTTCTACCACGTCAGTGTGCTGCGCAAGACCGGCTTCGAGCGCGAGCACCTGCTGGAGCACGGTGCGCTCGCCCCGCACCCGGTGCTAGAGCCCAGGAAGGTGCCGTTGATGCTCACACCTGTGCACGGCGCGATAGCAGGGTTCGGCTTCGGCGCCTTCGCTCTCGTGCTGTACACGGTGATAGCGCCGCAGATGGGCAGCGCTGCGCTCGCGTGGCTCCCCGGCGCGCTCTTCGGCATAGGCACCATGGTGATGCAGATGCTTTTCGGCGCTGCTATAGGCTACTGGCTGAGGCACAGGCGGTACACCAAGGAGCAGATAAGCTTCATAGGCAGGCTGACCTCCGGCCGTGTGCTGGCCTACGGCGGCATCGCTTTCGTGGCCGTGGGCATGTTGCTCTACTTCCTTCCGGCGGTGGGCGATTACGGGGTAAGCACTGGCATAAGCTTCACCGGCCTGGGCACGCTAGACCTCGGCTTCTTCATGGTGGTGGCCGTAATAGCGGTGATAGCCATCCCGTCGTACTGGCTCGCGGTCAGGGAGGCTGGCAGGCGCTTCAGGAGCTGAGCTTCATCACTTCCCTTGCCTTGCGTATGGCTGCAATCGCGCTGTCTATCTCCTGCTCCTTGGTGTATACGTAGAAGCTCATCCTGGGCACCGCAGGCTCGCCGAGCACCCTGGTGACAAGCGGCATTGCGCAGTGGTGCCCCGACCTTATGGCGATCCCCTCGCTGTCGAAGACCTGCGCCACATCGTGGGCGTGCACGCCCTTGACATCGAAAGATATCACTCCGGCGCGCTCCTCAATTCTGTCCCTGCCGAGGCCGAACGCTGTGACATGTTCGTCCGCGAGCGCCTCGAGCGCGTAGAGCGTGATTTTCTTCTCGTGCTCCCTGACGCTCTCCATGCCGAGCCTCTTCAGGTACCTGACCGCGGCGGCAAGGCCCGCTGCGCCCTCCATGTTCTGCGTTCCAGCCTCGAACTTCCACGGCAGCTCGTTCCATGTGGACTCCTGGAAGTCCACGCTCCTTATCATGTCACCGCCCCCGTGGAATGGCTCCATGCCCTCAAGCACGTCCTCCTTCCCGTAGAGCACGCCTATCCCGCTCGGCCCGAGCATCTTGTGGCCAGAGAACGCCACGAAGTCTGCGTCCATGCCAGAGACGTCGACAGGCATGTGCGGCACGGACTGCGCCCCGTCTACCAGCACGCTGGCCCCCGCCTCGTGCGCCATCCTGGTGATCTCCTTGACGTCGTTTATGGTCCCGAGGACATTGGACACGTGCGTGACCGCCACAATCTTCGGTTTGAGTAGAAGCTTGCTCTTGTAGTCCTCCAGGTCGAGCTCGCTCCCGTCCCTCAGCCCTACGTAGTCCAGGTGCGCCCCCTTCCTTTTCGCGAGCATCTGCCACGGCACTATGTTGCTGTGGTGCTCCATTTCCGTTATGAGCACGCGGTCCCCGCTGCCTGTGTTTGCGTCGCCCCAGGCCCTAGCCACGGCGTTTATAGCCTCGGTCGTGCTCCTGAAGTAGACGATGCTCCTGTAGCTCTTCGCGTGTATGAACCTGGCCACGGCCTCCTTGGACGCTACGTACTCCGCCGTGGCTTCCTCTGAGAGCTTGTATATGCCGCGGTGTATGTTTGCGTTGAGCTTCCTGTAGTGCCTAGCCACGGCGTTTATCACCTGCCTGGGCTTCTGCGAAGTGGCCGCGCTGTCCAGGTAGACGAGCTGCCTGCCGTTCATCTGCGTAGCCAATATCGGGAAATCCTTCCTTATCCTGTCCACGTCGAACTCCATGTCAGCGCCTAGTACTTGTAGCCGTCCTTCTCTATCCTCTCCACCAGCTCCCTTCCCCCCTCCTCGACTATCCTGCCGTCCACCATCACGTGTACTGTCTGGGGCTGCATGTAGCTCAGTATGCGGCTGTAGTGCGTTATAAGCAGCACGCCCGCTCCCGTTTCCTGCCTGAACTTGTTTATGTTCTCGGCCACAACGCGCACAGCGTCAACATCCAGCCCGGAATCCGGCTCGTCGAGTATCGCTATCCTGGGCTTGAGGAGCCTGAGCTGCAGCACCTCCACCTTCTTCTTCTCGCCGCCGGAGAAGCCGTAGTTGAGGGATCGGCCCATGAGATCGTCCTTCAGGTCGAGCTCCTTCGCGGCACCCTTCACGTCGGTCATGAACTCCTTGAACGAGCCCTTTTCCTTCAGCGAGGCGTTGGCTGTGTTGAGGAAGTTCATAAGGCCGAGCCCCTCTATCTCGACAGGGTTCTGGAAAGTGAGGAAGAGGCCTAGCTTTGCGCGCTTGTCCGGGCTTAGCTTCAGTATGCTCTCCCCGTCGACCAGTATGTCGCCCTTCGTGACCTTGGCTCCGGGGTGCCCCAGTATTGTCCTCGACAGCGTCGTCTTGCCCGAGCCGTTCGGCCCCATGAGCACGTGGAACTCGCCCTCCTTGATGGCCAGGCTTATCCCCTTCACCACTTCGTTGCCTTCCACTTCCACATGCAGGTCCTTTATCTCGAGCCTCATAGCATCACTCCGCGCCCGGCGCTATCCACAGGTTCTGCGGGCTTATCCGCGGCACTGTCGCATGCCTGCCGTTATCAAGCTTGTCAAGGAGCACAGATATAGCTATCTCTTTCACAGTGTCGTTGGCTATGTTCGCCAGGTACTTGGACAGGAAGCCGGCGACAAACGTGCGCTTTGCCCTCGCCTCGTCTATGCCCCTGCTCATCAGGTAGAAGAGCTTCTCCGCGTCTATAGGCGCTGCCGAGGCGCTGTGTGACGCGAACGCGACGTTCCTGCAGTCGATGCTCATGTCTGGCAGCGGTCTCATCCGCGCCCCGCTGCCCATGACCAGGCCCCTCTCCTCCACGTACGAGTAGGCGCCCTCAGCCCCGCTCGCCACCTTGGCGTAGCCCTTGAGGGTGCAGAGCGCCCTGTCGTTGAGCACCGCTCCGCTCCTCAGCTTCGTGCTCGTCCTCGTGCCCGAGTTGAGCGTGTAGGCGCCCAGGTCGAAGGACTGCGAGCCGTTGCCCAGCACTATCTCGTTGACTGATATGCTGCTCCCCTGTCCCTCGGCACTGGCCAGGGTGCTCGACTTCGTGTTCCTGCCGCCGTTGTATATCGTGCTTGCCTTCACTGTTGCGTTGTCCGAAGCTGTTATGCTGTTCAGCGCGCCCACATCGCAGGAATCTGATTCGTTGTGCAGTATGCTCAGTTCCACGCTGGATCCTGCGCCCGCGTTCACTATGTTTATGGCCGCATGCGTCGAGACGGCGTCCTGCGCCGACCCGAGCCACTCGAAAAGCCCGAGGCTCGAGTTCTCGCCCACGTCGGCGAGAAGCACGTTCTGCATTCCCGAGTTCTCGTTGAGCATCAGGAAGTTCAGTTTCGCAGAGGCGCTGTCGGGCACTTTGATCCTGATTATGTTGTAGCCCGCGCTCCGCATATAACTATAGAGTCTGTCCTCGAACGCTGCGCCTTTCGCGGAGGCGGAGTCGGCGGCCGCGTTCTGCTCCACGCTCACAATGCCGCTCGATGTCTTCACCTCTTTTCCTACGCTGTAGAGGTCGAACCTCAGCCCCGCGGAATCTGAAACGGCCTTCAGCGCCTCCCGAGCGCCGACAGCGCCAGCCCCCTTCGCAGCCTCCATGCTTATCTCGCTGCCGTACCGCTTGTAGAGTTCGTCCTTGTCGAACGGCATCCTCGCGAATCCAGCGATGGCCTGCTCCACCAAGGTGTTGTTGCCTCCCAACCCATCACCCTAGCCCACCGAACCCGCCATGTCGAGCTTTATCAGCCTCTTCAGCTCCAGCGAGTACTCCATGGGCAGCGCTTTGGTCAGGTCGTTGAGGAAGCCAAGTATTATCATCGCTATTGCGTCGCTCTCCGATATGCCCCTCGACATGAGATAGAACACGTCGTCCTCGCTTATCCTGCCGACCTTGGCCTCGTGGCTCAGGAGCGCGTCGTTGCGCTGTATGTCAGCATACGGGTAGGTGTTGGTCCTCGCATCGCTGTCGAGCAGCAGGGCGTCGCACGTGGTGTTCACCTTGGCGTTCTCCGCTTCCTTGCCTATGTACACAAGGCCCCTGAACGTGGTCAGGCCGCTCCCCTTCGATATGCTCTTGGAGACTATCTTCGATGCTGTGTTGGGAGCGAGGTGGTAGACCTTGCCCCCGGAATCCTGCACCTGCCCATCGGAGGCGAGGGCTATCGAAAGTATCTCGCCCTGCGCGTTCCTCCCGTGCAGGTATATGGAAGGGTACTTCATGTTTGTCTTGCTGCCTATGTTCGCATCGACCCACGACATGCGGGCGTTCTCGTAGACGTGCGCGCGCTGCGTGACCAGGTTGTAGATGTTCTTCGCCCAGTTCTGCACTGTGACGTACTGTACCCTGGCGTTCTTGTGCGCAACCACCTCTACCACTGCCGCGTGCAGGGAGTTCGCCGAGTATGCAGGGGCCGTGCAGCCCTCTATGTATACCGCTTCCCCTCCTTCGTCCACAACGATGAGCGTCCTCTCGAACTGCCCAGATTTCTCCGCGTTTATCCTGAAGTATGCATTGAGCGGCATAGGCACCCTGACCCCCTTAGGCACGTAGATGAAGCTGCCGCCGCTCCACACCGCTGTGTTGAGCGCCGCGAACTTGTTGTCGGTAGGCGGTATGACTGTGCCGAAATATTTTTTCATGAGCTCGGGGTACTTCCGCACAGCAGTGTCTGTGTCGGTGAATATGACGCCGAGCTTCTCAAGCTCCTCGTTGATGTGCGAGTACACCACTCCGGAGTCGAACTGCGCCTCCGCGCCAGCGAAGAACTTGCGCTCGGCCTCAGGCACCCCGAGCTTCTCGAACGTCTTCTTTATCTCCTCTGGCACCTCCTCCCAGCTCTTGCCCTCCTTCGCCTTCGGCTGCTTGTAGTAGTATATGTCGTCGTAGTCTATGCCGCTCAGGTCAGCGCCCCACCTTGGCGTAGGCTTGCCTGCGAACACCTTGTAGCCGAGCAGCCTCTTCTCGAGCATCCAGTCCGGCTCCCCTTTGAGCTTCGATATCCTCCTTACCGTGTCCTCAGACAGGCCCTTCTCGAACTCTACGTATTCGGCATTGGTCACGAAGCCGTAACGCTCCTTGTAATCCGCCTCGGTCACGAGGCTCTCCGCAGCCGTCATGCAATCATTATTTGGCGCCAGCCTGCGCCGCCTTCACGCCGGGCACCCTGGAGAACGAGCACGAGAAACCGTTGGCCATGCCGCAGAGCGCGCAGACGCACATGTTCGCGCGCTCGTCGCTGCCGCTTGCGACGTTCTTTATGTACGAATCGAACAGCTGCTTGTTGCCCTTTATCTTCTCGTTGAGCTCCTCCATCTTGCGCTTCAGCCTCTCGGAGTACTTGCCTGTCATGTACTTGCTGACCGCAGCCTGCGCTACGCCCATGCGCCTGGCCACCTCGACCTCGCTTATGTGGTACTTCTCTATCAGCGTGTGTGCTATTATGGAGCGCGCGGCCGGCACATATTCCTCGGCAGTAACCTCGTACTTGCTCGCCATAGGCTCACTATAACCCTGTTATAAACTAGGTTATGCCAGTAGCACCTTTATATACCTTGTGCAAAAGCGCTGCCGGGCTCGGCTGCATTAAAAACATGCGCGTCTCAAACAGGACATGCCAAAAGGAAGCTGCATATTCTGTAGGGTCGCAAGCGGAGCAACGCCCTCGTACAAGGTCTACGAGGATAAGAAATATGTGGCGTTCCTCGACCTTTACCCCAACGTCGCAGGCCAGGTGCTGCTCGTGCCTAAGAAGCACATGAACAGCCTCTTTTCCTCGCTGAGCCCCAGGGAACTCACGGATTTCATGCTGGCCGTCAGGAAAGTGGCGAACATCATGCGGCGCAGGCTGGGGGTGTCGCGTGTGCACCTTGTGCTGGAAGGGACCGGGGTCAAGCACCTGCACGCCAAGCTTTATCCCGCTTCCGGGTACGACGGGGGCAAGTTCAAGGCGGCAGTGGCTGCGGAGAGCGTTTTCTTCAAGAAGTACCCGGGCTATGTGACGTCGCAGCTCGGCCCCCGCGCAAGCGCCGCATCGCTGAAGAGAATCCAGGAAAGGCTGGCAGGCAACTAGCGGGGCGGCGGCGCGTCGCAACCCGTATTAATTTTGCACGCGATTCTGTTGCTGGTATCGCCATGGAGATGAAATCAGAGGAGCTTAGGCTGCTCATCAAGCCCGAGGACACCGCGCTTGTCGTGTGGGACGTGCAGAACATGCTTGTGAACAGGATATTCAACAAGGCCGAGTTCGTGTCCAGGATGGGCGCCCTGGTGGACGCCGTTAGGGCTGCAGGCGTGCCCATATTCTTCACCAAGATAACCCCGCTGCCCGAGAGGTTCGAGTCCGCCGCGAGGAAGCTCGCGTACAAGGGAGGCTTCGCGAACGCCAAGCCCGAGGATTTCGAGCTGTACCTGAAACCTGGCGACAAGGACATAGTATTCAACAAGCACACGGCCAGCGTATTCGTGGGCACACCGTTCGAGCTCATGCTCAACAATGCTGGCATAAGGAACATAGTGCTGGCAGGGATAGCCACGGAGATAGGAATAGAGTCCAGCGCGCGCGACGCATCGAACAGGGGCTACATGCCCATAATAGCCAGGGATTGCGTTTCTTCGTATGACAGGGAGGCGCACGAGAGATCGCTGAAGAACATGGAGCGCATGCTTGTGCTCTCAGATTCGGGCGAGATAGCGAAGGCGCTAGGCCGTTAGGCGGCCTGCCCGCCGATGCAGCGCCGCTTTGCTCGGCCGGCAGCCATTACGCCAGCGCCGAGTAGAACATTATCACGCCCACCAGCACCAGGAGTATGCCCGCTATCAGGTGCAGCCGCCTGACGTTCTTCTCCCGGAAGGCCGCGGCCTTCTCTATGCTTGTGAAGCTGAAGTAGACGAGCAGCGTTATCACGAGCATCGGCAGTATGAAGAGCAGGTTGTAGTAGACCAGCCAGATGGCTGCGGCGCCGAGCGGCAGGCCCTTCAGCAGGCTGCCCGCCACGAAATACGGGCCTGTTATGCACGGCAGCAGGAAGGCGGTCACCAGCACGCCGGCTACGAAGGCGCCAGGCACCGAGGCGAACCCGCCGAGCACGCTCTTCTCTATTGTGGCGAGCATCCCGGGCCTCCAGCTTCTAGGCACTTCCATCACGAAGCCCATGCCGCCGTAGTGGAAGTAGTCCTTGAGGTTCAGCGCGCCAAGCAGTATCGCGAAGACGCCGAACGCGCCGTACACGTACGCGTTGCTCAGCCCGGCGACCGCCAGCGCCGCCTTTATGCCAGCGAGCAGGAGCATGCCTATTACGAAATAAAATATGAAGATGCCGAACGCGAAGGCGAAGCCCCCGAGCAGTATGGTGCGCCTCCTGTTCGGGTCCCGCATGAAGAGCGTGGAAAGTAGGAATATCAGCACAGCAAAAGCGCACGGGTTTATCGAGTCCACCAGCGCGAGGCCCGTGATCGCCAGTATGGAGAGGCTGCCGAGGCTTCCGGAGCCCGGTGTGACTGGCGGGGTGCCGCTGCTCGCGAACGAGGCTATGTTTTTGGACAGGAAGGAGATGCAGGCAGTGTCGCCGACGCAGTAGGTGTTGTCCACGAAGAGCACGGGCACCACTCCGTAGTCCGATTGCGATACGTTGTAGTGGCTAAGGTACTGCGAGAACAGTGTCTGGTTGGCGATCGCGTTTATGTACGTCGTCCTTATGTCGTACGTTGCGCTGAGGTTTGCTATGTAGCCGCTCAGCGCTTCGCAGTGGGGGCAGCCCGGCGCATAGGCGAGCGCGACGTACACTGGCTCGCCTATCCTGCCCGTGGCGTTCGTGTATATGGTGGTTACCAGGCCGCTCCCCTGGCCGGGGCACGTCCCTGCTATTATGTTGCACGTGGAGCCGGATTGCGCTGCGAAGGTTGGCACGAATGCCATGAGGAGCAGAGCTAGCATGACTTGTTTTGCAACCCGCATTTCAACCCTATCTATATCATGCGTAAGACTTTAATATTGGAGCCGCGGCCGTGGCCTGCGGGGGGCTGGCCCTAAGGCTTGGTGAGGTTTGCTGTGAAGAACACGTCCATGCCGCCCGAGTACGCCTTCGGCGGCAGGCGTATCTTCATTACGAAGGTGCCATTGCTGTCCGGCGCGATCGCTGCAGGAAGCACCGGGTTGACAGAGAGGGTGCTGAAGTTCGCGGTCTGCGTGCCTAGCGTGTTAAGGTGCATGACGAACTGCGAGTAGTTGGGCACTGTGATGTTGTAGTATTGGATGCTGCCGGCGCCGGAAGCGAATCCGGAAGCGTTCGCCCTGTAGGAGAGCGTGCCGTTCAGCTCGCCGTTGCTGGTCAGGTTGGTGCCGCTCACCCCTATCACGCCCCTGACATAGACGCCGCTGACCTCTACCCTCTGCTGCGCTATGCTGTTGGCGGCGAGGTTGGAGAACGCGCTGCCGAGCGAGGTGTTGAGCAGCTTCTGGAGGCCGTTGGGCGACGTCAGGGCCGGCAGGTTGGTCACCGCCTGCCCGATGAAGCCCAGCGGGTTGGGCACCCCTATCCCGGAAAGGACGAGCACCGCTATCGCTGTCTCTATGCCTATTATGAGCAGCATGCCCACGAGCATGCCTATGAACGCGCTCTTCAGGCCGCCTGGCATGCTACTAGTGGCTATGTAACGTATTTAACTCTTCGGAGCGGGAAATCCCATATGCTTCAGCGGTGGGATGGGAGCGAGGGCGGAAAAGGAAGATGGAAATGGCCGCATATAACGACAAAAAGGATAATAATATGAAAGGCGCAGTAGGTTATGTGGGCATTACAAAAGCCTATCGATACAGGCTCTATCCAGATGCAAAACGCCAGAGTGAGGTGGACGGGCAGGTAGAACTAGCGCGTCTTCTTTACAACAAACTTCTCGAAAAGGCGAGGGACGAATACCGGAAAACCAAGAGCCTTGCCATCAAACCCTCAACATTCAACCGTTTCCTGCGTGAGGCCAAGGCGGAGAACAAGGAACTCTCTGGGCTCTACTCCCAGGTCCAGAGGGAGGCGTACTTCCGCCTCATCAAGGCGTACCAGAACTTCTTCCGCAGGGTCAGGGAGAGGAGGGCAGGGAAGCGGGTCAAGGCGGGCTTCCCCCGCTTCAGGGCAAAGGACAGGTACAATTCGATAACCTATCCCCAGTTCGGCTTCAGCGTGGACAGGGAGAGGAAGGACGTCAATATGCTCCGCGTCTCGAGGATAGGGGGCATGAGGATAGAGCTCCACAGGCCAATCGTGGGCAACGTCAAGACACTGACGATAAAGAGGGAGGCAGGCCAATACTACGCAATCTTCTCAACCGTAAACGGAACTGAACCGCAAAAGGTCAGGGACGCCAATCCTGTAGGCATCGACATGGGCCTGGAGACCTTCGCCGCCCTCTCTGACGGCAGGAAGATAACCAAGCCGGACTTCGCAAGGAAGGCGGAGAGGCGCATCGCAAAGTGGCAGAGGATTACAGCCAGGAGGCAGAAGGGCTCTCATCGCAGAGACAAGGCAAAACGCCAACTCGAAAGGAAATGGCAGCAGGTCAACAACCGGGCCAAGGACTTCGTCTTCAAGGCAGTAGACGACCTGATTGGCTCAGGCTATACCTCGTTCGCGGTAGAGGGACTGCACATACAGAACATGCTTCAGAACCACAGGCTTGCGAGGTCCATACAGGGCGCCTCGTGGGGCAGGTTCATAAGCACGCTATCATGCAAAGCGGAAGAGGCTGGCATGACGGTAACAGCGGTGGACGCAAGGAACACGTCGCAGGAATGCAGCCGGTGCGGCAGGCTCAACACACTGTCGCTGTCTGACAGGACGTTCTCCTGCGCCTGCGGCTATGTGGCAGACAGGGACGTGAACGCCGCTATAAACATACTCAACAGAGCTACGGCCGGGCAGGCCGGAAGTCACGCTCGTGGAGACCTGGCCTCCACCCATTCCGCAAGGGACGGGCAAGCCGGGTCGCTGAAGCGAGAACATACTCCACAAGTAACATCCACAAATGTAAATGTGGAGGAAGCCCACTCCCTTTAGGGGTGGGAGGATGTCACTGATATTGAAACGTATGAGCATAACGAAATTGGCCGATGCGGCGCGCATGCAGGCCTGAGCGGTGGTGCAAACGAGGAAATGCGTGTTCTGCGAGATGCCAGCTGGCGAGGTTTTCAGGACCGTATACAGGGATGCTGTGTGCAGCGTGCTGATAAACAGGCTCCCTGTGGAGAAAGGGCACCTGCTCGTGGTCTCGAAGAAGCACTATAGCGACATGCTTTCCGCGCCAGACCCTGTCGTGGCGCACATGTTCAGGGTGGCCAAGAGGTTCGGCAGGCTGGAGATGCGGAAGCTGGAGTGCTTCGGCATGGACATAGGTGCCAACATAGGTGGCATGAGCAGCGTGCACCACTTCCACGTTCACGTGCTCCCGCGTTACAGCAGCAGGCTCATACATTTCGCCTATCCTGTAAGGGACGAGATAAGGGCGAAGGAGATGATGGAGCTCAAGCAGCTGCTCAAGATATAGCCCATGGGCGTCTTCAGTAAGGCTGGAAGTTAATGTGCGCGTTTGCAAGCTTTTCGTTGAACTCCAGCTCCGGCTCGTTCCTCCTGGCCTCGAAGAGCACCATGTCAAGTCCCTCCCAGAACAGGAACCAGCCCGCCGGCTCAAACAGTATGAGCAGAAAGTTTACTGGCAGGTCATTGGCGTCGAAGAAGTAGAGTATGAGCGCTGTCAAGAACATTATGATTACGCCTGCCGCAAAGAACTTGAGGCCCCTTCTGACGATATCCGCGTGCTTCTTTCTGAGCACGCCAGAGTGCTTTTTGAAATGGTCGCGCAGCCTCCTCTTGATTGTGCTTTCCTCATTCAAGTCCCTGTGCTTTCTGGGCACGAGGAGCCTCATCTCTATCTGGCCGTTGGGCTTGTCTACGCTAGCCCTCTTCGCCTCTTCGAGGAAATCCACGGAGAGCGCCCTCTCCGCGTGCGGCCGCGGGTCGAACACAGAGAATATCTCTTCGTAGTCAGTAAGCTTCAGGCTGATGTTCTTGTGCTCGTCGAATGCAGGATCTGTGTAGAGTGCGTGCATCCCCCTGCGCATGCCCATATTGGGACGCGATGCTTAAAAATGCAGCGTGGCTTCGCCCAGGGAGTGAGGTCCATGAGGGAGGCCGTGTCTCCCTTCAAGTCTGCATTAACATACAATAATGTGTTTCTACAGGGTTCACTTCATGAACTTCCTGTAAATCCTGCGGTACTGAAGCAGCACCGATATGCCCAGAACCCCTATTATCACCACATACAGGTATAGGTATGGGGAAGCCCCGCCACTATGGACGCTAGAACCCACAACCAATGCCAAAACCAGGCTCAAGAGCCCTAGGAAGGCGATCACCAATGCATGCACTGTGAATATCATGCTGAACGCTCTGCTCTGGCCATCGTTTGATCCCTTTTTGGCTCCGATACGATAGAACAGAGAAGGCAGGCTCATAAGATAGGGATACTTCTCAAACAGCGTGTACCTGTATCTGATTATCAGAAGGAGCAAAACCAGAAGGCACGTGAATATAAAAGGCACTATGAACGAAGCAGTTGTCTTGCCCGTAATCCCGAAATAATACGCTCCCACGACCCAGGAAAGAAGGATAAGCAGAGATCCAAACGCGATGAGCGCCTTGGCTATGCCCTCCAACCCGTATCTCTTGAGCGTTCTTTCGGCCATACGTACTACGCTCAGCCAGACTATATAAGCCTTGCTGGGTTTGGATGAAATTTCGGAACTCAGGGAAGGAACGCCAGGCTTCCGTCTAAGCCTGCATCAACACGCATTATACTCCTGCGTCTTAGTGTTTGACTATCCAAAGCTCCGCTTCGCTCTTGTCTGCCGAAATTCTGGCGGTGCCGCCGATCGGGAAGGTTATCTGCGGGGTAGTATGTCCGAAATCTACGCCGGAGATCACAGGCATATCGCTCAACTCCTTCTTTGTTTTGATTATTTTGTTCAGCAGCGGCTGCGTTACGCCAGAAACTTTCTGGAATCTCCCGATTACCACCCCTTTTACGCCATCGAAATCAGGTTGGTGTATTAATGATTGAAGGTCCCTGTCGAAGGTGTGCGGGCGAGTTTCTTCATCATCTTCCAGGAAGACTACGCTACCCTTTAAGCTTGGCATGAACTCTGTTCCTTGAAGTAAATTGAATGTGCACAGGTTGCCTCCTACTATCGTCCCTTCTATCTCACCGCCATTTATCACACGATACCCTCCGTTCTTTGCGAACTGCCTGCGTGCCTGATTCCTATACCAAGGGTCGTCGCTCCATTCTTTAGAAGGTTGAACTTCAAAAGGCCTTGAAGACATGAGGCATTTCTGAAAATACTCGGCCGTGAACTCAAACCCACGCTTCATCCCGAAAGAAGAGAAGTGCGGCCCAGAGTAAGTAACCACTCCTGTTTTTGCATAAATGGAGTTTGACAATGCAGTTATGTCTGAATAACCGCACAGTATCTTTGGGTTTGATTTTATGAGCCTGTAATCCAGATGCCGCAAAAGCTGATTGGAATTGAAGCCCCCTATCACTGTGAGTATGGCCTTCATCTCTTTGTCGCTGAAAGCCCAGTTAATGTCCTCAATCCGGGCTTCTATCGACGATGAGACAAATTCGTCGCACTTCCCTACATGTTTGCCGTATTTGGTTTTTAGCCCCAATCTGCTAAGAGCAGAGATTGCAATCTTTCTGTTGTTTTCGCTAATTATGGCCATGCTTCTGGCCGGAGCTATTACTGCTACTTTGTCTCCCCGCCTAAGCTTCTTAGGTACTACGACCATGCGATAAGTATTAACGGCAACCATTAATATCGATTTGTATCAAGAAGAAGCCCCGTTCAAACAAAGAAATTTGAATTTGATGTCAAGAAGGGTGTCGTATGTTCCTTGACTTGCAGTGTGTTAAATTACGTGCAAAGATGGGGCTCTTCGCAAGAAGAAGTGTTCCTTGCAATCCCAGAACAAGGGGCTAATCGTGCTAACTCTATGAAGTTATTGAAACGATTCAATCTTGTACCGGTAGACCCTTATAAGTTTGTTACTCTTTTGGCAGAAGGCAAACCTCTCTTAAATATTTTAAAGGGTCAGTGGTTTTGGACCGCAAGTAGAGGTACTAAATTGAGTGGAAATTTCTCTGCAATTAGCTGTAAACTTGTTGTGTTAGAGCAACAGGATTATATTCAAGAGCGACGCGCAGATCAATGCCAGCCTCTGCCGAAAGGCCTTCGGCCTTCCCCGGATCTGCGCGAGCCGTACCGGCCGCTCTGGCCTCTCCTGTTCGGATTTCCTCTGCGTCTGAACACCCTGATGTGGGCAAACTGGGTAATGTCCAGATCGACCAGGTTCATGTTCAGTTTGTTCTCGTGCTCTATTATCCTGATCAGGCGTTTGTCCTCATCGGTCACGATGGTGAATGCCCTCCCATCGGCCGACATTCTGGCTGACCTGCCTACCCTGTGAAGGTAGACGTCAGGATCGTCGGGTGCGTCGAAGTTGATCACGTCCGAGATTCCCGAGATGTCAATGCCCCTCGCAGCTATGTTTGTGGCGACCAGGAATCTGCCCTTGTTGGCGAACTCCCTGAGGGAGCGCTCCCTCCTAGCCTGCGAGAGCCCGCCGTGGATGAGCATCGCATCTATGCCCTGCTCTACGAGCGTGTCGTGTATTATGCTCGCCGCGTGCTGGGTCTGCACGAATATTATCGTCTTCCTGGGGTTATGCTTGCTTATGTATGCGAGAAGCGTCGCGAACTTCATGTCCCGCTCCGAAGGCGCATAGAAATGCGTTATGGTCTCGACCACCGGCCTCTCCTCGTCGCCCACGCTTATGTGCTGCGGGTCGTTCATGTGCCTCCTGGCTATGCCCATCATCCTCTGGGGCATGGTTGCTGAGAAGAGCAGCGTCTGCCTCGTCTTCGGGGTGTGTGATATTATCTGTTCTATCGTGTCTATGAAGCCCATGTCGAACATTATGTCAGCCTCATCGAGCACTAGGAACCTTATGCCGCCCAGCCTCAGCGAGCCCCTCTTGAAC
Organism: Microcaldota archaeon; assembly: GCA_021792095.1. Classification (GTDB taxonomy): domain Archaea; phylum Micrarchaeota; class Micrarchaeia; order Micrarchaeales; family CABMGC01; genus JAJYVH01. The sequence goes on along the minus strand of JAJYVH010000001.1, from coordinate 692,625 downwards.
AGATCCAGTATCCTGCCCGGCGTGCCTATTATCAGGTCCGGATTCCTGGCCAGGCTCTGCATCTGCACGTTTATCGATGCGCCTCCGTATACTATCGCCACGCTGTCCCTTCTTCCGGGCCTCATCTTCGTAGCGACGCCGTATATCTGGAGCGCCAGCTCCCTCGTCGGGGCCATGATCAGCACCTCTGGATTCCTGCCCTCTACGTTGCGCTGCATTATCGGGACCAAGAACGCGCAGGTCTTTCCGGTTCCGGTCTTCGCCCTCACTATCAGGTCCCTGCCCTGCATAGCGATGGGTATCACCTGCTCTTGGACATCCGTGGCCGTGGTGAAGTTCATTCTTTTCAGCGCCTCGACTACCGCTGGTTTTAGATTCATCTCTGAGAATTGTTTCAATTCATCACTTTCTGCGAATGTAAAAAGAAGAAACGGACGAGGCCATTGGCCTCCCATTTTTTTCAAAATGCCGACTCTTTCCTTTTAGTTATCATACTGTTAAAACAGACACGATACACACACCATTGGAATGAGGTGGTATATAATGCTGCGTATTGGCGGCAGCCCTAGGAGGGAGGTCTGCTTTAAGTGGCATTCCCTTTCACTATCGTTTGATATTGTTTGATATAGAACGAAATACAGTGATGTACTTATCAGTTCTTATTAAACACTAACACGCTTTATATGCAGTGCAATCACTCCGTACTTTTGCTCGTCTTTCGGAGTATAATATCTGTACATTCTTTGAACCTGTTCGCTTTTCCTGATGTCCTTCTTGTGGCCAAACCTCACGGCCTCAAATGCAGAAAACAGATCGTGAAAAGAACGGAATCTGGACAGCCCCAACACCTTGACCATGACTTTCTCCTTCTTATCAGGCAATCGTGTAAAGATGATAGTGTCCCCCAGCCTTACCTTTTTCCTTTTGGCATCGAATAACCTTACTTCTATTGTTTGCTTGCCAGTTTTAATCTGATTAAATGGTTCCTGAAATAGTGACATCTTGTGCATCATTTGCATCACCTATCTTAGCACTAACAGCCTTATTAGTTCTTTCTTAAGATAGAAAAGAGATATCCTGCACTGTAATTCCTGAAGATCTTCTTTGGATCAGAAATCCAGTCTTTTACTTCTTTCCAAAGTGCGTCAACACCACCATTTCCATATTCTTTCTTGAACTCAACTAGGTTCAGGAACCCAGCCGGTAAGTAACCATAAGTCCCTTTTTCAACATAAACTGACTTTGAGAACTTTGCTCCTGACCAATCTTCTATGATTGGAGCAAAGAAGCGCGATGGTCTGTCTTTGTAGCTGTAACCCAAAAGGGCCAGCCCTTCAGATACGACATATTCGGGCATGTGAACCCAGTCCCCGTCGTCTACCATCAGGTCCAATGCCCTTTTTGCCTTGGCCTCTTCTATGAATAATGCCTCCTTTATGACATTCCTTAGGGGAGTATTGATGTCTACAAAGTCATGAGTGCTTTCAGTCAAGGCACTTCCGTATCTGCCGTGCTCCGGGCATGTACTTTCCAGATACAACCCTGTTGTTCGCCGTAGTGGAATTTCATATCGTAATGGTATGACCGAGTTTGCGCCAATCTTCTTATGTGCAAACCTGTGATTTTCTTCTGAGTCATATCCCTTGTCAGCAGTTGTATTGTCCACATCAACTATGTCCTTTGTCTTCTTCAGGATCGGTCTAAACGTTATGTTGTCGTTTATGCAAGACCTTCTACTTTCTGAAACTATTATCGCCTGACTGTCAGAGTCTATCGATAGAATATATTTCATGAAACATCTACGGTTCCGTTTTCTGCCGGTCCTCTGTTCATAGTGTTGCGAAGCGTGGTGCAGTCTGTAACCCGTGGAATCTATTGCAACATTTGCAACATCTCCAGCAAACAGTTCATACGTCTTGGTCAGTAGGAATTCCCAAACATATGTCGGTATTCTGAGGAAGAACTTTTGTAAGGTAGTGAAGTGGGGTGTGCTGTTCTTGAACTCAAAATAATCCGCAAATTCAACCAACAAATCTGTGATATCTCTGTATGTTTTGTCCTCGTATTTCATTAACAGTACTGCAACTGCAAGTTGTCGTTGTGTATATGTCTTCTTTGAGAATCTGTCAGAGTACGACCTTAGTACTCTACTTACTTCCCTGAACGCTGTTTCGATAAACCTCTTATACCTAGAGTCGCCTTTCTCTTTCATCTGTGTCGCCAAATAACACAGATCGGCAGGAGGTTTTAAGGCCTTCTGCCGTTATCGAAGTAGAGGAATTCTACAGAGCCAAACATCGACCATTACACTCGTATATACTGAATGAAACAAGTTTTAAATATGTTTAAACATAGGTTATGTCATAAGGGGATGTCATAGTATGCGTGGAGAAGATATACAAAATAGGATCTTGGAATACCTCAAAAACCAAGAGTGGCCAAGCACCACAGAAGATGTGGCTGCTGGTGTGGGAATAAGCTGGAACACTGCCGAACTGCAACTCACTAAACTGCAAATACAAGGTAAAGTGAAGTTTCGCAAGGTTGGAAGGCAGAATCAGTGGTGGCTTGACAAGAGTTATAAGAGCAACATGGCCAAGTAGGTGTGCGGGAGCATGAAAGTAAAGCATTTATTTTTAAGTGCCCAAATAATGATTACGCAAAATGCGTTTTGGCAACGCTATACAAGAAGCCATCTGCTTCTGGGTGATGATTTGAGGTTAGCGGCAGCTTGGAAATCTGGTGTTTAACTTGGACGTTCATTCAAAGACAACGAGAAGTTACAACATGTCCAGAATAAGAAGTTCCAAAACCAAGCCAGAACTCAAAGTAGAAACTCTGCTTAAGCAGCTTAATTTCGCATACCACCCGAAGGACGTATATGGAAATCCGGATTTTGCAAACGGAGTAAGTAAAATTGCACTTTTTATAGACGGTTGTTTTTGGCATATCTGCCCTAAGCATTACGTCCAACCCAAATCAAACTCTAAATACTGGGAAAACAAGGCAAAATTGAACAAAATCAGAGATCGAGTAGTCGATAGAACACTAAGGAGCAGAGGGTGGACTGTAATCAGAATATGGGAACATCAAATAACAATGCCGATAGAGAACAGACAGTGGTATAAGAATCTTAATACAAAATTAATGGTGATCGAACAATGAAAATATTGGATTTATTTTGTGGTGCTGGAGGTCTGTCTTCGGGTTTTAGCAACGAGGGATTCAAAGTTACCGGAGTAGACATATCAGACAAGGCAGCCGATTCCTTTAGACTGAATAAGCTAGGAAGTTTTATCCAAGCCGATCTTTCCAAGGAAATCATAGCGGATGGATTTGATGTCATAATGGGTGGGCCTCCGTGCAAACCGTGGTCCGCAGTGAACGTGACTAGAAGAAGAGAGAAGCATCACGATTATGGTCTGGTCGGAAGGTTCTTCAAACACGTAGAAATCAATAGACCTGCTTTCTTTCTCTTCGAAAACGTTCCTCTTGTAGCAAACGACAAGATTCTTAATTCACATCTAAAAAGACTCTCAGGAAAATTTGGTTACTCTATTGAAGAGGAGTTTGTAACATACAAAGACTTTGGAGCACCGACACGAAGACGCCGACTTATTGTTTTTGGAACTCGTACGGGCAATTCGCATGACTTTTTCAAATTGCTTGCAAAACACAAAACCAAGAATAAAGCGACTGTGAGGGACGCCATAGGATACCTAAGAAACAGCGGTTTTGGAGACGAAAGTGATCATGAATGGCCCAGACTCAGAACTATACATAACTACTTGAAATATTATAAAACAGGTCAGTTTGGATGGTACGTATTGAAATGGCGCGAACAGGCTCCCTCTTTCGGAAACGTTATGAAGACATACATATTGCATCCAGATTCTTTCAACGGAGGTGAAACTCGTGCAATATCAGTCAAGGAAGCATTGCAATTAATGGGGTTTCCCAGAAAATACAGTTTCCCGAAGGGCGAAGGATTGGGCGTAAGATACCAAATGGTGGCTGATTCGGTTAGTCCTGTTTTTTCTCGTGCTGCTGCAAAAGCGATGAAGGCACTTTATGATGGTGAGAGATCTTGAAGAGCGCTGTTGAAGCTATCGAACTAATACCGAGTGCAAAACGGTTAATCAGATCTCTACGTGACGTTGGCTATGACTTCTCCGCTGCAGTTGCAGACATAGTTGATAACTCAATCGAATGGGGAGCCACATCGATAGATATAAACGTCGAATACAGGGGCCGTAACTCTTGGGTGAGGGTTGCAGACAACGGAAAAGGAATGAGCGAAGACCAGTTAGTAGAAGCCATGCGATTTGGATCGGAAAGAGCCTATAGCGAAGACGCACTTGGCAAGTTTGGGCTGGGGCTCAAAACTGCTTCGCTAAGTCAATGCAGCTTTGTTGCTGTTGCAAGCCGAAATGACGCAAAGAACAAAATCGAAGGGTTCTGTTGGGATCTGGATCACATAGCACATGTAGATAAATGGGAAATATTGAAGCTTACCGACAAGAAAATGCAAACAATTGTTTTCGAGCCTCTCATTAAAAACAAGAGCACAGGGACTGTGGTATTTTGGTGGAAACTAGATCGATTCTTGGAATACAAACACTCGCACAGTGTTGCTGCAAGCACACGTATTCTAAATATGGATCGTGAACTGGAGGAGCATTTAGCAATGGTATTTCATCGCTTCCTTTCTGGATACGTGCAGGGCAGAGAAAAAGTGAAAATTTCGCTAAATGGAAACCCAATTGAGCCTTGGGATCCCTTTGTTAGAAAAGAGAAAACCGTCCCTCTCGAACCCCGGCGATTGACCATAGAATACGAAGGTGCAACTGGAAACATCCTAGCAGAACCGTACATACTGCCTTCCCAGCAGGAATTTTCATCAATGGATGCATTCAATAAAGCTGGCGGACCAACCGGCTGGAACCAACAACAAGGTTTCTATATTTATAGGGCAAACCGGCTGATCCAGAGTGGTGGATGGTGCAAACTCAGAACCCAAGATGAACACACTAAACTAGCCCGAATTGCTCTGAGTTTTTCACCTACCTTGGATGATGCATTTAAGCTTAATGTCTCAAAGATGCAGGTACAATTGCCGAGTTCTGAAAGAGAGTACTTCGACAGCATGGTTAAAGAAGTTGTGAAAATTGCACGAGAAAGATACGATAGAAAAGAAAGAAAGAGCTTTAGGTCTTCGGATGCCAGTTCGAGAAGCTCAAAGAAAGATATGCCTATATCCGAATCTCGTGTTTCCAGCGTTGTTAATACGGCTCAACAGACATGGACCTTGGATGAACTGGAGAAAGAAGTTCTAGCGATGGCCAAAGCCTATCAGAAGCCAATGCTTCGCAAGATTTTCGAACGTATCAGAGAAAAATTTGGGATGACAAATGAATAAAGCAGAAGCCTTAGGTTTAGTTCGTTACCTGACTACTACAGGTCAAAGTAGAGAAGAAGCACTGGCAAATCCGGCGGTACCTCCTGAATTTCGCGATGCGATCAAAACAGAACTGGAAAGAGACGACAACATAATACTCGAGAGGGCGCACGTGATTGCTGCTAATAATGACAACGATTGGCTTCAGCACGAAGATCGTTCTATGTGGTATTACTGGCCTACTTTACGAAATATGCTGCTTTCTAGGATACTGCCAGCACCAGCGCTTAAGTCAATCGAAGACACAACAGATCAGATACTTAGACATCTTGCCGATCCGGATGCACAAAAATTTGATATTCGTGGCTTGGTGCTTGGTCATGTCCAGAGTGGAAAGACAACGAATTTTACCGCGTTAATCGCAAAGGCTGTCGATTGTGGCTATCGTTTGATAATTGTACTTTCGGGAATTGATAAAGGACTCAGGTTGCAGACACAGATACGTCTTCAGAAACAACTTGTCGGAATGCCAGGGAACGATCCCGAATCCGTACCTTTTCCACCACTGGGCAAACAGTGGTTCTGTGTTACGACAAATGATGTTGATGGAGATTTCAACCCCGGACACGCAAATCAAGCCCCACTTCAGGGACCTACTCCTGTATTGATGGTAGTCAAGAAAAACGGAATGGTTTTGCGCAAATTATTGTATTGGCTTGCAGGCGCACCCGCAGCGATACTGAATGCAATTCCTGTTTTGGTAATTGATGATGAAGCAGATCTTGCAAGTATAGACACCCGTGGATCTTATCAACCCGAAGATGGTCCACCTCCCGAAGATTACGAGCCGCCCAGTGTCATAAATGGCCTTATTAGAGATCTGTTAAATAGCTTCCAGAAAAAGGCATATGTAGCATACACCGCCACGCCTTTTGCCAATGTTCTCATCCCTCATGATACTTATGACCCGCAAGTGGGAAATGATCTGTACCCGAGAGACTTCATAGTGGACTTGCCAAGACCCCGAGACTATTTTGGTGCGGATGAACTTTTTGGTATCACAGATCCGGTTTCTGAAACGCAAGTTGAAGGACTGGACGTAATCAGAATCGTTCCCGATGCAGACATAGACGCCATTAAAAACGGAAATGTTACTGAATCCTTGGAAAAGGCAATTTTGGGTTTCGTCTTAGCTGGAGCCGCGCGGGCTTCTAGAGGCGAAGGCGACGAACCCGCGACGATGCTAGTGCATATTGATCAGATGATCGCATCGCATACTACTGCGCAAAGTCTTGTAGAACAAAAATTCTCAGAGTTCAAGAACGAATGGCGTTATCAGCGCAGAGCAGGTATACGAAAAAGATTGCAAAAACTGTGGGAATCTGATTTTCAACCAGTTATCCACAATTTACATCCAGAGCTTACTGACACTAGTTTCAGCAAAATCGAATCCTTCATAGGCCCATTCTTTGAAGCTGTACAGGTGCGCACGATAAACAGCGCAACAGGCAATATCTTAGATTATGAAAATGAGCCCAGATTAAAAGTTATAGCGATTGGAGGAAACAAGTTTTCACGTGGACTTACCTTAGAAGGCCTTCTCGCCAGTTTCTTTGTCAGAAGGACCGCCACTTATGATACACTGATGCAAATGGGCCGATGGTTTGGTTTTCGCAGGGGCTATGGGGATCTCACACGCATATGGATCACAGCAGAAGTTGCCGGATGGTTTAGCGATCTCGCTTATGTTGAACATAGCTTACGTGAAGACATACAAAAGTACGAGGATACTGGTATAAAGCCGTATGAGGTAGGTACGCGCATATTACAGCACCCTGCTATGCAAGTTACCAGCCCCCTGAAAAGACGATCGGCACAAGAAATGCAAATAACACAAAGTTATAGCGGACAGCTTGTACAAATGTTTAAGTTTCCTTTTGATAATCCCACAATTTTAGCAGAGGAGTCGGATTCTAATCTTATTGCAGTTAAAAAATTCCTCGGGGTTGCCGGAGAACCAAAGTGGGACGACAACGGCCCTATATGGTCAAACGTGCCCGCAAAGGAGCTTGTCACATTTCTTAAGGAAATCCGTCATGATGATTTTGGCGACTGCTCATTGCCACTAGTAATATCGTACATTGAACATCAATTGGGAGTCAATGAACTCCTGCGTTGGACCGTAGCAGTCCGCGGTCTTAGCAAACTTGATGAGGAACTTGGAGAAGCCAAATGGAATGTGGATGGAGGACACATATGGCAGATAAGGCGTACCCGTAAAAAATATGATCGTGTTTCCGTAGGCGTAACTACTTCGCCTGAAGATCAGATGCTTGGACTTCCAGACGACGTAATCAAAAAGGTAGAAGCCACTGCCCCATCAGATAGAGACTGGCCTCAAATAAGGCAAGAACGACCCGCAACAGAAGGATTGCTTCTCATATACCCTATAAGTAAGAATTCTAAACCTAAAAAAGAGGGAACAGACCGTATTGCACTCTTCGAAAAACCCTCAGCTCAAGATTCGCGGGACCTGATAGCTTTGGCAATATCGTTTCCTAAATCACAACAACCGCAACCTGTCCAAGCTTTCTTGGTAGGAACCAGTGGATGGAGGCCGGTAACATGAGTCACTTAAATACTGAAATATGGGATCGCTTAAAAAATACGAGGATTAAGGAGGAAACGTTCGTAGCCAGGACGGCCTTTCCCGAAATATCTACGGTCTTGCTAGCTGGAATAGATGCGGAAGGAGCCCGCCACTTTTTGATACCTCTTTCATCAGACGAAGAGGGCATGAGTGATAGCCAAAGCCGCGGTATAGGCGTTTCTTGTGAAGAACTTAAAATCAAAGAGCACGATCAAGCGCCATCAAAATACATAGATATCATTTGTCAAGACCCAACAGGCCAAGAAGCGTTTGATATAATAGGCCGTGAAATCGCCGTCTCACTTTCTTCTGGAAATATCTCGAAAGTAGAAGTTGTCAGTACGGTGTTAGCAAAATGGCGGTATTTTTGGGGTAGACCGCCTGTCAACATTCTATCGAAAGAAGAAATTATTGGCTTGTTTTCAGAGCTGTGGTACCTCAACTGTTGGCTTTTACCTAATATGAAACAAAGCGATGTAATAGTAGGTTGGAGAGGACCTAGAGGCAGTAGACACGACTTTGAATGGCAAGGAAAATCAGTTGAGGTAAAAGGCACCACATCAACCGCCGGGAGAGTACATTGGATACATGGGATAGATCAGCTTTTACCTCCGGAAAATGGCAAATTGTATTTTTTCAGCCTTAGATTAAGAGAAGAAGGTGGTGCGACAAATACTCTTCCAAGCTTAATTGCATTGTGCCGTAGTTCACTTGCAAATAATCAAGATGCATTGGCATCGTTTGAAAGTACATTAGTTCTCACGGGATATTCGCCAATGCACGATGAAGAGTATGAAAAGGTTCGTTTCCGTATCGTAGATGAGGCGTTGTACGAAGTCAAAGATGCTTTCCCCAGAATAACTGCTGATAAGTTTCAGGAAGGTGTTCCTTCTGGTGTAGAAGTAGTTCATTACGAAATTAACTTGGACGGCCATGATAATCTGATTGTGTCTCGGAAACCAGGCATCGACATCTTGAAGTAGATCACATGGCATACGGCACAATAGATGGGGATGATGCATTATACCATTATTTTAAAGAAGCAATAACAACTCAAAACCCAGACACAGAACTTGTAAAAAAGCTGATATTGAACCTATCAATATGGCTTCCTGTAGAGTTATACCAAAGCTTGCCAGTTCTGCGCCCATTTATAGTAAGAGATCCGACATGCAGGAAATCCGTAAATAAAAAGACCGAAGAATGGGGTTCTTGTGACAAAAACGGATATTTCAGAGACGACAACAGTCTCGTAAAGGCGATACCTCGTACGTTCAGAGTTGTTGGTCCAAATTCTTTCTATCATAATAAAAAAATGGCAAAGGGGTTTGTAGCAAGCCACATATGGGGAAAATTTAATGGAGGCGAACATTCCGCTCGCAATCCACTTGCGAACACATTTGTCCCGAATCTTGTATGGCTACCCAGTCAGGTTTCAAAACTTACTGACAGAGAAGGCTCTGTAGCGCAGAATTATGCAAAGGCAATTTCATTGAAAATATATCGTGGCGCCGTACTTTCTGAACAGAAAAAGGCATTTATAAATAAGGTATGGAATTTACTTTCCGCACCAGAAACGGAAGTGGATATAAGAGTAACTGACAAAATCAATTTCTTCAAAATCGAAGACCAGAAAATAGAATTGATGAGAAAGGATGTTTGTGATAAAGTGGAACTTCTGAAGGCGGCAGAGCCGAAGAAAAAGTTCTATTGCTCTAGGTATTTTAATACTTATTCGACTCTGTCTGCAGAAACCAGAGCCAAATTTGTAAAAGACATGGAAGATTACGTACAGATTATAAAATGACTAACACGTGAACAATTTCCGGTTAGCCCCAGGAGGGGGTTGAACCCTCGACTTCCAGTTTACGAAACTGGCACTCTGCCACTGAGTTACTGGGGCACTGTCACGTATAAAAAGCATACTATAGCATAAATAGTTATTCTATAGTGTTGCCTGATGGATGACCAAGCAAACGGTACGGGCCAAGTCCAACCTGATAGCGCGGCTCCGTCGCAACAGGCTCCGGGCTCGAGCGGCACCCTTCCTCCTGTGTACGGATCGCGTTTCGGAGGCTTGCCGCTGAAGACCATAGGCGTAGCGGTTGTCGCCTTGATCGTGATTGTCGCCATAGCCCTTGCGGTCACCAGCCATCCAAGCCAGCCCACGACCGTGTCCGCTACTACTGTGCAGCAGGCAAGCGCCGCAGCGATAAGCGCGTGCACAACCATAAACAAGCCAGGCGCATACTACCTTTCCGGCAACCTGAACTACACCAAAGCTTCTGGAGCATGCCTGGTGATTGCAGCGAACGGTGTGTCGCTGAACGGAAGAGGGTACAGGATAACTGGCAGCGGGCCGTTCTCTGACACGCAGCCGTACTCGTACGGAGTGCTGCTGCAGGGCGTAAGCAACGTGTCTGTGGCCAACTTAACCGTTGAGAGGTTCTCGTACGATGTCTTCCTCAACGCAACCAGCAGCTCGGCCATAGCCGACAGCCATCTCACCAACGCCACGCTCTCCGGCATATACCTGCTTGAAGCGTACAACAACAGCATAAGCAACGACAGCGTCTCTGTGTCGCAGAGCAAGCAGGGAGGCATACACGTTGCCAGCGGGAGCGGCAACAGCTTCTCGCACGATGTTTCTTCGGGCAATGCGTACTACGGGCTTGTGCTAGACGCTGCCGGCAACAGCTTCTCGCACGATGCATTTGCCAGCAATCCGACCGATCTCATCTGCAACGCCTCGGCAGCGACGCAGGATGCCGGCACGTTCACCAATTCCACCTGCTCTGTCAACAACTTCTGCGGCTTTGCGACGTGCGCAACAAACGTGCCGTTCAACTTTTCCAGCGTGAGCCTGGCTCCGGGCCCGGTGCACACGTGCGGCACTATATATATATCGGGCAACTATGCCCTGGAGAGCGACATAAGCACGGCAGCATACGCCGGCAAGCAGGGCGCTCTCTCCAATGGCGTTTCCTGCATACGCGTGCTTGCGCCGGACGTCAGCCTGACCTGCTCCGGAAGGCAGATACACGACTCGAGCTACGGCATTTACGTGGGCCAGGTGCCCAACGTGAGCATATCCGGCTGCGTGCTCAACAACGACACTTACGGTGTTTACATGTCGCAGTCGTTCAAGCCTGACATAAGCAACTCTACTTTCAGCAACGACACCTACGGCTTGTCCATGAACGGCACTGCTGCGGGCACAGTTTCCAACAGCAAGGCGCTCCATGACACCTACGGCCTGTTCGTGAATTCGTCGCCTGGCACGCTCTTCTACAACACAAACGCGAGGAACAACACGTACGGCATCTACATGAATTCAGGCTATGGCTCTGTGTTCAACGGCGGCTCGTCGTCGAACAACACAGACTCCGACCTCTACTGCACGCCTTACACTTACAACTCCACTACCGACCTGGCCCAGGGCTTCTCGTGCGGCCTGACGAGCTGCAAGTGGGCGTCGGCGTCCTGCAAGCAGACAGTGCTTCCGAGCCTCTCCTTGTACCCTGTCAGCTCGTGCAAGACCATAACGAGGCCGGGCGCGTATCAGCTCAGCCAGGACATTATCGCGCAGAGCACGTGCCTGTCAGTGGCCGCGAGCAATGTGTCGCTCAGCTGCAACGGCCACAGCATACGCGGCTCGGGGCTCGGCAGCGCCTTCCTCGTGGCCAACGAGAGCAACGTTAGCATCTCCAACTGCACGGCCAGCAACTTCGCCTTCGGCGTGAACGCCAGCGGCTCCACTCGCCTCAAGCTCCAGTCGGATAGCTTCAGCGGCGTTTCTGCCGGACTGAGGCTCTACAACGTGACCTACAGCACGCTTGCGTCGCTCCATGTCTCCGGTGCCACGGGCTACGGCTTCAACCTCACCCGCCTCGCTGAAAGCAGCGTGGTGAACAGCACCGCGGGCGCAGGCGCAGGCAGCGCATACGGCTTCGCTTTCATAAACGCCACACGCAACAACATAGGCTTCGACAGCGCCACGAGCAACCCGGGCTACGGCTTCTACTTCGGGAACTCGAGGAACAACACTGTGTACAACGACAGCGCGAGCTCCAACAAGGCAGGTGATTACGTGTGCAGCGGCACATCGACCGGCGTGTACTCCAACCCGATAAGCGTAGATTCAGGCATAACCAAGGCAGGCTGCGACTGGCTGGTGGAGACAAGCGGCGTGGTCCAGGGACCATCCTGCACCTCTTTCTTCTCACCTAGCAGCGTAGTGTTCAACCGCGATCTGCTCTTCACGAGCGGCTCCACGTGCTTCGGCATATACGTGAACAAGGCCGGTTCCGCAAACACCACCAGCATAGACTGCGAAGGCCACACTGTCTACGCGGAGCACGGGGGCACTTTCGCTGATATATCAAACGCGTCTGGAGTCAGCATCTCTGACTGCCTCCTTGTCAACTTCACGACGGGCATCGAGGGCAACGGCCAGGGGTCCAGCATACACAACAACACTATAGTGCGTGCGGGCAACGCCATAGTGCTCAGCGGCAGGTTCTCCAGCGTGTACGACAACGTGATACAGAACGGGACAAGCGGTATAACAGTGGCGAACGCCACAGAGACCAACGTGTACAACAACAGGCTCTACGGCAACTCCTACGGCCTGACATTCACCAACTCCACCGCGCTCACAGTGACCAACAACACGGTGCAGGACAGCGCCTACGGTGCATACCTCGACAACACTACAAGGAGCAGCATGCAGAGCAACATGTTCTCCGACTCAAGCAAGGCGTCGGTCTACTGCGCCGGCTCGAGCATAGGGAACAGCAGCAGCAACATCGATTCGGGCGGCAACTCCTGCCAGACGGCCAGCAACTGCGGCTGGTTCAGCGCATCGGCCACATGCAGGTAAACGCCCCTTTCTGGAATTAATTTATACTAGTTTGTATAACTTGGTAGTATGGCAAAGCTCGCTATGGCCGAAGTGATCGCAGCCCTGAAGAAAACAGTCGACCCGGAGATCGGCATAAACGTGGTCGACCTTGGCCTGATCTACGACATCAGGATCAGCGACTCCAACGACCTGGACATAAAGCTAACAATGACCAGCCCCATGTGCCCCGTGACGAGCGTCATACTCGCCGATGTGGAGCTGAGGCTGGAGAACATACCTGGCGTGGGCAAGGTGAACCTGGATCTGGTCTGGGAGCCTGCCTGGAGCCCTGAGATGATAAGCGAGGAGTACAGGGTAGCGATGGGCGCCTAGGACTTGAGCGACTCCGCAAGCACAGAATAGAGCTTGCTCACCGCTTCATGCTTTACTTCGGCAGCTTCCTCCTTGAGCATGTCGTATAGCGCTTCATTGCGCTCTCCTGCGACAATTTTGTTTTTTTCATCGCCGTCGCCAAGTAGTCTGTGTATCGCCTGAGTGTTGTCGGGCGAGTCGATGTACTTGCCTATGTACGCTTCCGCATCGAAGCCTATGCTGCCCTCCTTCAGTGCACTGCTCTCCAGCCAGAGATTCACCTCCTGTTTTGCCGCTTCCTCAGATTCGGAGAGGTGCATGCCGTTCATTCCTTTAGCCAGCCCATACATTCCGCGCAGCGAGCCTCTTTCGGCCTTCTCCACCATGGTGCTCCCAAGCGTGTCCCTGAGTTCCGCTATAGGCTTTTCTGTCTCCATCAAGAATACGAACGAGTCGTACATCGTTATGTAGTCCATCAGCCACGGGTAGAAGGGCCTGCCCTTGAGGCTTGCATAGTGCATGTCTGCCAGCTCCTTGCTTATCTGCATCTTGCTGGAGGCCGTTATCCTGCAACCTGTGCGCTCCATGAATCCTCTAAGCATCTTGGCTCCTGGGCCCCTGCGTATTACCAAGTCAGGCTTGGCTATCACTAAGACTTTTGTTGTCACAAATAGCACCTCCAATATTTCATAATGGCAATGACTTTATAGCTTTCCGTGCCCTTCTTTTGGGTCCTTCTGCACGGATCGCGCCCTCTCCCCTACCTGTTGTCGCCGCTTCCTTTCAGCACTCCCCGCGCCATCCTGTCCCTGAGCTTGGCCAGGTTGTCGTTCGCTATGTCATCAAGCTTGATGCCCAGCTCTGTCGCCAGGTTGCTTATGTACCAGAGCACGTCTCCGAGCTCGCCCTGCACCGCTTTCGTGTCTATTGCCCCGTCCCCGCGTAGCACTTTCTTTACCTTGTTCGCAACCTCCCCGGCCTCTCCGGCCAGCCCGAGCGCCGTGTACTGCAATCCTACGTCCGGCGGGTACACTGCGGTCTTCCTGGCCTCTGTTTGATATTCGTTGAACTCCATCCCTATTCCTCTTTCCATGGCGACGCTCATATGTAAAAAACTATCCGGAAATCAGCCTTTTATACGTTCTATGTCCAATACATTTATAATTTGCCCCTGGTGGTGCCTATGATACGTCAGCCTATAATCGTGGTGATGGGGCACGTGGACCACGGGAAAACGGCCCTGCTCGACAGGATAAGGAGCAGCGCTGTCGCTAGCCGCGAAGCTGGCGGCATAACGCAGCACATAGGCGCCAGCGAGGTGCCTCTCGAAGTGATAGAGAAGGTTGCGGGTCCCGTCCTCAAGCAGTTCGGGGCCAAGATAACGATACCGGCGCTGCTGTTCATAGACACCCCTGGCCACGAGGCGTTCACCAACCTCAGGAAGCGCGGCGGCGCCGTGGCGGACCTTGCGATACTTGTTGTGGACATAAGCAAGGGCTTCGAGCCCCAGACGTACGAGGCCGTAGACATACTCAAGGAGTACAAGACGCCTTTCGTGGTGGCCGCCAACAAGATAGACCTGATCACAGGCTGGCGCGACCAGCGCACTATGAGCTTCTCCGAATCTATCGCGAAGCAGACAACTGACGTCGATGCCTCCCTGGACACCAGGATGTACGCGTTCGTGGGCAAGCTGAGCGAGCTCGGCTTCGAGAGCGAGCGTTTCGACAGGGTCAAGGATTTCAGGAAAGAGGTCGCGATACTGCCGGTGAGCGCGAAGACGGGCGAGGGCATAGCCGAGCTGCTCGTCTATGCGGCCGGAATAACACAGCGCTTCCTCGAGGCGAGGCTCAACGTGGAGGTCTCGGGGCCGGGCAGGGGCAGCATACTGGAGAAGAAGGAGGAGAAGGGGCTCGGCACAACAATAGACGTCATACTCTACAACGGCGAGCTCAAGACCAACGAGAGCGTCGCGTTCGCCACGGCTAACGGCATAGCGGTCGGCAGGATCAGGGCGCTGCTGAAGCCCAAGCCGTTGCAGGAGATGCGCGAGGCGGGCAGCAAGTACTACTACGCCGATTCGGTATCAGCGGCCTCTGGCGTGAAGATAAGCGGCGTGGGCTTCGAGGAGGCGCTGCCCGGCTCCCTGCTGGTGTCCACGCTGGACGCGGACTACGAGAAGGAGATAAGCGGCGAGATGCAGGACGTGTTTGCCGTCGAGAAGCCAGGCATAGTGCTCAAGACGGACACGATGGGCAGCATGGAGGCGCTCTCGAAGCTGCTCGGCGCGGAGGGCGTGAAGATAAGCAAGAAGGGCATAGGGAACGTGAGCAAGCGCGACGTGCTCGACGCCTTCAGCATGCGCGCCCTTGACCCGTACAGCTCAGTGGTGCTCGCGTTCAACGTGAGCGTGGACGAAGACGCGGCGCGCGAGAGCGAGGCGGCTAACGTGAAGGTGCTGGAGGAGAACATAATATACAAGATAATCGACGACTACAGGGCGTGGCTCGGCGAGCAAAAGAGGAGGGAGCGCGACGACGCAGCCAGGACACTGACCTTCCCGTGCATGGTCAAGGTCGTGCCCAACACCGCCTTCAGGATGTCCCATCCGGCGATATTCGGCGTCGACGTGATAGCTGGCAAGCTCAAATCTTCGGTGCTCATGATGGACGAGAAGGGCGATCCGCTCGGCCGCATCAAGGAGCTGCAGAACAACGGTGCTAAGGTGGATGAGGCGGTCAAGGGCGAGAGCGTGGCGATATCTATGGACGGCGTCACCTTCGGCAGGCAGATAAAGGACGACAAGGTCATGTACTCGCATATAAACGACGACGAGGAGACGCTGCTTCGCTCCAAGTTCAGCTACCTGCTGGACGACGAGGAGAGGAACCTGCTCGACGAGATATCCAGGATGAAGCGGAGCAGGAAGTGACGAGAAACAATAAAAGCGTTGGTTCCTCTAGAATCTGTATGGAAGGGCTCGACGGTAATTTCTTCACCAAGCTGATTGGCGGCAACGCCGAGGGGCTGGCCGCGTTCGTGGAGCAGCTGCTCGCGTTCGACGGCAAGGTGAATTTCCGCTACCTGCGCAAAGTTGAGGAGAGCGGTGGAGGCATTGCGGTGACGATGTGCACCGACACGGACAGGAACAACGACTATGCGATAGTAATAGGCGGCGAGGTGCCCAACTCGTTCTCCCCGCTCTACGAGGCCGCTTACTTCCTCGAAGCGCTGTTCCTTTCGGCCTTCGGCACCGCATACCTTGGCAGGTACGGCGCGTCGCGGCGTTCGAGCGGGGAGATAAGGGCATGCATCTCCGCCATAACAGGGGAGGAGGTGCTGGAGGCGATCAGGGCGCCAGCCATAAACATAATAAGCAGCCTGGACACAGACATCGAGCCGTACCGCTACGTGAAGCACCAGCTTTGGAGGCTCGGAGGGAGCGCCTTCAAGAAGCGCTGCAGCGACGTGGCAAGCGACGAGTTCGGGAAGGGGCCGGTGGACGAGGGCCTGAAGGGCGTGTACTGGATCGACAGGGACAGGGAGCTGGCCGAAACGGCCATGAAGTACGCAAAAAGGCTCCCGGAGGCGAAGGCGATACAGTACTACCTTGTCATAAAGGAGCTGCTCGAGGGTCTCGGAATCGATGTGGTTAAGGTGCCTTTGTATTTCAACTTCGTGCCCAAGGAGGAGGTGCTACTGCTGGGCCCCGACAACGAGTTCCTGCAGTCGGTTGCGGCTCTACATGATCCGAAGTTCAGGAAGGTGCTTTCCAGGATAACCAGGACATCGCACCCCTGGATAGTTTCCGTGTCCTGCCCCAAGTGCGGCGAGAGCTCGAAGAAGGTGATAAGGGCCACTCTCTCCGCCGACGCCAAGACCGTGCATCTGTTCTGCTCGGACCGGCCTCACGAGTTCAGGAACGAGCTCGGGACTAAGGTGGAGGTGAAGGGCTGCGGCCATTCCTGGGGCATGGAGGCCCCGAAGACCTCCAGGGAGCTCTACGCGCTCTTCAAGGAGCATAGCCCTACGATTAATTTCGCGGTCAGGTACCTGCTGGCCGTGATAAAGACCACGGCGGACTGCCCCGTGTGCTGGCCTGTCACCGAGCTGGGCATAGAGAGGAAGGGCGACGGTTACGGCGTGATGCGCGGCTCGCCGAAAGGCTACGGGGACCACCTCAACCTGCTTACGTCCCTGCTCGCCGTGCAGCACCTGTTTGTAAGGGGCATGGTGGTGCCCGAGTTCGTCCGCGGCCTGGCAGAGAGGGGCGTCGTCACTTCAAGGGAGACGCAGATACTCTCGTGGGCCGGCAAGACCGAACTCTTCGACCCCTACGTCGTGTGCAGCGACGACAGGGACCTGCACGTCACGGACACCAGCGTGCTCAAAGCGCTCGCCAACGGGCTTTCGTGCAGGGAGCTTTTCGAGAAGTCGATAAACCTTAACGCGCTGGGCGTGGAGCAGCTCCTCTCGCTGCAAAAAAGGAGCCTCGGCGAGCTCATCGCCTGATGCCGGGGCGGCGCGTCTACTGCCCCTCCTCCTGCTGCGGCTTCCACACAAGCGTGCTGTACGCTTTTCTGGTTTCCAGGCTCCTTATCGGAAGGTCGCCCAGTATCACGCTCTCCACAGTGCCGTAATGGGGGTTGGCCTTGTCAGGGGCGTGCATCTTCCTGTAGGGGTTCACGAAGCCTTTTTGCGCCATCTCCGCGCTGTCGAATATGCCCGCTCCGAAGAAGTCGTTGGCCCCCACGAGCTCGTTCACAAGTATGAACCTGCTTATCATCGAGTTGTCGTCGTCCGCCTTGAACATGTACCTTGTGTACTTGGCGTCTTCCTCGAACCTGTCTGATATCCTGTACTTGTCGAAAAGGGCCACCAGCGTTAGATTTGCGGGCTTGCGCATCACGAGCGTGAAGCGCTTTATGTAGCCGAGCTCGAGCAGGCTCTTGTAGTTGTACGCCACAGTGTTGAAGTGCAGGCCCGTCTGCTTCGATATCTCCTGGAACGTGGAGCGCGAGTTGGCGTTCAGCGCCTTCAGTATCGCCTTGTGCTTCGGCGCCATCTCCATCCTCTCTATCAGCTCGTTCCTTATCGGGTAGAAGCCAAGCTGCTTGTGCGCTACCTCTGACGGGTACCAGGACACGCCGTACTCGGCGAGCGAGATCTGCATGCTCTTGTCCCAGTGCACGTACTCGTCGCGCCTCTGCGCGTTCGCGTACACGAACATGTCGTAACTGCCGTTCACCCTTGCGACCACCTGCGGTATGTGGGAACGCGAGAATGCAGCCTTGATGGCCTCGTTGCTGGGCTTCTTGCCGAACCTGAGCATTATCAGGTGCGGGTTGCCTATACCCAGCTTGTCCTCGTCCAGCTCCAGCGTGTAGCGTATGCCCAGCTCCTTCTCCAGCCTGAGTATCCTGTCCTTGGTCGTCTTCCTGGAGAGCTCGAGCTGCTTGCTCAGGTCGGAGATGCTTATCCTAGCGTTCTCGGAAAGCGCACGCAGTATCTTCCTTGACACGAGGCTGTACTTGTCGTTGAACTCGCTCCTGAACTCCTGGTACTCCTGCATGCTTATGCGTATCTGCTCATATTTTTAAGCCATTCGCAAACTAACAAAAACATTAGTAAATACGTTAATTTTTGTACTGTTTTAAAAGAACCGGGCTTCCATTGCTACTGAGAGGATGCAGATAAAGACACGGGGCTACGCGGCCCTTGTATTCGGCCTTGTGACAGGCGCTCTAGTGCCCATAGTGCTGGCGCTGGCCACCCAGATGAGCCTGACCGAGTTCTTCCTGCTCACGTACGCGATCGGCACTGTGTTTGCGGTGCTGTTCGTGCTTGCTGCCGGAAAGCAGCGCGAGGCAGCCTCGTACTTCAGGCAGCCCAGGAAGCTGGGCCTTATAGCGCTCATGGGCCTGCTCACGTACCTGCCCTTCGGCGCTGCCATACTGATTGCGGAGCGCTATGTAAGCGCGGCCCTGGCCACAGTGGTGTTCAGGACGTCCCCGCTGCTGATGCTTATCTTCATACCTATCCTGCTCAGGGAAAGGCTGAGCAAGATACAGGTTGCGGCCCTACTGCTCGCGTTCATCGGGATATACGTGGCGCTGACAGGAGGGCAGCTCGGCATTGTGTTCAGCAATCCGGACCTGCCTGTGCTGCTGATGCTCGTGCTCGCGTCCGGAGGCTACGCGATAGCATCGTTGCTCATGAAGAAGTACATCTTCGACATGCCCAGCGAACTCCTGGTCTTCAACGTCTCTGCGGCCGTGCTCTTCGGCGTCGCTTTCGTAGCCACCGGAGCCGTGCTGTCCCCGATACAGCCCAGCTACGTGCTGGCGATGCTGCTCGTCGCAGGAGACAACGTCATAGGTTTCTACACCTACTTCTACTCGTTCAGGCTGCTCAAGACTACGCTAGTGACCAATACCTACTTCCTCTCGCCCTTCCTCACGCTGCTCTTCGCCGGCCTGCTGCTCGGGGAGACAATACAGCCGTACTATCTGCTGATAGCGGTGCTGGTCACGGTAGGCCTTGTGATACAGAGGTTCGATACCACCGGCGGCACCTACAAGGCGGTGAAGCCGCAGAGGACCAGGAACTTCGTTATATTCGATGTGAGTGGCGCCTTCGCGGATACAGGCGAGGCCGGCATAGCATCGACGCTCAAGGATGGAGGCAGGGTGCTTGCGGTGAGCCTGCCAGCGAGGCACAGGGAGGCGGTGGTGCAGAGGCTCGCGCAGGGAGGCTACAGCAACGTGTTCACCAGCGAGCACGCAGGCATAGCTAACGAGGTTGCTTTCGTCAAGGACATGATGAGCTCTAAGCCCGATGACATGGTGCTGCTGAAGGCCGGCACCTTCGAGGAAGGCGAAGATTTCTTCGGCGACATGTCCGATTTGGTGGAGCCGGATACGCTGCGCAAGGAAGAAGCATAGGCGCTACTTCAGCGCGGCCCCGAGCTCGTCCCCGTCGACGTTAAGTCTGTGCTTGCTCATGATGCGGCGCAGCCTCTCTTCTCTGCCGCCCTCGGCGCCCGCCTCTTTTATGGCGAGTTCAAGCTCCCTGCCCCTCAGGCGCTCCAGTTTCTCGGATTTGATTATGCGCTCCACATCGGCCCCGTCCTTCGGCTCGCGCTTGAGTATCTCCTCTATCGCTGCTTTGGTGATGTTGCCCTTTCCGTACTCGGAGAACACCCTGAGCATGGCGTCGTCGCCTATCGCGCCCACATTCACGCCGCTGCGCCTCAGCTGGGTCATCTTCTCTAGCAGTGTCGCCGCTACGACGCCGCCGTCGGCGCCTGTCTTCTCCACTATCTCGAGGAACCTGCCCAGGTGCTGGGACCAGAGCATCTGCTCCTCCAGCTGCCTGTTGCCTATAGTGCTCTTCAGCCGCCTCGAAACCGATTCCGCGTCTACTGCCCTGCCCTTCGCGCTCTCGAGCATGCCAGCGTCCATCACTACGGGCCTGACGTCGGTCTCAGGGTACATCCGCTCCCCGCCCGGCAGCGGCCTAAGGAACGTGGTTACCAGAGTCTTCTGGTCAACGCCCCTTGTCTCCTTCGGCACGCCCTCGAGCGCCAGCATCGCCCTCGCGCAAGCGGCATCTAGCGCGCGTATGCACGCATCCCTGCCTCCAGCCACAAGTATGAACGCGTCTCTGGCCCCGATGTCAAGGAGGTTGCGCAGCGCGCCTATCTCCTTTTCCGAGAAGCCGTAGCCGGGAAGGTCCTCGTCGCTGTGTATTATGCCCCCGAGTCCGGCGAGCTTCGCGTAGTCGCTTATCTCGCTGCCCAGCCTCCTGCCCGTGTTTACCTCCGTTCCGAGCATGCCGGCGAAACCCTCGAGCTTCGCGGCCATCACCGTCCCGTCGCCCGATATGCTCTTCGCGACTATGCGCGCTTTTGTCTCGCCGAAGACGCTGGTGACATCGGTTCGCGCAGCGTGCACTTTCGCCTTCCGCTTAAGCAGCTCGTTGCGGATCTCAACCAGATGCAGCTGCCTCTCCACCTCGTTCGCGATCACTGTGTCCATGGTGTCCAGGTCCTGAAAGCCCTTTATCTCCACCCTGGCGCCCTCGCGTATCGAGACGTTGACGTCCTGCCTTATGCTGCCTATGCCCCTCTGCACCTTGCCTGTGAGCCTGAGCATAAGGCCGAGGGCCGCAGCCGCAGCCTTGGCCTCCTCCGGCGTCCTGAGGTCCGGGTTGGTGTCTATCTCCATGAGCGGCACGCCGAGCCTGTCAAGATTGTACACGGCCACGCCGCTGTCGTTGTACTCTATCCCCGCCGATTCCTCTTCTAGGAATATGGTCGGTATGCCTACCTGCCTGCCCGCAACCTCTATGCTGCCGTCGTAGCCCACGAGCATAGTCCTCTGGAAGCCGCTCGTGTCGCTCCCGTCAACCACCTCCTTCCTCATGACCTCCAGCTCGTCAGGCGCGCTGGCGCGCAGCGATGCTACTATCTGCATGGCTATGTCTAGCGCCTCCCTGTTGGGCTCGTGCGGGGGCTCCTCGTCGAGCTCCACCAGGCACGTGGTCTTGGCGAAGGCATTGTAAACGAACTTCCTCCCCTTTGACGTTTCGAAGGCCGCCGACTGGTCTATGCTGCCGAGCTCGCCTGCGACAGCCCTTTGTCTCCTCTCAACCTCCGCCACCGATATGTCGTTGGGTAGCTGCGCGTCGCAGCCGCAGAAAAGCTTGGTGCGCGTGGCCAGCCTCTGGTGCACCTCCAGCCCGCACTTGAAACCAAGCCTCCTATAGTCTTCCGCGCCAAGCATGTGAATCACAACTGTTGCCCGACCTCGCTCCTCTCGCTTATCTCGCCGACCATGTTCTTCGCGAGCAGGTGCGCCGCCTCGCGCCTCCTGTGGTTTCCCAGCAGCACGCCCAGCTTCACCAGCGCCACCTCGGGCAGCATGTCTTCGCAGTATATAGCACCTGTGCCCGCTATGAGCCTGCCGTTGGTGTAGACGTTAGGGTTCACCCTGCCGTTTATGGTCTGCGACGTAATGCCTACCACCATCCCGGAATCAACGGCCCTCTTTATGTGGCCGAGCCACGAGTACCTGGAGTCGTGTGGCGATACTGCGATGTGCCCCATCCCGGTTCCTTCTATTATTGCGCCCTTGTACTTCTTCGAGATATAGTAGTCGAGTATCTCAGGGTCAGAGTTCGGATAGAACTTCAGCAGCGCGACCTTTGGTTCGTAGCCCTTCAACACGCGCAGCTCCCTGCCGCCGTCCTCGATGCGCACCCTGCCCTCATCCGTGTACGTTATCTCCCCTTCCCTGGTCACGTTGGCTATGGGCGGTGAGTTTATGGGTCTGAAAGCGTCGCGCCTCGTGGTGTGCATCTTCCTTACCCTTGTGCCCCTCATGAAGCTGCAGTAGGTGTCTGAGGACGTCGCATGCATGCACACGCCCACCTCCGCTACGTTGGCGCTTGCGGCTATGCGCGCGGAGCAGGCGAGGTTCATGAAAGCGTCGCTCGAGCCCCTGTCGCTGCTTCGCTGCGAGCCAGTTATCACGACGGGCCCGTTTATGCCCTGCAGCATGAAAGAGAGGGCGGCGGAGATATAGTGCATGGTGTCCGTGCCTGTGGTTATCACGACACCCCTGGACCGCGAGAGCTCCTTTGCGGCTGCTTTGGCTATCTCCTGCCAGTCCTTGTAGCCCATGTCCTCACTGCCTATGCTCATAAGGTTAATCACGCCGTAGTTGGCTATGTCCTTGAGCTCCGGCACAGCGTAGAGCAGCTCTCCTGGCTCGAGCAGCCAATGCACTCCGCCAGTCTCATAATCCACCTTGGCGCCTATGGTGCCTCCGGTCGCTATTATGCTCACCTCAGGCAATCCCTCCTTCCTGCCGAGCTTGGCCTTCGGGAACTCGAACGTAGTCTTTTTGCCGCCCTGCTTTTCCACCTTCGCCCGGCTGCCTATGCGCATGCCTATGTTGTAGCCGTTGGGCAGCTTGAGCACCATCGCGCCGCTGTCGCCGAACTCGGGTCTCGGCATGAGTATGCCTTCTAACGTCCTGCCCTTGACCGTGACCCTTATCCTGTCGCCGGGCGCTATCCCCCTCCTGGCAAAGAGTTTCTCAAGCTCCTCGGAATACATGCTGCAAACTTGGCTTCTCTGCTTTAAATCCCTTTTGCAGCTGCGCGCCTGAGCCCGGCAGTTACGTGTTTTTATACCTTCACTACCTAGCAGTTTTGCAAACAGTGAGTTTTACATGCGATGCGAAAGGTGCGGCGCCGAAGTAGTCAAGTATGACGTATGCAATTACTGCAGCAGGAAGATATGCGTCAACTGCGTCAAGAGCTCGAAGAGGAAGACGAAGGTGGTCAGGCTCGTGATATGCAAGGACTGCTGGGGCATGATGGAAAGGAGGAAGGCGTTCAAGCATTCCGAGCTTTCGCCAGGCGTTGCGGTAAGCCAGCAGTAATCATGCTGTTTTCTCTATCTCTATCCTCAGCTTCTCGTCCTCCAGGTCGAACTCCTTGACGTTGGCCCTGCCCCTTATGCCGGCGCTTATCTCACTGGCGTTCACGTCCTTCTTGATTGTGCTTGCGTTCGCGCCGACTATGCGCTCCATCTCCGGCCCCGCAGCGTAGCGCAGCAGTATCGTGTCCGTTTTCCTGAGCTGCAGCTCCTTCCTTGCTAGCTGCACCCTCCGCTCGAACTCGCGCACCATCGCCTCCTCGAGCAGTTCCTTGCTCATGTGTGCGTCGATGCTGGCCATGCCGTGCCTGAACAGCACAGCGTTGCCCGCCTCGAGCCTCTCGGTTATAGCGAAGTGCTCCTTTGTTATGTTCGCTATGCCCTGGCTGGTGTGCAGCGGGTAGTAGCCGTCAGCCGCTATGCCCCTCTCTATCTCGTCCGCATCCGCTTTCGCGAGCGCATCGCCCACGGCCTGGGCTCTGTCCTTGAACTCGGGCCCTATCCTGCCGAACATAGGCCTTATCTCCCTGGCGAAGCCCTGCACGTGCTTTATCTTCAGCTCCTTTATGTTGGTGTAATCCTCTATCAGCCCCGCCATCCTCTCGAGCGAGGCCTGCACCCCGGGTTCCTTCACTTCGAGGGTGCCGCTCGCCACGGGCCAGCGGAGCCTCACCTTTGCCTTCTCCCTGCTGTTCAGCAGCGCCGTTATCGCGTCCTGCGCCAGCGCGAACTCAGATTCGAGCTCTGTGTTTATGGCGCCCCTGTCGGCCTTAGGCCAGTCCTCCATCGATACGCTCTCCTTGTTGCCGTAGAGCCGCAGGTAGATGTGCTCCGTGGAGAACGGCGCGATGGGCGCCAGCATTATGACTATGCTCTTGAGTACGTACGCCACCAGGTTCGAGAGGCGTTTCAGCTCAGCCCCTTTCGCGTTCCCGGCGCGCTTCTTGGCAATCCTGAGGTAGAACCTGCTGAAGTCGTTTATCAGGAAGTCCCTTATCTCGTTCACCGCAGTGTCGAGCAGGTATGCGTCGAAGTTCTCGTTGAACCTGCCTATGAGCGTGTTCATCCTGGAGAGCACCCATGCGTCCTCTGCGGGCAGCGACGCTGCCCTTGGTCTCTTCACCTTCTTAGTGTCGCTTCCAGAAAGGGCGCTAAGCTCCCTGGCCAGTTCGGCCGCGTTGTACAAAGTGATTATGTCCCTGTCGGCCTCCACCATCTCCTCCTTCTTGAGCTTCAGCTCCTGCCATCGGGGGTGGCTGGAGCACCAGAGCCTGAAGCCGTCCGCGCTCGATATGGCGAAGAGGTCGTCGGCGGTCACCGCGTTGCCGAGGTGCCTGTGCATCTCGCCGCCGAACTGGTCCTTCATCATGCCCCCTATTACTACTGTCCTGAACGGCGTTTCCCCGTGGTATGCGACGCTTGTGCGCATGAGCGTGGCGAACCAGCCGCGGAGCTGCTCGTTGCTCTCGGTTATCCAGTCGGCAGGGAACAGCCTGCCGAACTCGTCGTCGCTGAGGCTCGCCGTGTGCGCTATACCTGCATCGTACCAGACGTCGATGACGTCGGGTATGCGGCGCATCTCGCCGCCGCACTTCGCGCAGCCGAACGTGATCTCATCTATATGCGGCCTGTGCAGGTCCTCGGGCTCCTTCGCGAGCTTCGCCCTCTCGGCCAGCTCCCTTGCAGAGCCCATCACCTCTACCTTGCCGCAAGACGCGCATTTCCATATCGGTATAGGCGTCCCCCAGTACCTCTGCCTCGTTATTGTCCAGTCCGGCGAGCTGCTTATCGCTTCAGCGAACCACTCCTGTCCCATCGCCGGCTGCCATCTCACCTTCCTGTTCTCCCTGAGCATCCTCTTCTTGATCCTCTGCACATTGATGAACCACTGCTCGGTGGCGCGGTATATCAGCTTCGTGCCGCACCTCCAGCAGTGCGGGTAGCTGTGCCTGACCTCCAGCTGACCCAGCAGGGCACCGGCCTTTTTCAGGTCCTCGAGCACCCTCTGGTTGGCCTCCTGCGGGACCAGCAGGCCTGCGTATGCGCCCGCTTCTTCGGTGTACCTGGCGTGCGCATCGACCGGCGAGAAGATGGGCAGCCTGTGCTCCCTGCCAAGCTTCTCGTCCTCCACTCCATGGCCTGGAGCCACGTGCAGAAGCCCGCTTCCCTCGGAAACTGTCACGAAAGTGCCGCTCAGTATTACCTTGTGGTGCTTCCTCAGCTCCCTCTGCATGGGCACCGCGCCCTCGAGGGGGCTCAGGTACCTTGCGCCCTCGAGCTCGCTGCCGTAGAATTCCTTAAGCACAACAGCGCTCGACTTCATCACGCCTGCGAACTCATCCAGCCTCTCCTTCGCAAGCACGTAGTTCTTGCCGTCCAGTTTCGCGAGCACGTACATCGCCGTGGGGTTCGCTGCTATCGCCACGTTTGCGGGCAGCGTCCACGGCGTCGTGGTCCATACGACCAGGCGCGTGCCCGGCTCGAGGCCGATCTTGTCCTTGCCGCCCCGCGCGGTCTCGAACGCGAGGAAGAGCGATGGGTCCGCGTCCTCGCGGTACTCGAGCTCGATGCTGCCTCCGGCCAGCACAGTCTCGCAGTGGGGGCAGTAGGCGAGCGGCTTCAGGCCCCTGTAAACGAGCCCCTTGTCGTAGATGCTCTTGAATATCTCCCAGCCCTTGTCCATGTATTCCTTTTTGTAGGGCAGGTAGGCGTTCGCGAAGTCGAACGAGGCCCCAAGCCGCCTTAGCGTTTCAGTGTCCTTCTTGATGCCAGCGTCGACGAGTTCCCTGCATGCGCGCACGAAAGCAGCTATGCCTACCTTTTCCTCTATGTCCCTCTTGGACTTTATGCCCAGGTTCTTCTCCACCTGGTTCTCCGTGGGCAGGCCGTGCACATCGAACCCGTTCCTGTCGTGGACCCTGAACCTCCTCTGCTTCTTGTACCTCACCACCATATCCTTTATGGTGGTCACCCACATGTGGTGCGAGGCGAGCTCGGAGTAGGCGTAAGGCGGGCCGTCAAGGAAGTAGAACTTCTTGCCCTGCCCAAGGCCCCTGACCTTGTTGTCGATGTCGTGCTCCTTCCAGTAGCCCAGTATCTCTTCCTCGTTTTCCCTGAGATCGAGCAAGCGCACCGCCGATTGCAGCCAACTGCTAATTCCCATATTGACTATTATAAGGTTTGCGTCTCATACTCTCTTGTTTCGATGAGAAATGCCGACCTTGTGACATCGCTGCGAATAC
The DNA here is from genome assembly GCA_021792095.1 of Microcaldota archaeon. GTDB lineage: Archaea > Micrarchaeota > Micrarchaeia > Micrarchaeales > CABMGC01 > JAJYVH01. The sequence continues at coordinate 665,673 of JAJYVH010000001.1, read as the reverse complement.
TGTTCCTTTTCGCTGTGCTCTACGCGATTGTGGTAAAGGTTAACGCTGTCGCCGTTGTGCTGCTTGTGATACTGCTTTTCCTCTCGGACACGCTGGACGGCTACATGGCGACGTTGGGCGGGCACTCTCCGCAGGACTTTATCCTCTACATGATTGACGAGGCGCGGGGCATCAAAAAGAAGAAGTTCCCGAAAACAATGCCTGCGTATGCCGCCTACTTCGACATAGCAGTAGACCGCGTTGTCGAGTACGGCTTCTGGCTGCTTTTCATCTACCTGGCGCTGCTTCCGTGGTTCGTGTTCGTCATAGTGTTCGCAAGGAACACGCTCGCCGACTTCCTGGTGCTCAGGCGCGGCAAGTCTTTCTCGAGCATGCACACGGGCTTCGGCAGGATAGCGTCGTCGCACGTCAGCAGGGGCGCATACGGGGCGCTCAAGGCGCTGGCCTTCATATACCTAGCGCTGGTGTTCATAGCTGGCCTGCCGCTTATCGTGGGCTACGCGATGGTGGCGCTTGTCGTGGCCTTCTCGCTCCTGCGCGGCGCCGCAGAGATATACGAGGCCCTTGTCTAGCGCCTGGAAACTAATTTAATGCTTCCAGTCCATTCCTAATCATGAGACTGCAGGCGGCGCTCGAGTACTTGACCACCTACGGCTGGGCCATACTGATCCTGGCCGTGGTGCTGGTAGTGCTAGCCTCCCAGGGTTTCTTCAGCCCGCAGAAGTATGCGCCCCAGCAGTGCATCTTCTCCTCGGGCTTCAGCTGCATCTACGATTTCCTGAGCACCAACGGCCTGCTGCAGATAAACATAGGCCAGTCCGCCGCCTCTGCGATAAACGTGACAAGCATAGGGTGCAACGAGAACGGCACAGAAACAGAGATGCAGGCGCCCTACAACCCCCCGAGCAACCAGGTGTTCATGCCCGTCGGCGCCAACTACACATTCACTGTGCAGTGCTACGCCGGCGCTACTGCGGCTTCTGGCAATGTCGGCGACGTGTACTCGGGCTCCGTGCTGCTCAACTACACCGATGAGGTCAGCGGGCTGCCCAGCGTGGCCGTGGGCAGGCTCTCCGTGAAGTTCACTTGAGGCTTGCATCTGGCAAGAAAACTTTAAATCTTGAGCAGGCAATATAAGCCTGCTGATCTGATGATGCAGCCAGACGACTTCTATACATTCGAGGCGAAAGTGTTCGAAGAGCTCGACAGCCGACTCAGCAGGCTCTCCGAGGATGCTGACAGGGACAGGCTGATAGAGTCCGTGGCAAAATCTATATTGCCGTCCGCTGCGCCCGAGGACGTGCACAGGGTAATGGCCGATTCCAGGATATTCGGGCCGCTGGACAAGTACCTCAACGACGACGGCGTTGAGGACATAATGATAAACAACACGTCCAACATGTTCGTCTACAGGAGCGGCAGGGGCTACGAGAAGCTCGAGGGCAAGGCCGTGGGCAAGAAGGAGTTGGACCAGCTTGTCAGGAAACTAAAGATGTACGCCACCACAGAGGTCGCCGACAAGCGCATCTTCGACGTCCATCTGCCGAACGGCTCGCGAGTCAACATAGTGGACTCGCCCATAGGCGCCGACATAACGGTGCGAAACTTCAAGAGGAACGTGCTCAGCATAATAGACCTGATAAACGCTGGAGAGCTCAGCTACAACCTCGCCGGCAGGCTCTGGCTGTACACCGAGGGGCTCAAGGTCAGGCCGGCCAACCTGCTCATAGGAGGCATGCCGGCCAGCGGCAAGACAACGCTGCTGAACGCAATGTTCAGCTTCTTCAGGCCGGAGCAGCGCGTCGTAGTTATAGAGGAGACGTACGAGCTCAACACTGAGACGCAGGAGAACACAGTGAGGCTCGAGACCACGCCCACGCTCCAGATGGACGAGCTCGTCAAGAACTCGCTCAGGATGAGGCCGGATCTCATAATAATAGGCGAGGTGAGGGGCGAAGAGGCGCGGGACATGATGACTGCTATGAACATAGGCAAGATATCGATGGGCACCATACACGCCAGCACGTCAAGGGACGTGATCACCAGGCTGGAGCACACGCCCATGAACGTGGAGATGGACATAATACCGCTCATAGACGCAATAATAATAGTCTCGCAGGTGAACGAGGGCGGCAAGCTCATAAGGAAAGTGACGCAGGTGAGCGAGATATCGGGCATAGAGACGCAGGTGCTGCTCTCCGACCTCTACACCTATGACTACAAGACCCACAGGAGCTCCGACGTCCTGCCCAGCGTGACGTACAGGGACACGCTGGCCAAGCTGACAGGCTACACGCCGACAGAGATAGTGATAGAGGAGCAGCGCAGGGGCAAGATACTCGAGCAGCTCAACAAGATGGGCATTAGGGACCTCAAGGGCATCAGCGGGTTCGTCAAGGAATACTACCAGGACCCGAAGAAGGCGCTCGAGAAGATAAACATGCAGACTCTCGGCACCATGCGATAGCGAGCATAACCGGTCATCTTGCCTGAAATGCGCGCGCCAGTGCGCCTAGGGCAGCACGTCGTTGTTCTTTATCTTCTCCCTTATGTAGTCGCCGACGAAGGTCAGGCTGGGGCCCTGCAGCGCGTCCTGCTCTAGCTTTATCTTGCCCTTTATCATGCGCTCCAGCTCGTTGACCCACTCCTTGTGCTTCTTTATCCACTCGTACTGCAGCATCTCCTGTGCGCGTTTTATGTCTACGTCGCTGGCCTTTATGGTGAGCTTGCTCAGGAACTTGTACTTGTCCAGGTCGCTTATGGTCACTCCGAGGAACCTCGCTTCGGGCGTGGCCACTCCGCCGCCCATGTATGCCAGGTTTATGCTCCCTGTCTTTATCGTCCAGTAGATGTACCATCCCCACGCGTCTGAGTCAGTGAACACGTATATAGGCAGGCCCCTGTCCGCCAGCTTCCTTATCAGCCGCCTGGTGCCCCTGGTCGCCTGCCCCTGCGGCGTTATCAGTATGCAGTTCTCCTTCCTCCAGAACTTGTCCTCGTTCAGCCTCTGCCAGATGGCGTCCTTCTCCACCACGAGAACGTACTTGGCCTTTATGTCTACGAAATCTATCTCGTTGTCCACGTCGCTCGGTATGGACCAGCCTGTCCTCCCTGTCCTGCTGCAGTCCATCTCCACGCGCTCGCCCCCGGAGGTGTCCACTACCTTCATGTTGCCCGCGAGCACGCCGCGCCTCGTGGCGTTGAGGTTCAGCTCCTCCCTCTTCACGCCTATGGCCACCTCTAGGTCCTCTATGAGCGGGTTGCTCTCCGACTGCTCGCTGAATATGCTCTCGTCCACATCCTCGCCGAGCGAGAACTTGAGCTGGTAGAAGAGGCCCCTGATCGTGGTGTGCAGGTCCTCGGCCAGGAACTTGTGGCACTTGGCTGCGATGGCTATGGTCTGCATGAACCTCTTGCTCTGGGCCACGTTGATGAAGCTGCGCTCCTCCTTGGCGCTCCCCAGCTTCAGGAAGCCCTCCTTCTTGTCGAACAGTATATTGCTCCTGGTCCTGGCGGCAGTGACGAATCTGGGATTCCTGCCGGAGTCTATGTCGCGCACTATGTCCTTGCCCAGCGCCTCGAGCTTCTCGACCGCCTTCTTCTCCATGCTTACTTCACCTGGTACTGGGCAGGCGTCGTGGCCAGGGGCTCGCGCTCCCTGTTGTCGGCAGTAACATACTGCCTCAGCTCCCTGATTATGGCATTGCGACGCTTGCTCTTCCTGAGCGCGTGCTCAAGCACGTCCGCTATGCTTGACGCGTAGAGGAGCCTGACCCTCTTCGCCTGCTTGGCATTGAGGTAGACGTCATCCTTGTTGCTCCTGGGTATTATGACGTACCTTATGCCTGCCTCTATGGCCGCCTCTATCTTTGGTGTTACGCCCCCCACAGGCAGCACCGCGCCACGCACCGAGAGCGAGCCCGTCATGGCAACGTCCTGCCTGACCGGTATGCCCTCGAGGGCCGATATTACGCTTACGGCCACTGACACGCTGGCGCTGTCCCCTTCTACTCCGGCGTAGGTCTGAATGAACTGGACGTGTATGTCGTAGCCTGCGATGTCCATGTGCATGTGCCTCTTTATCACTGCGCTTATGTTCTTGACCGCCTCCCTGGCGATCTGGCCCAGCTTGCCCGTGGCTATGAGCTTGCCCTCGGCCCTGGAGCTGGCTGGCGTGACCTCCGAGGCTATGGGCGTGACTATGCCCGTGGCGCCGACGCCGCCCCCGAGTACTGCGAGCCCGTTCACTCTGCCTATGGCGAAGCCGCTCGTGTCGAACACCTTGTAGTCCTTTATGTAGTCTATCTGCTGCTCCGCGTACTGCGTCTCCACCGACTTGGCGAGCGCGAGCGCAGCTATCACGTCGTCCTTGTCGACCAGCGTCTTGCCCTTCTCCACGGCTATGTCTCCGGCCGCGCGCACCAGCCCGCCGAGGTCGCGGAGCACGAGCGTGAGCCTGTGCTTCCTGCCGGCACGCTTCCTTGCCTCCTCTATCACCTGCATGCAAGCCTCGTAGTTGAAATGGGGTATGCGCTTGTCCTTGCCCACCTCCTGGGCTATGAACCTGACTATGCTCTCCCTGTTGGCGTCGTTGTCCGGCATGTTGGAGTCCATGTACACCTCATAGCCATAGCCCCTTATCCTGGAGCGGAGCGCCGGATGCATGCGTTCTATGTCCTGCAGGTTGCCTGCCGCGACCAGCAGGAAGTCGCACGGCACTGGCTCTGTGCGCACCATCGCGCCGGAGCTGAGTTCGCTCTGGCCCGTTATCGGGTACTTCTTCTCCTGCATGGCGGTAAGCAGCTCCTGCTGCGACTTCGGCTCCAGGTCTGCGATCTCGTCTATGAACAGTACGCCGTTGTTTGCCCTGTGCACTGCGCCGCTGTCGACCCTGAGGTGCGCCGGGGTGCCCAGGCCCCCGCTCTGCAGCGGGTCGTGCTTTATGTCCCCGAAGAGCGCGCCGGCCCTCGAGCCTGTGGCGTCAACGAAAGGAGCATGCGTAAGGCCCGTGTTGTCCACTATCAGCTTGGGCTCGTTGGATTCGAATAGTCCGCCAGGGAAGAGGCCGGCTCTCCTGAAGCCTCCCACGAAAAATATGACAGAGGCGAAGACGAGCACGCCCAGTATGATGGCCGCCATCACTATGAGCTGGTAGCCCTGCAGGAAGTTGCTCAGCGCGATCGCAGCCAGGAAGACGACTATGATCGCAGTTATCGGCACCACGCTGCTCTTCGGGCTGGCCATGCTTGCTGCGCCCCTGTTGCGCGACACCTGGACTATGCGCCTGCCCTGCCCGTCTCCCTTCTCGCCTATCTTCTCTTCAGGGCCGAGCTTGGCCTCCGGCGCCACCTCCGCCTGCGTCTTGGGGTATGTCTTGACAACCTTTATCAAAGGGTTGTTTTCGTTGTTCACGTTCTTATAGGCGAGGACGTCCTCAAGCTCCGTTGCGGGCAGGAGCTCGGCCATAGCCTGCGCGAGCATTGTCTTCCCGCTTCCGGGCACGCCTATGAGCAGCACGTTCCTGCGCTGCTTTGCCGCCTTCTTGACTATCTCCGTAGCCTTTTCCTGGCCCACCACCTGGTCGATCAGTTTTGGTGACACTTTTATTTCGGCTGTGCTCTTGAACCTCTTCATCAAAATCCTCGGCTTATACGATAGCAATACGTGCTTCTAGTTTTTATAGCTGCGCGGAGTTTGTGGTTTTCGGGAGCGGCGCGCGCTCCGGAAATTGGAAACTGGCAATGAAATAGGGGCGTTTAGAGGTGGGGAATAACGGGTTTAAAATACGCTCTAAACGCTCGGTGGGATACTATGTTGATTCATATTTATTAAACTTTCGATAACCCGGTTGTGCAATCATCACCCGTTCGCGAACGCAGGCGTTCGCACGCTCCCGACGCCATGAGGCGATACAGAACAAATATATTGGTTTCACGCGAGACGTAAGCGATAGGCATGGATGTAGAGGCAAAGATAGCGGCAGTTAAGAGCTTCGCCGCGGAGATAGTGACGGAGCAGGAGCTGCGCAGCGTCTTCGAGACCAAAGAGCATCCCATAGCGTACGACGGCTTTGAGCCATCCGGGCTTGCGCCCATACATTTCGGCATTCTGCGTGCAAAAAACATCAAGGCGTTGATTGGTGCCGGCATACGTTTCAAGCTCTACATAGCCGACTACTTCGCGTATCTCAACAACAAGCTTGGCGGGGACCTGGAGCACATACGCAATGCGGGCAAGTACTATACAGAGGTATGGAAGGCTGCGGGAGTGGACACGAGCAAGGTAGACATAGTGTGGAACAAGGATCTCATGGCCGATTTCTCCTACTGGGACAGGTTCCTTAGGGTAGGCAAGGTAATATCGCTGGACAGGGTGAAAAGGGCGATAACAATAATGGGCAGGAGAGAGGGCGAGGCAGTTTCGGCTGGCCAGCTCTTCTATCCGGTAATGCAGGTTACGGACATATTCCAGATGGACATAGACATCTGTCAGCTCGGCCTCGATCAGAGGAAGGCGAGCATACTGGCCAGGGAGGTTGCGCACAGGTACGGCTGGAAGGTGCCTGTAGTGGTGAGCCATCCGCTGCTTCTCGGCCTTAGGGGCATGCCCCCTGACCTCAAGACCAGCGACGAATCGGTACTGATGCAGTATAAGATGTCTAAATCAGATTCGAAGAGCTCCATACTGGTGCACGACAGCGCCGAACAGATAAGGGAGAAGATAGACTCGGCATACTGCCCTGCGAAAGTGACCGAAGGGAACCCTATGTTCGATTACATAGACAAGATAATACTGGAAAAAAGGGATGCGCCGATTGTCATAGAGAGGCAGCAGAAATTCGGCGGCAACATAGAGGCGTCAAACTATGACGAGTTGCTTGCGCTGTACGCAAACGGTAAACTGCACCCCGCCGACCTGAAGGCGTTCGTTGCCAGCGAGCTTGAGAAGCGCATAAAGCCGATACGCGAGCATTTCGAGAGGAACAGGGAAGCCAAACTGCTCTACGAGGAAGTGAAGTCGTACGCTGTAACTAGGTAATGGCTAGCATCAGCTGCTGCCCACGAGCAGCGTGCCTATGGTTATGATGACTATCCCTATCCATCTCATTACAGGTATGGACTCTGCGAGGAGGAAGAATGCAAGTAAGCTCGCGAAGATGTAGCTTAGTCCTGTGAAGCCGTAAGCCCAGCTGAGGTGCGTCCTGCTGAGCACATACCAGTAGATGGCCGTGGAGACGAGGTAGAGGAGCACCCCTATCACAACGAAAACGACGAACTCCAGCGTTATCGAGAACGGCTCGTCGAGCACGCTCGCCTTGAAGAATATCTGCCCCAGGCCCCCGAGCAGCGTGCTCACCAGGAGCATGAGCACGAACAGTTTCTTTTCCTGCCTCATGGCATCACACCGGGAACGTGAGCGCCACCACCCCTATGCCTGCTGTGATGAGCAGCATGCCTAGGACCCGGCGCGCGTTTATGGGTTCGTTTAGCGTGAACTTCGATATGAGCAGCACGAAGATGAACGTGCTCGCGAATATGGGGTACACTAGAGATATAGTGGGCTCGTTGCTCAGCGCATATATGTAGAAGACAAGCCCGACGAAGTAAAGGCACACGCCCGCTACCGTGCCCTTCCTTGAGAGCACGGCGACGATGCGCCCCATGCTGAACTCGAATTCCTTCACGTTGAGCTTGAACAGGTACTGTGCCATCGCCGTGAACACTGCCGCGACCAGCGTCAAGCCTATTACTTCAACGGCTCCAAGCATCAAAGCACTGCCATTCCTGCGCAGCTAAGCCTTTTAACTTTTGGCGTGCATACTTGAGTGTCGTGGCCGCATGCAGTTCGATTTCCTGGAGAACGAGCACGAGAAGCGTGCCTTCGCGTTCGCTTTAGGCGTGCTAGTGCTTAGCGTGATAGCCATAGTGGTGTTTGCAGTCACAGGGAACAGCATAATCTTCTACCTGTTCGCGGTGCTGGCCGTGGCTCTGGGCCTCTACATGGCCTACCACGTGTCCAACCCGCCCAAGCAGCAAGCCGCAAAACAGCCAAGGAAGAAGAGGCAGTAGCTGGTTAGGATGCAGACACTGATCGTAGCAGAAAAACCAAGCGTAGCTTCGCGAATAGCCGCGGCGCTGAGCGAGGGCGCTCCGCTGCGCAAGAACCTGCAGGGGGTCAACTATTTCGAGATGCAGAAAGAGGGCAGCAAGATAGTGGTAGTAGCCGCGGCGGGCCACCTGTTCACGCTCGCGCAGAAGGGCGTGGGCCACGCCATACCCGTGTTCGACGTGGAGTGGGTGCCCTCGTTCAAAACAGACAAGAACGCATATTTCACCAAGAAGTACCTTGACACCATAAAGATCGTCGGCAGCAACAGCGCCATGTACATAAATGCCTGCGACTACGATGTCGAGGGCACTGTGATAGGCACGAACATAATCAGGTATGTGAAGACTGGCGATGTCAACAAGGAAGCAGCATTCGACAATGTCAAGCGAATGCACTTCTCAACTACCACGCTCCAAGACCTGTCGTTGGCGTTCGCCAAGGCGGGCGCGTTCGACAAGGGTAACTTCGAGGCCGGGGAGACGAGGCACATACTGGACTGGCTCTGGGGCATAAACATGAGCCGCGCGCTCATGCGGGCGATGCATACGAGCGGCACCAAGCGCGTCATGAGCATAGGCAGGGTCCAGGGACCGTCGCTCGCGGTACTGGCGAGGCGCGAGAAGGAGATAAAGGCGTTCAAGCCCAGGGACTACTGGGAGCTGCACGCTGTCATAAACGCAACGCAGTTCAGGAACGCGCGCGGCCCAGTCTTCGACGAGAAGGAGGCGGAACGCATATCTGCCGAAGTGTCCAAGGCTAGGGCGGAGATAGGCGCAGTGGAGGTCAACGAGACGAAGCTCTTCCCGTTCCCTCCCTTCGACCTCACCTCGCTGCAGCTCGAGGCCAACAGGGTGCTGCGCATGGACCCCTCGAAGACGCTGGCCGTGGCCCAGTCGCTCTACGAACGCTCCTACATATCGTATCCGCGCACCGCGTCGCAGAAGCTGCCGTACTCGCTCAACCTGCCTAGGATACTGGGCGCGCTGGCGAAGAATCCCGTTTACAAGGCGCATGCTGACGCGCTCATAAAGGCGTCTCGTTTCAGGCCGGTAGAGGGCAGGAAGGAGGACGAGGCCCACCCTGCCATATACCCGACCGGCGAGATGCCGGCAAGGCTTGCTGACGAGGAGGCGAAGCTGTACGACCTGATAACAAGGCGCTTCCTGTCCCTCTTCGCCGAACCCGCCCTGCTCGTGAAGACCAGGGTGCAGGCGTCTGTCGCAGGGGAGAAGTATGAGGCAGCAGGCAGCAGGCTGGCGAGCGAGGGCTGGCTCTCCTACTATGCCTACTACAAGCCGCAAGAGGCTAGCGTCGGCGAGTTCGCGCAGGGCTCGCAGCACGCGGTGGAGAAGTCAGAAGCCAGGAAACTGGTCACGAAGCCGCCGGAGCGCTACAGCAAGGCGAGCCTCATCGCGCTGCTCGAACAGAAGGAGCTTGGCACCAAGGCCACGCGCGCTGCTATAATAGACACGCTGTTCAAGCGCGGCTACCTGAAGGGCGGTCGCATAGAGGTGACGGACTACGGCATGAGCGTCTATGAGGCGTTGAACCAGTACATACCTGAGATACTGGACGAGACCATGACGCGGAAGCTCGAGGCCGACATGGAGGACATAACCAGGGGCAAGGCCACGGAGCAGGCGGTGGTGGGCGAAGGCAGGGAGATCATAGCCAGGCTGCTCGCTGACTTCAAGGGCAAGGAGAAGGAGATAGGCACCAGCCTCGGCAAGGGGCTGGAGAAGACGCAGGCTGCGAACGTCCTGGGCAAGTGCCCGAAGGACGGCGGCGACCTGGTGATACTGCACTCCAAGATAGGCAAACAGTTCGTGGGTTGCGCGAACTGGCCGAAGTGCAACCAGACGTACCCTCTGCCGCAAGGGGCCAGGATAGTGCCGACGGGCAAGGTCTGCGAGCTGTGTCACACTCCGATAGTGAAGGTATTCAGGTTCAAGAAGGTGTTCCAGATGGACCTTGATCCGAACTGCGAGACCAAGAAGGGCTGGGCGAAGAGGCCGGCCCCGACGGTGAGGCCGGCAGTGGCCGCGCCTGCGAGCAGGCTATTGGCAGCAGCCGTGCAGCAGCCGAGTGCCGCAGAGCCGCAGGCGCCGGCCGCGGAGAGCAAGGCGGCGAAGCCAAGGCCGAAGGCGAAACCCAGGGCGAAGAACGCTAAGAAGTGAAAGCATGTTCATATATCCGAAACTCTACAGGAAACTGAGGCGCGGGCCGCAGGTGATACTGCCCAAGGACATAGGCACCATCCTCGCCTACTCGGGCGTGGGTAGGGACAGCGTCTGCGTGGACGCTGGCGCGGGCAGCGGATGGCTCACGATAAGCCTTGCAAGGGTGGCGAAGCACGTCTACGGCTACGACATACGCGACGACTTCCTGGGCATAACCAAGCACAACGTAGACCTGGTGGGAGCGGACAACGTGACGCTGAAGAACCAGGATGTGTGCAAGAAGATAGACGAGAGGGATGTCGACCTGGTGACGCTCGACATGCCCAACGCGGAGAAGGCGCTCAGGAACGTGAAGAAGGCCCTGAAGCCGGGGGCGTGCGTGGTGTCGTACTTCCCAAACATAGAGCAGGTCAAGAAGTACGTCCAGAAGCTCGAAGCGCTGGGTTTCGTCGACGTATACACCACCGAGACAATACTCAGGGAGATGCTCGTGAGGAAGGAGGGTTCGAGGCCAGCGACCAAGGGGCTTTGGCACACAGGCTACCTCACGTTTGCAAGGAGCCCGTTGGCATAGATGTATGACGTATATCTTTGCGCTCCCTTCGGGATTTGAACCCGAGTTGCAGGGTTGAAAGCCCCGCGTTCTTGGCCTGTTTCATTGTAGCAATCGAAAGTCACAATGACCTATTAGTCAAGCTGCTTGGGCCAGGCCTTCATGTAGTCGTCGTGGTACAGCACCTGACCCGTGCGTAAGTGTAGGCCGTGTTTTTCTATGAGTTCTCCAACTATCTTGTCTAGAGCTTCCCTGTGTCCCTGCTCCCTCGCTTCCTTGTAGACGTTTCGCACCTCCTCGGGCTCGTTTTTGAGGCCTTCGAAAAGACGTTCCCTTATGTAGCCTTTTAGGTTGATGTGCTCGACATAGATGTAGCTGACTTTCGCTTCTGAGAGAGCACCGAAGAGCGCATCAAGTAGCGCAGGCTTGTACCTGAAGTGCGGAAGGAGAGGGCCCACGAATGCGTATGTACGTATCCCCTCGTCATGCAGCCTGCGGAGTGTGCTGAACCGCACGCTTGATTGCGTCGCCCTGACTTCGAGGAACCTGCCCAGAGCGTCGTCTGTTGTGGTTACTGTCATGCCCACCTCAACATTCCGCATCTGTTTCAATACGCCAATGTCACGCAAAACCATTGACGACTTCGTCTGTATGCCCACTTCACCTGGGTACCTGTCTTCGGCCAGAACCTCCAGCACTCCGCGTGTGAGCTTGTACTTGGCTTCGGCGCCTTGGTAGGGGTCGGTCACCGAACTGATGAATATGGTGGACTCTTTCTGGGCAGATCCAAGCCTCTTTAGCTCTTTCCTGAGCACCTGCGGCGCGTTGGTCTTCGCGTAAACGTAGTTGCCCCAGTTGGCTATGGGCTCGTTCACGAACCTCCCCATGAAGCTCGCGTAGCAGTAGAGGCAGCCGAACTCGCAGCCTATGTAAGGGTTTATCGCGTAGTCGGCATCGGGCAGCCTGGACCTGATGAGTATAGTTCTCGCTTTTATCTCCTTTACCTGCATTCCCAGGCCTACTTCTTTTCGACAAGCGCGAGCTCCGCGAGCATGGCCTCGAGCTGTATGCGCTCGTTGGCCCCCTCCACTATTCTGAAGTTGCAGTCGCCTATCTGCTTTATTACGGTGAGCTTGGCCCTGTCGCCTACGGGCAGGTTGAACGCCTCGCGGTAGCACTGCAGCAGTATGTCCTCGCCGCTCATGCCGTAGCTCAGCAAAAGCGTGTTGAGCTCGTTCCTGGCCTTGGCGAAATCGGCCTCGAGCGCGTACCTCAGCATCGCGGCCACTTCCTTGGGCCTGGCCCTAGAGGCGATGTCATATATCGCCTTGTCGCTCACCTCCTTGCCCATGGACGCCGCGCTCTGGAGCGTGTTAGTCAGCTTCCTCAGGTCTCCCTCGCTCACGTACACGAGCGCCTCCATGGCCTTATCGTTTATCTCAAGCCCCTCGCCCTTCTCTATCCTCCTTATGTACTTCTTGACTTCCTCTTCGTTGAGCGGCTTGAACCTCAGCACCACGCACCTGCTCTGTATGGGTTCTATTATCTTGCTGGCGTAGTTGGCGCTGAATATGAAGCGCGTAGTCGCGGAGTACTTCTCCATCGTGCGCCTTAGCGCGTGCTGCGCCTCAGGCGTCAGCGCGTCGGCCTCGTCGAGGAAGACTATCTTCACAAGGCCGTTGGTCAGCGGCATCGTCCTGGCGAACTCCTTGATCTTGCCCCTTATGACGTCTATGCCCCTCGAGTCGGATGCGTTGGTTTCCTGGAACGCCTCGTCCATCTTGTCTCCGTAGAGCTCCTTCGCCATAGCGATGGCCGAGGTCGTCTTGCCCACGCCAGCCGGGCCCGCGAATATCATGTTCGGGAAGCTCCTCAGCTTTACGAACGCTTTCAGCCTTTCGGCTATGGCGCCCTGGCCTATTATATCGTCAATCTTCGAAGGCCTGTACTTCTCTGTCCATGCTACGTCCTCTATGCTGGCCATGAAAGCTCCCCCGAGCGTATAGCAGATATTAGTGGCGCATAAAGGTTATTAAGCGTAGGCAGGCTCCCTAGCTGTTCGGCATTATGTTGTCGACGATGAACTTGGCGCTGTACTGCATTAGGTCGGTGTACTTCTCGCCAGTTCCGAAGTAGAGCACGGGCACGCTCGTGTCGCTCAGTATGGAGAGCGTGTTGCCGCCTTTCGCGTCCACGTCCAGCTTGGTGAGTATTATACCGTCCAGCTTCGCCGCCGCGTCGAACTGCTTCACCTGGTTGAGCAGCGAGTTGCCCGCTATGCTCTCTCCTATGAAGACGCACATGTCCGGCTTGTTGACGCGCACCATCTTCCTGAGCTCGTCGATCAGGCTCTTGTTGGTCTCCTGCCTGCCCGCGCTGTCTATCAGCACCGCGTCTATGCCATGCGCCTTCGCGTACGCTACGGCGTCGAAGGCTATGCTTGCCGGATCGGCGCCGTAGCCGCCCTTTATCACGGGTACGTCCAGCGCCTTCGCGTGCATGGCGGCCTGCTCTATCGCTGCTGCCCTGAATGTATCGCTCGCCGATATAGCGCAGCTGATCCCGTTCGCTTTAAGCATGTTGGCTATCTTAGCTATCGTTGTCGTCTTGCCCGCGCCGTTCGGGCCTAGGAAGAGTATCTTGAAAGGCCCGCCCCCGCTCGCCTTCTTGGCCTTTGCCGCCTCGACCATGTCCTTGCCCGGGTTCTTGCCGAGCGTGAGCGTGAGCGTGTCCCTTATCTCGTCGCTTATGCCCTGCTTCAGGTGCCTCGACTCCAGCTCCTTGCCGACCAGGCCGTCGCGCAGCCTGTCGACCATCCTCTCCGCCACATCGTAGTTCACGTCGCTCTGAAGCAGCGAGAGCCTGAGCTGCTCCAGGAACGGATTTGCGTCATTCTCGCTTATCCTGACCCTGCCGAGGAACGCGCCCTTTATCTTAGTGGCTACGCTTACGTCAGGCGCCCTCTGCTTCTGCGCTTCGCGTGTGTTTCCTGCCATCCTTGGCGCTTCTGTTGCCTTTTGCTGCGCCTCCGGAGCGCCGTTCTGCTCTTGCGCAGCTTCCTGCCTCTGCAGTTCGGGCCCGGCCTCCCCGTGCCCTTGCGCCGTTTCGGCGACAGCGTCAGCCACTATCTCGGCTTCGGCCTTGCCTCTCTTGTCCTCCTGCTCCTCCTTCTTGCTCAGGCCGTCTACGAAATTGGCGAATTTCTTCCTGAGCCCTTCAAACATCTACTGACCTTGCTGCATAGAGTCCATGGCGAATTGTATGCTCGTTATCTCCTTCTCCAGCTTCCTTCTGTCATCGTTAAGCTTCTTCAGCGCCTCGTTGCCCGCGTCGCTGCTCTTCCTGAGCAGCTCCTTGGCCCCCTCTACGTCCTTCTCGACAAGGTATCCTGCGCCCACGTACGCAAGGACCCTGTCTATGCCCTTTATGCTCGCGTCTATGTACGTGCCCCCGCCGCCGCTTATTAGTATCTTCGAGTTGTCGAGCCTGTCCTTCTGCTTGAGCAGCTCCGTGTTGCGCGCGAGCGCTGCCTGCGCCATGCTCAGGCTCGCTATCTCGTTCATCACTGCCTCGTACTCCTTGCTGTAGAGGCCCTGGAGGTATAGCAGGCGTTCCATCTCCTCCTTGCTGCTGCCTTCCTGCATGCTCACACGCCTAGGATTGTGTTGCGCAACATATATATCTTCACAGTCGGCACTATGCCTCAGCGTGTTAGCTGCGCGTCTTGCCGCGCGTATTGTTATCGGCCGTCCTGTGTAGTGCCTTCAGGTCCACGCCCACTACATCGCTGTCTTTCAGCAGTTTTTCAATCTTCGCAAGGCGCTCCCCGCTAAGCAGCTCTGCAGGGAAATCACCACCTACTAGCAATTCCGCGTCTCTTTGTGAACCCGGTTCGCCTATGTGACTGTTTAAAAATTCCCTCTTTTCGGCATCGCTGTTCCAGTCTATGAACTCCAGGAGCTCCCTTATACCAACAGTATAAGGCACCTCTACATTATCGTCCAGCGCCAGTTTCAATTGCGTGGCTGCGGTTTCTCTTAGCATTTCCTGGGTATCTGGGTAGTGAATGTAGGGTCCGTATCTGGTCTTTGCTAGCTGCCTGCCTCGAAAATCTATCGTGCGCTTGTACTGGTCCTCGTTGTAGTAGTGAGCCCAGGGCTCCGCGTTCCTGTCTGTCTCGTCCCATACCAGGTGCCCGATTATAGGAGCCGCGAGCTTTGCTGCGTCTTCTTCCTTCAAGGTCGCCTCTGCCTTGTCGAATGCACGCATGTAGCCCTCTGTGACCCACTCCCTGTCTATCTTTCCCTTATAAAACTCATTGATTCTTGAAAGGTCCAAGTATTTTCCAAAGAGCGGAGACAGGTCGTTCATTGTTTTTACGTAGTAACCTGCCTTGTATTCATAATAAACGATGTCCCAAAACCCTCTCGTCACTATTTCAGAGAGCAATCTGTCGTCTGTAATATCAGAGATAGCGCCTTCTGAATAGTATTCAAGAAGTGTGAAAAAGGGATGGCAGTCCCCAGGGGCATGAAATTTCGGAGAGATGCTGACCCTGTGCGCCGTCTCTACTACCATTTTTTCAATCTCCCGCATGCGCTCTTCGCCGAAAATATCGCGCATTTCGTGCCAGTTGTCCAGCGCGTGCCAGAAACCGAGATGCACGAGCAGTGCGTTGTACATGCGCAATTCCGGGTGTTCCAGCGCTGACTCTGTCTGCTCAAGCAGGCTGCCTTTCTCATCTATGCTACGTTTCTGCTCTCCTGCTGAAACGAACCTTTCCTCGTACCTGCTAAAAACAGAGTCCTTTGCCATCTCCTCTTTCCAGAGCCTTTCCACAAGCTCCTCGTATTCACTACGCATTTTGGCAAAAGTGGCATCGTAATCCAGGTCTGTAAGCGGCATACTAACTGCTTGCTATCCGTTTAGACCATATTTATGCATTTCTCGTGTTTCTGACTGGTTTCTGACTGCATGCAGAATAGACTGCAAAGTGCCGCCGAACCGAAAAGATATAAAAGCATTGATGTGCAAATAATGCACTGTAAATGGCACCAGTGCGGAGACTGTCCGCTAACGTGCCGTGTTATTTTGCAAAGGCGTGTCCTTAATGCCAGAAAAAGACAAGCTACTCGCAGTAATCAGAGTACGGGGCAGGGTAAAGGTGAGGCAGGCCATAGCGGAGACGCTCGGCAGGCTCAGGCTGGGCCGCGTAAACAACCTGGTTCTCATAAACAGCGCCAATCCGTCGTACTCAGGAATGCTGAAGAAGTGCAAGGATTACGTGACATTCGGGGAGATAGATAAGGAGACGCTTGTGAAGCTGCTTAGCGCGAAGGGCGCCAAGCTGGACGAACCCGGTGTCTCGGTGCTGCTCTCTGGCGTCAAGTCGGCCAAGGAGCTGGGCCTAGAGATGCCGTTCGGCATGCACCCGCCGAGGAAGGGCTACGAGGGCATAAAGAAGGCCTACAGGGCAGGCGGCGCTCTAGGCAACCGCGGCGCTGAGATAAACAAGCTCATAGCGAGGATGCTTTGATATGGTGCTCAGGATAAAGAAAAAGAGGAAGTACTTCGGCACAAGGAGCTGGGGTGTTGGGAACATAAAGCACGCCAGGGGCGCAGGCAGCAGGGGAGGCGTAGGCAAGGGCGGCAGGAAGCACAAGATGAGCCACCTGCTCGTTTACGAGCGCGAGAGCCTGGAGCGCAAGGGGTTCGTGTCCAGGAATACGAAGAAGCTGGAGATAATAAGCCTCAGCCAGGTGTCCAAGAGGCTCGACACGCTGCAGGGCGAGAAGCCCGTGCTCGAGCTGAAGGGCTTCAAGGTCCTCGGCGGCGGAAAGCTGCTGAAGCCTGCGGTGCTCAAGGCCCAGTCGTTCTCGGCCAGCGCCGAGGCGAAGATAAAGGAGGCCGGCGGCGAAGCAGTCAGGCTGTAAGTGTTTTGATGCAGCATCTAAGGATCGCATTCTATACAGACAGCTATTTTCCTGCCGTAGACGGAGTAGTCACGTCCATATGCAGCTTCAAGAGCGAGCTGGAGAGGCGCGGGCACAAGGTGTACGTTTTCGCCCCGGCCACGCCTGAGGACAAGAAGAGGTACGGGAGGCGCGACGTGTTCCTGTACACCGGCGTGAAATTCAAGCCGTACCCGCAGTACAGCACTGCGCTCTTCCCCTACTACTCGTCAGTCAAGCTGAAGGACCTTGACGTCGACCTTATACACAACCAGACGCCCTTCATGATGGGGTTCACCGGTCTGCTCGCCGCGAAGCTGAACAATTACCCTGTGGTGAGCACGTTCCACACGCTCATAAACAGCAGGAGCCTCGACGCATATTACCCTAAGAACAAGGCGCTGCGCAGGCTCTACTCCAAGTACCTGTGGAAATACGCCAAGTTCTTCTACAGGTCGAGCGACAGGGTCATAGCGCCATCCAGCGCGATCGCGCTCATGCTCGTGAAGCACAGGATAGGCAACGTCTCGGTGGTGCCGAACAGCGTCGACCTCAAGAGGTTCAACCCCAGAGTGAGCGGCGCGTCGGTGCTGGAGCGGCTTGGGATAGGCAGGGAGGAGAAGGTGGTGCTCTACATGGGCAGGGTGAGCAAGGAGAAGAACGTCGATGTGATGCTCAGGGCGGCGAAGATACTGCTGAAGAGGCGCAGCGACATACGCTTCGTGGTGGGCGGCACCGGCCCCGCGCTGGAGGAGCAGAAACGCCTCGCGAGCAGGCTCGGGATAGCATCCAAGCTGACGTTCACTGGCTTCGTGAGCGAAAAGGAGCTGCCGCACATGTACGCGGCGAGCGACGTGCTCTGCCTGCCGAGCAACTTCGAGACCCAGGGCATAGCCGCGCTCGAGGCCATGGCGGCAGGCAAACCTGTGGTGGGCTCGGACTACATGGCGCTGCACGACCTCATAAAGGACGGCAGGAACGGCGAGAAGTTCAGGCCATCGGATGCACGCAGCTGCGCAAGGAAGATAGAAAAGGTTTTAAATAACAGCTCTGCTTATAAGAAGCACGCAACGGAGACGGCCAGACAGTATTCCAGCAGACGGGTCACGGACGCGTTGCTTGACACATATAAGCTATTGCTAGCGGACCAGGCGGTTAACTGAGCGACGAGAAGAAGGAGGCGGGCACGGAAGCAGGGGCAGCTTCGGGCAAGGAGGCTGCGCAGGCCACGGCCGCAGCTGAGAAGGGCGCAGACCCTGTGCAGGACGAGATTAACAGGGTGAAGAGGGAGCGCGCCTCGCTGATAGACCAGATGCGCAGGCTCAAGGGAAGGCTCGACTACAAGGAGGCCGAGCGCGCCGCGATACAGAAGCTGGCCGCGTATGACAAGCCCAACAAGAACCTGGGCAGGCTCAGGAAGATGAAGAAGAGCATAGAGTTCCAGATATCGACGCAGGCGGGCACGCTCGCGGCCGAGAAGGAGCTGATCAAGAAGCTCACCGACATAGACGCGGAGCTGGAGGAGGCGCTCAAGGGCTTCAGGACGAAGCGCAAGCTCGAATTCCTTGCGAGCGATATAGAGGCCCTCAACAAGGAGCTGGGGACGCACAAGGACAAGGTCGTCGAGCTGGACAGGAAGCTGGACGTTCTGTTTGCTGGGATCAGGAGCAAGGCGGCAAGACAGAGGAGGAGCGAGGGAGGCCAGCCCAGGCCGCAGAAGCGCAGCGAGCCTTTCGAGATAAGCCTCGAGGACATCGCTACGATAAAGAAGAAGGAGCAGAAATAGGTTCAGACCGACGGACAATACGACAGACTGTAAGGATACTGGAGAGAACAAAAAACAACTAAAAAATAAAAAGTGATTTATTGAAACTGAAATTTTTCGGAGCAGCCAGAGAAGTAGGAAGGAGCTGCATACTGGTAGAAGGAAAGAGCACGCGGATACTGCTTGATGCAGGAGTGAAGGTTGGCGAAGAGGAGGCCGAGGTGCCGACAATACCGAATTCAATGCTCCAGAGCATAGATGCGGTCATAATAACGCACGCGCACCTGGACCACTGTGGCTACCTGCCCCACCTGTACTCGAACGGATTCAACGGCCCAGTTTACGCCCTCAAGCCCACGCTTGAGATAGCGAACGTGATGGTCAACGACTACCTCAAGCTGTCGAATCCCAGGGACGTGAACAAGGACTGGCAGAAGAAGATGCAGAGGAAGGAAAAGACGGTGGAATACCACCAGGAGTTCAGGGTGAAGGATCTCGCGCTGAAGCTCGTTCCGGCCGGGCACATACTGGGCAGCTCCATGGTGGAGGTGCGGCTGGGCAACGAGCGCATACTCTACACAGGAGACATCAACCTGAAGACAACGAGGCTCCTGGAGCCCGCATACACCGAGTACCTGAAGGCGGATACGCTCATAACCGAATCGACCTACGGCGGGGACAAGGACACGTGGCCCCCTGAGAAGGATGTGCTGTCAGGCCTCATGAAGAGCATAAAGACTACACTGGACAACGAGGGCAAGGTGATAGTGCCCAGCTTCGCTGTCGGCAGGGCGCAGGAGGTGCTCTTCATACTCGACGACTACATGCGCTCGGGGACGATACCGAAAGTGCCCATATTCGTCGACGGCATGATCGGCAAGGTCAACAGGATCTACAGGCACAACGTGATATTCTGCAAGGATGAGCTCCAGAAGCGCATACTCATGAGCGAGGACGACCCGTTCAAGAGCAGCAACTTCGTCATGATCGAAGGCAAGGCGGACAGGAGCAAGGTGCTGAAGCACCAGGGCGCTGCCATAATAGTGACAACAAGCGGCATGCTGAAGGGCGGACCTGTGATAAAGTACCTGGAGCGCATGGGGAGCGACTCGCTCAACAAGCTCCTGCTCGTGGGCTACCAGGCCGTTGGCACTCCGGGCAGGGAACTTCAGGACGGCGCAAAGGAGATAACGCTTGACGGCAAGAAGATCAAGATGGGCATTAAGGTAGAGACGTTCCACCTTTCGGCCCACGCGGACAGGCCGCAGTTGCTGAGGCTTGCGGGACGGATACAGGGCCTGAAGAACATATTCATCGTGCACGGTGAGGAGAGGAAGATGATGGAGCTGGCCGCGGCCCTGGGCAAGCACTACAAGGTTACCGTGCCTGTGCTGGATGCGGAATACACGACGTAGTCATAGCCGCCAGAGCAGCTTGTCGTCAGGTATCGCAAACCTGGAACAGGAGCTGTGCGATTCTGCGCCGGGCTCCTGTCCATTGTGCCAACCGTGACTCTCTCCACGGTGACGCCCGTTCCCTATTTGACCTGCCAGCCAGCCGCGTCTTCCATATACTCAATTGTCTTAATCCTTCCACTCAGCGCTGTCCTGGCAAGAAGCCTCCTGTACAATTCGTGGAAACTCTCCCTCTCGTAGTAGAAATAGATTTCGTCGTAAGCGCGCAGCTTCTGGTCAAAATCCCTGACCAACCGCTCGAATTCCTCTTCGGTCACGCTCTCCGGCGCCTTGTCGTACCAGCCTGCCTTCGAGGTCGGGAAGAGTATGCCGTACTTGTCCGAAAAGATCGCCCAGGCAACTTTCCTTTCCCTGCACGCGTCGATGAAACGCCTGATGCGCGAAGAAGCATAAAGCCTGTCTGGCGTAGTTTTAACGTTCGTGCCCCTGAGCGACTCGTCCTTCTTTGCCGAGCAGTATGTGATGAAGATATCCTTCATATTATCTTGTCCATACCCTGTCCGGGTCGACCTTGACGCTTTGGTGGCAGCGGGCCTTCTCTTCGGCGATGAGCCTCCTGTAGGCGGCGTCCACCTCAGAGAGCCTGCGCTCCTTGCCGTCCTCCACATACTTCGGATCCACGTATCGCAGCTTCTTCAAGAGCTTTATGCCCTGTCTCTTGCTCAGGGTGAAATGCAGCACGCCAAGTCCCTTGGCTATGCTGTCCGTTATCTCCTCTACCCCGGATCCCCTCAGTTTGGAGATGATGTACCTTTCACTGCGGTAAAAGTCGGGCTTGCTTATTACATTGCGCCTTATCCCGATTTTCAGGGCCTGGCTTATGAAATAGTACCTCAGCCTTGCTTCGTTGCCGCCCCAGTATTCCCTCTGGCACCTCATGTAATTTCTTCCGAAGAGCGAGGCTGCGCGCCTTGAGTCGAAGACTATCTCTCCGTCTCGCACCTTAAGGTGCCTGATGCAGTAATCAGAGTCGAGTTTGTACATCAGGTGGCCGTCCCGCAGTGAATAGTCTATCCTGTCCGCGCACAGGTCCGGTATTTTCCGCTCCAGCAGCCCGAAATTCCCGTTCTTCTCCAGGCCGCTTATCCTTGCGACGCTGTATCCGTGCTCCGAAAGTATGTCGGAGAGCTCTGAGCCCCTTATGTACGTTTCGAGCACGCTGTCCTGGTAGCTTTCGTTGGAAGGATCTCCCATCACCCAGTCTATCACGTGCGAGAAAGCGGTGTGCGAGACATCGTGGAGCAGGCCAGCGACCTGCTCCTCTAGCGTGGCGCCGAGTCTCCTGAGGAGCAGCATTACGCCCACGCTGTGGTCAAATCGTGTATAGGTGGGAAACATGTCGGCGTTCCCCTTTGTCGGGAAGCCGCTCTGCGTGGCACCCTTAAGCCTTTGCACCGGCCTGGATTTGATCAGGTCTGCCAGCACCTCTTCCTTTATCGTCTGGCTGCCGTGGAGCACATCGCGCACAATCACTGTCCCACACCTCCATATCGCCATTCTCGCCTGGCATTGCCCAGCCGGGTTCCATGTCCTTGATTGCTTGGCAGAGCCCCTGTGATTATTAATAGTGGCTTTATCTTAGGCTCTGTTTGCCCATCCATCTTTTTCCCTCTTGTTCAAGGTGCGAGCGCCGGGATTTGAACCCGGGCCTTTGCCTTGGAGGGGCAAAGTCCTACCAGGCTAGACTACGCTCGCACGCTTTACATGTATCTCAGCGAAGCTTTTAATTCATGCACAGGTCAAGATTTGCGCGAGCGCATGCCAAAAGATAACGCGATAAAATGCTCGGTAACAGTAATGCCTGTGGTAAGGGCTAATGGCAAATACAAGATAGGCTTCGTGAGGAGGCATGGAAACGATTCCTACCTGCCAGGTACGCTCGTTGCGCCCGGGGGCAAACTGGAGAAGCGGGACGGCAAGCCAGTGCACGGAGTCATGTATTTCTCGCCAGAGGATTGCGCAGTCAGGGAGCTGCTGGAAGAATGCGGGATAAGGGTGCAAAAGAAAAGGCTCAAGTACTTCCTTGGACTGACTCTGCCGAACGGCAAAGTGGTGCTAAGCTACTACACAATTCTCGGCAGGGAACCAAAAGCGAAGAGGCTCATTTACCTGACCGAGGCGGAGACGAGGAAGAGGAAGGATTTTGCGCCTGGCATGGAATTCGAAGCGCTGCAGCTCTTCAGGAAACTGAGGGCCGGGGTTGGATAGCTGTCTTTCGGGCAGAGCCAATGCTTTTATAGGCGCAGGGCGAACGATTTTTGGTAAAATGAAGAGCGTAATGCTTACGGAGCATACTATTGAGTCTGCAAAACATGCCAGGAGCCATGTTGTCGTTGGCGTTTTTGACCAATTTGATTGGCAACCGCTGCGTTCAAGCCTGCGGGCCAGTGATGATTTAAAAACAGAGCAAAGGCTCTGCAGGGAAGCGGTTGTGCCTTTCGCCAGGAAACTGGAGGGGCAAACGTTCACGCTCGGCCCATTCGATATAATTGCCATAGGGGCCAGGGTGATCGAAATGTTCCCTGACTTTCTAGACGAGCGTTATCCGGCATACGAAATAGCAAATGCGTCGATATGCGCATACTGCTCGATCCCCATAGCCCAGAAACCTGTCCAGGACAAGAAGACAAACGTATGGAAGCACATATACGAGGTGACTCGTCTGGATAAGAATTATAGCGCCTTTGAGCTCCTGAACCGGCTGGCGCAGGCCGACAGAGCAAACGCAGCTATATTTGCTAAACAGCTGGAAAATGTGGCCTTTAGCATAGGCGAACTCCATGACTACGCCTATCAAGATGGGAAATTTGGGGCTGCAAAGGATAGTGCGCTGGCCAGAATAATCGAGAATTGGGTTAATGGGGGTCTGGCATGGATGCCTGTCTCGCTCGAAGCCGGGCACAGGAAGTAGGCAGCGCCGCTTTTTGAAGCACAAGAATGCGATAGCCGGGATTTGGACCCGGGCCGCTGCCTTGGCAAGGCAGTATCCTACCAGGCTAGACTACTATCGCACGCCTCCATATATTCACCTAAAGCATTAAAAGCGCTTTCCGCACGCCTGTACGCAACAAACTTATTATTATCATGGATAAGTAAGCCGGTGCTAGGCGGATGCAGGTATACGACACCATGACCGGGGCAAAGCGGGAGCTCGAGCCGCTGAAGGACAACAAGCTCAACGTATTCGTCTGCGGCCAGACGGTTTACGACGACGCCCATCTGGGGCACGCGCGCACATACATATCCTTCGACATAATCGTGCGCTGGCTCAGGCACCTTGGCTACGAGGTGCGCTACGCCCAGAACATAACCGACATAGACGACAAGATAATAGCGAGGGCCAAGGAAAGGGGCATGGAGGCCATAGAGCTCGCTAGGTACTACGAAGCCAGGTTCATGGAGGACATGAAGGCGATAGGCACGTTCGAGTCGGTCAACGAGTACCCGAGGTCGCACGATTACATAGATGCCGTCAGGAACCAGATACAGCTGCTGCTGGACAAGGGCTATGCTTATCTGCTGGGCGGCGACGTGTACTACGACGTCGCTAAGTTCAAGAACTATACGCGGCTGTCAGGCATGAAGGTGGAGGAACTGACCAAGCACAGGATAGAGCCGAAGGAGGGCAAGCACAACACCTACGACTTCGCGCTCTGGAAAGAGGCCAAGGAAGGGGAACCGAGCTGGCAGATAAGGGTGGTCTCGGAAGGCAAAAGGGAGATGCTTCTGAACGGCAGGCCTGGCTGGCACATAGAGGATACTGCCATGACCTATAGCCTCTTCGGGGCGCAGTACGACATACACGGGGGCGCCAGCGAGCTCATATTCCCGCACCACACGAACGAGATAGCGCAGGCGGAGGCCGCTTTTGGCGTAGTGCCTTTCGTCAGGTACTGGCTGCATTCCGGAGTGCTCAACATAAGGGGCCAGAAGATGGGCAAGAGCCTTAAGAACTTCATAACGATAAGGGACGTGCTCGCGAAGTACAGGAAGGAGGCGCTCAGGCTCTTCATATGCTCTACGCACTACAGGAAGGAGATAAACTACACTGAAGAGCTGATGAGTGACGCGAACAGGCTCATGTACTACATAAACCAGTCCCTGGGCATACTGTACAACATGCCGCATTCCGAAGGAGGCGGCGGCGAAGAGCTGGTGAAGTCTATGGAAGACATGGAAAGGGATTTCGTGCAGGCCATGAGCGACGACTTCAATACGCCTGTGGCGCTGATGCGTTTCGTGGCCGCGATGAGAGACATAAGGGCATTCGCAGCCTCGAGCAAGGGCGTTGACAGGGAGTCCAAGGAGAGGGCCATCGCCGTGGCTTCGAAACTGGGCGCGCTGCTTGGTATACTCAACGAGGAGCTGTACAGGCAGTCCCTGCCCGGCGAGCTCAAGCGTATGATCGACGAGCGCGAGGCGCTAAGGGCCAGGAAGGAGTTCGAAGCCGCGGACAGGATACGCGGCGAACTGGAGACGAAGCATGGAATAATGCTTGAGGACACGGAATACGGGCCGGTGTGGTATCCTGCTGCTGAAAGAAAGTAGCCTAATGCGCTTTTGGGCATTAGAAACTCGCGACAGAGCCCCTTGATACCCTCAGCAATGATACGTTCCTTGACTTGAGCCGTTTCTTTATGTATGTGAGATTGTCCTTTTTGTCGTCGTACAGGTAAACGTGCCTGAATCGCTTCGCAAATCTGCGTGCTACCCTCAACTTCCATTCCTCGTCTTCGAGCAGCCTGGCCTTGCCGCTCCTGCAGACAATGGCATCGTACCTTACGCCCGCATTCCGCAGCGAAGCAAGCGTGTGCTTGCGTACGTCGGAGTGCCTGGCTGTGAGTATCACTATCCTGACGCCCCTCATCCTATCGAGCCTGCGTTTCATTGCTCTGTTCGCAGCTGCAGCGTAAGCGTACTTGGACTGCGCCAGCGTGTACACTACGTGCTTTTCCCGCCTTGGAAGGCCGCTTACCTCTCTTGGAGTGAGGCTCTTTCCCAGGATTTCCTTTGAGGCTAGGCTTATTTGCCTGTCTACGATTAGCAGCGTGCCGTCCAAGTCCACGAGCGCCACGTTGCCATTGTCAGCCATCCATCCCCACTTCTTCGTACTTGAGCCATCCGACTTCCTTTCCGTCTTTCTTATGTATACCGAAGAATCTGTTCTCCCTTTCTGGCTTGTCTTTCACAAGCATTACATCCCATACGTCCACAGGTATTGACTTCTGGTCGCGTTCAGTATGCAACATCATAAGCTTCTTTATGGGACTGCCAGCAACGATTGCGGTGTGCCCCCTGTGTGTGCCATCGATAAGGAGATGCATTTCTTTATTGAGATTTGAGTACTTCTTCAGCACTGACTCTGTAGTGTCTACCAGGCTGTTAAGCTCTATGTCCTTGGTTACCACATTCATACTTTTGTCCAGTATTTCCATGTGCGTTATTGGCTCCCTTGCCGCGCGCTCCCTCAATGCTTCCAACGGCTCCTTCAGGTATGAAACGTCAATGCTTTCTATTATTATAGGCGCATAGAACGCCATATACGTTGCCGTATTGTTTTTGAGCTTTATGAAACAAGGGCCTATCTGTGCAATTCCTACGATGTTGAAATTTTCGTAGAAAAATCTGTTAAGGTCAACCATGTTGTGGACGAGCTTCCCTATTTGCACGAAGCTCTGCGAGTCCATGAATTCCCCGTTTGGTTTGTATACGAGCTCTATCTTGGAATTAGCATACACCTCATTGCCAAACTGGTCCGTTATGCTGCGCATTATGCCTTCTAGTTCCTTTTTGTCAAGTGTAGTTTTGCTTAGTTTAGGATTATCATGCTGTCTGGCCAAACCGGCAAGTTCCTTCAGAGAGATGATTGAATCCACATCTTTAAGCTTCTGGGTCAGGCTATTCTCATGGTAGACGTTGTTCAAGAACCGCTCGGGATCGAGCTTCAGTACCCCCATGCAAACCAATCGGCATTGCACTTGGCATTATTTATAAATTGCCTTTACGCCTTCCCGAAACGGGGTCATGAGAAATAGGACAGGAGAACCACACCCGCCACTGCCAACGCTATGCCAACGAACTGATTCTTCTCGGGTCTTTCCTTGAGCATCATAAGCGCAAGCATGACGCTTACTGCACCGGCAAACCCCGCGAGGGCAGAAATTATGGGTAGTGCGTGGCTCTGCGCCTGGATGCCATACAGAAATACAAGTATGCCCAGGGCGTCGCTTACACCTGCACCGAATAGCGGTATTACGTGTTTTCTTCTCGGGATGCTGATACTCTGCCCCGTCAAGAGCCCTGCAGCGAAACCTCCGGCGCTAGTCACGCTCCTCCACATAAGGCTTAGGAGCACGAAGCCAACCACTGCGGCGTAAGCGCCTGCAAAAATTGCAGGTATGGCCATGAATACCATCGCAATAAGCGCACTTCCCACTCCGACGGCCACAATACCTCGTTTAGATCCAAGCGAACTGAACTTGGTCGCGGTCAGAATTATGCCCGCAAGTATAGTGATTATCGCAGCAAACTGCATCAGCGTCAACGTGTCTCCAAGGACCAATACCGAACCTATGACTACTACGGCTGGATACGTGCCAACGATAGGCGCCGTTATCGACAGGTTTCCGTACCTAAATGCCTTATATGCGAAAAGGAAAGCTAAGAAGGATATGAGAGAAGTGAGGAGCGCAAGTGCGAATATGCCTATGCCGAAGGCGTTAATTCCTGTATAAGCGAGAAACGGGAACAGCACAATGCTGCTGAAGAGCATCGTGTATGCTGTTGTCCTGTACTGCCCAAGAGCTCTCGTGGGGCCCGTTACCAGAAAATCAGAGAGCCCCCAGCACAAGGCAGCGAAAAGGCCAGCCAATACTGGCAGCATGTCCGTTTCAACACCGAAGTCGATTGGGGTCGCTTATTTTATATACGTATCAAAGCCCATCAGGCCGAACTGCGCTACGTTATTATGGAGAGCGACTTGCCGTAATACGCAGAGATCAGCCTCTCTGTTGCGGCCTTTGCCGCATCCATCAAGCGCCTCGTCTCGTTTATGCTTGCCTGAAGCCTGTCAGCGTCCTGAGCAGCCCTCTCAGTGCTTGCCCTGCTGCTAGCCATGTACTTTTTTTCTGTCTCCAAACGGGCCACCTCCACCTCGAGAGCTGACTTGGAGCTTTCCATACTTCGGTACGCCTCTAGCATGTCGTATACGTTAGATTCCAGAAGAAGGTGCGCCGCGGCCTCAACAACCTCCCTGTTCTTCACATCCACCTTGCCTGTGCTTATGCTCTCTTTGAGCCCCTTTGCCATTTCGACGAACTCTAGGTATTCGGCTTTATCGTTTATTGCAGACACGGGGTCGCTCATGAAGCTGTAGAGCTGCTTCTTGCTTGCCGATATGTGGTCGAACTTCTTCGCTGCCCTCTCTAAGGGTGCGACAAGCCCGCGTATCCTCTCGTGAAGGGCCGATGCCTGGCTGCGCACGCTGGACAGTTCCGCCCTTTTAGCCGCGAGCGCTGTGCCTATTTCCTGCTCTCCCCCTATGGCGGGGCGTTCCTGATTCAGAGAGCTACGCCTGTCCTCCAAGAGCCGCAGGTCCGCCTTATAGGACTTAAGCGCAGCTATGTGCTTCATAACCTCGTTGTATTCTCCTAGTTCCTTGCTCTTTCCTGCGAGCTCCTTCTCCGTGGCCTTTATGAGCCGTTCCAGCTCAGAGGCGCATCTCTTAAAGTTCCTAAGATGGCCCGAGTAGCAGTGCACCACTATTCTGTAGCGTGCGTTGATCTTGAGCAGCTCGGTGTTGGCATTTTTCACATTAGCGAGTATGGCAGCGTACTTCTCGTACTTATTCTGCGCTGCGTCAGCTTCCAACCGCATTCCCTCCATCGCTTTCTTCAGCGCCAAGGCATAGACTCCCTTCTGGCTCTTTATCGCGTTTATGTTCGGGCTCCACATGTCCTCGGTATCGGGCTCCGCATCCAGGCCATAGAATGCGTTGCAGGCATCAAAGAACATCTCCTTTGTCTTGCCCATGTCCCTTACGATCACAGACGCTCTCGCGTCCAGCTGTGCAAGTTTCCTGTCGAACATAGCGTTCACTTTGGCATCAAGAACGCCCAAGTCCACCTTCTCTACGCCGCTCTGTGAGAAAAACCCTATACAGATCCCCTTCTTTGTTTACATACCTGTTCTACTTTTTGTTGTTAAAAGGATATCGCTATCTGCATCATTACAAACAGAAACGCTCGGCGCGCTCCGAGTAAATAGTGCTTGCACGCCGTGTATCGCGTAGTCCCTGTCGAATTTGCTTATTGCATCGTTGTGGGTTGGCGGCGTATCTCCAGTAT
Organism: Microcaldota archaeon; assembly: GCA_021792095.1. Classification (GTDB taxonomy): domain Archaea; phylum Micrarchaeota; class Micrarchaeia; order Micrarchaeales; family CABMGC01; genus JAJYVH01. The sequence continues at coordinate 637,295 of JAJYVH010000001.1, read as the reverse complement.
CTTCTTTACCTTGTACGTGTAGTTCAGCATGAACAGGCGTCCGCCCAGATGGCGCTCTATGCGCCCGTCTGGCATAACTTTGTCTGCATGCCCATGGCACATTGTGTCGATTTTAGGCTCCCAGTTTGTCATATATTGGATGGCGCTTTCTGACAAAGAAACTCCTTATTGCATACTCTTTCCCTGTATTTATTCTTTCGTGAAAGCGGCTAGCTGAAAGTGTATGGAGGTGCGGAGAATCGAACTCCGACTTTTACCGTGTAAGGGTAATGTCCTGACCATTAGACGACACCTCCTTGGGTTTTGTATACATTACTGTATATCCTTTTATTCCACGAATCTCTTGAACATAATGGAGTGCATTACAAATCCTACATCTTTAAGATTTGCATAATGCCTGCGCTCTCTTTTATGCTGTGCATCTGGATGATTGTGCCTCCATTTTTTTGTGTACTCCCACATAAATTCTCTTTTATACTTTTTCCTTTTTTCAGGATCTTTGTATTTGAGCAAATCTTTGTCCGTGACCACAAAGTCTGTTTTTGTTACAATATGAGTCATCCAATCAAATAGTCTAACAATAAACAAACACATTAAACTAACAACTCCTTTCTATTTTTCGTTCCCTGCTACACTAGACTATGCCTCCTTGTTGCAGAATTCGTTCAACCTCGTTATAGCAGCCTCCAGCTCGCCCTTAGGAGGCAGCGACACGATCCTTATGTGGCCCGGCGAACCGAAGCCCGAGCCCCTGGTGAGCTGCACATACTCGCTCTTCAGGAAAGCGTCTACGAACTCCTTGTCGCTCTTGAATTTCAACGCTTTTAAGTCTACCTTTGGGAAGATGTAGAAGGCGCCCTGCGGCCTCACAGTCTCCAGGTACTGGTTCTCGCCAAGCAGCTTCACCGCGAAGTTGACCCTCTCCTCTATCTCCCTAACCATGCTGCGGATCGCCTTGGCGTGTTCTTTGCGGTTGTTCATGCCTTCGGCCACAGCGTACTGGGCCGGTGCGTTAGCGGACACGCGGACAGAGGCGAAATCCGCGATCTTCCTCTTGAGCGATGCAGACTTTGCGTCGTCGCCAGGCACGATGGCGAAGCCTATCCTGAAGCCCGTGGCGTCGAAGTCCTTCGATGCGCCGTTGAGTATCACGTGCGGCACCCCTTTCGCGAGCGTGGCCACGCTGGTGAACTTGGCGCCGTTGTAGACTATTTCGTCGTATATCTCGTCGCTTACTAGCGTGATGCCGTGCTCGTTCGCCAGCTCCACCACGCTCTTGAGCGTGCTCCTGCCCAGCACTGTGCCCGTGGGGTTGTTCGGGTTTGTTACCATCAGGTACTTTATCCTGGCCTTGTGCTTCAGTTTCCTCACGCGCCTGTCCAGCTCATCCACATCTATGCCCCAGCCGAGGCTCTCCTTGTAATCGAGCAAGTACTCTCTGCCTCCGGCCAGGCCCACATATGGCACGTACTGCGTGTAGTAGGGCTTGAAGAGTATGGCTCTGTCTCCGGGGTCCAGCAGTGCGGAGTTGAGCATGTAGAGCGCCTCGGAGACGCCCTGCGTCACCACAACGTCGTCCCCGTCCAGCCCAAGCCCGTACATGCGCCTGTACCTGGCGATTACAGCGTCGACCAGCTCCCTGGCCCCGCCGGGCCTGGCGTAGCCGGTCTTGCCCTGCATTATGGCGCGCACATACGCGCGCTTGATGTAATCAGGGGTCGGGAAGTAGACGGCGGGGTCGCCCTTGTTGAGCCTTATTATGCCCTTGCCCCTGTGCTCTAGCCGCTCCGCTATCGCGTCGTCCTCCTCTATAGGGTTTGTAGCGTATCTGCTTAGCTTCGACAGGTAGGCCATGGGCAACATTCCTACTGTTGTTGCAAGAGTTAAATTACTTGCTAGACATGGCGCGCACCTCAAACCGAAACGCATCAGAAGGCATATATAATTGGCTAGCACAGTCAACCAATATTCAGATTGTGTTAGTTCTTTGCAATCCTTGTGATGTAAACATGGCAACACACCAACCCTACTCGGTAAGGGTACAGAATGTATCAAAGGTATACAAGATGGGCGGGATAGAGGTAGACGCGCTCAAGGACGTTTCCATTTCGCTCAAGTCCGGAGAGTTCGACGCCATAGTGGGGCCGTCAGGCAGCGGCAAGTCCACGCTAATGCACATACTGGGCACGATAGACAAGCCTACCAGCGGAGAGGTATACATAGATGGCGTGGCGACTTCTAGGATGGACGGCGACGAATTGGCCGAGTTCAGAAACAGGAAGCTTGGCTTTGTGTTTCAGGCGTACAATCTTGTGACTGGACTGGATGCAGAGAAGAACGTCGAGCTTCCGCTGATGACCGGCAATGTGAGCCAGGGTGAGCGCAGGAAGCGTGCAGAGGCGCTGCTAAGGCATCTTGGGCTTGGCGAGAGGCTTGGGATGCGACCCAACCAGCTGAGCGGAGGCGAGCAGCAGCGTGTGGCAATCGCCAGGGCTCTTGTCAACGAGCCTACGCTTATACTTGCCGACGAGCCTACTGGCAACCTTGATACCAAATCAGGGGATGAGGTAATAAAGTTCTTCAAAGCGATATCAAAAGAGAGGAACGTCACCATAGTCATGGTGACCCACAACCTGGACATAGTAAAACATTGCGACCGCGTAATACACATACGCGACGGCAGGATAGAACGAGAAGTGGTGAATTGAGACTAGAGAGAGATGTGATTTCGAGACTCGCTTACGTGGCATTTGCAGCGATGCTTGTCGCAGCCATGCCGATGCTTGTTTCGGCAGGCACCAGCGGCCCATCGCCGATACCGCCCCCGCCAAACTGGCAGCTTAGCACTACTGTCACTACGCTCTGCAGGGGCATAGAGAATAGTGTGCCCATAAAGGTGACAAACCCCGGTGCGGACAACATGACAAGCCTGCAGCTAGGCTTGGTTGCTTCGAGGAACATATACACGGTGGGCAACGGCACAGTGACCACATCGACGGTCCCGGCTAACGGCAGCGTTACTATCGACCTGCCTATCTACGTTAGCCTTAACACATCAAACCTGGTGTCGGCAGGAGTCACAGTGAACTACAACTACCTGACGCTATACTCCGATAGCGAGGAGAGGAACGTGAGCTTCAGCGTGGAGACCTGCCCTTCTCCGCTTCAGGTCAAGACCAACCAGGTCATAACCTCCGGCGAGATAGAGAACATAACGCTGAACCTTACCGACGTGGCAAACACGACGCTGAGCGACATATCGCTTCAGATGTCGATACCGTCAACTGATGCGGCCATACTCACGACCCAGCCCACAGACATAAGCTCGCTTGCACCGGGAAGCAGCACAACAGTGAGCCTGCGCACCTTCGTCTTCAGCTCAGCTTCGCAGACGTTCCCGCTCAACGTCTCTGCGCAGTTCTACGAGAGCTCAAAGCCCGTGCAGATACTCGACACATTCCCCACGCTCTCGACCGGCACCATAAACATGACGGCCAGCAGCATAACTTTCTCGCCGACCACGCTGACTCCAGGCTCCATCTTCTCAGTGTCGTTCATACTTACGGATACGGGCACCGCCGGAGCTTCGGCTGTCACAGTAACGCCACTGCCCCCCAGCGGCATAAGCGTGTACGGCTCCAACTCTGTTTTCGTGGGCGACATGTCAACCGACTCGCAGGAGCCTGTGACAGTAACCCTGGAAGCAAGCCCGACAGCTAGCGGCAGTTACGTAGTGCCCATGGTGGTAAGCTACATAAACAGCATACGCCAGAAGATAAACACGACTATAGACGTACCGATCGCTTTCAGCACAGCGCTCCCATCCAACGCGCTAGTGGGCAACGGCACCCACACGTATGTGTCTGGCAATTCGGCAACAGGCTACCGCGTCTACTCCAGGAGCGGCAGCGACCTGCCCGTTGTCATAGTGGCAATTATAGTGGTTGTTGCGATCCTTGCGGCGCTATACATGAAGAGGCGCGCGGTTGCGGAGCGCATGAAGAAGTGGCACACCGGCAGGAAGTGATTGCATACCTGCCAATTACGGGCGAGCGCTGTGGACCTGAAGGACATATTCTGGCTGAGCTACAACGACCTTAGCCAGAAGAAGGTAAGGACAGCACTAACGATACTGATGGTAGTCATAGGCATAGCAGCGATAGTGGCGCTGACTTCGTTCACATCTGGCATAAGCAACAGCATAACCGGGGAGCTGGAGTCGCTAGGGCCGACCTCTATAATAGTGGGCAGCAGCACCCAGCTGGGCTTCACCCAAGGGGACGTCAACGAGATGGAGGCGCTGCCCAACGTTACCTCAGTCACCGCTCTGATAACGGGCGCAGGCACATTCTACGCAGGGAACCAGAACACGAGCGTGACTGTAGTGGGCATATCCAGCTCCGGCCTCGCACAGCTGCTGGGGGGCAACGTCACGCTGATCCAGGGATCCGCGTACACTGACACTATAGCACCCGAAGCCGTCATAGGCTACGATGTTGCGTTCCCATCCAGCGCAGCCGGCCAGCAGACAGTGACAACGGGCCAGAGCGCAGCCCTGAAGCTCTCCGGCGCATCGAGGAACGCTTCAGAGATTACAGTGCCCGTGATAGGCATACTGGCTTCGCACGGCACGTCGCTCATACCCATAGACTCGGCCGTGTTTGTTTCTGTGCAGGCTGCAGGCGTACTGCTGCACAAGACATCGTACAACGAGATGGTTGTCACGGCTGACAACCTGAGCAGCGTCAATGCCACAGCAGCGCTGATAACAACGATTTTCGGGAGCAGCGCAAGAGTGCTGACGACTGCGCAGCTCCTCTCTACTGCCTCGTCGATCATAGGTTCGATAACGCTGTTGCTTGCAGTGATAGCGGGCATATCGCTCTTCGTCGCAGCGATAGGCATAATGAACATAATGCTGATGAGCGTGATGGAACGCACGCACGAGATAGGCGTGCTCAAGGCGATAGGCTTCAAGAACAGGCACGTCATGCTCGTCTTCATGCTCCAGGCACTGATTATAGGCTTCATGGGCGGCGTGATAGGCATAGCGGCAGGGGCAGGCACTGCCTACGGGCTGGTGGGCCTGTCTAGCCTGGCGTCTGGCCCTTCAGGGGTACAGGGTAGCTCTTCCGCTGGCGTATCGTCTTCGCCTACGTTTGCTGCTTCAGGTTACAGGAGCGGCAGCAGATTTGAATCTGCACCAGGCGGAGGCGGAGCTGTTTTCGCAGGCGGCCCAACATCATCCTCGGCCTCATCGTCGGGCATATCAATCAAGCCCGCGTTCCCCATAACCACGATACTGCTCGCGCTGTTGATAGCCATGGGCGTCAGCGTCGTCGCCGGCCTCTATCCGGCGTGGCGCGCCAGCAGGATGGAACCCATAGACGCGCTCAGGGAGCTGTAATCAGGCACGTAGCAAGGCTTGCGCTGCGCACCAAAATCGAAAGGCCAGTCGGGATGCCTCACAGCCCTCCTGGCCTTTGGCCTTTCTCCCACCCCGGTGAGATTGCTCCTGCGATAATGCGTTATGCGGCTGCCCGTATATATAAGTATGTCTGCGAGTCGTGACGCGACGTAGTCCGCCTACCTCACTACGTCCATCCTGATATCGGTGCCCTCCACCGGCGTTCCTGCCTCGCCGATGCGCACGCTGCCTATCTTCATAGCGCCCTTTATGTCGTCCTCCAGCTCGCCGAGGCTCTCGCTCAGCACCAGCTCCTTGATCTCCGCGTTCAGGGCGAGCCTGTTGTCGTGCTTCCAGCGCCTGACCTGCGCTATGACCAGATCCGCTGTGTCGCCGATCTTCTGGTTCCTCTCGTCCACGCTCCCCGCGTCGTACCCGGGCCATGCTGACACGTGCACCGACTCCTCGCTGGCCAGCCTGCCGGCGAAGAGCTTCGTGTATATCTCCTCGGTGATGAACGGCATGAAAGGAGCGAGCAGCTTGAGCACAGTGAGCAGCACTCCGGAGAGCGTAGCGTTAGCCGACCTGTCGCCCCCGTACACCCTGTGCTTCACGAACTCAAGGTAGTCGTCACTGAAGAGCCTGAAAAGCTGCTCGGCGCTGCGCCTCGCGGCAGCGTAGTTGAACGCCTCGAACGCGTCGGTAGCCTCTTTCGCGGCCAGCATCGCCCTGGAGCGCATCCACCTGTCTATCGCCCGCTCGCCGCCTCCGCCTGCCTCCACGCCTGCCTTCTCCACGAACTTCGCCACGTTCCAGAGCTTGTTCACGAGCCTCTGCGCGCTCACCAGCTCCTTCTCCTGGAAGGAGAGGTCCTCGCCAAGGCTCGCAGAAGCGGCCCAGTACCTCACGGCGTCTGCGCCGTGCCCGTCTATCGCCTCCTTTGCGTCGATCACGTTGCCCAGCGACTTGTGCATGGGCCTGCCCTTCGGGTCAAGGCCGTAGCCGGATATGAAGGCGTCGCTCCAGGGCAGCTTGCCAGTGTGCAGGTAGCACTTCACTACGGTCGTGAAGAGCCAGAAGGATATTATGTCGTTGCTCTGGGGTCTCAGCGACATAGGGTACATCATTGGCATGTACTTCTTGTCTCCGGCCCACCTTGCGAGTATCAGGGGCGTCAGCGACGACGTGGCCCACGTATCCATCACGTCGGTCTCCGGCTCAAAGTCTCCAGAGCCGCACGAGTCGCACTTGCCGATCGGCCTGTCCTTCTCCGGATTCACGGGCAGCTGGTCGGGCTCTGCGAGCTTTGCGGCGCCGCACTTCTTGCAGTACCATACAGGGAAAGGTATGCCGAAGAAGCGCTGCCTGGATACGCACCAGTCCCACTGCAGGCCGTTTACCCAGTTATCGTACCTGACGTGCATGAATTCGGGATGCCATTCCAGCTCGTTCCCGAGCCTGAGCAGTTCCTGCTTGAGGTCTAGCACCTTGACGTACCACTGCTTCTTCACCATGAACTCTATCGGGTGCTTGCCGCGCTCGTGCACCTTGACGTAGTGCTCCACCTGCTCCTCCTTGACTATCCTGCCCTCCCCGCGGAGCTCCTCCACTATCGCCTTCCTTGCACCCGCTGCCTTCATCCCGGCGTACCTGCCGTACGTCATCGTGCCCGAATCGTCCATGACCAGCTTAAGCCCCAGGTTGTAGGCCTTGTACCATTCTATATCCGTCTGGTCCCCGAACGTGCAGCACATCACAACGCCTGTGCCGAAACTCGGGTCTACACGCGAGTCTGCTATCACCTTAACAGTGTCGTTCGAGATAGGGACCCGCACCTCCTTGCCTGCGAGCGCTGAATGCTTCTCGTCGTTGGGGTTCACGAACACGGCCACGCAAGCAGGCAGCAGCTCGGGCCTGGTGGTGGCTATAGTGATGTCGTCGCTGAATTTTATGTATACTAGCGTGGTCTTCTCCGGCACGTCATCAAGCTCTATCTGTGAAACAGCGGTCTTGTGCACGGGGCACCAGAGCGTCGGCGTCTCCTTCCTGTAGACGTTCCCCGATCTGTAGAGCTCTATGAAAGAGAGCTGCGATGTCTTGCGTTCCTCATCGCCCATTGTGTCGTAGAGCAGCGACCAATCCACTGAAAGCGCTATGGAGCGCCATACCTGCTTGTACTCCTCCTGGTAATCCGCCACTGTCTTAAGCACCAGCTCCAGGAACTTCTCCCTGCCTGCGCTCTGCGGCGTCACGTTGTACTTCTGCTCTATGAAGTTCTCTGTAGGCAGGCCGTTGCTGTCCATGCCCATCGGGTAGAAGAGGTTGTAGCCGCGCATGCGCCTGTACCTGGCGATGAAGTCCATCTGCGTGTATGACATCAGGTGCCCTATGTGGAGGCTGCCGCTGACTGTGGCGGGGGGCGTGTCGATGGAATAGACGCTGTTCTTGGATTTCTCGTCGAAGGCATATACTTTCTTCGAGTCCCAGAACTCGATGAGCCTGCGCTCGGCCTCCTTCGCGTCGTATTTGTCGAGCATAGCTGCACCAGCGTTACTCAGTTACCTATAGCGGATTAATTAGGCTTTTGCCTCTCAGCGCAGTTCTATGCCCGCATAGGCCGTGCTGTTGCCCCCGGCAGCCGTTATCGTGAAGTTTGCCTGCTTAGGAGGGAGCATGTAAGCAACAACGCAGCTCTCGCTGTAGCCTGTCACGCACTGGTTGGCATACTCCTGGCCTGTGGTGTTTACGAATGCTCCGGATTGCGATGACGAAGTGAAGTTGACGACTATGCCTGGCCTGTATCCTATGAAAGCTATCGGCACAACGCTCGCCTCCATGCTGTTTGGCAGCAGCCAGACCGCGGCACCGGATTGCGTTATAGACTCGTTGCCCTGGTTGGCGGAGAGCAGCGGCATTATCCTAGGGAAAGGAACAGGGCCTCCGCCTGTCGTGTTGACGCTCTTGCTCTGGTTCGGGGTAGCGTGGAGGTACACCGGCTGGGGTCCTGGCGCGTATGAATAGTTGAGCACTATGCCCTTGCCGCCAGCGCCACTGTCGGCTGTCGCGCTGCCTCCGTCTGTGTTGTATGCGCCCGGCACATAACCGCCTGCGCCGTACGCTAGCAATATGGCGCCTCCGCCCCCGCCGCCTCCCGCATCCGGATTGCCGAGTGTGCCGGCCAGGCCGCTTGCGTTTATTGTTCCTGCGATTATCCTGTTAGCCTGTATGTAGATGCCGTAGGCGCCTGCTCCTCCAGTGCCGCCCACTCCGGTGCATGCAACACCGGAATCCACGTAGGCTCCACCCTGCGCTTTGGTGTTGCCCCCTGCGCCAGAGTAAGCGTGGGTGGGGCATCCCCCGCCGCCCCCGGCTCCCGTCAGATAGTTGCGCATGCCGCCGGCGTACCACTGCTGGATCAGAAGCGTGGTCAGCTTCGGGGCTGTGGCGCTGAACCCGTTGGTGGCGTGCCCGCCCCCGCCGCCTCCAGAGCCTCCCGAACCGCCGTAGGAATTGGGATAGCTCTTGCCCTTGATGCCAAGGGCCGCATGATTACCTGTATTGCCCGTATGTATGACGCCAAGATTGGCGAACGTTCCGCCTGCGAGCAGCGACGAGCCATTGGTGGTCAAGACTACCCCCTTGTCTATAGTTATGTTGCCCGTGGCCGCAACATCTCCCCACAAAGCCATGCTTTGGTTATACTGTACGTTGCCATAGTACGTAACGCCGTATGCAGGATTGTATATGGTGGGCAGCACGCCCTGCGGCACTATCGTGGTGGTGACGGCTACTGTAGTTGTGCTAGCAGTGCTCGGGCCACCGCTGGCGGTTGCCCCCCAGCTGGACAGGGGCAGCACCACGACTATGCCTATTATTGCGAGCAGGACTACGGCTATCGCGAAGTTCCTCGTGCCTATGAAGCTGAGCTTGGGCCGCTTCCGCTCATGTTCGACTTCTGGGGCAAGCTTGGAGCCACAGCGCAGGCAGAACTGGGCATCGTCCTTGTTCTCGGCACCGCACTTCTTGCAGAGAATTGGCATTTCCTTCGAAACATGTGTGTTTTCCCTCTATTTAAGCATACACTTAGGATGAAGGGAAAAGTAGTAGCAAACGGCCGCCACGTTATCCAGGCCCGTGGCGCAATACCTTAACCCTATTTTCTCTAAATCAGCAAACACAGTGTGTTTACACTGCTCTACGCTAGCAAACGAAAATTGCCGCAGGCCGGATTCGAACCAGCAACATCCGCGTCTTCAGCGCGGCGCTCTCCCATTGAGCTACTGCGGCACGCATAGCCATTGCGTGCAATTAATATAAACCGATTCCATAGTCTATCGTTTGGATGCCCGTTGACGAGCGATGGAGCAGGCTTGGGCCGCTGGCGGAGAGGCTGAACCTTGACGGCGTGGAGTTCCGCGAATACCAGTTCAACATAATAGAGTCCATACTGAAGCACGGCAACACGCTCGTGGTGCTTCCCACCGGCCTGGGCAAGACGCTGATAGGCGTCGCCATAGTCGCCGACGCCGTATCGCGCGGGCAGCGCGCGCTGCTCCTTGCACCCACGCGGCCGCTGTGCGAGCAGCATTACTCCAGCGTCACCAGGCTGCTGAGGCTGCAGGAGAGCGAGATCGCGCTGCTGCTTGGCTCCGTAGGCAAGAAGCAGAGGCGCGAAGCCGAACAGAACGCCAAGCTGATAATAGCCACGCCGCAGACGATAGCTAACGACCTTAAGTCGGGCAACTTCTCCCTAGCCGGCTTCGGGGCCGCTGTTTTCGACGAATGCCACAGGGCCGTGGGCAAGTACGCATACACGTACATAGCCAACGAAATATCAGTCAGGAACTCGATCGTCGTGGGGCTCACGGCCTCCCCGGGCAGCAAGAAAGAGCGCATAAACGCACTGGTAAGCACGCTCAACATAGAGCACATAGAGGCCAGGATATCCTCAGATCCAGACGTGGAGAAGTACGTGATGCCGAGCTACATGCACGTAATCCGGGTGCAGCAGAGCGAGACTGTCAAGCAAATAGCGGCACTGCTCAGGCCCATAGGCGAGGAGAGCCTCGCGAGCCTGGGCAGGATGGGCCTGCTCCACGCCAAGGGTTTCGAACGCATACCCAAAGGCATGCTGCTCAGGCTTGGAGACGAGATAAAGCGCATAGAGGCGCAGGGCTTCAGGTTCGGCGCTTTCTTCAGCTACATAAAGCTGCTCAACGTGTCGCACGCCTACGACCTGCTTGTGACCGAAGGCCTCTACCCATTCGTCACCTACATGGACTCGCTGGAGGCGAGGGAGAAGAAGAGCAGGGCGGTGGCAAATCTGCTGGCCAACCCCAACGTCAAGCAGGCGGTGGAGATGGCCAAGGCGGCTGTCGCCAAGGGCGAGGAGAACGCGAAAGTAGAGCAGGCTGTTGGCATCCTTGAGCAGCACAAAGGCATGAGCGCAATCGTGTTCGCGCAGTACAGGTCTACGGTGAAGATGCTTGTGGACAAGCTCGGAGGCGCCGGCATATCAGCGATGCCATTCGTAGGCAAGAAGGAGGGCGTCACGCAGGAGAAGCAGAAGGAGATAATAGAGCGGTTCAGGAAGCGCGGGTTCAGCGTGCTCGTGGCCAGCTCGATAGGCGAGGAGGGCCTTGACATACCCAGCGTCGACCTTGTGCTCTTCTACGAGCCTATACCCAACGAGATAAGGAACATACAGCGCAAGGGGAGGACGGCCAGGTTCAGGGAGGGCGACGTATACGTGCTCGTGGCAGCGGACACCAAGGACGAGGTATACCTGCACGTCGCCGCGGCCAGGGAGAGGAAGATGCTCTATCTGATACACGGCATAAACACGACGCTCGCTGGTCGCGCGAAAGGCCAGGCGAGGCTTTTCCGCAACGCAATTCCATAACGCTGTCGTGTGCCAACAATATCTTTAAATATGAGGAAACGCAGAAATACACTCGGGGTGTGTTGGTGGGGAAAACGGTGCCTTTCGGCGGCCTAGAGCGGCTTGGCTTCGAGGAGCATGTGCTCGGGAAGCTGCCCGACTCTGAGATGAAATGCATATCTATACTGCAGGAGCTCGCCTTCGAGGAGCCTTCTGAAAGGGACACCATCGTAAGGAAACTGGAGGGCTATGCCTACGGGAAGAGGGGCAGGGCAGGCACCGCCGCATTCAGGGCAGCCGCAAACATAATAGCGGTAAGCATGATGGAGGTACTGCACGAGATGTAGCCAGCACGCTTAAATATTTTGCACGCCAAGCAATTCCTGATTCCTTGCAGAGGAAATACCTGTATCTCGCGATAGCCGCAGTGATAATAATAGTAGTGGCTGTGCTCTTCTCGAGCAGCGCGCCAAGCAGCAACAGCGGCGGTGCGCTGTCGGCATCAGACAACAAGCCAGTCTCCACGTCTGTGATGGCCATGCTGCATGTGAGCAATTCAGTAAGCGATGCGGTGGGCCAGGGCCTTGTGCTCAAGCAGTACATGCCGCAGCAGGTAAACGGGACGGCGCTAACGCTCAACGGCAAGCCCGAGGTGCTTTACGTGGGCGCGGACTACTGCCCGTACTGCGCGCTGGAGCGCTGGGGGCTGATAGTGGCGCTGATGAGGTTCGGCAACTTCTCCAGCCTGCACTACATGACAAGCAGCGCTGTCGACTCTTACGCGAACACGCCCACATTCACGTTCTACAACTCCAGCTACAGCAGCAGCTACATATCGTTCGTTGGCTTGGAGGAGTTCACGAACTACATAAACAGCAGCACGAACTACTACCAGGTGCTCGAGAAGCCCGATGCCTCTGAGCAGGCGCTGGCGAGCAAGTACGACACGAGCGGAGGTATACCCTTCATAGACTTCGCAAACAAGGGCATACAGCAGGGCTCCAGCTACCCAGATCCCACCATACTCGACTCGATGAACTGGAGCCGGATAGCAGGACAGCTGAACACCACAAGCAGCGTGCAGTCGCAGGTCATAGTGGGCACAGCCGACGTCTTCACCGCACAGATATGCATGCTTACCAACAACACCCCCAGCAGCGTGTGCAGCCAGACGTACGTCAAGGACATACAGGCCGAGTTGAGCTGAATGCAGTACAGGGAGTTAGGCAGGCGCCTCATTTACACCAGGTATGCGCTCGCGGCCATAGGCCTGGTCCTTTCCGTATACCTCGCGTTCTTCGACACCAGCGTGCTGTGCCCTAACACCGGGGTGCTGGACTGCGGCAAGGTGCTTACGAGCAGCTACGCCACTATCTTCGGCATACCCAACGGCTACTACGGCATACTGTTCTTCGTGCTCGTCATTGCGCTCGCATACCTGCGCAAGAGGGGCGCGCTAGTCGCGGTGACAACTATAGGCATAGGCTTCGTCGCGTATCTGGTGCATGCCGAGTACGTGCTCGGCAGCATCTGCCCGTACTGCACCGGGGTCCACATCGCGGCAATCGGGCTCTTCCTGATTTCCGCCTATGAGATGGGCGGAAGCGAGAAGCCTAACCAAGAAACTTGAAGTTTGTCAGTAACAGACGCACGCCGTCAAGCGGCTTGAATTGCTTCGACTCCCCGACGCGGACGCTGTAGCTTATCGGTATCTCCCTTATCCTGAGCCCGGCCTTCCTGGCGAGTATGTTCATCTCCTCCTCTATCCCGAAGCCCCGCTCTGCGAGCTCCAGGGCCCTTATCGCGTCAGTGCGCATGGCCCTGAGGCCTGTCTGCGAGTCGTGCAGGCCCATGCCGTAGAGGATGTTCGCCGTGGCGGTCAGTATGTTGTTGCCGAACTGCACGTAAGCAGGCATGACGTCGTCGTCTATGCTGTGGAACCGGTTGCCCAGGACAAGATCGGCGCCCTGGCGCACCGCGTCTATCGCCTTCTTGAGGTCGTCGACGCTGTATGTCGCATCCCCGTCGATCAGGCAGACTATGCTCGTCTTTACGCGGCGCAACGCCTCGCGAACCGCCGCACCCTTGCCATCGCTCCTCTGCTGCATGACCCTGACCCGCGGGCTGCCTATAACGCCCCTTGCGTCCCTCAAGGCGCCCTTATGGATTATTATCACACCAGCGCCGGGCAGCTTCCTGAGCGCCTCCCCGGCAACTATGCCCACCGCAGGCTCGTTCTTTACCGGAATCACTACCGTTGTGTCTGAGTAATCCAAGGAACAACCCGAAACGTGCTTTAAATCGCACGGCACTCTTTTAATACGTTTAGTAGACTGCAAAGCGGCCTGTCAATAGACCCTCTGGAGCTGAAAATCCCACTGCTTCATTGCCGGGATGAAAGCGGACGGGAGAAGATGCAAATATTAAAACGACAGGCTCAGAGTTCCTTCAACGACTCGTAGCTTCTCAGCAGGAACATGTTGTCATCGCTTGCTGGCATGCGCTGCTTTATGCGCTCGAGCAGCTTGCCGGAATCCGGAGCCTTGGAACAGACAAGTATTACGTTGCCCTCGAAGAAGGCAGTTGACGCGCTGAAGACGCTGAACCCGTGCTCCTTCAGCCTGGCTACGAAGTCGCGCATCCTGAAGATGCCCATCATGCCGACTGCGTAGTTTACGGCGAGTATGCCGTCGTCGCTCAGCACCTTATAAGCATCGCCTATGAATCCGGCGCTGGTGAACTGCGCGGGTATGGAAGACGCTATGTACGCGTCCACCATTATGATGTCGTACCTCTTGCTAGTCTTCGCTACGTACTCGGAACCCTCGCCAACCATGGCGTTGACGCTAGCGGGCAGGGCGAAGCTCTTCGCAATCTCCAAGGCCCTGGGACTGAGGTCTATGGCGTCAATCGTCGTGTTCTCCTTCAGCAGAGTGACAAGCTGGTACGCCACTGTGCCTCCGCCCACGCCTATAAGGAGCACTTTAGGCTTGTCAAAGGCATAGGCGACAGGCAGGAAGAAGTCCCAGTACTCGCGCGTGTACACGCTGTTCTTCTTTATCTTGGAGTACGTTATGCCGTTGTATACTAGCACCTTCTCGTTCTCGTTCTCGATCACGCTGAAGCCCCCTGAATCTATCTTGTCCTTGTTACCGAAAATGCGGGGCAGCTTCATGCGTACCAACACACATCACTCCATGTCTTCAGGCTCGCCTTCGTCGAGTATCTGCAGTATCTGTCCTTGCCCCAGCCCGGACGGGAACTTGTCGAACGCAACAAGCACGTATGTGTCCTCGACCCCCGTTACCTTGCCCGTCCATATCTTGTCGCTGTTATCCCTGTACCTGACCCTCTTGCCCACAAGGGTGCCGAGCTCCACATCGCTGTTCGGCGTCACTAGCAGCTTCTCCTTATCAAGAGAGGTCACTATCGCATCTATCATGAAATCGATAAGCTTTGGAAATCAAAGTATATTAAATTACCCGCCCTTTGTGTGGTAATTTAAATTCGTTTATAAGTAAATCGTATCATGAAAGGAAGGGCAGGCAATAAGGTCATTTACAAAGTCATTCTAGTTATTTTAGTGGCTCTTTTGATATATTTTATCTTTTTAGGGAATAACGGCGGACTCTATTCCAATACTGTTCCAGCATTGGCGGTAGTCTCTAAAAGCAACGGCTCGATTGTCTGGTATGGCTGGAGCGGAGACATGATACCGTACGTAAGCAACACTTATTTGGTAAGTTGTCCTTTGATTGCTTTTAATGAGACTTTCTTTACCTATTCCTGTAATGGAGTTAAAGAAAGCATTGAGAATCCATTACCTTATGGAAGTGTGCCAGTGATTCCTTATAGCTGGATTTATGCTTTAGCAACATTCATAGCCATAGTGATTGTTGCTCTCTACATAAGACACAGGTGACGGTCTACCTTGTATTTAATTAAGGGCAGCATTGGTTCGCCACGCGAAACCGTGCGATTCGAAGAAAAGGCATGTTAATCCTGGTAAGGAAGGGAGATTATGATAGCATGACTGTCAACGATCTGCTGTGCATAGGCAGCAGCAAGTGCACCTGATGCCTAAGGTAGGAACAGCTGTGCAATTCAACAAACCCCAGAAATGCTTATAAAGCACCGCTGACGAAGCGTCACGATGCAGTGATCGATGAATCCATGCAGTGGACTGTTGGAAGTTGGAAGGTGGAGAGCCACAAGATATACGAGATGGTAAAAAACGGAACAGCGACCATAATATTGGACTGCAAGAGGACGGATGACACAAATGGTGCAGTAAGGCTAACCACAAAAACAAAAAAGGAGCTGGTAAACTACGTTGATTTCAAGTCCGTGGTAAGGGCACAGGAGATAGACTATGCCTATTATGAGAGTGAAAATGACAATATCGCTGCGTATGCGACAGGCTTCACTATACACATAAGTGGTGCCTCGATAAACACATCTGGGAAAGACGACCCCAGCATCGTGCCAGTGGGGTCAGGCATTAGATTCAAGCCCGTAAGGACAGAGCACTACGGCTCGTTCACCGAGACGCAGAACGGCAGTGTCCTTACTCTGTACCCCATGCGGAATGACGGGGGCGTATACATGCATCTGCAACCTATAATTGTAGAATTAAAAGAGAAAAGCGACTACGATCTGGCGCACATTTCAGTAGAGCACACCCTAGGCCTAGCCTTAAACAACTCAGGGTACTTCATACTGCCTCCTACACTTGAAAGTCATGCAAACAAAACATACCTTTCTGAGGTCTAGATAGCAGCTGCATGCTGTGATGCTAACATTGAATGAGAATTGCTCATATGATGTTAGAAAGATACAGTTTGCACTACGTTTCTGCCTGCGCACGCATCACCTAACCCCTATTCTTTATCATACGAAATACATTTGTCGACCTGCGCCCAAATACGTGCAACTTTTGTCGTCGGAGGCTTCTCCGAGGCATCTTTGCAACATGCCAGGAAAAAGCCCATGCAAATGATATACAGAAGAGCATTTCCATGTTTATAGAAGAAAAATCAACGCACGAGGAAAGATGCTTCAGTTAGATCTCTTTCGCCTCTTAATGCAGCTTGCGTGGCCCACAGGCCCTGTTTTCCATAAATCTGGCACGCAAGCTTTTAGAAGATTGTATTATTGCACCAGAAACATGAAAATGCGATAGGAACCAAACACAGTGTGCGTGTTTTCAGCAAAATGAAAATGGAAAGAGGTTTTTAGAAATGCCAACACCTTATTGTTCAGTCTCTCTTTACTCTTATGAGATAAAGTATTTTGTTGTCATCAGTCCTTAAGTGGAACACATAATCAGCAACATCCTTGATTCTTTGGGTCTGGAATTCGTTATCGTCAACTTTGAACGCCTTGAATGCCTGACTGTCCTTGCGATCTATGTGAGCGGTCTCGAATATCACGAACCCGAAGTAGGGACGATATCTTCTCTGGAGATTTGACTTGATATCCAGCGCTGGAAAAGCGTCCTTTGTTAGCTCGTCCATGAATTCATCGCGTCTATTTGAAAAGTAGGCGCTTCCCAGCAGCTCCAGTGCGCCATCGAAGTATGTAAAGGTAGCGCTCACTTTGCGGTCCAGCGCTTTCGAATCACCACTCAATTTTCTCGCCTTGTGCGCTTCGATTTCCAAAAACATTTGCGAAAATCGAATATCATGCTTACCATCGAGGCCTGCAGAGTTTACCCTAAACCTTCTCCCTATTCCTGTTGGGCAGGTCCACGTGATGCGTGACAGGCAGCGTCTTCAGCGAGTGCGCCAGCACTGCCACAGTATCCAACACCCTCCCGTCAGTGATCGCCTTGTACTCGGTAAGCTTAGGATTCCTGAGCATCTCGCGCAGCCCCTCGCTGGTGCTGCCGAACGAGTTCGGCACTACTGCAGCCAACGCACCTGAAACATAATATACGCCCGCTGTGGACTCCTCGCTCGTGACAGCCGCGCGCTCCGCCAGGTCCCGCCAGAATGCGACAGGATTGGCGCCCGACGTCTTGAGCGCTTCCATCAAAAATTCGCGCATGCGTATCGGGTACTCGTCAGATATTCGCTCGTTAGCAGCCTCTACCTTCCGGTTCGCAGACCTTAATACTTCATCAATCACCTCTTCGGGCGAGCTGTTGCGGATCAGTGGAGCAAACGAACGCCTCATCTCTTCGCCAAACATCGAAAGCATGCTATCGAAGCTCATCCCGCCCTTGTACCTGACTTCGTTAACGACATAGCGCATGAATTCCGTCTGCTGGAGCCCGGGTACCAGCGCCGCGGTCGTCACGGCGGCCACAAGTGCCGTGTCTATGGCTTCGGGCAGGTCGTCTGCTACAGCTCTGAGCCTACCCGTTCTTGAACCGGGATACGGGAACGCCCAGCTGCCCACTTCAGGAAAGAGTGTGTGCTTGAACCACTCAACGGCGCAGTGCGCCATATCGCCACGGTAAACGGCGGGCTTACCGCCCGCAATCAGCTTGTGGGCCACTGCTTTTGAGAGCCTGACTGCAAGCGAGTATGCAAAAAGCGCGTAGTAGTCTTCGTCCTTCTCCTTCTCCCTAAGCCGTTTCCCTATGTCATGCACGTCTATGGGTATCACGCCAGTATCCCAGCGGGTCGCGTCACTGGTTTCGCCAGTGTAGGCCACGATCCTTATGTTTCTAGTATCTATCCCGTAGCTGAGAAGGTTAGAGCCCACGAATTCCGCAACGTCGGAGAGCGTTTCAATCTCTTCAGGCATCTCATAGACCTTCATAAAAATCACCATCGACACTGTGCAGGAACATCCTCAGTCGTTTCTCTTTTTTGCAGCCGTGCGCAGCATAACATTTGCACCTGCCCTTAAATAAATTGGCTTGAAAGTGGCTGTTTTCGAATCCCAGGAACATCTCTGTTTTTCTTGCCCGACCAACCCTGACTACCGCGTTATCGTGAATAATGTTTAAATACCAGGAAACCGCATCGGATACATGGTGCCTATATGAATAACAACATCGCAAAAACAAACGAAAGGAACGAGCGCTACAATGCTGCAACCGAAGCTTCGACTGACATAAAGAAAATCGCAGAAACAATAAAGAAAAGCGAAAATATGAAGTCAGGGCTGCCTGGTAAAATCGAATCGGATCTCGCCAACGGATGCCTGGACGATGCAAGAGAGACGCTTAAGGCAGTGGGCAAACAGCACCCGCTCTCGAAAGAGGCTGAAGAGCTGAGGAACTCAGCAAGACGGGGCATAGAGTCGCTCATGAAAAACGGCGGAAGCATGCACTCGGTGATTACAGCAGCTGTGGATAATGATGTTCCCCTGGATTCCCTGCTGCCTGCAGCGAAGGAAATGTTCAAGAAATCTGCCAGTGAGGAAAATTTTGACATGGCCGGAGCCATCGCAGTGACGTTCCGTTTTCAAAAGGCAGAAGTGCCTGCGCTGCTGAAAGAGGCGCTTTCCGAAACCAAAGCGGGATCGGCAGATAGCGCGGCACAGAAGCAGGCAACACTGGAGAAGTTCGGGCCGCGCAGATAGGCCTGCTCGCACAGCTTCATTTGGCCCTACTCCGGCATCAGTCCCAGAGCTCCTTAAGCTCCTTCTTGCTGAACAGTATCTCCTTGAGTTCCTTGTCCAGCGGCGCGTCATTACGCCTAAGCCACGCCAGCAGCAGGCTCGCGTGCTCCTTCTCGTCGTCTCTGTTGTGCGCCATCACGTCAGCTAGCCCCTTGTCCTTCGTTGCGGCTACGCGCTCGTCATACCACATCATCGCCTGTATCTCCTCTATCAGGCTCTGCCTCGCCCTGCTCAGATCCTTTACCTTTTCCTCAATGCTCCCCTCTTGCACCGTATCACCAGACACTATGTTGCGCAAGCAATTATTTAATCCAGCATGCAGCATGATAATTGTGGTTGCTTGAGAAAAGAGAGGAAGCAGGACCTTGACAGCGCGATGGAGGCGCTCGATGCCATGGAACGCAGGAAGGCCGCGACAGACGTCGGCAGCAGGCAGGCGACGCGCGTCCCGGTAGGCGTGGTTGAAGATTTCTTCAAGAACATAAGCGTGGCGGCGATAAAGCTCAGCGACAGGCTCAACGTAGGCGACACCGTGGAGATAGAGAATGGAGAGTACACGCTGAGGCAGCAAATAAGCAGCATGCAGATAGACAGGAAGGACGTAGGCTCTGCGGGCGCAGGCGACGACGTAGGCGTAAAGGTCAGCGTGCCGGTGACTAAGGGCAGCGAAGTCTACAGGCTGGCCGGCTAAGCGTTTTCCTTGGCTCCATTTCTCTCGCTGCGCTGCGGCTGCTGCTTTTGCCCCTTTCCGGAGTCACCAGCGCTTTTAACTGCCGATGGCCTGTAGGTATACATTATGCCCACGCTGAAGGCTATGTTGGTAAGGAGCACCACCAGGAATATGAGGTCGGTGAAGCCCGTGACAACGAAGCCGTAGCCGGCGAGCACAGACCCTATTATCACAGGGGACAGGCCCCTGGGCACGTTGAAGAAGACTAGCGATTTCTCTGTTCTGCGCCCCTCCTCGTCCTTGGCAAACATGCTGCGGAGCATGGGGATGAAGGCGCCCCTCACGGGCAGCATCAGCAGCACCATGAGGAGAGCCACGGCCACTGCAAAGTACGTGAGCGCGTATATGTTGAAGATAAGGCCTATGTACACGAAGAAGAAGGTGCTTACGAAGAACACCACTTCCTTCTGGTATGCGACAGTATGCTCAACATCCTGCTTTATGGCGAAGTGCCTGCTTACAAACAGTCCTACCGCGTCGTCGCTCTTCTGCAGTTCCGGCGCGGGGGCGAAGCCCACGTTCGCGAATATGAGGCCGAATACGAATACTGCGATGGTGCTGCTCAGCCCCAGCTGCTGCGATATGCCGTACGTGGCTATTATCATCGTTATGGTGAGCATCCAGCTGTAGCCGCGCGAGTAGTCGCCGAACCTGTTCAGCACATAGAGCCAGAAGAAGGCGGATGCGCCACCGAGCAGCACGGCCCCCACGAGCACAGTGAACACCTCCGCTCCGAGCGCGCCCAGCGAGAGCGAGGCGCCAGCGCTCGGGAATATTCCGAGCAGGGTCAAAGGCACCACAAGCTGGAGAATGTCGCTGAAGACGCTCTCATACGTGAGCGTGGTCTTCACCTTTTCGCCTATGCCGAGCCTGCGTATGAACGTGGGCGTTATTATGCTGCTCGGGCCAGATGCAGCAAAACCGAAGATGAGCGATATCAGCGCGCTCCATCCGAAGGCCAGGTGCACGATTATGGCCATCATTAGCCCCATCGTCACCTGCACAAGCAACGTGAACTGCGTGGCCTTGGACAGCACGGCTCCGAGACTCTTGAATTTTATGTTGATGCTGACATCGAAAATCACGAACGATATCGCTACTGCGGCAACGTAAGGCGCCAGCTGCACTATCGTGCTCTGCGCCGTGGTGTTTATGAGCTTGAGCACAGGGCCGAGAAGCAGGCCTATGAGCATCAGGGGCAGTATGCTTGTGACCCTGAACCTGTCGAAGAGAGCGTTTATCACGAAGCCGACGAACGCTATGCCAGCTATGAAAATGAACACGACGCCAACGGACAGCACACGCCTCGCCTACCGCCCTTTCCCTTGCAACCCTTTTATGCGTTGCTGCGCACTGCAGGCTCTGGCGCGGCGCTGGCAGACGCCAAGAAAGTGAATGCTTAAATATCAAGAAATGCATAATGTATTTCGTTGGGGGTGGGGATACGGAAAAAAACGATCCTGAGGGCACGGGGGACGAAGCAGAATGGAACAAGGTCATACGTCTTATACCCTTCGATAATGACGGCGATGGGTACCTGGCTCAGGGCCTTGAAGTCTTCGAGCGGGCAGTGTTCGGGATGAAACCGGAGGAGCGTGTCGGGTACGCAATCAGAGTGGCCAAGCGGCTTTACGACATGCAGGAGTACAGGAAGGCGGTAAAGCTCTGCGATTTCATAAGCATGCGGCTCATTGATACGCGGCCCGGCAGCGGCGCACTGGATGAGAACAGCGCTTTCTACAAGGTGAGGATCAGGGCGCTCGGCTCGCTCGAGGACTCGCTGCTAAGGGAAGCGGACAGGTCGATAGTGGAGAGCGACGCTGCCTCGCTGGAGAGCGTGTGCGAGCAGATAACGTACACCAGGCACAAGAAGCTCTGGGCGTACAACGAACAGTTGAACGCGAACGAGGAGCTTGGCGCAAGGTTGGGCAGGGCCAAGACGTACGTAGACCTCGGGCGGTTGGACGACGCAAGACGCGACATACAGATAGCGAAGGCGATACACGGGCAGAAGTCCGTGAGCATAAAGGTGTGACCTGCACGGCTACCCGCGCGGCTTAGCACCGGCCCGGCGTCCCTTTGCTGGGGTGAACAGCCGGAGCAGCAGGAAGATGAACACGAGCGTAGCCGCCCCCATCACAAGCGCAGAGTAGAGCCTGTAGGAGCTCATGCTCTGGTACTGCGCCTCTGCCTCTGAGATCGCGCGCTGCGAGTAGAACAGCGAGCCTTGCGGCGACGTGTTGTAAAGCTGCTGCGCCTTTGACAGGTCAGCGTACGCTTTGGTGAGGTTCGGGTAGAAGACCAGGTAGCCGCTTTCGTTCACCTGCGCCAGGACAGTCTCTGCCTGCTGCAGCGTGCGGTTTGCGTAAGACGCATTTGCAGTGGCCACCTGCGCCGCTCCCGCAACGCCAATCATGGCAAACACGAGCAACGCTGCTGCGAATGCGCTACGCAAGCATACCACCGGGTCAGAGGTTGACGTCTATGTCGAGCTCCTTCTTCAGCTCCCTGTACCTGTTCCTTATGGTCACTTCGGTGACCCCCGCCACCTCGGCGACTTCCTTCTGCGTCCTGCGCTCGCCTACGAGCGCGCTGGCTATATACACCGCAGCCGCGGAAACGCCGGTTGGGCTCCTGCCGCTGACAAGCCCCTTCTTCATGGCCTGCTTGAGCAGCTGCACCGCCTTCTCCTGCGCCTCCCCGCTGAGCTTCAGCGCGGCCACATACCTCGGCACGTAGCTGACAGGATCAGTAAGCGGTATGCGAAGGCTGAGCTCGTGCGTTACAACCCTGTACGTCCTCCCTATCTCCTTCTTGGGCACGCCCGATATCTGCGATATCTCGTCAAGCGTCCTTGGCATCCCCGCCTGTCTGCATGTGGCGTACAGGGCGGCGTTGACAACAGTCTCTATGGGCCTGCCCCTTATGAGGTTGTTCTTCACGCACTGCCTGTAGAGCAGCGCTGCGCTCTCCCGCACGTTCTCCGGCAGGCCGAGGTAGCTGGCCACCCTGTTGAGCTCTGGAAGCGCCACGAGGTAGTTCCTCTCGCTGGAGCTCGCTATGCTAGCGCGCTTGTGCCACTTCCTTATCCTGTAGAGTTGCGCCTGGCGCTTGCTGGGCAGCTTAGCCCCCCTGATGTCCTTGTTGTACATGTCTATTTCGGTAACGAGGCCCTTGTTGGGCTTTATGTACTTGATCGGGGCGCCTGTGCGCGCCCTGGCGTTCCTCTGGTCCGCATCGAATGCGCGCCACTCCGGGCCCACGTCCGTGACATTCTCCTCTATGACCAGGCCGCAGTTATTGCAGACGTACTCGCCCCTCTCGCTGTCGAATATGACGTCAGTGCTGTTGCAGCTTGGGCAGCGCCTTATGCCCTCAGACGCCTTCGGGCCCCCCTCCCCGTGCACCACGGCAGGCTGCAGCTCCGGTACTGAGTGAATTAGCTGCGCCATGGGACTCCCGGCGCCTTCGCCGAAATCGAGCGGCCTTAAGGGAGCGGCGCGGACATTCTTCCTTGCGCTCGCGTGCGCTTTTGCATGCCTGGGCTTAGCCCTAATCGAACTCTTCTTCTTTGCCTTTACCAAGCTTCTCACCGATTTACTTTAATCGCAAAAATATTGATTAAGCTTTTAAACCTTCCTAAAACAAGCAGGATTATTTGAGTAGGACAAGATATTTAAAGCTTTCTGTAGGCCTACCCGGAACGGCGCTGCCAAACTGCCGCAGCAGCGCAGGCCTCGCGCCCGCAACGGTTTAAATGAGTTGATTACTAAGCTACTGCGTAGGTGTGCATAGATGCTGCAGTCCCTTGCGCTCGGCGTAGCGTTCTACGCAGTGAGCGTGCTCTTCGGAGTGGCAGCGGTGGAGCGCTTCATAGGCGACCTTCTCGGCCTCAAGGTGTTCCGTCTAGCCGCAGGCATACCCGTGGGCTTCGCCTTCTCCACATACATGGTGCTCGCGCTGGAAGCGATGAACAGCAGCTTCTCGGGCTGGCTTATGGTCATCGCCGCTGCGATCGAGCTCGCGCTCTCATACCTCATGCTCAGGCATAACGGCAACTGGAAAGTGTTCAGCCCCAGGGACCTCGCCGCTGAGGGAAACAATAACAGGGGCATGTACATAGCGATAATACTGATAGCCGCCTTCCTGATATTCCTGCAGTCGCACGGCATCAGCACGAGCAGCACCGGAAGCGTGATCGCAAGCTTCAACTACGGCGGCGACCTGCTCTTCCACCTTGGCCAAGGCAACTCGCTCATATACTCCGGCTTCCCGCCCAGGTACCTGTACTCGTACAACGCGACCAACGTGTTCCCGTTCATATCCGACTTCTACTCAGCCATGCTGCTCTACAACGGCTTCAACATAGCAGCAGCGTTCAACGCGAGCGACTACGCACTGTGGTTTGCGTTCACAGCGATGCTCATACTCTTCTTCACGCTGATCGGCAAGAACTACAAGGTGTCGGCAGCCGCAGTATTCATGTTCCTGTTCTTCAGCCTCGGCTTCAACTTCCTGATAATAGGCTACTTCCATGTGCCTATATACGGCGTCACTCAGCAGACCATAGCGAACCTGGACCAGAACTGGTTCGGACTCATCACGTACCCATTCTTCAACTTCTCCGATCCTTTCGTGAGCAACTTCATAATACAGCACGACTACCTGCTGGGCTTCCCGTACGCGCTGGTGATACTGGCTACGCTCTACGTGCTCTTCCTGGAAGGCAGGCGGATGGAGGGCAGGCCCAGCAGGAGGCAGCTGGGCACGATGGCGTTCCTGGGCCTTATGGCTGGCCTGATGCCGCTCATACACCCGTTCTCGCTGGTCTTCGTCTTCCTGTTCTCTGTCGTGCTCCTCGCATACTCGCTGGTGCGCAGGCGTTCTGCTGTGGAGAAGAGGCACGGCTGGCTGGCCGAGAGGCTCAAGCCCTGGATCGTGTATGGGGCCGTCACTGCCATCGTGGCTGCGCCGCTGCTGCTCTACATGTTCTCCCAGCACCTGGAGTCAAATTTCATAGGCTCCATACTGCAGCAGAGCTACTGGTGGCCCCAGATACCGAGCATAACAAACATACTGGTCGCGCATGCGCTCTTCTGGCTCGAAAGCATAGGCATACTGCTGCCCCTGGGCATAATAGGGTTGGTATACTTCAGGAGGCGCGGGCTGATAGCGTTCCTGCCATCGGTCATCTCGTTCCTCATCGTCAACATCTACAGGCTGCAGCCTAGCGACGGCGACAACAACAAGACGACCATATACTTCGTCATGTTCCTCTCCCTCGCTGCGATGCTGCTTCTCTACAAGCTCTTCGTATTCAGGAAGGGCTGGAAGGGGGTGCCGTTCAAGGCGCTTGCAGTCCTGCTATTCATACTGGCAACATTCAGCGGGTTTGCTGCAGACTATCTTATATTCAACGGCAGCTACACTGTTGCCACTCCGCTGGAGCTCAACGCGAGCGCGTGGATCATAAACAATACGCCTGCGCATTCCGTGTTCCAGTCTAACTGCTACACCTACACTTACGATTTCGTATCGACGATAGCAGGGAGGGACACGCTGCTGGACATATACACGTACAGCTACAACGTGGGCATATTCAACAAGGGCGCTGATCCGAATGTGGTCAGCGGCCAGATAGACGGCTTCTTCTCCAACCCGAGCTGTTCGCTCGCCAACGAGTACAACATAAGCTACTTTGTTGCAGAGAATATAACGCAGACGGGCGCCTGGGGCTGCGTGAGCGCGAACGTGAGCGCGCTCTCCGGCAACGGAAATTTCAAACAGGTATACTCAGCCAACGACAGCCAGGGAAGCAGCATAGCCATATTCAAGAGCCTATGCCGAGGCTGAACCTCACGAACAGCCTCAGTATGCCTGTGCCGTGCAGCCAGATATCGCCAACCAGCCTCCGCAATGGCGTGCGCTTGGACCTGCGCTCGCGCCACGGTATCGGGACCTCGCAGACGCTGAGCCCGCCGCGCAGCGCAAGCAGAATCACCTCGGTGTCCCACATCCAGTGCGCCTCGCGCGACTCCGTGCGTATTATCTCAGCGGCACGTTCGTCGAACAGCCTGAATCCGCACTGGTGGTCCGTTATGCTCTCGCGGAAGAACAGGTTGAGCAGCCTGTTGTACGCTTTCGAGACGAAGAGCCTGAGCGGCGGCCTCTCGAGCGCGCTCGAGCCTACGTAACGCGACCCGAGGACCGCATTGTAGCCCTTCTTCTGCGCGACAAGCAGATCCTTGAAGTGGCCTATGCTCGGCGCCAGGTCCACGTCGACATAGAAGTACAGCCTCGCATCCACCTTCCTAATCGCATCACGCGCGTCGTAGCCGCGCAGCGTGTGCACCTTGTGGCCTATGAACATTATGTGACCGTCGCGTTCCGCGGCATCCTTCACTATCCTCTTCGTGCCGTCTGTCGACCCGCCATCCGTGACCACTATCACGTAGGAGGCAAATTTTCCTGCTACCTGACTTCTTATGCGCAGGAGCATCTCGCCCACGTACTCCTCCTCGTTCCTCGTCGGCACTATTACTGCGAGCTCGTACTTTTTCGCGGGCGCCATAAGAGAATATACTACGCATACGCTTTTGAACGCTATGCAGTAGCGGCTGGCTCTTTGCGGCGGGCGGCCCGGCCAGATTCAAACGCAGGCCCGCGATGCACGCAAGGTTATAAATATTATCGGCACATAGTCTACCTGTTCCTTAGGCTTTGAGTGAGCCCAATGGCAAGACTACACACTAGAAGGCAGGGAAAATCCAAGTCCAGGAAGGCGTTGGGTAGCGACGCGAACGCTGGCGTTGACAAGGAAGCGGTGGAGCAGGCCATAATCGCTTACGCGAAGCAGGAGACCAAGCCTGCGCTCATAGGCGAGAGGCTGAAGAAGGACATGCAGGCCAAGGACCTGAAGCAGATCCTGGGCAAGAGGCTAACGGCATACCTGGAGGAGAAGGGCGTGAGGAGCGACATACCGTACGACCTGCTAGACCTCATGGCCAAGGCGGTGAGCATGCGGAAGCACCTCACTTCGAACAACGGAGACATCCACAACAAGACAAGGCTGCAGCGCGTGGAGAGCAAGATATGGAGGCTGAGCAAGTACTACAAGAGCACGGGCAAGCTGCCTGTGGACTGGAAGTACGACCCCGCGCAGGCGGAGCTCAGGATAAGGGGCAGGTGATTACACATGGCGACTACTACCCAGAAAAGCGTTGACAAGTGGAAGCTCAAGAAATGGTTCGAGGTTTACCCGCCTAAGGTCATCTCCGGGGAGGTGATAGGCAGCGTGCCTGCCGCGGACGACAAGAGCATGGTAGGCAGGATAATGAAGGTCAACCTTTCGTGGATAACGCACAACCCGAACCACTCCTTCAGCGTGGTGGGCCTCCGCGTGACCGACGCCAGCGGCAACATAGCAAACACGAGCATAGCGTACCTTGAGCAGCAGTACAGCTACCTCCACTCCCTGGTCAGGAGGCACAGCAACGTGGTGTACACGCACGACAGGGTGAACGACAAGGAAGGCAAGGCAATAACATTCAAGCTACTCATAACCACGCAGTCCAAGGTGCCGGCCAGGACAAAGGCGGTCATAAGGAAGAATGCGAGCGCGTTCGTCGCAGGCTACGCGGCGGCGAGGAGCAGGGAGGAGCTTCTCAAGTCGCTCATATCGGGCGAGCTGCAGGGCGAGGGGATCACAAAGCTGGGCGAGAGCGCGCCGATCTCCAAGGTAGAGATCAAAAGGATAGAGTTCTAAGCTCCCTTCTCCCTCATCAGCTCTGCGAGCACTACCGCATCGTTGTGCTCCGTGTCCTTGGCCGCATAAATCAGCGTCACTGTCTGCCGTTTTGCCATGCCCACGAGCTCGGCCAGCGCCTTGCTCCCGCTGAGCTCGTGCCTGTACCTTTCCCTGAACTCCGGCCACTTCTCCGGGTCGTGGGAGAACCACTTCCTGAGCTCAGTGCTGGGGGCCACGTCGCGCATCCAAAGGTCAACGCTCTGCGTGCCCTTCTTTATGCCCCTCGGCCAAAGCCTGTCCACAAGGACGCGCCTGCCGTCCGTCACGCTGCGCTTATCGTACACCCTTCTTATACCAGCAAGCACTCTACCACTGCATGGAGCATTGCGATTCTAAAATAGATATATCTTACTGTGCACCGCGCTTCGCGCTTCACGCGCCAGACAGCTTGCTCTGCCCAAGCACCACGCTCATACCCTTTATCAGGGCGACTAAGGCGCTTATGTTACGCACCCTGCCCCCCGACGTGTGTATGCCCATGCGCTCGAGCAGGAGAATGTCGCTGCCCTGCAGCCCGCGGATGTTTATGGTATCGGGCAGCACGTGGCCGTTGGCATCGAAGGTGCCCGCTATGAAGGCCTCGGCGAGACCGTTCTTCTTGCCAGCTAGGTTCGAGCGCATGCCCATGACCTCGCGCACCATGCGGGCTATCTTGGAGTGGTAGAAATAGGCAGTAACGAAAGAGCCTTCGTAAGCCACCACCATCCTGTTCGGCAGCACGCCGAGCCCCACGGCGTACTCCACGAACCTCTCCTCGACCGCGCTGTTCGTGGTCCTTATGCCTACCCTGCTGCGCTCTGGCCAGTGCGTCCTGCCGGCTAGGCCGGACATGTAGCAGAGCTCCCTGCTGAGCTTGAAACGCATGATAGGAATAGGCTGCGCAGTATTAAAACAGGTAAGCTGCGGTCAGCTGGGCTTCTCGTCGGCCCAGACCACGCGCCAAGAATTATAGCCGTCGGGCACGAACTTTATCGGCCTGTCGGCGTCGCTGTCCTGCACGCCATCCTTCTGCTCCCTGCCCTGGCCGCGCCTGAAAATATCGAACCACATATAGACACCATTTAGATCATAGATTAGCACGAATGCACGGGGGATGGAAACAGGGTGGGGTATGGCGCGCTGCCCATCGGGGCTGAAACATATAGAATGTTATGCAACTCGCCGTTGTCCATTTCCATCCCAACCAATAGTATTGTGCAGTCCCTGATATTTAAGCATAGATGATATTTACAAAATTAACACAGGTATTTGTTATAATGAGATATGCGCCGAAGCCGGGCACGGCTGAAGCGATCGGCATTAAAAATGTGAGATTTAGCCTTGAGGACTTATGCAGGAGCGCGAGCCGCGCGATGCACGATACACATTCGAGGTGATCTATCCGCAGGTTCCCCTACGGATACCTTGTTATGACTTAACCCTCCTCACAAAACTTTAGTTCGAAAGCGCCATACGGCACTGCCTCACTAAAACCTCGCTTGGGTGATTTGACAGGCGGTGTGTGCAAGGAGCGGGGACACATTCACCGCTCGTTAGTGACAAGCGATTACTAGGGATTCCAGCTTCATGAGGGCGAGTTCCAGCCCTCAATCCGAACTTTGACTGCTTTTGGGGGATTGGCTTCCCCTTTCGGGGTCGCAGCCCATTGTAGCAGCCTCTGTATGCCGCGTGTAGCCCTGGAGATTCGGGGCATACTGACGTATCGTCGCCTTCTCCTTCCTCCTCCTTAAACGGAGGCGGTCCCAACAGAGTGCCCGGCGCATCTCTGCACCGGTTGCAACTGTCAGCGAAGGTCTCGCTCGTTCCCGGACTTAACCGGACACTTCACAGCACGAGCTGACGGTCACCATGCACCACCTCTCGGCTCGTAAGGCAAGATCTTTAGTCTGGCCTTCATCCTGCCGTCGCTCCAGGTAATATTTCTGACGTTGAATTCAATTAAACCGCAGCATCCACCCCTTGTGGTGCTCCCCCGCCAATTGCTTTAAGTTTCAACCTTGCGGCCGTACTCCCCAGGCGGCAGACTTATCAGTTTCCCTACGGTACTGCGCCAAAAACTGACGCAACACCAGAGTCTGCATCATTTACTGCTAGGGCTACTCGGGTATCTAATCCGATTCGTTCTCCTAGCCTTCGCCACTCACCGTCGGACGCGTTCTGGTCAGGCGCCTTCGCCACCGGTGGTCCTTATAGGATTACAGGATTTTACCCCTACCCCATAAGTACCCCTGACCTCTCCCGCTCCCTAGCCCAAAGGTATCCCGAGCCAGCGCCAATGTTGAGCATTGACATTTCACCCGGGACGGTTCGGACCGGCTACTGGCCCTTTAAGCCCAATAATAGCGGACACCACTCGTGCCGCCGGTATTACCGTGGCGGCTGCCACCGGTCTTACCCAGCACTTATTCGCCAAGCTGTTTGGACTTGGCAAAAGGCGCACCGAAGTGCGCCACTCAGACTCCCCCTATCACGCTTCCGCGCATTGTAGAGTTTTCGCGCCTGCTGCACGCCGTAGCGCTAGGGCCCTTGTCTCAGTGCCCTTCTCGGGGCTTCTGCTTCCACAGCCCCTACGGGTCAAAGGTATGGTGGGCCGTTACCCCGCCATCTGCCTGATCCGACGCAGTCTCATCCCAAGGCCGCGGCGCTGCAATTCGCGCCCGTTTTGGGCCAGGATTCCATTCCAGAGCCCCTGGCCTATGTGATATTAGCGTCAGTTTCCCAACGTTATGCCCCTCCTTGGGGTAGATTGACTACGCGTTACTGAGCCGTACGCCGCCCACCGAAGCCGGTGAGCAAACTTGCATGGCTGTCGAAATCTGATAGCAGTGTCCTCCAGCAGCATCGACTGGTATCGTTGCCGCATCGCAATTTTAAGGTTCGCATTCTCCTTTGCATTCCTCAAGACTAAATCTAATTGCAAAACTGCAATTTTCACAGCGCGCTACGGGCTATTAAAAGCAAATAGCGCAGCTAATGTTATGTACGATATGCTTTATATAGATGATGCAGGCCAGGCCGCAGCGCTGGGCGGTCACCTGAACTCCAACAGGTCTATGTCGAGCTCCCTGAAATGCGCGTCAGCGGCCACAAGCTTGGCCCTGAGCCTCTTCGCAGTAGCGGCAACTATCGCGTCGGCCAGTGGCATGCCCTTCAGCTTGTAGCTACCTGCCTTTATCGCGATATCCTCGCCGAGCGGCAGCACCCTGAGCTTGGAGAGCTTCAGCTGCGTCACCACCTCGTACGCTTCGGCTTCGCCATGATTTTTCGCATATGCGTGGAACGTCTCGGCAAGCGTTACGGGCCCGATGATTCCTTCCTCGTCGCCCGCCTCGACCTCCTTTATCATCGCCTCTACTGCGCCAGCTCCCTTTTCATCGCTCAGGAATGCTATCAGGGCGCTGGCATCGAACACATACACTTCATCGCCTCTCTCCGGTACGCTCCTTCTCGAGCCTCAGGTCCTCAGACCTCAGCTTTGCCAGCTCCCTGGTTCCCCCCCTGAGCTTGTACTTGCCGCGCAGGCTTGAGAGCTTGATGACAGGCTTAAGCAGTATGAGGTCGTCCTTGGACCATGCCACGAACTTGTCCCCTCTTGTCAAGCCGAACCGTTTCCTCATCTCCGCTGGTATCACAATCTGACCCTTCGATGACATTTCTATCTCCACCTGTTCCATTGCATCACCCAGACGTTGACCATTATGCAGGAACACATATTTATGCCTTACTATTTAAAGTAATCCTACTAATCAATGACGTCTTACTTAACACAGGCTAGCCGCCGCCTCCTGTATAGCGCTCCATCAGCTTGTGGATCAGGTAGCGCGAGACTATGATCACGGCCGCAGAGAAGAGAAGGATGCCGGCATAGACAGGAATGCCGATCCTTCCGAGCAGCAGTTCGGCCGGGTAGTACGTGGCTATACCCACTGGCAGGAGTATGGAGAGCAGCAGCTGCGGGAATATGCCATAGATGTTCAACGGATACTTCGAAGTGGTGCTGAGCAGCTCCAGCACATTGTTTATGAAGTTTCCGCTCTTCACGAAGAGGTAGGCGAGCACCGCGACCACAGTAACCAGGAACAGGAGCGCGATAAGCCCGAGCAGGTAGAGGGGCAGGAACATAAGCAGCCACATCCAGGATAGGCCAAGCAACGAAGCCACGTAAGCGAGCAGGACAGCTGAAAAAACGATCCCGATCGGCATGCCAACATTCGAAGGCGGAGAGAAGAAGAGCGCCTCCATGCTCACGGGCTTGCTGAAGAATCCATCATAACGCCCGCGCCTCAGCATGCCCGGGAGGCTGTAGATGTTGAAATAGCCCAGGAAAGTGAACGT
Source organism: Microcaldota archaeon (assembly GCA_021792095.1). GTDB lineage: Archaea > Micrarchaeota > Micrarchaeia > Micrarchaeales > CABMGC01 > JAJYVH01. The sequence continues at coordinate 605,560 of JAJYVH010000001.1, read as the reverse complement.
TAGGGAAGAGAGAAAGCTCAGGAAGAGCAGCTGCAGGTAGCTCCAGCCGGGTACGCCCGAGGACACTGTGTATATCACAGTTATTGCCAGTATCTGTGTCGCGAAGCCCACACCAGTCGAAAGCAGCGAGGCCAAAAAGCGCACCCTGTAGGTCAGATACGCTTTCATGGTGTAGTACTGGCTCACAACCAGGTACCTTAGCTCATCGGCTATCCCAAGAGACACATCAACCACCCGCTATAGTTATGCGCTTCATCGCGTGCCTCCAGAACAGCGCCGCGGCGAGCGAGAGTGCCAGAGCCCACGCGAGCGCCACAGCGGTGCTTTCCAGCGCCTGCGGCACAGCTATGGCCCCTATGAATGTTGCGGCAGGGGTATAGGCCAATATCTGGAACGGAAGGGCGTACTGCAGTATGCCGCTTGCCCACTGCGGGAAAAAGTTGAGGGGCAGCGTCATGCCGCTGATGAACGCTATAGCAGTGTATATCGCGCTGTACAGGCTGTTTATGTACGTCAGGTATATCGCAAGGGCGGCGATGAGCATCTCTATCGCATACATGAGCAGCAGCGCCACAGCAAGCTCTGAGACGAAAAGGGCCAGGTACATAGGCGAAAGCGCGATATGCAGCAGCAGCACAAGCAGCACCCCCATGGGTACGCCTATCAGTGCTGCCTGCAGGAGGCCCCACGAGAGGTCCATTACTATAGTGGAGAGCACATAGTTGACCGGCCTCACGAGGTTCGCGCCGAGGGCGCCTCCCTGTATGTCATCCTGGATCATCCAAAGCACGCTGGGCACAGTGAAAACGGCCACGAGCGAAACAGCGAAGAAGTACGAGTATGTCTGTGAAAGGCTGAAGCCGCCTATCGTGGCCGTGCCGCTTGCTAGGTAGATCGCGTACCACACCGCAAGCATCACCAACGGCGCGCCTATCCTGAGTATTAGGCTTATTATCACGTCCCCTACGTATGCGAGCTCGTCCTTGATCCCCATCTTGAAGAAAGCGGCGTACTTGCCCGCGTCTTCAAACATGCCCCCGCCTCCCGCCGTGCTGCGCGTAGAGCCGGAGCAGTATGGGCTTGAGGTCCCTCTCCATCACAGAGTAGTCCACCACGTTCTCCGAAGAAAGGAGATTGATGAACGCCCTGTTCCTGAGCTGCGCCTGCTCTACCTCGAGCTTAATGTAGTTGCTCTCCAGCTCGAGCACCTTGCCGAATCGGGTGTACGCCTTGACGTCCCCGGCGCTCTCGAACTCTATGTTCACTTCCCTCCTGTCTCCGAAGTACCTCTCGAGGCTCTCCCTTGAGCCGTCGTACACTATCCTGCCGCGGTCCATCACGAATATCTTCTCTGCCATAGCCAGGTCCTCGACTATGTGTGTCGTGATCAGGAAGGTCGTCTTCCGCTCGTCGCGCATGCTCTCTATGGCAGTGCGCAGCGCCTGCTTCGAAGGCAGGTCCACGCCTATCGTGGGCTCGTCCAGTATGACCAGCTCGGGCATGTGCAATACGGAGGCGACGAAGTTGCATTTCATCTGCTCGCCTAGCGACAGGGTGCGCACTTGGCGCTTGACCACGCCCTTCAGCTCCAGTATGTTGGTGAGGAATTCCAGCCTCTCGCGGAACTGCCTCTCAGGTATCTTGTATATGGCGCGCATAAGGTTGAACGTGTCAGTAGCCGGCAGGTCCCACCAGAGCTGGCCGTGGGCGCCCATGACAACGCCTATCCTGCTGGTCAGCTTCCTCCTCTCGCTCCAAGGGTCCAGGCCGAGCACGCGCACCGTGCCCGCATCCGGGTGCAGTATGCCGCTGAGCAGCTTTATGAGCGTGGACTTGCCGCTCCCGTTCTTGCCCAAGAGCGCGGCTATCTCGCCCTGCCTCACCCCGAACGAAACGCCGCGCAGCGCATACTTGACTATGCGCTTCTTCCTGAGCGATGCCAGGAAGCCGGACCGCGGCGTCTCGTAGGTCTTGAAGCTCTTCCTTGCACCGCTTACCTCTATCACATTTGGCATGCCTATCGGTATCGCAATTGCAGTCATAACTTAAAATGCTTCCGTATGGGCTGCGTGGGCCGTATGGGCTGCATGGGCTGCATGATTCACATACTGCCCCTGGATTTGCCTTTCGATAACTCTCGCAATCAAGTGGGCGACATAAACCGTACACAATGCTGCTGTGAGGTAATGCCCCTACCGAATGCACGGACAGTGTATGTCAGTTCCAAAGCAAATGAATATATACAGGGAAGAAAGACGATAATTAGGTAGAAGGCATGGCTATTAGACAAGCCGAGACGGCGACGCTTCCGCAACTGAGCAAAGAGAATACAAAATTCGGTTTCACAGGGGAGACAGTAACGGCTGCGAACGGGCACAAGCTTTACAGGATAGTGGCGCTTGAAGATTTTGGTTCTGTAAAGAGAGGGCAGGTGGGCGGTTTCATAGAGAAAGAAGGCAATCTGGACTTTGCGTCAAAAGCATGGGTCTCTGGCGACGCACGGGTCTCTGACGACGCACGGGTCTCTGGCGACGCACGGGTCTATGACAACGCATGGATCTATGGCGACGCAGAGGTCTCTGACAACGCACGGGTCGCTGGCGACGCATGGGTCTTTGGCGATGCATGGGTCTCTGGCGACGCAGGGGTCTTTGGCGACTCTCGGATCTGGGAAAACGCACGGATATATGGTAACGCACGGGTCTTTGGCAACGCACAGGTCTCTGACAACGCACGGGTCTTTGGCGACTCTCGGATCTGGGAAAACGCACGGATATATGGTAACGCACGGGTCTTTGGCGACTCTCGGATCTGGGACCATGCATTTGTATTTGGCGACGCATATGTCTCGGATAAAGCACAGATATATGGTGACGCACGGGTCTTTGGCGACGCACGAGTTAATAGCAACGCACAGATTTCTGGCAACGCACACGTGTATGGCCACACGCACATAAAAGGCGATACTCGCCTTTTCGAAGGCGATATTGACTTCGACTATGCATTTACATCGACAGAGCAGGTAAAGGAGTGTCTTAGGGGAATGAACGAGATGCGAAAGGCTCTAGATGTCCTCAAGCTCAAGGAGGAAAACCTGCAGCGCGGCAGTTGATCCATTACGCAGTCGGCTTACAAAAAGACGCATGCGCCTGCAATCAGAGGCAGCCTCAAACAGCCAAGGAGCCTACACCCTGCCCCTTGACTCTCCCTTCGCCACTCCGCTCGCTATCAGGTGCGCGAGCCTGAGGAAATAGTATGCATTAGCTTGCATCGGCTTGAACGCCTCGTTGCTTATGCCGGCTGGCTGCACGTAAAGGCCCTCAACGCGTTTTATGCTGAGGTTCGCGTTGAGCTTTTTGAGCAGCGCCAGCTTCACCCTTACGTCCTTGCCAGACTTGCGTATCGCTGCCTCGAGCCTCGTCTTGTGCGGCCTGCGCCTCACGATGCTGACAACGGGCACGCGCAGCCTCTCGCTTATCTCCTCCAGGTCGAGCATGTTGAGACCGGCGAGCGTTATGCCGTTTGTCACTATGAGCTTTATCTGGCCGGCAAACTTCGAGGTGCGCACCCTGTGTATCAGCGCGCGCGTCGCTTCATTTCCGTCCACCGCGACTCTGAAAGAGAGTATGCCCTCTATCACGCCCGGCCTGCCCACCACGCCCACAGCCAGGGCTCGCCCGTCTTCCTTTGTGAAATGGGAGTCGTCTATCGCCAGTATCCTTATGCCGCGCTTTAGCTGCATGCGACTACTTCTTGGGCAGCTCCGCGGAGAGCTCCTTCAGCTGCTCCTCGAGCTCCTCTATCGCCTTGAGCACGTGCCCCTTCGCGTTCCTGCTCGCCTTCACCACGAGCCTGGGGTTGCCTATCTCCGGATGGTCCTTCTCCACGCTCGCGAACTCCACTTCCTTGGACTCCGCGACCTTGGACCTTATCAGGTCGGGCAGGCTCCTGTCCGCCCCGACGAACTCTGCCACGAAGCTCTTGCCATCGTCCTCTATCACGTTCACGCTTATCTCCATGAAAAACACGTGCAGTTATGCAGGATTGGCACCACTTAGATATATATAGGTTAACGTGCCACACTAATAACAAAAATTGGTTATCAGCATGGCAAATGTTCAGGAGGTGGACTCCGGCAGGCTCGTGGAAGCGGCAGCGGCGAAGCTTCAGGAGCAGAAGCTGCCCATGCCTGGCTACGTCACACTGGTGAAGACAGGACCCAGCAGGGAGAGGCCTCCGGAAAGGGCCGATTTCTGGTACTTCAGGAGCGCCGCTGTGCTCAGGCAGGTATACCTGCACGGGCCGATAGGCGTGAGCAGGCTGCGGACAAGGTACGGCAGCAGGAAGCTGCACAACGTCACGAGGCACCACCAGAAGCGGGCGGGCGGCAGCGTCATAACGGACGCGCTCAACGCGCTCGAGAAGGCGGGCTACGTCAAGAAGGGCAAGACGGGCAGGGAGATAACGCCGCAGGGCAAGTCGTTCCTGGACAAGATAGCGACAAGCATTGTGCGCGGTGCTTGAAAGTGGCAAGCGACGAGGAAGAGGGCGCGGCCAAAAGGCGCGAGAAAGACGTTTACAAGCAGCTAAGGAAGATGCAGATAGAGCAGGAGAAGAAGGCCGTGGTAAAGAGGCTCATGGAACCGGCAGCGTATGAGCGGCTGATGAACGTGCGCGTCTCCAATTACGAGCTGTACGCGCAGCTCCTCGACATGCTTGTAGGCATGGCGCAGGGCAACAGGATAAGCAAGCCGATAAGCGAACAGGAGCTTAGGAACCTCCTGGCCAGGCTGACATACAGGCCGGAGCCGAAGATCGAGTTCAGGCACAAGTAGTTGATTTGCATGTCTAAGAAGAGCGCGTTGAAGAAGAGAAGGCTGGGCAAGCGCATGAAGCAGAACAGGCGCATACCATTATTGGCGATAGTTCGCACGCACAGGCGCGTGGGCTACAACAAGTTCAGGCGTGAGTGGCGCCACAGGAAGCTGAAGATAAAGGAATGATTCGATGCAGACCAGGACGATAACAATAAACATAAGGAAGAAGCTGATGAGGCTGCACAGGAACAGGCGCAGGCAGAGGATAAGCGGCATAGTGAGAGAGGAGGCGGCGAGGCTGACCAAGTCAGAGCCGGAGAGCATAACGATAAGCAAGCAGCTCAACGAGGCGCTGCTGAAGGGCGCGCAGGGCTCTTCCTTCATGCTAGCAAGGGTCGCGGTCAGCGTGGAGCAGAAGGACGGCGGCATGGAGCTACGCCTGCCTGCCCCCGCTGCCCCGGCGCAGGCTCCGGCACCGGCCAAGGCTGCGGCTCCGAAGAAAGAGGAGAAGAAGCAGCTGCAGGCGCCAAAGCAGGCTTCCGGGAAGCCGAAAGAATAAGCACGATCCAATGGCAGTAGACAGGACGAGCATACTGGGCAACGACTACATAGGTGCGCTTGCCACGGCCACGGACGCGTTTTTCCTGCTCGGCAAGGGCGCGAGCGAGGATGAGCAAAGGAGCATAGCCAAGACGCTGGGCGTGGAGTGCGTGCGCGCCAGCGTGGCCGGATCGAACCTGATCGGCATATACACGGTGGCGAACAGCAAAGGAGTGCTGCTCCCTTACGGCACCGAGGACAACGAGCTCGAGGCCGTGCGCAAGGCGCTGCCTGGCGCCAGGGTGGAGATATTCAAGACAGAGTACAACGCGCTCAAGAACAACATACTAGCCAACGACAGCATAGCTGTCATAAACCCGGACTACGGGAGGGAGGAGGAGAGTGTGATAGCCAGAGTGCTCGGCGTGCGCACCGTGAGGGCCAGCATAGCGGGCTTCAGGACCGTGGGGGCCACGAACATACTCACCAACAAGGGCATGGTGGTCAACAACAGGGCCAGCGAGGACGAGAAGCGCGGGCTCGAGGCGCTTACAGGCACGGGCTCCGAGCAGTCCACCGCGAACCTCGGCTCGGTGTACGTCGGCCTCTGCGCGATAGCCAACTCCAACGGCGTGATAGCGGGCAGCGAAACCACAGGGTTCGAGCTCGCGCACATCGTAGAAGGGCTCGGCCTCTGAGCGATACTGATAGGATTTAATACTTTGTAATACCATGGGATTGCGAGTGTCAGGATGAAGGGTTTGGGCGCCTTGGCTGTTTTCTCGCTGCTGCTGCTCATGTCTGCGGTCAGCACCAAAGCATACTTCAACACCACGGCCCTGTCGACGACGGTCTTCCTCACCAATTCGACCACCGCGCACGTGGTCGAGGGCATAGAGCTCTACGTAAGCAACTCGTCGCTCGGCACGTACACGCAGGACAGGCAGGCGTTCAACCTCTCGCTGAGCAACTGGCAGAAGGCCACGGGCTCGCCGTTCCTCACCGAGCACATACTCAACCCGTACTCGAGCATAAGCAACTTCACCTTCCTTCCGGGCCCCATAGTGTCAGCAAACAACAGCGGCGGCTACGCGTCGCTCACAATGAGCTACTACGTGAGCAACGTCACGAGCGAGGCCAACATAGCGCCGCGCCAGTTCGAGTATTCGCTAAACCCCGACGTATTCAACTTCCTCCACACGGCCAGCGGCCAGGCGCTCCCTGCCAACGCCAGGCTCACGCTGATAGTGCCGAACGGCACACGCATAGTGGGCGTGTACCCCGCGCCCGACTTCCCGCTGCCCAGCGCGGCGGGCAACTACACAGGCACGCAATTCGCATGGTATTCGGGCGAGCCGCTCCAGAACTTCCAGTTCTCGTACATCATAACGCAAACGCCGCAGCAGGAGGTGATGAGCTTCTTCAGCGACATCTACGACCACTACGCGGCGCTGCTGTACCTGCTCTTGCTCCTTTTCCTTGTGGCGGTGGCGGTATACGCGTATAACAGGTTCTTCAAGTGAATTGGCACCTGCACAGAACGCATATATACCAGCTGAGCCGCAATGTACGATTGTTGATGTGATGCCGAGCCAATTTGCAACGCGGGCAAGGATGCTAAGGGCAGAGTGAGCGGAGACAAAGCAGGGGCGCAAACCGAAGCTCCGTCGGAGCGCGGACCTGGCAGGCAATGCCTATTTTTCGATTCGGATGGCGTGGTGTGGAGCGGGCCGGATTCGCTTGGCCAGTGGAACGTAAAGCACATCCCTGACAGGCTAAACGCGCACGGAGCCATGAACAAGGAAGACATCGACTACATGCTGCTGAGATTGAGGAGGCAGCGTTGCGAAGGCGTTGCGGTGAGGCGATAGCACGGATACCTGAGCGCACGCTGGGGGAAATCATTAAAAACAAGCTATCAGAAGTAACTAAGGATTGGGGCAACGGCAGTATAGGCATGCACAAGCACGAACTCTCGGTCTTGCTCTCCCTGAAGGAGGCCAGGAAGCTGAGCTTCGGCGAGCTGCTGGAGCGTTCCGGGCTTAGCGCTGACGAGGCGCGCTGGGCGCTGAGCAACCTCTCGGAAGCGAAGCTCGTGGAGACCGAGTCGGTGAAGGCTGATTCGGCCTCTCTTACGGACGAGGGCAAACGCTATGCCAAAGAGGGGCTGCCCGAGGAATTGCTGGCAGAACGCATAGCCAGGAAGCCGGTAGCGCTCAGGGAGCTGTCAGGCAAGGAAGAACAGATAGGGATAATCTGGGCCAAGAAGAAAGGGCTCGCTGTGATAGACAACGGCCTCCTTACGGCCACGCAGGAGGGCTTGAAGACAAGGGCGTTCGGCACTGCGGCGGGCAGGCTCCTGGCCGAACTCGCCCGCGACGCTGACGCATTCGGGCGCGCCAAGGGCGGCGAGGCCGCCAAGGAGCTGCTTGAGCGCGGGCTTATAGAGGCGAGCGGCAAGGAAGAGACAAGGAGCATATCCATAACGCAGAAAGGCATGCTGGAGCTGGCGAAGGAGAGGCAGGCGGAGAGCTACATAGACTCGCTCGACAGGAACGCCATAAGGGGCAGGCTGTGGGCCGGCAAGAAGTTCAGGCCCTACAACGTGGAGGCCGGCATAGAGGCGGAGGTGCCCGCATCCAGGCACGTGCTCAGGAACCTGATCAACGAGATGAAGCAGGCATACACAAGTATGGGCTTCAGGGAAATCAGCGGCCCGGTGATAGAGCCTGCATTCTGGGTCTTCGACCATCTTTTCGTGCCGCAGGACCATCCTGCAAGGGACGCGCAGGACACATTCTTCCTCTCAGCGCCCGAGTCTATAAAGCTCGAAGACAGGGACCTTGTCAAGGCGGTGAAGGAAGAGCACGAGAGGGCATGGCACAGCCAGTGGTCGCAGGAAGCAGCGGAGAAGGCGGTGCTGCGGACGCACACAACCAGCGTCACAGGCAGGTACATACGCGACGCAGTGGAGGCGTTCAGGGAGGGCAGGCTGAGCCTCGGCCAGCCAATAAAGGTATTCACGATCGGCAGGGTCTTCAGGAACGAGAACCTAGACTACAAGCACCTCGCGGACTTCTACCAGGCCGACGGAATAGTGATAGGCAGGGGCATGACGCTCTCGAATCTCTTCTCTGTGCTGGCACGCATCTACTCGAGCCTCGGGGTGCGCGTCAAGTTCAAGCCATCGTACTTCCCGTTCGTGGAGCCCGGAGTCGAGGTGCAGATAAAGCACGGCGGCGATTGGCTCGAACTCGGCGGCGCGGGCATAATAAGGCGCGAGATAACGGGCGTGGACAGGAAGAGCATATCAGTGCTCGCCTGGGGGCTGGGCGTGGAGCGGATAGCGCTGATACGCCACGAGGGCATAAGGAGCATAGTCAGCCTTTACAACAACAGCGCTGGCGCGCTGCGTGAGAGTGGTGCGTGAATGCCGGTATCCAGATACGACAAGAAATACCTGCTGGAGCGCCTGGGCTTCAGCATAGCCGACAGGGAGCTCGTAAGGAACATGGAGAGCATGGGGCTCAGCGTGGAAGAGACGAACGAAAAGGAAATGGCCGTAGAGTTTCCGGCAAACAGGCCGGACCTCATAGGCACTGTAGGGATGGCGCGCGCGCTGCGGCACTTCATGCGCAGGACGCGGAAGTTCGACTACAGGCTCAAGGCGCCCGGAAGCACCGACGTGATAAACGTAGGCCGGCATGCGGCCGGCGTACGTCCCTTCATCGCGGCGCTCATTGCCAGGGAGATGCGGCTTAGCGAGGTGCAGCTGCGCGACATAATAAACATGACAGAGAAGCTGAGCGACACCTTCGGCAGGCACAGGAGCAAGATAGCGCTGGGCCTGCACGACCTTAGGAACGCCAAGGCGCCCTTCTTCTACGACGCGTACGAGGACGAGTACTATGTGCCGCTTGGGAGGAGCAAGCAGATGAAGTACAGCGAAGTGGTGGCGATGGAGGAGAAAGGCGTGCAGTACGGCCGCCTGGCAGGCGGCCACGGCAGGTACGTGGCGCTGAAGGACACGCTGGGCACGATGTCGCTCATACCGGTGCTAAACTCGGACAGGACGCGGGTGTCCGCATCCACGCAGGAGATGCTGGTGGACATAACGGGCACGTCACGCGAGGTGGTCGGCAAGGTCGCTGACCTTCTTGCGGCAGATTTCTCGGACATGGGTTTCGAGGTCGGGCAGGTGAGCGTAAGGTACGGCAGGAAAGACGAAGTGACCCCGGCTATGCAGAGCAGCACCATCGAGATGCAGCTGGAGCAGGTGCAGCGCGAGATAGGGGTGAAGATAGGCTTCAACAACGCGATCCTCCTATCGAACAAGATGGGCTACATGGCCTCGCTCGTTGGAAAGCGCATAAGGTTCAAGAGCCCGGCATACAGGCTCGACATAATCAACGACCAGGACATAGTGGAGGACATAGCCGTGGCCTACGGCTACGACTACATACAGCTCGCTGACATAGTCTCGAGCCAGCAGGGAGAGCTGGAGCAGGCGACGAAGCGGCACGAGCAGCTCGGTGCAGCGCTGGTGGGCCTCGGCTTCGACGAGGAGATGGGCTCGTACCTTACCAATCCAGAAACCAACTTCGCTGCTATGCGCATCAGGGAAGGTGGAGCTATAACGATACAGAACCCCAAGTCCTCCTCGGCCACAATGCTGCGCACGTGGCTCCTGCCAAGCCTGCTAAAGGACGCCGGGGCGTCGATGCACGACAGGATGCCAATAAAGCTCTTCGAGCTCGACATGGCCTTCGCCCTCGAGGGCGGCAGGCCCGTGGAGGAGCAGCACCTGGCCGCCATAGCGTGCTACCCGCAGGCGAACTTCAACTACATCAAGGCAGTGCTGGAGGGCATCTCGAAGAAGACGGGCATAGGGACTGATGTGCGCGCCTGCAAGCACAGCAGTTTCATCGAGGGCAGGTGCGCAGAGATAAGCGTGGGAGGCAAGCCCATCGGCACGATGGGCGAGGTGCACCCTGAGGTGCTCTCCAACTTCGGCATAGAGGAAGCGACACTGGCGCTCGAACTCAACCTGTCGCCGCTCGAAAGGAAGGAGGCGAAGCCCCGGGAGCGCTGAGCTCGCGGCTCAGCCCGATGATGCTACGTACTTCATCTCGTCCTCGTCCAGCTTCGCGTAGTCCTCGAGCACCGTCTTCACCGCAACCCGCCGTTCCTCATCCCTGCCTAGCAGGCTCCTGAAAAGAGGCAGGTACGAATAGATTATCTCATGTGTGTTGGTGTGCAGTATCGGCGAGAGCTTGGCCGCTATGCCGCGCTGCATGCCCCTGGTCTGCTTCGTGGCGCTCAGGTACTTTATCGCGGACGGGAACGTGTACGTGCCTATGAACTTCGAGTGGCCGCCGCTGGTCAGCGACACGCCCGCTATAGAGGTAAGGACGTACTTCATGTAGCCGTAGTGCCTGTCGCGTTCCGCGCTGTGCAGGAACATGCTCGCGAACGAGAGCTCCTGGTACGCGTCGCGCAGCGAACCGGGCAGGTAGTACCTGTTGGGTATGTTCTCGTCCACCCATTTTATGAGCATGTCAGTGTCGACGTCGCTGTTGTCCACGAAGGCCCTCGCCTCCATGAGGCCGCCGCCGAGGAGCACCTTGTCCAGCACCCTGAAGAGCTCGCGCTTCCTGTCGCGCACTCCGAGGTGCTCTATTATGTCGTTGCCCCCGAGCAGCACCATCTCCAGGTCGTTCAGCGCGCTGCGCACGTCGCCCCCCGCCCTGTAGGCGATCTCCTTCAGCACGCCTTCCTCCAGCGTCCTGCCTTCCCTAGCGGCTATGACCTTCAGATATGCAGCTATCGATTCGGTGTCCACTTTCTTGAACTCCACGGGCTCTACGTAGCCCCTGAGGAAGCTTATCCTCTGGTCCCAGTAGTTGTTTGCTGTGAACGCTATCGGCTGCTTCGATTCCCTTATAATCCTAAGTATGACGCTTTCGGCCCCCTTGTCGAACGTGCGCGAGAGCTCGTCGACCTCGTCGAAGAGGAAAAGGGTGGTGCGCGAGAAAAGGCCGCGGCTCTTGACCGCGGGCAGCAGCCTCTTGCCCAGCGTGTCCGCATCGCGGTAGTCGCTGGCCGTCAGCTCCACGAGCTCGAAACCGCTTTCTTTCGCCAGCACGGCGAGCGCCGATGTCTTGCCCGTGCCGCTCGGGCCATACACCATTATGGGCTTCTGCACCTTGCCGGCCAGTGCCGAAGCGCCGAATTTCCTTATCTTCTCGATGCTAAGCCTGTTGCCAACGAAACCGCTGAGGCTCGAAGGGGAGTATTTTTCATACAGAAGCATCGGCGCACCTGAACGTATTAATATGTTGGGAGCGATGCTAATAAGGTTTGCTCCGGTCGTCTAGTCCGGTCAAGGACACAGGCCTCTCACGCCTGTAACCCGGGTCCAAATCCCGGCCGGAGCACGTGAGTTAAACTTGCAGTCTCCTTCCTACACCCAGTTAAGTCGAATTGTTAGAAATAATATATTTTGCCAACAAATTCCAGTATTTATTAGGCAATACCCTACTTTGAGAACACATTCCAAACCACTACTAAAAACCTCCCCTTCCAGTCCAAATTTGGAACATCCCTCACCTGTGCTTCAATTAATAGCGATAACAAACACAATCATTTGCTAGCGAAAGGGAAGCCGGCCCGATGTGGGTGGAGCGGCCGGTGTATCACAACTCTATGCGCGTCAGGCCGGGGCAGGCAGCCTCTCCCTGGATTCCTTCTCGACCTGCGCTATGAAGTCCTCCAGCTTCACGCCGAACTTCTGCGAACCGCTCCTGGCCCTGACAGCCACAGTGCCAGCGTCCAGCTCCTTCTTCCCCACCACCAGAGCATAGGGCACCTTTTCCATTATGGCCTCGCGCAGCTTGTACTCCATCGTGCGGTCGCTGAGGTCTATGGCGGAGCGTATGTGCGCCTTCCTGAGCGCAGCGAGCACCTTCTCAGCGTATGCGTTGTGCGGGTCGCTTATGGGGAGCACCTTTACCTGCAGGGGCGCGAGCCACGTGGGGAACTTGCCCTGGTAGTGCTCGACAAGTATGGCTATGAAGCGCTCCAGCGAGCCGAGAAGCGCCCTGTGTATCACCACGGGCATATGCGGCTTGCCGTCCTCGCCCGTGTACTCGAGCCCGAACCTCGTGGGCAGCTGGTAATCAAGCTGGATCGTGCCGAGCTGCCAGGCCCTGTTCTGCGAGTCGAGCACGTCGAAGTCTATCTTGGGCCCGTAGAACGCGCCCTCCTTCTCCTTGACCACGTAATCCATGCTGTTGGCCTCCAGGGCCGATTTCAGGGCAGCTGTGGCCCTGTCCCACAGCGCCTCGTCCCCCATATGGTCGTCAGGCATGGTGGAGAGCTTTGCTGTGTACTTCATTCCGAAAACGCCGTAAATCTCGCTCAGCATCTTCAGCACAAGGCTTATCTCGCTGCTTATCTGGTCTTCCCTAGCGAATATGTGGCCGTCGTCCTGCGTCAGCTCCTTGACCCTGAGCAGGCCTGTCACGGCGCCGCTGAGCTCGCTCCTGTACAGTTTGTCGAATATTGCGGTCCTGAAGGGCAGCTCCCTGTAGCTCCACTTCCTGGACTTGTATATCAGCATGGTGGACGGGCAGTTCATCGGCTTCATGCCAAGCGTGCCGAAGCCGGAGTCGAAGGAGAACATGTTGTCCTTGTAGTGGTCCAGGTGCCCGCTAACCTGCCAGAGAGCCACGTTCGCCACTGCAGGAGTGCTTATCTCCTCGTAACCGTACTCCTCCTCCTTCTCGCGGACGAAGGCAACCAGCTGCTTGTATATCGTGAAGCCCCTGGGGTGCCAGTAGACCATGGCCGGAGACACTTCCTGGAAGCTGTAGAGGTCTAGCTTCTCGCCTATCGTCCTGTGGTCGTTCTCGGGCAGGCCCGACCAGTCGCTCTTCTTGACTATCGAGGTGTTTATGCCCTGCGGCTTCGCCTTCCCCTTCTTCAACCTAGTGCCCATGCCCTTGGAGTCGTAGCCCCTGGATTGCTCGGCCAGCGGATGTCCCTTCATCTCTATGCTGAATTTCTTGTTCCACCCGAACGGCGCGCTCTTCGTCTCTATGCCCTTGGGCACCTGCCTGCGCATGTGCTCCAGCACCTTTACCGCCTCCTTCGGCTCCGCCAGGTTGCTGCTCAGGTGGGCATACGGGTATATCACCAGCCTCTTCCTGCCTGTCTTCTCCATGAAAGCCAAAGCGTCCTTCAGCGCCGCCTCTCCGGTCTCTTCCGTATCGCCGGCCTCCACGCAGACCATAAGCACCAGGGCGTCATCCATCTCGGCCCTCTTCTCCTCTGTCTCCTCGTACACGCCCGCCTCGGGCTTAAGCATCTCGTAGCCTATCTTCTCCACGTCGAGCTGCAGGACTCTCATGCAAAGGCCTCGCTACTATTGGAAGCAGCATTAATAAAAAGAGGGGCAGGCTCTGGCGCGCCGCCTAGGCGCATGCTGTTTGGAAGTACCGTGCCTCCGCCATGCCGACCACATTCCTTTCCAGTGCCACATTTTTATTGGTTCCGTGCAGGTTGGAGGCGGACCAGGAAGGTTAGGCAACGGCTGGCTGTGGGGAAACGACGATTCTGCCCCCTGATCCGCTTTCTCCGATAAGCACATTCATGCTCCTTTCGACAACCTTGCCAGCTCCTCTCGCGCTATCTTGGCGAAAGTTACCGGATACCTCTTGGCGAAATGGTGCATCATGGCGTCCGCCCTGTACCCCCACTCGAACCTTGCGGCTACCCTCTCGAATATGTCGTACGTAGGTATCTTGACAAGCGGCTCAGCTATCGTCAGCCCGCCGAGAACCGTGGCCCAGAGGCTCACGCTGAACGACCAGTGACCCGAGAGCAGGGAGGGTACCACTCCGGCCACGACGAAAGAAGAGACGGGGTTTACGAGCACTATAGTGTAGGCCCTGTAAAGCAGGGACTTGCTTAGGCTCCTCCTGTGCGTTTCCATAGGTGCATCCTTTCCGGTTCGTCCAACCATTCCACCATCTTGTAATTTAATGTGATAACATTATTATATAAATGAGAGCCTGCGGGAGGCATAGATTTATATATATTATAATGTAATGACATTATGTGATTATGATGGCGAAGGTCGCCCAGACGAAAAGGAAGTACACCACAATAACTATCCCTGCGCCGCTTTTCCAGAAGATACAGGACAGGATAAAAGCGACAGGCTTTTCCTCGGTTTCGGACTATGCGACGTACATACTCCGCGAAACGATGTCAGAGATCGAGCTCAGGAAAACAGGGAAGAAGGAAACCGAAAGCGTCCTGGAGAGGCTCAAGGCGCTTGGCTACACCTAGTGGTTGCGATGGCCAAGACAGGCATAAGCGAGATAGCAGACACGCTCTGGAAGGAGCCCAGCGAGGCCAACTGGAAGAGGTTCGCGAAGGCGCTGCCAAAGAGCGGAATAGTGTACTACAGGGCCGTCTACCAGAACGGCGGCAAGCTCAACCGGGCGCAGGACCTCACAAAATCATATGTTGAGCTCTATGACTCGAAGGAGAAGCTTGTGGCGAAAGTGCCGATATTCAAAAGAGATGGAGGCAAAATAACAGGGGCTACTTACTACATGAAGGGCCTTCTTACCGTAAACAGGCCCGAGGAGTGGGTCAAATGATAGAACAGGATTTGAAGACGCTTGAAGAGAAGAGTATCTACATAATACGCGAGGCGAAGCTCAAGTTCAAGAACATAGCGGCGCTGTGGAGCATGGGCAAGGACAGCACCACCATGCTGGCGCTGGCCAGGAAGGCGTTCCTCGGCAAGATACCGTTCCCTGTCATTTACATAGACAATTCCATAGACTTCCCGGAGACGTACGCCTTCAGGGAGTACCTGGCCAAGAAATGGAACTTCAAGGTGATAGTCGGGCACAGCGAGATAAAGCCGGACTTGGTGGGCTCGGCGTGCTGCGGCAAGAACAAGCCGGAGACGCTGAAGAAGATAATGAAAGAGTACGGCTTCGACGCGCTCATCGTGTCAATAAGAAGGGACGAGCACGGGGTTCGAGCGAAAGAGAGATACATGAGCCCCCGCGACAAGAATTTCAGGTGGGAATACAAGAACCAGCCGGCAGAGCTGTGGGACGATTATTCGAGCAAGATGGACACATCGGGGCACATCAGAGTGCACCCGCTGCTGGACTGGAACGAACTGGACGTGTGGCGGTACATAAAGCAGGAGCGCATACCAATAAACCCGCTCTACTTCTCCAGGAACGGCTTCAGGTACAGGAGCCTCGGCTGCACGCATTGCACGATCGCCCTCAAATCGAACGCGAGAAGCGTCGACGACATAATAAGGGAGCTAAGGACCACTAAGCAGGAGGAGCGCTCCGGGAGGAGCATGGACAAGGAGAGCGAGTATGCAATGTTAAGGCTGAGGAGCCTCGGCTACATGTGATCCAATGCAGGTAAAGTCTATCGCATTACTCGGGCATAAGGATCACGGGAAATCAACGCTGATCGGGAGCCTGCTGATGCAGACGGGAGCCGCCACCAAGGTGAGGATAAAGGAGGCGGAGCAGTACAGCAGACGCCTCCACAAGAACTTCGAGCCCGCATTCATACTCGACAGCTTTGCGGAGGAGAGGCTGCAGGAGATGACGATAGACACGACCAGGGCCGAGATAAGGCACAAGGACCTGGCCTTCGCGCTTATCGACGTGCCGGGGCACGAGGAGCTCATAAAGAACATGATAAGCGGAGCGAGCTACGGGGAGATCGCGCTCCTGCTCGTCTCGGCGAAGAGGGACGAGGGGATAAGGGACCAGACCAAGAGGCACCTGTTCATAGCCAGGATGCTCGGCATAGACAGGCTCGTGGTCGCTGTAAACAAGATGGATATAGTTGGCTACGGCGAAGGCAGGTTCGAGGAAGTGAAAAAAGGGCTTGTGGGGTTCGTAGAAAAGATAGGATTCGGGGCAGGCAATGTCGCGTTCGTGCCAATATCAGCATACAAGGGCGAGAACCTGGTGAGGAGGAGCGCCAGGATGAAGTGGTACAGGGGCAAACCGCTGCTCGACGTGCTGTATGAGGCTGCGGCCAAGGGAGGCAGGAAGCAGGATGGCGCGCTCAGAATAATAACTCAGGGCACGATACCGGGCAGGAACGGCGAACTCGTAGTGGGCCGCGTGGCGAGCGGGAGGGTGAAAGTCGGAGACAGGGTAAGCATACTTCCCATGGGAGCCGACGCCAAGGTGGACGAGATAACAGTAAAGGGCAGGAGGAGCGGCGCGGGCGAAGTTGGTGAAAACGTTGCGATGCGGCTAAGCGGTCCGGTTCCCGACGGCATGAGGGGCACCGTCATATCCGACAGCAGGCACAAGCCGGCAGTCAGCGACTCTGTCAAGCTCAGGATATTCGTGACCGGGAAATTCGGTGACGGCATGACAGCAAAATTCAACGGCATAGACATACAGTGCAGGGGCATCAGGGTGCTGCATGGAATAAGCACCACCACTGGAGACGTGGTCAAATCCAAGACGGCCAAGGTGCTCGAGGCGGTCGAGGCGGAACTGCGGCTGGCAAGAAAGGTGCCTGTGGAGGACTACAGCGTCACCAAGGAACTGGGGAGGTTCGTGCTCTACAGGAAAGGCAGGTTCGCGGGCATAGGCACAGTCACGCCCTGAACCGCCTCACTGTCTTCCTATCGTATGAACTCAACTTCCGCAGGTCTATGTCGTCCCGCTTTGGTATCGCAGCAGGAACGCCGAAGCTCTCGGCGCGCACCTCGCTGCTGTACAGGTAATCTGCGGCGCGAACATTCCGCTGGAGCGCCTCTGAGATGAAGCGCCTTACGTTCACAAGCGAAGAGTAGCCTTTGCCGGCCGGTTTTGCAAACCCCTTCGGCATCATCACTGCAAACGGCACCTTCACCACCTCGTCGTGCAGCACTGTGCCGTGGCCTATGTAGCCGTGCTCGTTGAACTCCTGGCCGTGGTCGCTGGTAAGCACTATCATCTGGTTGTCCCCGAAACGCTCCACCAGGTCCTCTATTATGCCGTAAGCATACGAATATGCCCTCTGGGCAGCCTTGGCGTAGAGCCTTTTCCACATCTGCACAGTAGCGCTGTCTACCGGCTTCTTGAGGAACGGCGTGGACCAGTCCATCTTCAGCCTCCTTGAGGCAGTATAGGGGTCGTGGGCCTCCATCAGGTTCAGGAACAGGAAAAACGGCTTCCTGGGCCGCATCTCGCTCACCCTTCGCGCTATCCTCCTGCCCCCCTTCTCTATGGGCCAGCCCTCTATCGCCTTCGCCTTGGCCTTCTTCGCCAGGTTCTTCAGCGTGAGCGCGCCTGTCAGCGGCAGGCCCGTTATTTCGCGTATCAGGCCGGGGTCGTCGCGCAGCATGGCGAACCCGATCTTGAAGAAATTTCCTCCGTACTGCGCCCTGTACTTGGCCAGCAGCGGCTTCAGCCTCTCCGGCACCTCTATCGTGTAGCCCCAGAGATCGGTGAAATACGACTCCTCCTCGAAATGCTTGAATTCGTCAAAGCCGTATATGGGGTGCACGTACGGGTTGGCGGAGATGGCATATGTTGAATAGCCGAGGTCGTTGAGGTCTGAGACGAATGTCCTGCGCCTCAGCTTTATCTGCGCTATGTCCAGCCCCTTCACCGTCTTCGATTCGTGCGCGCCGTGCTCGCTCGGGTACATGCCCGTGAACAGGGAGGCGTGCGAGGGCAGCGTCCACGAGGACGGGGCTATGCACCTGTCCAGAAACGCGAAGTCGCCAATGCCTGAAAGGCTCTTGCCCTTCCGCCCTTCCAGCCTGTTGAACGCGTCGAGCCTCAGCGTGTCTAGCACTATCACGCTTATGTTCGGCATGCCTGCCCGCGCCATGCATTCATATCGAAGACACACCTAAAAAGGTTGCTGCTTCCTGGCGGGGCGCGGACCGATGGCCGATATTGAAAGAATTAACTCTTCGGAGCGGGAAATCCCGCATGCTTCGGCGGTGGGATGGGAGCGAGGGCGAAAAAGGAAGACGAACACGGTCGCGTATAATGGTGGAAGAGATAATAATCCGAATGTCAAAATAGAATACGTGGACATTGCGAAAGCCTACCGGTACAGGCTCTACCCCGATTCCAAAAGGCAGAGGGAGCTGGACGGGCAGATAGAGCTTGCTCGCCTTCTCTACAACAAACTCCTCGGAAAGGCGAAGGACGAATACAAGAGGACTAAGAATCTCGGCATCAAGCCCTCGACGTTCAATAGATTCCTGCGTGAGGCAAAGGCGGAGAACAAGGAATTCTCAGGGCTTTATTCGCAGGTTCAGAGAGAGGCATACTTCCGCCTGATAAAAGCATACCAGAACTTCTTCAGGAGGGTCAAGGAAAAGAGGGTGGGCAAAAAAGTCAAGGCAGGTTTCCCGCGCTTCAGGGCAAGGGGCAGATACGCATCGATAACCTACCCGCAGTTCGGCTTCCGTGTGGACAGAGAGAGGAAGGACGTCCACATGCTCCGCGTATCGAAGATAGGCGGCATGAGGATAGAGCTCCACAGGCCGATAGAGGGCGACATCAAGACACTCACGATAAAGAAAGAGGCTGGAGAATACTACGCAATCTTCTCCGCGATAGACAGAGTCCTAGACACACCGAGGGTCATGGACACCTACCCAGTAGGCATAGACATGGGCCTGGAGACCTTCGCCACCCTGTCGGATGGCAGGAAGATAAAGAAGCCGGACTTCGCAAGGACAGCGGAGAGGCGCATCGCCAAATGGCAGAGGGTTGTGGCGAGGAGGCAGAAAGGCTCAAAGAGGAGGGACAAGGCGAGGCTCAAACTCGAAAGGGAATGGCAGGCGGTAAACAACCAGACCAAGGACTTCGTCTTCAAGGCGGTAGGCGACCTGATCGGCTCTGGCTACACCTCCTTCGCTGTCGAAGGGCTTCATATACAAAACATGCTCCAGAACCACAGGCTCGCAAGGTCAATACAGAACGCCTCGTGGAGCAGGTTCATAAGCACGCTATCATGCAAAGCGGAGGAGGCTGGCATGACAATGACGGTGGTGGACGCAAGGAACACATCGCAGGAATGCAGCAAGTGCGGAAAACTAAATTCCCTGTCCTTGTCAGACAGGACATTCAGTTGCGCCTGCGGATACGTCGCGGACAGGGACGTGAACGCCGCTATAAACATACTCAACAGAGCTACGGCCGGGCAGGCCGGAAGTCACGCTCGTGGAGACCTGGCCTCCACCCATTCCGTAAGGGACGGGCGAGCCGGGTCGCTGAAGCGAGAACATACCCAGCAAGAAGTATCCATGATGTCGAATGCTGGGGAAGCCCGCGGCCTTTAGGCGTGGGAGGATGTCACTAAGGCACGTCATAGTATAGCAAACTGACCGGCATGGCAGGGATAAGGTTCCACTTCAGGTTCCCGTGGACCACAATATACATAGCCATACTGGTGCCGCTGATCACGTTCCTTTACAACCAGGCACCGGCTGCATGGCACACCAGCCTGCTCGTGTGGCTGACTTCGCCGTTCAACATAACCTACGAGCTGCAGGGGAACGGCATTCTTTACAACTACGCGTTCCTGGTTGTCATTTACCTGATAGTCGAGCTCTACACCAGGAACCTGGCTCATCTGAAGGGCAGGGTCGCGCTGATCAGGAACGCAGGCCTGCTGAGCGTGCTCGCCTCGTACATAGCTGCGGCGCTCGTGTGGTGGCACACCGGCTTCCCCTCCAGCGGCACATCGATACTCGCGTTCAACGTGCTGATCTTCGCTGCGTTCGAAACGTACGACGCAGAGCTGATAAAGCGCATGTCTGAGAGGGGCGAACGCTTCAGGAGGAAGCTCGAGATAGCCTCGCTGTCTTTCGTCGCGCTCCTGCTTATGATCTCGGCCATACTTTTCATATACCTGAACGGCAACCAGTTCTGGTATATACACATTCTCGGGGGCATAATCTTCGGGGCAGGCTATTACCTGTACCTGAACGGATGGGTAAGGCCGAGGATAGACAGGTTCGAGGAAGTGCTGGAAGAGGACGTCGAGCGCGACCTGAAAGAGGTAGGCAAGGACGTGGAGGCAGACGTGGAGAAAGGGGTCAAGACGGTGGAGAAAGACATCGAGAAAGAAGTCGAGACCAAGCGCAAGAGGAAGAAGGCATAGCCTGCGCTATGGACCTATGCCGCCCGCGCCAATCACCCTCCCTGGCCGCCCGGCCCCTATTTCCTCTCCTGCTTCCGGGCACTTCTTCCCTTTCTCCTCAGGTAAAGCCATGCTGCCACAACGGCGATGACCACAATTCCGGCGATTATTCCGAACAGCTCGGAGGAGAACGCGCTAGGTGTGGCTGATGCGGCCGGAGCTACGCTGGTCGTAGGGGCCGCGACGGTTGTGGGGCGCGTGACCGTGACAGGCGGCGCTACCGTGGTGGGCGCTGGCACAGTCGTCGGCGCTATTGTTGGAGTCACAGTGGTCGCAGTAGTGGTCGCAGGCGCAGGGCCGACAGGAGTAGGCACGCCTCCGCCAGAGTTGATTATTGGCGTTGGCGCGCTGCTAAACAAGCCTATCACGGGGTCCGGAGGTATGTTGAAGCTCATGGTGCACAGGGCGGGAGCGCCGGTTGTGTTCCTAGTGAATGGCGTTATGGCGACCCAGGAACCCGTGGTCGCATTCTGCTTGTAGGGCGCAGCGTTGGATGAGCCGCAAGGATAGCCGACAGTAAGGCCGTAAGTTATGCTGTTGGAGACTACGTCGCTGCTAATGTTCAGAACCACCAGCTTTGTGAATGTCGTGCCTGTCGATGAGGGACTGCTAGAGGCGGTCGAGGTCAGGTTCGCAATCAGTATGTTGGCAGTTATGGTATTGCTGCCGGAAGATTTTATGGACAGGACAGCGCCCGCGGACGTATAGTTGAGGTTTACCAGCGTGTTGGACGGCAGGCTTACTTTAGTAGTGGCATGAGTGCCAGTCACATGAATTGGCGTTATTATTTCTCCTGATATGCCCGTGTATGCGTCTACCCACTTATTCTCATTTGCAGGATAGGTCGCATTCGTGTAGGTCCACGACCACGTGCTAGGCTCATAATTTGTCGCCCCTGTGAAATACATATCGATATAGTGTTCGAATGTTGAGATGCTGTTTGTTATGTCTATGGTGTTGCCCACAGGCGCGCCGTTGTTGTTGAACGTACCAATCAGCATTCCATTCGTTGCCACAGCATTGCTGCCGGGACTGAATACTCCGTTAAACGGCGTGCTTGCATACCCAGTAAATTGCACTACGCCGTTGTAGGGTTCGGGTATCCCTGCACCTAGGCTATTAACTCCGGCAAACGTATAGGCGAGGCCGTTGTCCGCAAAGTTCATGACGAAACTGTTTGCGCTTGTTTGATACACTGTTATTTTCCTTACAAAGTTGTCAAGCGCCCAATAGCCGTAGTTTCCGCTGTCGGGGTTGTTGATTATGTCGGCAGTGATGTTTACAATAGGCCCTGTCATTATCTCTCCGTTATAGGCACGCAGCGTTGTTCCAGATGATGCACCCTCGGTCCAAGAGTTCGCCCCAGCAGGGTAGGTGCCGTTGGCGTAGCTAAAGCTCCAGGATCCAAGTCCTAGATACCAAGAAGAGAGGAGAGTATTGCCATCAAATGACATGCTGCTAGCATCAAAATAGTTCTCTAGCGGCTTAAGGTATTGATCACCTACAGAGAGTGTTGATGTGGAATTTACTATTGCATTGCCGGAAAGGGAAGCGCCATCGTCAAATAGGGGTAATGTTCCCATTGTGTTGGCGGTTGGCGTCGACAGAAGCACACCGTTGAACGAAAATATCGCATTCCCTGTGAATGGAATAATCCCATTCAGGGGCTCTATTGCGTTATACGAACCAGGGCTTCTGAGGCCTGCAAATGTATGTGCGATACCGTTGTACGAGAACGTCGCAACAAAACTGTTTGTTCCTGTCTGAAACACCTGCAATGTGGTATTCACCGTATCGAGAGCCCATGCACCATTTTGACCCTGGTCGGGAAGATTATTTACAGGTATTATAACATTAACTGCAGGCCCTGTTATTATGTCGCCTGTATGCTGGCCAAACCAATTATTCGAAGAGACCTCAGTTCCAATAGGTGTATTGTAAGTATATATGAAATTGGCTGAGAACACTGATGGGTTCGTATAGACGGAATCAAAGTTTGAACTACTGAAATAAAATGACATCCAGTTTGTATAAGACGTATCTCCAATTTGATTTGAAGAAAGTATGTCATTCTCAGTGCCACCGAAAACATAGGTACCTATGTTGCCTATTGCATTTGCTCCAAACGTCGGCAGCAAATTACCTGTGAATACACCATTATAGCTTGCAGTGTACGCACCACCTCCATTCACAGGTTCTTTTATTTCGTAGACTGGACTAAGTGCATTGGCAAATGTATTCCACGTGCCGGAGTACGTAACATTTGTATAGAAAGTATTTGCTCCTATCTGCCACACTTTTATATTCTTTGTGTAGTTGTCAAGCGCCCAGTAACCACCCCAAGTCGGACTGGCATCCTCGTCATTCTTTACATTCATCATGACGTTTATCAAAGGCCCTGTTATTATATCCCCAAAATTAGTTACTGCAGTGTTTGAAGTGTCTATCCAAGTCTGCACACCGAGAGGAGAGTTGTAGGTGTATGTGTAGGTGAACCCTGGCTGATATTCGTTGAGCACATTCAGGAAAGGTGCATTCGAGAAATAGCTGTTTACAAAGTTAAGCGTGTTAGAAACAGAGCCTACACCCCCATTCTGAGTGCTGCTCAGGAGGTCTGCTATCGTTCCGAACGCATTATAGGTTCCTAGAGGAGTGTTGCCTGTCAATGAGCTAGGAGTAATAAATCCATTGTTGGGCGCATTAGGAGCTACTGCCAACGCGTTAAACGTGCCGATGACTATCCAACTCTGCTGGCCATTCATGGTCGCTATTCCGTTGACAGGTTCTAGGATCCCATTCTGGGGGCTGTGCGCGCCAGCAGGTATGAAGGAGCTTCCGGAGTCTGTGAAGTTGATCGTATAGTTGGACGCGCCTGTCTGCCAAACCTTTATCACTCTATTGAAGGTGTCCATCGCCCAGTAGTAGCCCGAGTTGCCGCTATCCTCATCGTTGATGACGTTAGCATTTACGTACATGACTAACTGAGGCTTGACGTTTACTGTCGTAGTTCCTACTGTCCCTGAAGAAACGTCATCTATAGTTGCGGTGGTTGTTCCACTAGAGGTGCTTGTGGTGCCTACCCATAGAGCAAATGTTGCTCCTGGGCAGTTCGATAGTATAGTTGATAGCGAGAGCGTCAGGCTGGGATTGTCATCACCTGCAAGGCATGAACCTGTCGCCGCCTGATAAATAGAGAATGTCGTTAACCCATTTACTGTAAGTGTCGGTGTACCCACAGGATAACCGGCGTTATAGGCCGCATAGGCACCAGTAGAACCAAGGCCGACATACGTGTTGTCCTTCCAAATCCAATTTCCTGGATTAACATAGAGGTTTACATCGAAGTTACCAGTAGTGCCGGTGATGTTAATGGGGTTGCTGTCAAGTTGACTAAGAGTGCCAACTCCGTAATAGAAACCAGCGTCATAGTAGGTGCTTGAGGTGGCTACTATGTTCAGTGTCACACTGCCCGCTGTATTTGTTTCTGTGACTGGTGTATCAACAATAGGTACGGGCGACCTGTAGAACTTCGAAGACGCGGTTGTTGCCGTATAGTATAAGCTTCCTATATTGTTGGCATCACCGCTATAAGTTGCAGTTATTGTTGGTGTCCCAACTGCCGTATCTGTGTACTCTACGGTGCACGAACCTGAACTTAAGGTACACGTGTTGCCTCCTGTAAATGATCCTGTAGAATCAGAAGTTGAAAATGTCACTGTTCCTGTCGGAGAAGCTCCTGTTACTGTTGCGGTACAAGTTGTAGAAGAACCGATAGGGAAAGGCGGACACGATGTGGTTGTAGTTGTTGATGCTAGCTGTACGGGCGTTGGTGTAGCAGATGCCAACTGCATGCCCATGCCGAAAACAAGGAAGACCGCGACTATTGGTAGAAAGAACCTGTTATTCATCTTCTCGCTTTGTTTTAAGTATGAATTTTTGAATCAGCAGGAAATGGGCGCCACTATCTGCCTAGGCAAAAAGTAGTTGCTCATTGCATTCCCCAGTACCTTGCACAGCCTCCACAAATGGCGCAAGGGCCTTACACAGCACTCTCTTCCCCGCTATATAAACTTTTGTATATGGTACGCTGGGCCTGCACAACCTGTTTAAACCTTTCCCCGACCGGGGCGGATAATCTGCCGCTTTGCAGGCGCTCTGCCACTGCAACCCAGGTCTGCGGCCCTGGTGCGGGTCACAAGAACACTATGCTAGCATAGGCGACCACAGACTTGTAGTCGTCCGTCGCATCTCCGGAATTTCCATACTTCAGCAGTCTGCCCTCCTTCGCGCCGCCCCGCCTCGCAAAGAGCGCGGCCACAGTTACGGGCCCGTAGCCGCAGGCGCTGTCCTTGCTCCTGCGTATCAGCTCGTGGAAATTCTCCGCGTCGAGCCTCAGGACAGCCTCTATCGCGGGCATGTCCTTCTTCCTTGCTGTCTCCGCAGACTCGTAGTGGTTGAAGTCTGAGCTCGCTATCGCAGCCACCCTTCTGCCGAGCCTCTTGGCAGCGCCGGTTATCGCGTCTGCGAGCTCCACGCTCGCCCTGTACGATTGATCGCCCATGCATATGAAGGAGCAGCCCACGCCGGGCAGCACCTTCTGTATGAACGGCAGCTGCACCTCGACCGAGTGCTCGAACCCGTGCGCTACCTCGTCGGCGCTCATGCCGGGCGCGCCGGCTATGAGCTTGGACAGCTCGATGTCGTTCTTCACCACGCCCAATGGCGTCTGCCAGTCGTCCATCGAGACCGCTATGGCCGAGCCGTAGCCCGTGTGGTTAGGCCCTATGACAACCAGGGAATCGAACTTCTTCCTGGAATGCGATTCGAGCAGTGCCACGTACGTGTGCGCAGCTATGGCGCCGGAGTAAACGTAACCTGCGTGAGGGGCGACAAAGGCCATGCCGCCTTCAGGCCCGGTCGGGCCTTCCTTTTTGGCTGCAGCAAGCTGCTCGCCGACCATGCGCGCCAGCGCGCCCTCCTGCTCCGGGTAGAACTGGCCAGCCACAACCGGCTTCCTCAGCATGCCAACACATTTAATACTTGAGACCAGCATTCTTTTTATGCATTCCAGTGCCTATGCGCGGTCGGTGCTGAGGCGGCTGTCAGCAAGATACGGAGCCAGGCTGCACACGCAGCTCAGCCACAGGGGCATGGTGGAGCTGTTTGTGGCCGTGCTGCTCTCCCCGCAGTGCACCGACAGGCAGGTAAATGCGGCGACAGCCGCCCTCTTCAAGCATTTCGGGGACTTCAGGGACTACGCGAACGCGGACACGAGGACGCTCGCGCGCTACCTAAGGGGGCTCAACTACTACAAGACCAAAGCCAGATACCTGAAGCGCGCCTCGGAGCAGATAATGGAGAGCTTTGGCGGCGAGGTGCCAAGGAGCATGGAGCAGCTGCTCCGGCTCTACGGCGTGGGCAGGAAGGTGGCCAACGTGATACTCAACGAGGGCTACGGCATAAACGAGGGCATAGCCGTGGATACGCACGTGGCCACCGTAGCCAGGAGGCTCCGCCTCTCCGGGCACAGGGATCCCTACGGGATAGAGAGGGATCTTATGCGCCTTTACCCGAAGGGCGAATGGGGCCGCGTGTCCAACACGCTCATAGAGCTCGGCAGGGACACGTGCAAAGCAAGGAATAAGGAGTGCGCGAGGTGCGCGCTCAAGGACATGTGCCCGAGCAGCGACGCCGGGCAAAGGCGGCAACGCTAGATAAAGAAGTTATTTTTAAATTGTAGGTTGTAGAGGTATGAGCCGGAATAACGTAACCGCTCTTTTGAAGTGCACCCGCGAGGTGCGTTCGTGTTGAATTTGGTGAACAAATGGCAGTAGACCCTGAGTTTGCTATTGCTGCATCCATAGCGATAGCCGGAGGACTGATTGGCACTGGAATGGCGCAGCAGGGAATAGGCGCAGCTGGAATGGGCATAATAGCGGAAAGGCCGGAGAAGTTCGGGCAGGTGCTCTTCTTCTTCGTCATACCCGAAACACTATGGATAATAGGTTTCGTGCTCGGCCTCATACTCCTGCTGCAGATACTCTGACGTACCCGAGTGCCTTGCATGGGACTGAAAGAGATACTTGAGGACATAGACTCGAAGACGGGCGCCGAGATAGAAGGCATAATGCAGAAGGCGGACGACGAGGCCGGACGCATACGCAGCGAGGCTGAGGCGAAGGCGGCGGAGAAGGAGCAGAGCATGGCCGCGAAATCGAAGAACGACGCAGAGCAGATAATGGTGCGGGAGACGTCCAAGGCCAACATAGCGGCCAAGATGGCCTACGATGTGGCCGCAAACGCCAGGGTGGAATCCGCGATCGGCAAGATTCCTGGCAAGATCCACGAGTACACGAAAGGGGTGAAGTACAGGAAGCTGCTCGACGCGCTCGCGGCCAAGGCCGCCAAGGAGCTCGGCAGGGGCTGCAGGGTGCTCGTGCGGAAGGAGGATGCGCAGATCCTGCCGCAAGAAGCGGGCTTCAACGTGGAAGTCGCGGATTCTCAGCTCTCAGGCGGCCTGATCGCCGTCTCGGCAGACGGCAAGAGGGAGATAGACTATACGCTGGACGCGCTTCTCAACAAGCTGCACGACAGGCTGGCGCAGGAGCTGCTGGAGCGGGTGCGCGAAAAGGGCGATTGATTGGACTCCACTTACGCGGGAAAGTACGGCCAGCTCAGCGTGCTCGGCACGGAGCTGCTCAGCAGCGATTTCATAGAGCAGCTGGAGCAGAAGGAGCCTGAGGAGTTCCTCAAGTCCCTTAGCTCCACGGGCTACAGGAGGGAGATAGACGCGTTCTCCGCGCTCTACAAAGTGCCCGACCTCGTGGAGGTGGCGCTCAACGCGCACGCGATGCGAATGATGAGGAACGCGTACATGGCAGTGCCTCCCCTCGCGCGCGACTTCGTCATGGCCTACGCGAGCAAGTGGGACATAGAGAACATAAAGCTGATACTGTCCTCGAAGAAGCTGGGCTACGGCCTGGAAAGCACAGAGATATTCCTCATGGTGCAGAGGAACGTGCCTGTTGGCGTCATAAGCGGGCCGATCACCATGGAGGAGTACAGGGAGATAATAGAGCAGAAGGACATGGAGGCCGTGGTGCACGCGCTGACGCGCTACGGCTACGGCACAGTGCTGCTAAAGTACCTGAACGACGTGCTCAGGACGGGCGACATATCAGAGATGGTGGTGGCCCTGGACCTCGCCTACTACGACAGGCTAATGTCGTCCCTGAAGTTCTACAACGGCGACGAGGGGCTCATGCTGAGATACGTCAAGGAGCTGGTGGACGTAAAGAACATAATGAGCGCCCTGAAAGCGTCTGCTTTCGGATACAGGGACGTTGGCAACTACCTGATAAAGGGGGGCAACATACCCGAATCGAAGATCGCGGAGATAGCGGGCAAGCCGATAGAGGACGCCAAAAGCGCGATGCCGTTCAACATAGACGAGGCGTTCGAGCTCTACAAGAGGGATCCTTATCTCGCATACTTCGAGGCGGCGCTCAGGGGGCAGCTGTACAGGAAGTACCTCAAGCTGTTCGACGAGTCCGCGATCTCACTCGCATACATAGTAGGCTACATGATAAGGGCAGAGATAGAGCGGGACGAGCTCAGGCTTGCCTGGATGAACAGGTACTACAACGTGAGCAGGGAAAGGGTAGAGAACGTGAAGGTGCTGAAGCACCTCAAATAGTTTGCGTGTATGGCATGGAATTCGACAGGATCGCAGTGATAGGCGAAAGAGAGATCGCGCTGGGCTTCAAGCTAGTGGGCATAAGCGACGTGTTCATGGAGACGGGCGAGGCGGCTGCTGAGCGCTTCGCGGAGCTGCTCACGGGCAAGGAGTACGGCCTTGTGATAGTGTCAGAGAGCATAAGGAAGACGCTGAGC
Organism: Microcaldota archaeon; assembly: GCA_021792095.1. Lineage (GTDB taxonomy): Archaea > Micrarchaeota > Micrarchaeia > Micrarchaeales > CABMGC01 > JAJYVH01. The sequence continues at coordinate 577,082 of JAJYVH010000001.1, read as the reverse complement.
AAGGCGGCCCTAAAGACCGCGGAGACGACGCTGAGGCCGCTCGTGGTGTTCATACCCGCTCCCGGAGCGAGCGAGGGCGAGGAGTCAGTGGAGGCGCTGGCGAAGCGCGTGCTCGGGGTTAATATTCAAAGCGTGAAATGATGGCAGGAGTAATATATAGAGTGTCCGGTCCCGTGGTTACAGTGCAGGGGCTGCAGGACCCGAAGATGTACGACGTGGTCAGGGTTGGCGACCAGGGGCTTATCGGCGAGATAATAAAGCTCGACAAGGACATGGCGATAGTCCAGGTGTACGAGGACACGAACGGGCTGAGGCCCGGCGAGAAGGTGGAGAACACAGGCGCGCCCCTCTCCGTGGAGCTCGGGCCCGGGCTCATAGGCTCCATATACGACGGCATCCAGAGGCCGCTGGACAAGATAAGGGCCACGAGCGGAGACTTCATCGCCAAAGGGGTGAGCGCGGACCCGCTCGACAGGAAGAAGAAATGGAACTTCAAGCCCACGGTCGAGAACGGAGCCGAGGTGAAGGGCGGGGACATAATAGGGGAGGTGGAAGAGACGAGCCTGATAAAGCACAGGGTGCTGGTGCCTCCCACCGTATCCGGCAAGATATCGGGCCTTGCGGCTGGCAGCTACACGATAGAGGACACCATAGCGAAAGTGGGCGACGATGAAATAAGGCTGTCGCAGAAGTGGCCGGTCAGGGTTGCGAGACCCGTGGTGGACAAGATGATGCTTGATGCGCCGCTGATCACCGGCCAGAGAGTGATAGACACGTTCTTCCCAGTTGCAAAGGGAGGCACTGCAGCTGTGCCCGGGCCATTCGGATCCGGGAAAACCATAATTCAACATCAGCTTGCAAAATGGTCTGACGCAGACGTGATTGTATATTGCGGCGCAGGGGAGCGTGGTAATGAGATGACAGAGGTCCTTACTACATTCCCTGAACTCAAGGATCCAAAGACAGGCAAACCTCTTATGGATAGGACAGTACTGATAGCAAACACATCCAACATGCCAGTAGCGGCCAGGGAGGCTAGCATTTACACTAGCATAACAATAGCAGAGTACTACAGGGACATGGGCTACAGCGTGGCGCTCATGGCAGACAGCACGTCCAGATGGGCAGAGGCGCTGAGGGAGATATCGGGCAGGCTCGAGGAGATGCCCGGGGAGGAAGGCTATCCCGCATACCTCGGCAGAAAAATAGCCGAGTTCTATGAGCGTGCAGGTAAGGTACACACACTTGGCGGAACAGTGGGCAGCGTCACCGCGATAGGCGCTGTGTCGCCCCCGGGAGGCGACACCTCCGAGCCCGTGTCGCAGAACACGCTGCGTGTCACAAGGGTATTCTGGGCGCTCGACGCTTCCCTGGCGAACAGCAGGCACTTCCCGTCGATAAACTGGCTCAACAGCTACTCGCTGTACGTGGACGACCTGTCCAAGTGGTATGCAGACAACGTGGGCAAGGAGTGGCACGCGCTCTATCAGGAAGCGATGAAGACGCTGCAGAAGGAAGCTGAGATAAACGAGGTGGTGCAGCTCGTGGGCTACGACGCGCTGCCCGAGGCGGACAAGCTCACGCTCGACACCGCAAAGATGATACGCGAGGACTACCTGCAGCAGAGCGCTTTCGACGAGGTGGACACGTACACCACGCTGCGCAAGCAGCACCTCATGCTCAACGCCATAATGGAACTCGCTGAAGAAGGCGGCAAGGCGCTGAAGAAGGGCGTGACCGCGGAGCAGCTCTCCAGCCTCGGCGTCAAGGACAAGATAGCCAGGATGAAGTACGCGAAGGAGGGCGAGATAGACGCATATTCCAAGGAAGTAGACAGGGAGATAGCCGCGATAGGCGGCATGGAGGCTGCGCAGGCTAAGTAGGCGATGGTATGAGCGACGTATACTACAAGACTCTGAACCAGGTAACGAACGTTCTGCTGTTCGTGGAAGGGATAAAGGATGCCGCGTACGGCGAGCTCGCAGAGATAAGGCTCGAGGACGGAAGCAGCGTGACTGGCCAGGTGCTCGACAGCAGGAACGGCCTCGCCATAGTGCAGTCGTTCGCGGAGACCAGGGGCATCGACGTGAACAGGACGCGGGTAAGGTTCCTGGGCACGACGGCCAAGCTCAGCGTAAGCACAGACATGCTGGGCAGGGTGTTCAACGGCATGGGCCTGCCAAGGGACAACGGGCCGAAGATATACAGCGAGGAATCGATGGACATAACTGGCAGCGCCATAAACCCAGACGCCAGGGAGGAGCCATCGGAGTTCATAGAGACGGGCATATCGAGCATAGACGGCATGAACTCGCTGGTGAGGGGTCAGAAGCTGCCTATATTCTCGGGCTCCGGGCTGCCGCACAACAGGATCGCGGCGCAGATAGCGAGGCAGGCGAAGCTGCTCGACAACAGCGAAGGTTTCGCTGTCGTGTTCGGCGGCATAGGAATAAACAGCGAGGAGGCCAACTTCTTCAAGAAGGAGTTCGAGGAGACGGGGGCGCTCGACAAGTCTATCATGTTCCTGAACCTCGCGTCCGAGCCCTCGATGGAAAGGATAATACTGCCTAGGCTGGCGCTCACGGCCGCCGAGTACCTGGCATACACGGAGCAGATGCACGTGCTGGTCATACTGACCGACATGACCAACTACTGCGAGGCGCTGCGCGAGGTAAGCGCGGCCAGGAACGAGGTGCCCGGCAGGCGCGGCTACCCTGGCTACATGTACACAGACCTTTCCAGCATCTACGAGCGCGCAGGCAAGATACAGGGCAGGAAGGGCTCGATAACGCAATTGCCCATACTCACTATGCCAGGCGACGACATCACGCACCCCATACCCGACCTGACCGGCTACATAACGGAGGGTCAGGTGGTGCTGAGCAGGGAGCTGCACAGGAAGGGCGTGTACCCCAACGTGGACGTGCTTCTCTCGCTCTCGAGGCTGATGAACCAGGGAATAGGCAAGGGTAGGACCAGGGAGGACCACAGGGGCGTGGCTGACCAGCTCTACGCGGCCTACGCCAAGGGCAAGGAGCTAAGGAGCCTGACCGAGATAGTGGGCGAGGAGGCGCTCAGCGCAGGGGACAGGAAGTTCCTCGCTTTCGCAGACAGGTTCGAGAACGGCTTCGTAAACCAGGGCTTCTACGAGGACAGGGGCATAGAGCAGACGCTGTCCCTGGGCTGGGAGCTCTTCGCTGACCTAGACAAGCGCGAGATGAAGAGGGTCAAGGAGGAGCAGATAAGCAAGTACGGGAGGTGGAAGAGTGCCTAAGGGCAGCGTGAAGACAACAAGGATGGAGCTCATACGCACTAAGGCGAGGATAAAGGTGGCGAGCAAGGGGCTCACGCTGCTGAAGATGAAGCGCACCAGCCTCGTGCTCGCTTTCTTCGACCTCGCGAGGCAGATAAAGCTCATGCGGGAGAGCATGAGGAACGCGGTCAGCAGCGCGATGGAGAGCGCCAGGCTGGCTGAGCTGCACGCGGGCCGCATAATACTCGAGAGGATAGCTGCGGAGCAGAGCCACATAGGGGCAAGCGTGGAGGCGAGGAACGTCATGGGCGTCAAGATACCGAACGTGGAGCTGGGAAACAGGGCAAAGCTGTCCGAGGCATACGAGCTCATATCGGTGCCCACGTCTGTAGAGGACGCAAAGAGGAGCTACCTGACGCTGTTCAACATGCTCGTCGAGGTGGCGGAGAAGGAGAACTCGCTCAGGAAGCTGCTCTACGAGATAGAGAAGATAAACAGGAGGACGAACGCCATAGAGAACGTGGCGATACCCGACATGCTCGACAGGGCGGCCTACATAAAGCTCAGGCTCGAGGACATGGAGAGGGACCAGATAGTCTCGATAAAGTTCATAAAGGGTAAGTTGGGTGGATAGCGCAAATGAATTCATAGAGAAAAACTACATGCACAAGCCAGACGCGACGGAGCGCATCGCGCTCCAAGCGAAGGGCAGAGCGGCGGCGACGTTCAACAGGATAAGGATCGTGCTGCTTGCGTTCAATGTCGCGGCGGCCCTGGCGCTCATAGCGTTCGCGATAATCACGATTGTTTGATGGTGGTTCGATGGCAGACATGGAGACGCTCGAGGAGATAAAGGAGAAGGAGGACAGGGTAGAGAAGGAAGTGGCGAAGGCGAAGGAGGAGGCCGCCAAAAAGATAGAGGGCGCCAGGAAGGACGCCGAGAACCGCGAGAGCGCGGCCGAGAGGGAGGCCGAGGCTGCATACAGCAAGAAGATGGCAGAAACGGAGAAGGAGGCCGGCGCCAAAGCGGCGGAGATAGCCAAGAGCTGGAAGTCCAGGACGTCGGGACTCGGTCACGTGGGCGCCGAGGACGCGCTGGACGCGTTCGCAAAGATACTGGAGGACGAGTATGGTGCGTAAGCTACCCACGACTAAAGCCTGTGGGCTTTCCATCAAGATGATTTGAATGTTGCACAGCAACCGACAAACCAGTTTCATCAGACAAGCCGAGGTCGCTTACAAGACCTCCCCTATTGGAAATCTGGAACGACTGTTGGTTGAAGACATTGTTCCGCTCCAAAAGGCATTTCAACGCAATGTTTCTGCTTGCGTTCCTGTCGGAGTTCATAGCAACTCCGCATTCCTTGCACCTGAACAGGGCATAGTTCCCATGACTGTGCCCGTTTGCAGCCACAGCACCGCAGTGGTTGCAGTATTTGCTTGTATGCCACGAGTCCACGATGTCGAGCGTAACGTTCCTGTCGAAACAGCGGGAGGCAAGGATTTCCCTGAACTTCCTGAAGGGCATCCTCATCACGGTCCTGTTGAACCGCCTGCCCTTCGGTTTGAACCTCTTGAGGTTCTCTATCGAGATGTCTGCATCGTATTCGAGCGCAAGGCGCATTATCTCGGCGATGGTCTGGCCGAGGTTCGTGCCCACGAAGTTCCTCTCATAGGTCTTCTGCCTCCGCAGTGCCTTCTCGTTTCCGTAGGATTGCAGAATGGCACGGCGTCTCATAATCTCCTTGCGACGTATCCATATCCTCTTTCCGAAGTAGGACTGCCTCAGTACTTTATTCTGTGGGGAGAGGATGGTCACCGCTATGTTCTTCGCGTTGAAGTCGATACCGAGGACGTTCTTCCTCTGCGGAATTGGCGTCTCACCCTTGGAAAGATAGGCGACGATCTGGAGGTCGGAGGTCAGCCCGTAGGTCTTGCAGGCCCAGCCATCCGCAAGGAGTGCATTGTATCTCTGCCAGTTCCTGTTCTTCACAATAGGCACCGCAGCCCTGTCTCGTGGTCTTATCCCAAACTCCACGAAGTCGAGGGACTTGGTGGAAAAGGTCTTGCAGTTTCGTGGAACATTGAATTTGACAGTCAATCGTTCCACTCTGTCGCATTTCTTCCTCCAGGCATCTCGTATCAAGGAGGTCACGACCTGGATGTTGAAATGCGTCCTGTCTTTGGAAGGATGGCAGACCTTGTGGTGAAATTCTCGGATCCGTTCGCATCCTTCCGTCTCGGAGAGCAGCAGATTGAACTCGGAAACCGCCTCACGGCTGAAATCGGCGAGTATGGCCTCCTTCCGGCCCGTCGGTTCAATCTGCAAAAGAATGGCGCGTTCCACGTCTTCAACCAAAACTGTTTAGGAGAGGATATTAATAGGGTTATGCTCGAAATTCATCCCGCCTCTAGAGGAGGTGGGCTTCCTTTCGAGGGGATTGGGTGAATGCTGAAGCCGGCGAAGATGCGAAGGATAAGGCTCGTGTTCTCCAAGGGGCACTCCGAGCGCGTCCTTACCATACTGCACGACATGGGCGTGATGCAGATCGAATACGTGCCGGCCGAGGCTGCTGCCCTGCTCAACAAAGGCGATGGCTACGGGCGCGGGCAGATAGGTGACTATGCGCAACGCTTCAGGGGCCTCGAGAGCCAATTGTACAGGAGCGAATCGGACGCGAAGTACAGGTTCGAAAGCATCGACGAGTTGCTCGAGAAGGCGGACAGCATAAAGATAGACAAGGAAGTGGCGCACGTAAGGAAGCGTATCGACGACATAAGCGCCGACACCAACCTTGTCCTTAGGAACATAGCTACGCTGAAGCACATGCCCGCCGCTTTCACGCAGGACCTGTCCATGCTCACAACAAGCAGGATAGCGTCGTTCCTTGTCACGGGACAGCACATCAACGAGTTCGCGGCCACTGCGCCGAAGGAGCTCGGCGACGCGATAGTGCTCGCCGGGACCGCGTCGGTCCTCGTCTGCATAGACAAGTCGGACCAGGCGAAGTTCAGCAAGCTCGTGGAAGGCACGAAACTGCACGTCGAACCGGTGCCCAAGCTGTCAGGAACCGCGGAAGCGGAACTGCAGGCGCTAGAAAAGGCGGTCGCCGACAACCGCAGGCGGCAGCGAGTGTTCGAGGAAGAGCTGGAGCGCATATCCAAAGAATACTACCCGGAGGTGAGCGCGATAAGGGAGCAGCTGGACCTTGAGGTGGAGAAGCAGGAGATAACGGCGAGGCTCGGCATAGGGAGGTCGATAGTGGCCATAGACGGCTGGGTGCCGGAGGAGAGCGTGCACCGGCTCAGCCACGAGGTAGGCCGCATAACTAGCAATGCATTCGTTATGGAAAACGTAAGGACCGACGCCCTGCCGCCCACAAAGCTCGAGAACCCCGTGAATGCGAGGCTCTACGAGTTCTTCATAAGGTTCTACTCTCTGCCCAGGAGCGACGAAGTCGACCCCACGCTCATATTTGCGATAGTGTTCCCCATATTCTTCGGGCTCATGATAGGCGACGTCGGCTACGGCGCAGCGTTCCTGCTCGGGGCCGTATGGCTCAACAGGAGGCTTGCCCACCCGCCTAAGAAGAGCAGGATACCTAAAGCGCTCTCCGGATTCGTCCACACCATAATAAGCAACAACGGCCTCAACACGGTAATGAGGTCCATAATACCGGGCTCGGTGATAGCAATCGCCCTGGGGGTGCTCTTCAACGAGTATTTCGGCTTCCAGCTGCCCTACACGGCGCCGTTCTCGGTCACTGCGAACGTGGCTACGCTGCTCGTCATATCCGGGTGGATAGGCGTGTTCATGGTCTCCTTCGGCTTCGCGCTCGGCTTCCTCAACAGGATGGCCGCCGGCGAGACTAAGAAGGCGGCGGCCAAGCTGGGCTGGCTCGCGGCCGCATGGGCGATAGTGATACTGGGGCTGGCAGTGCTGCACGCGCAGCCCCTGGGCCTTTCGAACCCGCTCGCAATACTGGCGTACGCGCTCCTGGTCGGGGGCATGGCGACTGTGCTCTACGGGGAGGGCTTCGAGGCGCTGATGGAACTGCCATCGCTCATAAGCCACATACTCTCGTACACCAGGCTGGTGGGCATACTGCTCGCATCTGTCATACTCGCGGAGGTCATAGACCTCATCTTCCTGAAGGGCATACAGCATTCGATCCTGCTGGGCGCGGTGGGCATAGCCATACTGGTGATAGGCCAGCTCTTCAACATGCTCATAGCGATCTTCGAGCCCGGCATACAGGGGGCGAGGCTCATCTACGTGGAGTTCTTCTCCAAGTTCTTCTCCGGGAACGGCAGGGAGTTCAGGCCGTTCGCCAGCAGGCGCATGCGCACCCTAAGCAAGTTCGACATAGAGAAGCGGCCCGGATGATCGCATGACAAACGCTTGCCTGTTCAGCGGCGGTAAGGATTCGACGCTGGCGCTCCACGAGGCCGTGCGGCTTGGGATAGGCATAGACCTTCTGATAACGATGCGGAGCGCGAACAGGGAAAGCTACATGTTCCACTACCCCAACGTCGGCATGACAGGACTGCAGGCGGAGGCCCTGGAAATCCCGCACGTGTTCGTAGAGACGGCGGGCGAGAAGGAAAGGGAGCTCGACGACCTGGAGAGGGCGCTGTCCGAGAACGATGTGAGGCTGCTCGTCACCGGGGCAACGTCTAGCAGGTACCAGGCGGACAGGATAAACGCAATCGCAAAGAGGCTGGGCATAGAGCACGTGGCCCCGCTCTGGCACGTGGAGCCCGAAAGGGAGCTGCGCGAGATATCGGACAGCTTCGATGCGATCATAACATCAGTGTCCGCGGAGGGCCTCGGCACAGAGCTGCTCGGGAAGCGCCTCGACGCCGGAATGGCGGAGAGGCTGAGGGAGGCAAGCAGGAAGTACGGCATAAACATGCTCTTCGAGGGAGGGGAGGCCGAGACGTTCGTGCTAGACGCCCCTTTGTTCAAGAAGAGGATAGAGGTGCGGGAGGCGCACGTGGAGAAGGCGGGAATCGGGGGCGTCTACGTGATAGACAGGGCGGAGCTGCGGAGCAAGCAATAAATATGCCGAGAGCGCAAGTACAGGGCGTGGAGAAGGAAGCGGTCCTTTACAGGCGGCTCGGGGGAAAGAGAGTGGAGTGCACAGCCTGCGCCAGGCTCTGCAAGATACCCGAAGGCTCCCATGGTTTCTGCTTCGTGAGGCGGAACAGGGGCGGCAGACTCTACCTCGCCAACTACGGCCTCGCCGAGGCGGTGCAGATAGACCCGATAGAGAAGAAGCCTTTCAACCACTTCATGCCGGGCACTCGCGTGCTAGGCATAGGGACCAGCTCGTGCAACTTCGGCTGCCTCTTCTGCCAGAACCACAGCATAAGCAAGGAGCGCGACATACAGGGCGCAGAGCTGGAGCCCGAAAGGGCGGTGGAATTGGCGCTCGAATACGGAGCGCAGAGCATAGCGTGCACGTACAACGAGCCAGCCATATTCATAGAGTACGCGCTGGATATAGCGAGGCTGGCGCACAGGAAAGGGCTGAAGAATCTGTGGGTCAGCAACGGCTACCTGACAAAGGAGGCCGTGCATGAGATGAAGGGGCTCGTGGACGCCATTGTGGTGGACTTCAAGGGCAACAGCGAGCAGAAGTTCGCGAACAGGTACGAGGCCGTAGCGACGGAGGAGCCCATCAAGGAAGCGTTGCTGGAGCTGAAGAAGGCAGGAATGCACATAGAGGTAACGGACCTGATAGTACCGCGGGTCGGCGACTCCCTGGAAGCGTGCGACTCGCTCACAAAGTGGATAGCGAAGAACATCGGTCCGGACACGCCGACCCAGTTCACGCGCTTCCACCCAGACTACAAGATGCTCGAGTATCCTGAAACACCCTACGCCACGCTGAAAAGGCACTACGACGTGGCAAGGAAGAACGGGCTGAATTATGTGTACGTAGGCAATGCGCCCGGCAACAGGTACGAGAGCACCTACTGCCCCGCCTGCGGCAGCAAGGTCATAGGCAGGTTGGGCTTCAGCATAACAGAGTGGAACCTTACCAAAGAGAGCAAATGCGCAAAGTGCGGGCGCAGCATACCAGTAACAGGAAATAGGGCCAACTATTTCGCTCAAGGGCGCATCTCAGTGCTCTATTAGCCGGTAAAGCAGTAGAACCGCACAGGGGCTATTGCCCGCTCGCGAGCGCAGCGTATGTGGCATTGAGTGCCGAAAGCAGTATGCCGACCCCAGCCGACTCCGATAAAGCATTGCCCTCATAGGTCAGCGTTATTGTTATCACATCCAGGCCCGCGTGGTTGGTCATTGAGTAGAGACTGTGCTGCGCCGGATTAGTTATCTGCACCCCAGAGGAATTCGCCGGCAATCCCTGAAGATAGCTCATGGTGCTATTTGCAGAGCCGTAAGCCGTTATGGTGGCATACTGGTGCAGCATTATGGACGAGTTTGCATAAGCTATGCTCCTTATCAATAGCGAGTAGTTGCGCAAGGAGTTGGAGTAGAGGTAAGTGCTTTGCGCGCGCGCGCCAAACGCGAGGTAGTGAGGATAGTAGGCACTCGTGGACTGAAACGAGAAGTTCTTTACAACAGGTATGCTAGAGGCCAGGGCCGTGGTTGACGTGCTGCTTGGCTGAGTGGTAAGTCTAAGGGTGCTGTACGCGTACACAACAAGCAGCACGATTACGGCTAGTATCACGATAGATGCAACCGCTCTTATTCTGTGTTTCATGCTAATCACGCATCAATCCGGCAAGCATCACCCTACTGTGCACCCGGACGGGGCGCAGGTATTCGAGCCCGTTGCGTAGCAACCACTGCTTTCTACGCCTCCGGTGCTGCAGTAGTATATGTTATCACATACACCAAGGTGGCCACAGTCGTAGGAACACGAAGTACCGCTGTACGTAGAAAAATAGGTACCGCTGGTGCAGTATAATATCGTAGTGGTAGTGGAGGACTGGTAGGTGGTGGTTGACTTGTAGGTGGTGGTGGATTCACGTATGGTGATGGTGATGATGGTGACGGTTGTGGAGACGGTGGTGGTTGACTGGTAGGTGGTGGTGGAGGAGGACTGGTAGGTGGTGGTGGACTGGTAGGTGGTGGTGGACTGGTAGGTGGTGGTGGAGGATGAAGATGAGATGGAGATGTAGGTAGGGGGTGGGATTATGGTGGTGGTTGAGGATGAAGATGAAGATGAGATGGAGATGTAGGTAGGGGGTGGGATTATGGTGGTGGTGGAGGATGATTGGTAAGTAGTCGTGGACTGGTAGGTGGTGGTGGACGCAGAGACGTAGGTTGTGGTGGAGGATGAAGAGACGTAGGTTGTGGTGGAGGAGGACGAAGAGACGTAGGTTGTGGTGGAGGAGGACGAAGAGACGTAGGTTGTGGTGGAGGAGGAGGACTCCTGGTTCGAGAACTGCGCCTCCTCTATCACAGGGGCGTTCAGCGTTATGCTCTCAGGGTTGGTGACGCCGGTGTAGCTGCCGGAGCCTGTGCCCTGCCACTGCGAGAAGAGGTAGTTGGAACTGGCCGTTGCAGTAAGCGCAAGCACCGAGCCTGCGTTGTAGAAGCCCGCCGCCGGGCTGACGCTGCCGCCAGTGCTGGGGCTGGCGTAGTTGTTTAGGTAGTACTGGGTGGTGTACGTGGTGGTGATTGTGCAGTTGGAGCCGGACGAGCCTGCGGTGAACGTGCCCGATTGCCCGCCTGTCGCACTGCAGCCGGAGGTAGTGTTCCAAACATAACGTATGTTGCCGTTGCTGGAGTTCGTTATTGGGCTGGTGAACGCATATGTCTGCTGCGAGCCGGGCTGCCAGTCCTGCGTTACAGGCAACTGGGAGCACGCATAGTTTATGCCGTCCACGGTCACGACCACCTGGTTGGGGTTGCCTGAATTGCACATCTTGCCGGCTATGCTGGAACCAAGGCCAATTGTTGTGACTGCAGGAGTCACGAAGAATACAGGCACGTTGGCCGTCTCGCCTGCGAAGGCCGCAGTGACGAGCACGTTGCCGGTATGCGTGCTGGAGATGTACGATATCGCGTCGCCAGCGCTGTCTGTGGTTGTTATAACCGGCGACACAGTCGCTATGCTGTTGTTCATAGTGAAGTTGACAGTGGCTCCGGCCACAGGGGTGCCGAGCATCTTCACTACTGCGGTGAGCCTGTCCCTGGCGCCATCTGCAGCCTGCGTGGAGTTGGCCACTGTGAGAGTTATTGTAGTGGGCGTCGAGGCGAGCAGCGGAGACGTATGCGTGTTGAACGTGCCGGCGTACGTCTCAGGGGTGGCGCCCTGGCACGACAGCGCATTGGCGCTGGGGCACGGCGTGGCCGTAAGATACAGCTTGCCTGACACGAGCACACCGAGCGCTATTGCCTGCTGCGATATGGTGACGTTGCATATTATGGCCCCGCCCTGCAGGACCAGGTTGGGTTTGCACGTGCCTGTTATGGGTGCAATGCCGCTGTAGTTGAGCACTATGCTGGGATACGCTATAGGGTAGCTCTCCCTGTTCGAAAGGAACATCGCCACGCTGGACGAAACGGCATTTGAACCAAACACAAGATCGTTGCAGTACGCGCCCACGCTGAAGACGCATGACGACGGCACTATCCTCTGCGGCGCTGAGACGAACAGGTATAGGACGGCGACCACCACGGCCACTATCAGTATGGCCCAGCTGTAAGTGACCAGGTACTCAGCTGCCGACTGCGCCCTCTTGGCCCGAACGCGCCTAGCCCCTTTACCCCTATTTTTATTGGCCATTGAAAGCCACGCCCGAACTCTCTCGTATCTCGCAACGCACATTATTAAAGATTATGCAAGCACCGTTTGCTCCAGGATCTACGACGCGCCGGTATCCTGCGCCTCTACGTGCTTCGGAGTGTATCCCAGAGTCACAAAATAGGTGTTCCTGTACAGCCTCCTGCCGCGCTTCTCACCCTGCAGCTTGAACGAGGACTCGGACTTAATGTGCCTGGCCTCGAGGAAGGCGCGCGCTATCCTCTTGTAGCTCACGAACACGTCCATACCGTGCTCCTTCTGCTCCGTCTTGGCCACGAAGCCGCCGTTGCGCTCGACATACCTCTGCAGGGCTGCCGCGGCCCGCCCGACCTTGCCCTCGTCCCCCCTGAACTGCACGACCGCCTCGTAGTAGCCGGCCCTCCTCCTGCTGTCGTCATCGCAGAGCGTGCGCTCGAAACGGAGCTTGATGTCGTGCTCGACGCTGAGCCCCGTGCTCTCGTCGGTGACGCTCACCCTGGCGGTCTCGTGGCTGGCGGCTATGAGCCTTACCTTGTAAGGCTTGGCGTAGCCCGCGATCAGGCGCTGCACGCTGGCCCCGCCGGGCTCCACGAACACACCGGCTACGCGAATCCTGCCGCAGTCCCTGCAGACGGGCACGCTTGCCTCCGAGGGCAGCTTTTCCTTGAGCTTCTTGCCTGCGCAGACCTCGCAGATCTCGCCGAAGAAAGCGAACCTGTCGCTTGTCCTGTCGCAGATCGGGCAGTGCTTCATGCCCTCACCTAGGCGCTAGGTAGTGCCTAGATATTATATAGCCGTAAGCTGGCCTGGTTATCAGCGCCCCGAAGAGCACGCCGAGCACAGTGGACTCGGCGAAGCCTATCATAGTTATGAGCGTGGTGGAGAACAGGAGGGGCAGCATCGCCACTATCAGCAGGCCGGCGTCGGCCCAGACTATGAAGAATGCGTTGCCCAGCTTCTGCTTTATTGTGTGCTCGCTGGCGCCGGAGAGCACCTCGTCCGTTATTATTATCTGCGCGTCTACGCCGGTGCCGACCACCGCTATCATTCCGGCCACCGCGGAGAGGTCGATCGTGCCTATGAGGCCTATTATAGACAGTATTATGAAGAGCTCCGCCATCGTCGTGAAGAGTATGGGCACGACCAGGAACGCCTTCCTGTACCTGAACGCTATGTATATGGAGACAGCTATCACAGCGGCAACTATAGCAGCTATGCTTATGAATTCGGAGTTCGCGCCCAGCGTGGCGGGTATGCTGGTGGGCGTGCCGACTATCACGTGCACGGGCAGCGCGCCGCCCTTGAGTATGCTGGTTACGAGCGTGGACTGGTTGGTGGCGTACGCGAGCTGCGCCTCGGGAGAGAGCGTTGACGGCGCGAAGCCGCTTATCTGGTAGCTCTGCTCCACAGTGCCGTTGGTTATGCCGGGGTTCAGGATCGGCGACGACAGGAGGCCCACCGCGGGCCAGGAGCTCACCATGGTCTCAGCGCCCGTCTGCGTGGTGGCGCTGGAGAATGAGGGCGTCATGTTGCGCACAGAGACGTAGTCGAGCGTGTAGTTCAGTGCCGTCAGGTTCGCAGCAAGGCCTGCCGGCGTGTTGTCAGCCAGTATCACATTCCTGTAGAGCGCGTTGTTCGATGCGAAGAAGGCGAGTGCCGCGGCTGCGCTGCCAAGGCCTGGGCCGAACGTCTCTATGGCTATGGTCCTGTTGCCCAGAGACATCGCCTGCCGCATGTCCTGCAGCGCCGTCGTCTGGTTTATGCCGGCCTGGGTCGCGGCACCTGACACAACCGACGAGTTTATCAGCACGGCCGCGCGGGTCGGCCTGTCCAGGAACATATACAGCGGCTTGTTCGCCTGGCCGAACACCACCTTGGCGAACTTGCTCGCCGCCGGAGCCGTTATGTAGAAGCTCACCGCCCAGGATACGTTGCTGGACAGCGTGGGCTGCGCCGCGCCAACGCTGCCCGACAGTATGTCGCTGCCGTTTATCGCTTCCCTGCCTCCGACTATCCCCTGGAAGACTCCCTGGCTCTCTATCACGTCTATCATCCGCTGCACGTCGGCGCTGGTAGCGTTGGGTATGGTCACGTACACCTCGGAATTGCCTATCCCTTCCACGGTGACCTCCTTGAGCCCGAAGGTCGTCAGGCGCTCCTGCAGTATTGCAGTAACGTTGTTCATGGTCGCGGGATTCACTGCGGTTTCAAGCTGCACAGGTATCTGAGACCCGCCTACGAACTCTATGCCAAGGTTGAGGCCGTGGTTCACGTAGACGAGCACCGCGAGCACTAGCAGTATGGCCACGAGCACCGAGAATCTCGGATCCCTAAGGTATGCTAGCGCGCTCATAGCCTTCTGCCCTCTTTCCTCCTCTTGTACATCAGCAGTATGGGCGCGTTGCCGAGCCACGTGGTTATGACGTCGCCCACCAGGCCGGCCAGCACGACTCCCGCTATCTCGTAGTACGTGGGCACATACACTATCACGGACACTATGAAAAGCACGCCGAACGAGACTATGGCAGTGCTCGCCATAGTTATGCCCGTGTGCATGCTGCCGTACGCGCGCGCCTCAGGCGCGCCCTCGTGCCTCCTGAGTATCCTTATGGCTGCCATGACGTCGGTGTCCATAGCGAAGCCTATTATCATGAGCAGGCCAGCTATGCTCGCCACGCCCAGCGGTATCTTGAACAGGCCCATGACGCCGAGGGCTATTATCATGTCGTTGGCGGCCCCGAAGACCACGACGGCCGAGGGCACCGGAGACCTGAATATTATGAGCACGATTATGAAGACCAGGATGAAGGCCGTTATTATCACGCTCGTGAGCTGGGAGAGGAAGAAGCTGCCCAGCGTGGGCGTGACCTGCTGGTACGAGTAGGAGGCGAAGGGCACGAGTTTCTGCAGCCCGGCGACCACCTGCTGCTTGTAGACGTCGCTCGCGTTGGTGTACGCGGCCTGCGCCACTCCCTGCAGGGCCGAGGCGCTGTTGAGTCCCGCTGCGCTATAGCCCGACACGAAGGGCGACGCGGCGGCCAGCTCGCTGGCCACAGCCCCCTGCATCTGCGCCATGGAGGAGTTTATGCCAGAATTGGCAGCCCTGAGCTCGGCGAGCAGAGTCGCGTTGCTGGGGCTCTGCTGCAGCGCTATCGAAACTGCTGTTGCGTTGACAAGGTACTTGGAGTAGTTCGCGTTGTACGCGTAGAACTGGAGCAGGTACGCCTCAGTGTCGGCCAGGCTCTGGTTGGTGGCGAACGCTATGGACACCTGGCCCGCGCTCGTAGTCACCTCCGGCGCCTGCACGTGCAGCAAACTGCCGAGCTCGCCGGCGAGCTTCGATGCCGAAATGGTGGCGTTGGTCTGCAGCGTTATGCTGACCCCGCCCTTCAGCGACGAGTCTAGCACTATCTGTGTTGAGAGCAGCGCGCCTATGACGAGCAGGACCAGGGGCACGAGCACTAGCGGCCTGAGATCCTTCCTCTCATATATATTCGGCAGTTTCCACATGCTTATCAGCGAAGCTCCAGCCTTGCGGGTTATACATATTGCTAACTAACCTATATGAAGGCTCCTGTACCAAACAGCGGGCTTGCGCCTGGAACCTGTTCAGCCGTACCTGCGCATCAGCTTGTGGTGCAGCGTCTCTGCGGCCCCGAAGATTATGAGCATCAAGGCGAGCACAGTGAACGCCCATCCGAAGAACACCTGCAGCGATATGCTAATGTTGTTCACGCTGTAGTAGAGCAGTATCACTCCAAGCAGCAGCAGGTATATCGCCCAGTAGACCGACCTGAAGATAATCCAGCCTGCGTGCCTTTCGTTGTACGCAAGCATCCTGTCAAAACTGTCGTGCGGCATGCTCCTCGCCATCCTCGAACACCAAGCTATATTGCAACAGGAAAGTTTAAAGAGTTATGGCGGGCCCTTTGCGACAGCGCCATTGGCGCAAAGGATTGCGGGGGAAGGGATTTGAACCCTTGCAACCACTAGGGTAACAGGCCCTGAACCTGCCGCATTTGACCAAGCTCTGCCACCCCCGCACGTCTCAACTTGCTTTGGCAATCCTCTTTTACCTTTGCCTTGATGCATTTTTATTCCTGAGCGTTGCAGATGATGGACGTGGACAAGAAGATAAGCGTGGCTGCCGCCACCGCGGTGGGCCTCGGCGCCATAATAGGCGCCGGCATTTTCGTGCTCAGCGGCACTGCCATCGCGCTTGCGGGCGCGTACGCGCTCGCCGCTTTCCTGCTCGTAGGCGTGCTCGCGTTCATAATAGCCATGGAGCTCGGCGAGCTGGGCTCCCTGTTCCCCAACGTCAAGGGAGCCGCGTACTCGTACACGTACAAGGCGCTGGGCAGCGAGCTCGGCTTCATAACGGGCATACTGAGCTACGTGTCTTTCGCCACAGCCATAGGCGCGATAGCGCTGGGCTTCGGCTCGTACCTGGCCAGCTTCATAGGGGCCAGCGCCCAGACATACGCAATACCGTTCGCGATAGCGCTGATATTCGCGCTCTCTGTGGTCAACCTGCGCGGAGTGAAGAAGGCGGCGCAGGCCGACCTGTGGCTGGTTGCCATAAAGATAGGCGTGCTCCTTGCGTTCGTCTGCTTCGCGCTTTACGCCGCGCTGGAGATACCTGGCATAGGCCTCTCGAACCTCTCCTTCGCGCAGTCTGGCGGGACGCTGGGCGGCATATTCGCTGCCAGCGTGGCCGTATTCTTCGCGTACACCGGCTTCCAGGCCATATCCAGCATAACGGACAGGATACGCAACGGCACCAGGGGCTACATAAAGGCCATACTCTCCGCTGTCGGTATAAGCATAGTGCTCTACGTGCTCGTCGTGGTCGCGCTGCTGCTGCTGCTGCCCGCTTCGGCGTACAAGATAACAGCAGACCCGCTGTCGTACGCCCTGCTGCACGTCAACGCGCCGGTGTGGCTCTTCACATTGGTCGACATAGGCGCGCTCGTCGCGACCACGTCTGCAGCGCTTGCGATGATACTCACCGCCTCGCGGGCCCTCTACCAGATGAGCGAGGACAGGCTCCTGCCCGGGCTGCTCAGGAAATACAATCCGCGCACGGACGCTGCTGTCAACGGGGTGATAATATCGGCCGTGATAGCGGTGCTTGTGCTGTTCGCTGGCAACGTGTACGTAATAGCAGCCATCTCCAACTTTGGGCTCATGTTCGCGTACGTAGTGGTGGGCTTCGACGTGGTGCACGTGCGCATGCGCAACATGCAGGCGCCGTTCCGCACACCCCTGTACCCGTACCTGCCCCTGCTGAGCATAGCGCTCCTGTTCGCTCTGTTCGCGGGCATGCCGGCCGAGGCGCTCATGATAGGCGTGGTGCTCATAATGGCGCTGATCGGCGTATATTATGCGCTCAGGGAGATAAGGAAGAAGAAGACAATCAGGATAAAGCTCTTCGATTAACGGGTGTTTGAATGCTAGTTGGCATAGTGGGCGCCCCGAACAAGGGCAAGAGCACCCTTTTTTCAGCGCTGACCATGGCGAGCGCCGAGATAGCCGACTACCCGTTCACCACAATAAGGCCCAACCTCGGCGTGGCGTATGCCACCAGGGAGTGCGCGGAGAAGGCGCTCGGCACCAGGTGCAAGCCGAGGAACGGGCTATGCGTGGACGGCACGAGGGAGATACCTGTGAACATCACGGATGTCGCCGGCCTGGTGCCCGACGCCCACCTCGGCAAGGGGATGGGCAACCAGTTCCTCAGCGACCTCGCGGGCGCGAGCGCATTCGTGCAGGTCGTCGACCTGAGCGGCACCACGGACATGCACGGCAATGCTGGCAGCGGGGACCCGGCCGAGGAGGTTACTGCGATAAGGAAGGAGATGGCCATGTGGCTCGCCGGCATAATAACGAAGCACGGCGGCCAGCTCTCGAAAAGAAGCGACGGGGACAGGGCGCTGGTGGAGCTGCTCTCCGGATTCGGGCTGGGCGAGGAGCAGGTGAGGAGCGCCGCAGGGAAGAGCAGCCTCAGCACGTCGCAGATATCGTGGGACGCCGAGGAGGCGTATGCGTTCGCAGACAATGTGCTGGCCGCGAGCAAGCCCACCATAGTGGCGGCGAACAAGCTCGACATGGCTGACCAGGGGAGCCTGGAGAGGCTCAGCAAGAGGCTGGACGGCTACACTGTGCTGGGCTGCTCCGCCGCCATAGAGCTCGCGCTGAGGAAGGCGGCGGAGGGAGGCGTGATAGGCTATACGCCAGGCGCAGCCTCGTTCACGGTGATAAAGGAGGTGAGCGGCGAGCAGAGGAAGGCGCTGGACTACATGGCGGACTTCATAGGGCGCAACAAAGGCACAGGGGTGCAGCAGATACTCAACACGGCAGTGTTCGGCGTGCTGGACAACATAGTGGTGTACCCTGTAGAGGACGAGAACAAGTACACGGACCACTTCGGCAACGTCCTGCCTGACGCGCTGCTCGTCAGGAAGGGGACCACAGCGCTGCAGCTTGCGGCAAGAATACACACAGACCTTGCGCAGCACATGCTCTACGCGATCGACGCGAAGAAGAAGCTCAAGGTGGCCAAGGACTACGTGCTCAAGGACGGGGACGTGATAAGGATAGTCAGCGCAGCGAGGTAGCTGCGCCGGGCTACGGGCTTACCTTCCTGGAATAGGAGAGCATAGCGAAAATCACAGTGAGCAGTATGCATATGGCTATCGGTATGGCGATCCACGACAGAAGCAGGAAATCGAGTGACAGCGCAACCCCGGCTCCCGCCGCATTCAGCACGCCGTAGTTCAGCACCTCGTATATCACTATTATGCCTATCGCGTACACCACAGAGGCGTAGACGCCGTTGATCACCCCGGCGAGCTGCGCCTTCCTCAGTGTCCCGGCGCGCTTGCCTATCTCTGCGCCTATCGCCGCGCCCACCACCAGCGGGAGTATTATGTCGCCAGGCGTGTAAAGTATGAAGTTCGCTATACCGGCGAAGAGGGCGTACGCGCCGCCCGATGCCTGGACACCGGCAGTCAGGAACTTCAGCGCGAGAGCTACGAAAAGGAGCGCGAGCCAGGCGGTCACCGGCCCTCCTATGTCCACATGGCTGCGCTGCCCGCGCTTCGCTTCCTTCTTCGGCTCATCGTCCCCGTAGTATTCCTGTGCCATAAGCATCCAACTACATGCGCAGCAACATTTTAAATTTGCAGCGCTAGCCGAAGACGTTCCTGAGTATAGTGCTCAGTATCACCCAGCCGTCGCGGAAGGTGCGCAGCTTCGCGTTGCCAGCGGCGCGCTTCTTCTCGGTGCTGGGCACCTCTATCACCTTCAGGCCGCGCTTCACCACCTTTATGTTTATCTCGGTCTCTATGCCGAACCCCCGCTCCTCGAGCCCCAGCTTCTGGAGCACGCCCTTCCTGAAGCTCCTGTAGCCGTAGCACATATCTGTGTAATGCGCGCCGAACAGGAGGTTGACCAGGAACACGAACGCCTTGTTGCCGAGCACGCGCAGGGGCGGTATGTCCTCTGAGCCGCCGCCCGTTATGAACCTCGAGCCCATGCAGACGTCGTAGCCTATGTTTATGGCGTCTATGAGCAGCCTGAGCTCCTTGGGCTCGTTCGAGAGGTCCGCGTCCATCGAGATAAGGACGTCGCCCCTGGCCGCCTTCAGCCCTTTTACCAGAGCGGAGCCCTTGCCTACGTCGTCGTGCAGCACGCGGGCGCCGTGCCGCCGCGCTATGGCGCCGGTGCCGTCGCTGCTCTTCACGTCGTCCACGACTATTATCTCATAATCGTAACCCTTGAGGTTCTCCTTCACGCCCTCTATCACCTCGGCTATGTTCTTGGCCTCGTTGAACGTGGGTATGACCACGGACACAAGCTCACTGCCGTTGCGCGCTCGCTGCATTTGACCACATGCAATACTGAAACAACGAATATAAAGCAGAACTGCATATAAACAGCGATGGCAGGATCGAAGCTCGCGGGCATGCTGGCCACGATAGCGAAGAGCAACATCACGAAGCTGGGCAGGCCCTACAAGCTCAACTTCTCGGTAACGTACATGTGCCAGAGCCGCTGCATGCACTGCGGGATCTGGAAGATAAGGCCGACAGGCGAGCTTACCCTGGACGAGATAAGGGAATTCGCGAAACAGAACAGCTACTTCAGGTGGATAGAGCTGACGGGCGGGGAGCCCTTCCTCAGGGGCGACATAGTCGAGATAGCCAGGGCGTTCAGGGACGAATGCGGGGGCCTCTACCTGCTCACGATGCCGACCAATTCCCTGTGCAGCTACGACATGGAGATAAGGAAGATAGAGGAGCTGGCGAAGCTCGGCATACCCAACATAGTCATAACGGTCTCGCTCGACGGCTACAGGGAGCTGGAGGACAAGATAAGGGGCGTGCCAGGCAACTACGACAGGGCGATACGCATGTTCAAGGGCATAAGGGAGCTCGGCGCCAGGTACAGGAACCTGCGCTGCGTCTTCGGCTTCACTGTGATAAACGCGAACGCCGGGCAGTTCGAGAGGACGGCCGGCGAGGTGATGAAAGAGGTGCCGGGAGTGAGCTACTCGGATTTCCACATAAACGTGGGCCAGGTGAGCGACAACTACTACGCCAACTCCAGCAACCCGATCGTGGCGAGTGCCGACCTGGCCACCAAGGACGTGGAATTCCTGCTGGGCAACATGAGGCGCGTGCGGGAGAAGGACGTCATAGGCAGGGCGAAGACGTACCTGGAGCTAAGGTACCTCGAGGACCTGCTCGTGTTCCTGAAGACAGGCAGGAGCTCGGTGCCGAACCGCGACGGGGAGCTAAGCGTCTTCCTCGACAGCTACGGCAACGTGTTCCCCTCTATCATGACGACCAGGAAGCTGGGCAACATACGCGAGGACGGCATGCGCGCTGACACGATGCTCGCCTCTGCCGGGCTGGGTAAAAACAAGGAACTTCATTTCACAGCCTGCGAGAGCTACCAGTCCATACTGGCGGCCCTGATAAAAATCTGAGGGCAAGAAGCAAGCTTGTTAAAGCTTCTGTGGCATAAGTATCAGGAATTGATCCAATGTACATACTGGGGGTATGGGACGGCCACGACGCGGGGGCCGCGCTGCTCGAGGACGACAGGATACTGTTCGCATCCAACGAGGAACGGTACACGAAGCGAAAGCTCGAGATAAAATTCCCGTACAACTCCATAGCAGCGGCCCTTTCGTACACGGGCATAAAGCCCAACGACGTCGAAGCTGTCGCCTTCCCAACCTTGGAGTTCACAAAAACGCTCTCCAGGATACTCCCGTACCAGCAGGAGGTCTACTACAGGTTCAGGCGGAGGAAGATGCTGAAGCCCAGGCTCGAGGGCTTGATGCACTACGCCAAATACGGCATGACCAGCATAGGCGTGCTGCCCCTCTGCGCCACGGTAAGCAAGGCGATAGTGGCGAAGCACCTAAGGAGCATGGGTTTCGCGAACTTCAAGCTCTACGCCGTAGACCATCACGAATCGCACGCCGCGACGGCCGCGTTCACCTCGGGCTTCGGCAGGTCGCTCGTGGTGACGCTCGACGGCCTGGGGGACGGCCTCTGCGGATCGATAAGCACGTTCTCGAAAGGCGAGCTCGTGCGGAAGGAGACGATACCCGCAAGGGATTCGCTGGGCATATTCTACGAGCAGGTAACCAACATAGTCGGCATGAGGGAGCTGGAGGACGAGCTGAAGGTCATGGCCATGGCCTGCTATTCGTATCCCTTCAAGTTCGAGGACAACAAGCTCAAGGACTTCTTCAGGGTCGAAGGGACGCACATAAAGGCGAAGTACACGCCCCTGAAGCAGTACGAGATGCTCGGCAGGATAGCCTGGGGCATGCCGAGGGAGCAGTTCGCCTACATGGCGCAGCAGCTGAGCGAGCACGTGATGACCGAGTTCATGCGCAACGCGATGGAGAAGTACGGGATCGGCGACGTCACCATGGCGGGCGGACTCTTCGCCAACGTCAAGGCGAACATGCAGGTGAGGGAGATGGACCAGCTGAAGAGGTGGTTCGTGTTCCCGCACATGGGCGACGGCGGAATCGCGCTCGGCGCAGCGATGCACATAAACTATACGCTCAACGGCGTCTCCAGCTACAGGTTCGGCAACGCATATCTCGGCGACGAGTACAGCGACTCGTACATAGAGAAGCTGCTCAAGAAGGAGAAGGGAGTGAACTTTGAGGAAGACGCAAGCAAGGCGTCGCATGCCGCCGAACTGCTGGACAAGGACAATTATGTATTTTGGTACCAGGGCAGGATGGAGTACGGGCCGAGGGCGCTCGGCAACAGGAGCATACTCGCTAACGCGGCATCGGAAACGGCCAAGGACAGGCTCAACATGTACGTGAAGCAGCGCGAATGGTACCAGCCCTTCGCTCCCTCGATGCTCGACACCGAGGCCCGGGGCCTCCTAGAGTACTCCAAGAACGCGGATAGGTTCATGACCATGGCCTACAGGGTGAGGGACGGCAAGACGGACGGGATGCGCTCCGTGGTGCACGTGGACAACACCACCAGGCCACAGATGGTCGACGGGGAGAACAGGAGCTACAGGGCGATGCTTGAGAAGGTGAAGAGGAGCACGGGCAACGGCGTGGTGCTGAACACGAGCTTCAACATACACGGCATGCCCATAGTGATGAGCCCCGAGGATGCGCTCGCCACGATGAAGAAGACAAGGACCAGGCACATGTTCCTCGGCGGCTTCTACGTGGAGAACAAGGGTGCTTGACCTTGCTAATAGGGTACGCGATAACGGCCTCGGTGTACGCCTCCCTCGCGCTCATGCTCGCATTCCTGGTGGCTGACCGCAAGGGCATCGTTGAGATCATGCGCAGGCGGTTCAGCAAATACTCGATAGTCGCGCTTGCGCTCATACTCGCGTTCTTCCTGATTTTCGAGCTCGTCTACGTCAGCCCGCTGGAGCAGCTCTATTTCGACGAGAACATATACCAGGCAATCGCGCTCAACATACTACACAGCGGCCAAGCGCTATGGTGCCAGTTCGGCACAGGTCTGGTGCATACGTGCTACATTAACCAGGTCTACCACGACCCTGTCGGCTGGTCCGCCATCATAGCAATCGCCTTCGCAATCTTCGGGGTGGGAATAGGCACAGCGTTCGCGCTGGAGCTGCTCGCAGGCGCCATCTCCATAGCGCTCCTCTTCCTGCTGGCCGGCATGCTTTCGGAAAGGAAGGAGTACGCTGTGCTCTCCGCCTTCACGCTTGCCATGATGCCCCTGCTCTCCGTCTGGGCCAGGACGCAGGCTGACGTTGACCTGCCATTCATGATGCTGGTAATACTGGCATTCCTGCTCTTCACAATATTCGTGAAAAGAAGGAGCTTCAATGCCCTTGCCGCTTTCGGCTTCGGCCTGGTGTTTGTGACGTACATGCGCACCGAAGCGATACTTCTCGTGCCCCTCTTCCTAATACTGCTCTTCACGTTCAGCGATGACGGAATAGCGCGCACTCTAAGGAAAAACATCAGGGCGGCGGTAGAGGCGCTCAAGGACAACATAAAGGTGCTAGTAGTGCTCCTTGTGGCGCTCCTGCTTATAGCGACGCAAGTGTATTACATAGGCACCCAGCTGCAGAACCCGAACTACGGCCAAGCTTTTAACCAGTCGGTCGTCTCTTTCTCCAGCTTCCAATCCAATATTGGCATAAACCTGCTCTTTCTCGTAGGTCACTACGACCAGCTCTCCTTCTACCCCGCCGTATTCAGCTACACCATAGCGCCGCTGGCTGTCCTCGGGGTGGTCGCGCTCCTGCTCCGCAACAAAGCAAGGAACAGGTACGGGATGCTGCTGCTCACGGGCGCATGGTTCCTTACATATTTCCTGTTCTACACCTCGTTCTTCGCCGGCTACGCCACGTATGGCGTAGACTCCAGGTTCATGCTCCAGGTCATGCCGCCCCTCATACTGCTCGCCTCGTTCGCGCTGCTCGGCATCTCCGACGCGGGAGTCGCGCTCGCGAAACGTGCGCGCAGAGGGATAGGCGTGCACGGCACAAGGCTACTTTTCTACGCGGTACTGACGGTCACCTCGGTCGCCCTGATAATAGTGCCGTTCGCCCTTGTGCTCAACCTTACCACACTGCCGCCGAGCGCGATGCCGCAGCAGGTTGTAATCGCCCCGGCCATGAGCAATTTCTACGCCAACTACACCGACGTGCCCAGGAACTGCCTCGTGTTCTCGAACACGCCCGACACCTGGCTCGAGGAGAACTACAGCTCGCTGCAGCTGGAGTACATAGGCTCCACCAATCGAAGCATGAACGCGACCATAAGCAGCTATAGCTGCAAGGTAATGGACTACGGCTACTGGTGCCTCGTGCCGCCGTTCTTCTGCAACGCGTACATGAACGAATTCAAGATGCAGAGCCTGATACCCTATTCGGTCAACGTCAGCAACAAAAGCATACAGTTCTACAGGCTGCTCAACTATACCTGAGGCTTCGCGCGCTTATGCCTGAGGCTGCGCCTGGCAATCGCGAACACTAGGAGCGCCACCACTGCCACGATTACAACAACCATCCCGTACAGCAACAGCGAGAAGGTGCCCTGCGAGGCCGTTTTTGCAGGAGGCTGCCCCTCCGCTGCGATGCTGAACGTGCTCATGGACCCGTAGGATTTGTTGTCATACGTGTATGTGGCGAAGGCGCCTGCGCTGTAGCTGAGCGTGAGCGATGCAGGCACTGAGAACTTGAAAGTGAGGTTCCTAGACTCGTACTGGGCAAGCGATACGTTGTAGAAATCGGGGCCTATGTAGCGGAACAGCGGGGATAGCGCCAGGAACACCCTTGCCGTCACTGGGCTGCCTGCGTTGTACACGGTGACGTTTACAGTCTCAGTGCCGGAGCCTGACACACTCGAGTTGGTTGTGAGCTCCAGAGAGCTGTTCGTTGCCGTGTGCACAGGGACAAGGCACGGGAACACAGTGGAGAATATGGAACTGCCCTGCTGGTAGACAGCAGTGTAATACGCGGCATGCATGCCGGGCGCGCTGACATTGGTGATGTTTATTTCCACAGTATAGTTGGCCCCTGGCGACAGCTGCCCTATGCTGATGGAATGCAGGGACACGTTTGCGCCGAACACTGTCGGGTTTATCACCATCTGCGTGGCAGAATCGTTACCCGAGTTCGCTATGCTGAAGGCAAGCGTCGAGCTGTTCGCAGGGGGCGCTATGCACGTGCCTGTAAGCACGACCGTGCCGGCCGATGCAGTGAACGAGAGCAGAAGGAGCGAGACAGCTACCAAGTATGCGATGCGCGCGTATGGCATATCATTTACCTCCAAGCATAAAGTATCCTAGCGTAAGGTAGATAAGCTTTGCAGCGAGGAAGTCCGGGGCGTGCATGTGCGGTATTGGGGAGAGCTCCACGAAATCGGCGCCCAGCAGCTTCTTCTTCCTGCCCACCCCTTTTATTATGCCCATCGCCTCCGCGAACCTCAGCCCGTCGGGCTCCGGGGTGCCGACACTCGGCATCTCTGCAGGATCCAGGGCGTCCAGGTCGAATGTGAGATATACAGCGTCTCCTGTGCCCTCGACTATCCTGGACACCGCCTCATCGGTCCCGCCTTCGCGCACCTCGTCTCTGGTGATAGCCCTGCTCCTGTCCAAGTAGGCGGCCGACGCGGCGTCCATGCTCCTTATGCCCACCTGGAAAAGGCTCGGATACAGCTCCCTGCCACGGGCCATGACTGTGGCGTGCGTGTACCTGCTCCCGAATATCTCCTGCCTCGAATCGGTGTGGGCGTCGAAATCGAGGACGCTGAGATCTACGCCCCTCTCCCTGAACGCCTGCAGCGCGCCCAGCGTTATCGTGTGCTCCCCGCCGAGCAGCAGCGGCACCTTGTTGTCGTCGAGCAGAATGCCCACCTCCCTCTTTATGCCAGCGACCATGCTCTCCGGAGAGCTGAGGTCCGGCGCCATCGCCTGGAGCGTGTATATGCCTAGTTCGCTTATGTCCCTGCCGAGCTCGTGGCTGTAGAGCTCGATGTTCCGGCTGGCATCTATTATGGCCCGCGGTCCCTCCCTGGCGCCCGCCCTGTAGGTGAGCGTGGAGTCGTACGGCACTGGCAGCACGGCTACCTTCGCGCTTGCATAATCCTGCTCCTCGAGCCCGAAAAGGTTGTATGGCGGCAGTCTGTTCAAGGGAGAGCTGTCCTGCATCCTAGCACTTCTGGGATTCAACAGTTGCATTACTCATGCTAGTTATATATTATGCTCTTGAGGAACCTGTGCATGGGCATGCTGCGTTCCGTAATGAGGCTCACGAGAATCGAGCACAGCGCCATGCTGGCTGTAGCTGTGCTCGCGGCGGAGCAGTTGAGCAATGGGCTACCGGGCATGACAGTGCTGATACTGAGCCTCGTGGCCCCGGTGCTCGTGAGCATGGCTTCCTTCGCCATAAACGACTACTTCGACATAAAGGTGGACAGGCTAAACAAGAAGAGGAGGCCGCTCGTAACAGGCGAGCTCAAGCCTCCGCAGGCGCTCTACATATCGGCAGCCGCGTTCGCCGGGGGGATAGCGGCCAGCGCCGCAATAAACGCGTACGCGCTCGGCATAACGCTCGTCTTCGCCGCGCTTGCGGTGCTGTACAGCTACAGGCTCAAGGAGGTGCTGCTGCTCGGGAACGCGTACATAGCACTCACAATGGTCATACCGTTCGTGTTCGGGGCTTACGTGGTAGGCCGGAGCATAAGCACAGCGGTAGCTTTGATATGCGTGATGATATTCGCCAGCGGCCTCGCAAGGGAGATCCACGGCACGATAAGGGATTATGAGGGGGATGTAAGGATGCGGAACGCCGTAAGCCTGCCGAGAGCGGTCGGGTTGGGCCCGGCCGCATACGGCGCCATGCTCCTGTACCTAACGGCCATAGCGGTAAGCGCATTCCTGTTCGTCTTCGTGGCACCGTTCGCGGGCAACCTGGTCTTCACCGCGCCGATACTTGTCAGCGACGCTCTGCTCGCGTACGTGGCTGCGGCGTACGTGCTGCGCGTCAGGCACATGCGGAAGCACTACGCGTTCTTCGAGAGGTCAAGGAACGTTTCGCTGGCGGCTATGGGGCTCGCGCTGCTGGCTATACTCGCCTCTGCGTTCCTTTCCCTTTATATCTGAATATTCTCCTGAGCCTATCCAGCTCCTTGCCCACGTCCTTCGCGTACTTGCGCCTCTCGCCCTGCAGGAGGCTGTAGAAAGTGACTATCCTGCCCTGCATCGGGTCTGACGCGCTCCGGGGGACAATGTGGATGTGGAGGTGCCTGACGACCATGCCCGCGTGCTCGCCCCCGTTTATCGAGAGGTTGTAGGAATCGGCGCCGTATGCGCGCAGCAGCTTCGGCAGCACGTAGCCCAGCAGGTCCCGCAGCTCGATCAGCTCCTTGTCGTTCAGCTCCGTAATGTAGAGCGTGTGCCTTTTCGGCGCGACGAGGCTGTGCCCGGGCAGCAGCGGCCTTATGTCCAGGAACACGATGAAGCTCTCGCTCTCGTAGTAGACAGGCTTGTACACGCCTTCATCGCAGAATGCATCCAGCAACGCATTACCTTGCGCTGCGCCTGCGCCTGGGCGGCTGCGCGTGACCGCGGTTCAGCAGCATGTAGAGCAGCACCACGAGCACAATGAGAAGCAGCGTCGTGTTTATCACCAGTATGTCGCTCAGCTGCATAACGCTCTGCTCGAGCGCGAGAACCTGCGCGTTCGACGCGCCTGTCTGCGCCAGGGGCACAAACGACGCGTTTATGATGGCATTGTCCTTCTGGAGCTGGACGGCGAGCAGGGACGTAGTGTACGCCTGCGAGGCGTACGCGCTGCTGTTGGCGCCGCTGGAAGCGAGCGAGTCGCGCATGTAGAACTCGGCCTGCGATGCGAACTGCGAAGGCCATACGCCCTGGGTGGCGTTGGCTATGTTGGCCGATATGCCAGAGTACAGCTGCGACTCGGTCATGTTGGGGGCGCCGGGGGCGAACACGCTTGCGTACGTGGCGGAGTAGAGCGCCACAGCGTAATCGCCGTTGTTGTACGCTTCGAGCGCGGCCTGCAGGTAGAGGCTGTTGCCGTAGATCCTCGCCTTGCTTATTGCGTCAGAAGCGGCAGTCCTGAGGCTCGCCGATTCCTGCACGTAGGTGCCGTTGGCCGGCGCTATGGCGTACAGCTCGGCGGCCGCCTTGCACCAGGCCACGGAGCTGGCAGTGTCATATACGCTGTTCACCAGCCCGTCCGCGTCCTGCGCCGAGTCGAGCGTCTGCTGCGATTCGTTGAGCGTCACGTTGGCCCAGTACTGCCTGAGCTCGCCGCCCAGCACGTACTCGTAGTTGGAGCTCGTGAGCTGGGGCGGCACCACCGACGCGCAGTAGTTGGACGTGCTGTTTATCAGGCCCGAAGCGCCCGCTATGCTGTAGTTGGCTTCGTTCGCGATAGTGAACGCCTGTATGAAATCCAGGAACGAGAAGTCGGCTGCTGTGTACAGGTAGCCCATGCCTTCTATCTTGCTGAACAGCCTGCTGTTCGAAGCCAGTTCGCTCTTCGCGCTTGCGAAGTCGCTCCCTATGCTTGAGATAGTGCTGTTCGTGAAGTTGAGCGTGAAGCCGGCCAGCTCGCCGAACAGGCTTGCGTTGCAGTCGCTGCACGTTATGTTAGAGTCGCCTATGGATGCGAGCGGGTACGAAAGCGCCATGTCTGGCTGTGTCGGCTGGAGCGGCATAACGCCGTTTATGTAAGCCAGCGCCTGCGACACGTTCGAGACCTGCACCAGCGGTATGCCGTATTCCTGCTGCGCCATGTAATAGAGCAGGTTCTCGAAGCCCGGGCCGCCGCCGTACGGGACGAGCACGAAGCCCATGCCCGCGTCCCGCGCCGCTGACACCTTGTTCAGCACACCCCCGATCAGGCCCACGCTGCCTGAGCTGGATATGGTGCCTGTGGCAGTGAAGTTATGCGCGACCTGCTTGTGCTGTATCGCGGATACGGCGAGCAGGGTGAACACCAGGCCGGCGCTAGGCCCGGAGACGCTTATGTTCCTGTCCATTATGGTGTAGTTGAAGTTGTACTCGGTCTCGTTCACGTGCATGTACGTTGACGCGGCAGCGGCAGCCGTGGCTGCCGAATCGAGCGTGCTCGACGCGACGCTGGACGGGCCCCCCACATTGACTGCGCCGGTCCCGGGAGTGAGGTTGAGCATTATGGTCGTCAGGACCCCGCCTGTATCGTTGGTCGCGTTGGTGAGCACCGCTGGCGCGTGCATGCTCGTCGTGTATGCGCCCGCGCTGACCACTACGAAGGGAATCAAAAGCAGCAGTAAAGCTGGTCTTGGTGTTGCCATGAATGGTTTGCCACAAGAATGCATTTAAGGTTTTTGCAAGAATTCGGTTACTGTTTTCTGGCCGTGGCCCTGCTCGGCCTGCCCGCCCCCGCCGGCAGGCCCGTTGAGCACATCGACTATTCCGAAAACGCCGTCGTAGCCTGGCTTTATGCGGACGCGCTCGGCGCGTATATTCTCTATCGCTTTCGCCAGCTCCTTGTCAACGCCCGCTATGCTTTCCGCATCCGCTTTGAGCAGGACGTTGAACTCGCTGCCGAACCTCTCCACCAGCTTAGCCTGCATGTCCCTGACATAAGAGGAGTACACTGTTTTCTTGCTCACGAAGGCAAGCACCTCCTGCAGCGGCACCGCGTGCACGAACGGGATGGCGCCACTTGGCACATTGCCGGGCTCCCTGTCGGCCAGCTCGTTTACCCTGTTCATCACGCCCAGGGTGAGCGGCTTGCCGCAGACCGGGCAGACGTTGTTGTACTTCGCAGACTCCTCGGGGCTAAGCGAGACGTTGCACTTCCTGTGGCCGTCGTAGTGGTACTTGCCCTCCTCGGGGTAGAATTCTATCGTGTACTTGAACTTCTTGCCCTTTATCTGGCCTATCATGTCGCTGTAGGAAGGCTGCCTGTCGAATTCAAGCACAGTGGCCTCCCTCCCCTGCTTCGGAAGGGAGTGCGCATCGCCGCCCGAGATCACAGCGTACCTGTCGAGCTTGGATATGCGCCAGAACATGGGAGGGTCTGCGGACAGGCCCGTCTCTATTGCGTAGATGCGCTTGGCCTGGTCCTCGTAGGCGTCCTCCATGGAATCGAAGCCGGAAAGGGAGCCGAACACGCCGAACCACGGAGTCCACGCGTGCGCGGGATACACCATTATGTCATCGCTTATGCCGTGCATCAACTCCACGAGCTCGCTGGCGCGCATCGCAAGCTGGGGCCTGCCGTCAGACGCGAGGTTCCCGAACCTGCCAAGCTCTGCGTTTATCTGCTCCACCACCTCTATGCTGGGCGCCAGCAGGCAGTTGTGCCATCTCTTCACGGCCCCAGTCCTGTCGAAAATGCTGGCGCTGCCACCCGGTGCCTCCCTGTCCGAGAAGTGCACGGACACCTCGGATGCGAGCACGAACCTTGTCCTGGAGCTCGACCCCTTGAGCCTGAACACGCCCTTCGTGTCTTCCTCCAGCTTGTCTTTTATCTCCTTGAACCAGAGCGGATGGGAAAAGTCAGCGGTTCCCATCAGCCCTATCCCCTTCCGCTCGCTGGAAGCGGCCATGTTCTCCAGGGTGAGCTGCTCGCTGCACGCTGCCGCGTATTTGGAGTGCGTGTGCAGTTCGCTTATGTATTCCAAAGCATTACCCGCTCTTCGTCACGCCGTTCCTGGGGCAGATTGGCGCATCGCTGCCAGGGCCTATGAGGCACCTGCTGCAGAGCGGCACCTGCGACTGGCACACGCTCTTTCCGTGCGATTTGAGCACGTAGCCGAAGTTGCGCCAGTGCTCCCTGTCCACTATGCGCATCAGGTCCCTCTCTATCTCGTCCGGCTTGCCGCCCCTGCTGAAGCCTATCCTGCCCGAGAGCTTTATCACCCACGTGTCCACAGGTATGCCCTCCACTATGCCGTAAGCGTTTATCAGTATGGTGTTCGCCGTCTTCCTCCCTATGCCAGGCAGCTCCAGCAGCTCCTCCATCCTCCTGGGCACCGCGCCGTCGTACTTCTCCACCAGAATCCTGCACGCGCCAATTATGTTCTTGGCCTTTGCGCCGGCGAAGCTGACCCTGCCGATATATTTCATCAGCCCTTCGGGCCCGGCGCCGGCGTAGTCCCTGGCGGTCCTGTAGCGCCTGAACAGCTCCGGCGTGATCGCGTTCACCACCTCGTCGCGCGTCTGCGCGGAGAGTATGGCAGCGACCATCAGCTCCAGCGGAGTGCCGAACTTCAGGTAGTAGCTTGCGTTCCCGTACGCCCTCTCGAGAAGCTCTGCTGCCCTCCTCGCCTGCCTGCCATCCAAAAGGACGAAAGCCGCCACTTGAAACACACCCGCCTGCCCGAAGACAGCGCGGAAGCGACTGTCACCTGTTCAGCGTGATCTCTATGGTGCTTACCTTGGACTTGGTTCCGTCCTCGTTCTGCAGCTCCTCCGAGTTTATGGCTATAGTGCCTACCTTGGCGTCGTGGATGAACCTGTTCCTGGATATCTCGGCCACGTCCACGGCCCTCGAGATAGTGTTGCCCCTAGCCCTTATCTTCACGCTCTTCGCGCCGGAGTTGAACTGGGTCACCACTGCGAGCACGTAGTTCATCGCAGGCTTCTTGCCTATGTAGACCACGTTCTCCGGGATCGTGCTTGCCTTTACCTCCTCGCTTCTTGCTTGTTCTTCGGCCATTCTTACACCACTTAAGCGTCAATGCCTGCTGCGCGTTCGCTTGCTACTATTTGTGTGCCGCATTATATAAATATTCTGAAAGTCAGCCGCCGGATCTCCTGACGAGGCGCCTCCCCGCGCTCCTTCCGCTTATAGCTTCGTGCACCGAGTACTTCCTTATCACCATAGCCTTTATTCTGTCAGCCGGAGCGTCGCTCTCCCAGGCTACCTTGGCGGCGTGCCTGAGCTTGGCCGCGTATGCGTTATAGGCCGTGAGCGCCGCCGAGAGCGCGTCGCGCTCGTGCGGGTTCGACACGCTGCCTGCTGCGAGCTCCCTCTTCCTGGCCATGCTTATGTCGCTCTCCGGCGTGAACAGGACGGCGTCGAATATGCTAGCGAGCTTCTCGACAGCCTTGTCCGGTTTCCTCTTGTCGCTCGCCACCACCACGGGCGAGCCCACGCTCCTGAGCGAACCCACGAACCACTGCATGCCGGCGAACCTGCCGGAGTCCACGCTCACAAGAATGCCGTCGAGGTCGACGCACGCTATCGCAGCCGTCTTGCCCGTGTCTATGCCCGCTATTACGTACCTCAACGAATCAGCGCGTGGAATTTCCTGCGTAGCCTACCGAACCAGCATAAGAAATAGCAGAGCCCGCCGTCTGGGGCAGCGCCATGTACGCGCACGCCACGACTACGCTCGGAGTCTGTGTTATGTTGTAGTAGGTGGCGAGCAGCGCCTGGTTGTTGAGAACCGACGTGGAGTTCGCGATGCAGCTCGAGAGCGTAGCGTTGTCCAGCCCCGCAACGCTTGCAAGGCTCTGGAGCGAGCTCTGCGGCATGTACTGATTGGCGTACTCGCTGTTAAGGTCGGCGGCGAAGGCACCGAACTGCGGCTGCTGCGACGCGCACAGTATGTACTTGGAGAGGTAGAGCGCGTCCTGCAGGCCGACAGAGGCGGCAACATCCTGCGTGCTAGGGCCGTTTATCATCTTGAACGTAAGGTTGAGCGAGCTGCCGTACCTAGCCTCGAGCGCAGTGGCGTTGAGCAGGCTCCTCACAGAGCCCGCCGCATAGGGGTCCATGAACCAGTACACGCGTGTCGCGTTGCTCGTGCACTCGTACTTGCCGTTGAGCTGCACCACGCCCGTCGACACGACCCTGTTCATGGAGAGCTGCGACGGCTTTGCCGCCTGCAGGAACGGGGTTATGGACAGGTTCGAATCGCTTATTACGAAAGACACGTTGAACGCAACGTTGCCTACCGGGTTTGTCGCCGAGACTGTGGCGTACCAGTCGTGGCTCGAGCTCGAGTAGCCCAGCTTCATGCCGCTCACGTTGCTTATGTACGGAAGCAGGGACAGAGATCCGTTCACGCCAGTGTAGCTCGCGAGCTCCTGCTCCACCACGGCCCTCACCTGCGCGGCGTTGTGCACAGGGGCCATTGTCGAGGTGGTGTTGTTGGCCGGCAGGACCAGTATAGGCCTTGAATAGGAAACGACCAGCAGCAGCGCGACGAGCAGCACCACAACCACAGCAAGCGTGATGTGCAGGTTGTCCAGCCCGCCGAATCTCCCCAATGGTTTCACTATTATCTGCGGTTCCTTGATCCTTTTCTCCTTCTTCATCGAAATCCAGCCCAGGCATAATGTTGCTCGAGAAGCTATTTATTTGTTTACAGGCGCTTCGGACGGGCCCGGCGGGATTTGAACCCGCGACCATCACCTTAGGACGGTGCTGCTCTGTCCAAGCTGAGCTACGGGCCCTCGATACAATTCAGCACGAAAGCTTATTTACATCTCGCTCACTGTCGCTATGCCCAGCAGCGACAGCATATTGGACGCTACAGCAGTGAACGAGCGCACCACCTCCAGCCTGACGTTCTTCGCGTCCCCGCCCTTCACAACCGGCATGGTCTCGTAGAACTTGCTGAAGAGCGACGATAGGCCGAGCAGGTAGTCTGTGACCACGCTGGGCCGCAGCTCAGTGCACGCCTTCTCGACCGTGTCCTGGGCCATGCCCATCAGCTTGACCAGCTGGAAGTCCTGGCCGCGCGTGATCTGGCTCACGTCAGAGTCCGACATGGCGGCGGCGCTCGCCGACTTGCCCAGTATGCGCATCGCCCGCGCATAGGTGTAGAGCACGTAGGGGCCGCTGTTGCCCTCGAAGTTGAGAGCGTTCTGCCACGAGAACGTTATATCCTTCTCGGTGGCTATCTTCAGGTATTCGAATTTTATGGCGCTCAGCGCCACCGCCCTGGATATGTGTTCCAGGTTCTGCCTGTCTGTTATCTTCTCGCTCTTCTGCGCTATCTCCATGGCGCGCTTCGTGGCTTCGGCGAGCAGGTCGTCTGCCGTGTAGTTCCTGCCGTCGCCCAGCCAGTTGCCGCTCCTGGCGCTCAGCTTCTCGCCCTCGATATTGACCCTGCCATAGGCCAGATGGAACAGGCCCCTGGTGATCTCCTCGTGGCCTATCAGGGAGAACATCACGCGCATTATCTGCTGCTCGTACGCCTGCTCCCCGCCTATCACGTTTATAGCGCGCTCAACGTTCCCGAACTGCATAGGAGAGCCTTCTGGCGCGGTGCTGTATATGGGCTTGCCGTTGGGCTGGTCCATGAACTTCCTGTACTTGAAGCCCGCATCTATCAGCCCGAACTTCCACGCGTGGAACGCGAAGTCCTTGCCTATGTACGTAGCGGTCCCGTTGCTCCTCACTATCACCTTGGCGTCCTCCCTGCTCCCAGCCAGCTCGCCCGCGAAAGGAGTTATCCTGTCCAGCTTTATCACCACGGCCCCGGCATACTTGCCGTCGCTCGGCTTCTCTAGTATCCCGCTGGAGATGTCGAGCGCCTTGCTAAGGAGGTGGCTCCGCACTATGTCGCTCTCCCATATCATGACGTCGCGGTATATGCCGTAGTCGAACGCCGTCTGCTGGTGGGCCATGACGCACCTCTCGGCCATCTCCCTGCCGGCCCGCGCCTGCTGCGACACCCCGTCCTCCATCTCCTTGTTGAGCGCCTCTACCTGCTTCTTCACCTCTGGCCTCTGCCCCATCTCCCTGTTGACCCGCACGTAGAGCTCGCCGAGCCACTGGTCGAACTTCTTGTCTGGTTTGTCGCCCATGTTGATCCACCCCCACAGCGCCGTGGCCACCTGCAGGCCCAGGTCGTCTATGTAGTCCTCGCGCTCCGCCTCGTAGGAGCATGCCTCGAACAGGTTGGACACAACGTTGCCGAGCAGCGCGTTCCTCAGGGTGCCCACGTGCCAGGGGTGCGCCGGGTTGGCGCTTGGCGATTCCACTATGACCTTCCTGCCCTCGCCCATGGCGCTCGTGCCGTAGGCGCCGCCCTCGTCCCTTATGCGCGCAAGCACTAGCGAAGTGTATTTGCGCTCATCCAGCCTCGCGTTCAGGTAGCCATTCGTTGCCTCTACGCTCGCCACATAGTTGCCTGCCGGCATCAATCCTGAAAGCTTGCCCGCTATCTCCGCAGGATTTGCCCCCAGCTTCTTCGCCAGCCTGAAGGCGATGGAAGAGCTCAGGTCCCATTCCTGCCCCTGGGGGACCGTTATGCTGAGCATAAGCTCGTCATCACTCAGGCCCGCTTCCGGATAGGCAGACGCCATCGCCTTTTTCAGCGACGACACTAATTCCTGCCTGACGGTAGAGCTTGGGGAAGGGCTACTAGAATGCAGACCAGCCATGTACGATATTGGACGCGCAGAATTAAAGGCGTGCTGTTTGCGCCAGGCCGCTCCAACGCACCTCTTTTATTCCTTGCATTACATACATACAACACATACGCAAGGGGCATTCGATGAAGATTTACAGCTCCAAGGGCAACAAGCTCATAGTCTACCTCCCTTTCGAGGTAACGAAGCAGCTCGACCTGAAGGGGGACGACGAGGTGGACTTCTTCAGGCTCAACAACAAGGCGTTCATATTCGCGAAGAAGGGCGACATATCGGAGATGCTGCTTAGCAACACCAGGAAGGGCACGGGCGCCGGAACGTGGGCGATGAGCCCCGGGGCGAGCAGGAACAGCATAGCCAACCTTACGCTGCCCGAGATAAAGGTGCTGAGGAAGCTCGACACGCTCAGGTACGCTGACAGGACAGCGGCCAAAGTCGGGGGCATCCTCAGCGAGCAGGAAAAGAGGATACTGGAGGGGCTCATGGGCAAGCGCGTCGTCTGGATATTCAAGGGCGCGTACAGCATAGACAGGGGCGTGTACGAGAAGTTCCTGATGGGCACGCGGGCCAGGCAGGAGCAGCAGAAGCCAAAGATGCCGGAAGCAGGCAGCGAGGAAGCGCCGGTTGCGGAGGCGCCGCTGCTGCCCGTGAAGGTCGAGAACGAGAACATAGAGAGGCTCGAGAAGGAGGGCTTCGTGGTGCTGCAGACGCAGCCAGAGGCGATGAGCCTGTCGGCGGTGCTCGAGGACAGCATAAGGTCGGGCAAGGTGCTCGGCATACGCGCGTTCAACAAGAAGTTCTACATAGTGCTGCGCAGCTTCTTCGATAAGAACAGCGGCAAGGTGATAAAGGAGCTGAAGCAGGGGCCGAGCAAGGTGGAGGACGTGGCGAAGAGCGCAGGGCTAGACGAGGACGGAGTGAGGGCCATGCTCTACCTGCTGAGCGAGCAGGGGGATGTCAGCGAGAGGAGGAAGGACGTGTTTACGCTGATATGAGAAAAGATGAATGCATGGGTTTGGTGGAAGAAGCCAGGAATTTTTGCAAACAGATGGCTGAAGAGTATGGCGCTCCGCCATTTCCCCATACCGAGTTTGTAGTCAAGAAGGGCCAAGAGTTGGCTAAGAAACTGCACGCGGACGAGAGTATAGTCATAGCAGGCTGCTATTTGATGGACATTGAGTTGGGCAGGGCCCTGAAAGAAGGAAAACAAAAAGAACACGTCAAGATGGGCGTAGAGATTGCAGGGCCTTTCTTGGACAAACTCAACACGGATTCTAAGACAAAGGAAAAGATACTGAACTGCATAGCCGCCCACCATGGCGAAGTTCCCCACACGTGCATAGAGAGCGAAATCGTCAAGAACGCAGACAACTTTAGGTTCCTGGATCCCACAGGAGCAATGATTTCTCTGTTTTATCATGCAAAAGACTGGAGTTTCGATCAGTCTATTGGAATCCTTAGACAGAAACTCGAAGAGAAGCATGCTTTGGTGACGCTCGACATCTGCAAGGGGGAGGCCGAAGAAGACTACAGGCTCGTAAAAGCGTTCCTTGATAAGATCGTCTGATAAGCAGTTGCATGAAGTTCCTGCATATTTCCAAGCAGAACTTCGGAAGAAGCCGAATGGCAGCAATAAACGCATGTGGCTCGTTTATCGTGATGCCTTTTGACTCGAGGTCACTATACTGCTGCCAGAGAGCGCGCCAACCGTTCAGATCGTTGCCAGGTGGTCCAGCACTATCACAAGAACGGCGAAAACAGCCACTATAACGAGCAGCGTCTTGGCGCTTATCTTAGGCCCGCGCTCCGGAGCGTCATAGAAGCTGAGTATGCCTGCCTGCTGCTGCGGTGTGTACAACGCCATTGTTACCACTGCTATTTGTCATGCGCAGGTTAAAAAACCGCACGTCATGCCTCAGGTCAGCCGGGCAGCGCCTCGTAGATGCGCACTATGGCCACGCTGCCCGCACCGCTAAGGAGCGCAAGCACGAAGTAGCCTATCACCGAAAGGCCAAATTGGCCCAGGGCGATAACAAGCCCGTCGCCCACGACCAGCATGATTATGCCTATCACCAGAAACACTGCGAGGATGCGCCAGTAGTTACCCTTGGTGACGTGCCAGCTGTGCTTGACAGACTGCACTGCGCGCATGTTGCCGTTGATTGCGCCCACCATGGAGATGCTGAACCTTACTCCGAACAGCGCCAGCAGGATGACGCCTATCAGGATAAGCAGGATGCCGAAGGCGAACGGTATGAGGCTCACCAGCGAAACAGAAGAGAGCACGACCAGCAGCCCGAACAGGTAGAAAGCTACGAACGGGACGGCTATTATCACTGCGCCGAGCAGGTCAGCCCCGAGTACCGACAGGTACCTGGACAGGGAATTCCTGGCCGCATCAGCAAGGCCGCCCTTCCAGCCTGCCTGCGCGGCAGTGAGCACGGCGCCGGCGAGGAACACAGAGACAAGGAAGCTTATAACCGCCACCGCTGCCAGGAGCGCAATATTGGAGTACGCTGCCGCGAGGGAGGAAGCCGAGGCCACGCCTGGGCTCACTCCGGTCAAGGAAGTTATCGAGCCGACCAGGATAGAGGACACTATGGCGATTATGACAACGTACGCCAGCACTGTCCTGTTGCGGAAAAGCGTGGAGTAGCTGTCCTTCACTGTGCTGACTACTTGCAAAACCATCCAACCATCTCTGGTTAGTGCTAACACACGCCATTTAATAAAGTAGCGCAGCCACCTTTGCTCGCCCTAGCACGCAGGCCGCCTCCGAGCGGCGTTGGCGGCCAAGATGCGAGCTAGGCGCCATCGGCCCTGCCGGTGCCGACATGCCAGGGGCATACGCACGCGTCACTGCTTCTTCTTCGCCTGCCTCTTGGCCAAGCGCGGCAGCAGCCTGTACGCGATCACGGCCAGCACAACCACCACCACAACTATCTCTATGGCCAGGGTCAGCGCGCTGGGTTGGCTGCCTACCGTAACGAAGAAGTTGTTGTTAGCAGTGAATTGCTGGTCCGCTGCCCCGTTCGCCTGCTTCCACTGCTCGTAGATCGTTACCGGGTAGTTGCCGCTCACGCCTGCCGAGTCTATGCTCACCAGGAAGGTCACGTTAGCCGAAGCCCCTGCGGCCAGGCTGCCCACATAGGCGGTGCTGGCCACCGGCGTGACCGGATACGCGGTCTGCAGGCTCAGCTGCAGCTCCTGCGCCGCAGCGGTGCCCGTGTTGGTTATCCTGAAGCTCACAGGGACATCGGAGCTGCCTATGCCTAGGTTGCCTCCGAGGTACGTGTAGTTGAACTGCGCCGAAGGCGCCACCGAAATGCCTACCGACTGCGAACCGGAGAACCTCTGCCCGAAGTTCGACGAGTAGTAGCTCGTGTTCACCTCCAGGCTTCCGCTGCCGAGGCTCTTCGCCGATATCAGCAGCGGCTCGTCCACCACGGAGCCCATGGTAAGGTTGGAGATGAAGAAAGTGCTCACCGAGCTCAGCACGTTGAGCTGCTGCCCCGCCGCCACCGAGACTGTCACGTTCCTCGCAGTCCCGTAGCCCGTATTCTCTATCGCGAGCTCTATCGTTTGGTTGTGGCCCGAGTAGAGCACCGAGGGCTGCGGGCTCGACGCGACCACACTTATCGCCGGCCTGTTCTGCACGCGAAAACTCACGGGCATAGTGGAGGTCGCCACCGACGCGGAAGCGCCGAACGCCAGGTATGTTGCATCGAAGTCTATCGTGTATGTGCCAGAGGGCGTCGTGTTCGGTATCAAGAACGTGTACGTGAAGTAGTTGCCGCTAAGGCCGCCGTTGAGCGTGCTGACCACCCTGCTGCCCGCAGGGGAC
This sequence comes from Microcaldota archaeon, assembly GCA_021792095.1. Classification (GTDB taxonomy): domain Archaea; phylum Micrarchaeota; class Micrarchaeia; order Micrarchaeales; family CABMGC01; genus JAJYVH01. Next base: position 537,821 of record JAJYVH010000001.1, on the reverse strand, counting down.
ACGTTCACTATAGGGTAACTGCTCGCAGGCTGCAGGTTCACGTTGTCCAGGAACATGCCGTAGGAGTTGTAGAGCCTGAACGTTATGGTGGCGTTGCCGCCTGCCACAACCGGGTTCGGCGATATGGACACGTTCGCCAGCGTGAGCGCGCCAGTGTACTGTGCGCCAACCATCCCGCTTGCCGCAAACAAGGCGGCAAGCACCAAGAAGACACTTGTTCTCATCTTTTCACCATTTTCGCTATATAGCATAACAACATCAAGACAGCTGCTCGCTCGTATTCCTGAAGAGCACGAACGCCAAGGCCACCATCGCGCCCGCGAACACAAGCAGCACTGCGCTGTCCAGCACCAGGTCGCTCAGGGGCAGGGAGCCTTTTATCATTATGTCCCTGACGGCGTTCACAGCGTACGTAAGCGGGTTAACTACGGCCACTGACTGGAGCACCTTTGGGAGAAGCGTAGTGGGCACGAAAGCGCCGCCGAGGAACGCGGCTGGCATGACTATCGTCTGGGCCACGAGCGCGTATGTCTGGAGCTGCTTCGTCCTGACAGCCAGCGCTATGGACAGCGAGCCGAAGCCCAGGCCGACAAGGAACACTATCCATATGAGCTCGAGCAGGCCGATTGCGCCAGCGGCTATTGTCGCGCCGAGCAGCAGGCCTATGACAAGGCCTATGTACGCGCTGAACAGGGACTGCACAGTGCCGTAGCCTATCTTGCTGAGCAGTATGGAGAACTTGTTTATTGGCGTGGTGAGGAACGCCTTCAGGTTGCCGAGCTCCCTGTCGCTTATGACAGTGAAGCCTGAGCTGAACACAGAGCCGAAAGCGGCAACCATTATCACCAGGCCGCCGACCACGAAGCTCTCGTAGTTGCTCGAAGCGCCATACGCGTAGTTGGTGATAACGGGCACTGGGTCGGAGAGCGTGGTCGAGCCGGACACGGCTCCGGAAGAAGCCTGAGATCCCAGCTGCGCGGCAGCCTGGTCCACAACCTCTGCGGCTATAGTCGCAGACTGCGGCTGGGAGTTGTCAAGGTACACGTACACGTCCGGCTTGGGGAGCTGCGCCCCCGAGAAGCCCTGGGGCACCACGACCACGGCGGCTACGCTGCCCTTGGCGAGCATCGACATGGCCTCCTGCTGCGTGGTCACGCTCGCCACCTGCAGGCTGTTCCCCGACTGGAGCATGTTTATGAACTGCAGCGCAAGGGGCCCGTTGTCGTAATTCACCACTGCGATGGGCACGTTCTTTGGCGTGCTGCCGAACGCGCCGAGCAGTATTATGAATATTAGCGGGAATATGAGCGACCTGACTATGTTTACCCCCAAGTTCTTCCTGAATATGAGTATGTCCCTGAGGAAAAGAGTGTACGTGTCGTTCAGCAGCCCCATTCCATCCACCCCTTCTCATCTGCCCCTTCTCATCATCAGGCCCTGCCTCCCGCCCTGGTAGTCTCCGGTCTGGTCGCGCACCGCCGTTCCTGTCAGCTTCAGGAAGACGTCGTCTATGGTTGGCTCGTGCATGCTCACGTTGCGCACCTCTATCCCTCCGGATGAAAGCAGCCTGAGCACCTTCTCTACCCTCTCAACAGGCTTGGCGCCTGCCGGAGCGATCACCTTGTTGCCCGAAGTCTTCGGCTCCATGCCCAGCCTCCTGAATATCTGCTCCACCTTCGGCAGGGACTCCCTCTCCGCCTCCACCTCCAGCACCGTGCTCATCCCTATCTTCTGCCTGAGCTCGGCCGGGGTGCCCAGCGCGATGAGCTTGCCGTGGTCTATTATGCCTATCCTGTTGCAGAGCTGGTCCGCCTCCTCCAGGTACTGCGTTGTCATGAGTATGGTCACGTCCTGCTCCTTGTTTATCTTCCTGAGCAGCTCCCATATCTGCGACCTGTTCTGGACGTCAAGGCCAGTGGTGGGCTCGTCCAGCAGGAGTATCTTGGGCGCGTGCATCAGCGCCTTGGCCGTCTCGAGCCTGCGCTTCATGCCGCCAGAGAAGGTCCCGGCGTATGATTTCCTGAAACCCTTCAGGTCCGAAAGGTCCAGCGCGAACTCTATGTCCTTCTGCAGCTCGTCGGCAGGGATCTGGTAGAGCCTGCCGAACACCATAAGGTTGTCCTCCGCGGTTAGGTCTGGCTCCACCACGGTCTCCTGGGTCACTATCCCTATCTGGCCCTTCGCCTTCTCCGGTTCCCTAAGCATGTCCACGCCGTTTATGTGTATCCTGCCAGCTGTGGGAGCCAGGAGCCCGAGAAGCATGTTTATGGTGGTGCTCTTTCCCGCCCCGTTCGGGCCCAGCAGCCCGAAGATCTCGCCTCTCTTTATGCCGAGGCTCACCCCGTTGACTGCCGTGAAGTCCCCGAACTTCTTCACGAGGCCCTCTATCTCTATGGCGTAATCACTCAGTGAACGCACCCTTCATCATGTCGGACATCTTGATCGCAAACCTGAAGAAAGTCCTCCTGAACTTCTTGGCCAGGACGTCGCCCCTGGGCGTGACCACATATACCCTCTGGGGCTTCTTTCCGGCGCGCACCATCCTGCTCCTCACGTAGCCCTTGCGCTCCAGCGAGTTGAGTATGTTGTAGAGCTCGCTTTTATCTATGCTGCTCACCATGGGGTGCCTGCTCGCCCTGAACCTCTTCAGCAGCGCGTACGGGTATGTGCTCTTCGCGTCTATGTGCACAAGCACTATTATGGAGTGCACGTTCTTCAGCATGCTCTCGCCCATGGTGCCGAAATCCTTGAAGGGCAGCGCATGCTCTGGGCAATCCTCCATGCATAGTTTAAAATTAGACCAAATATATAAAGCTTGCTGCCCGGGAAGGTTTGCACGGGCAGGAGCCCGGCAGCAAACAATAGCGCTATTAATATTACCTGAGAATAGGCATCGCTCGTCTGATCTGCATGATAAACTATAGCGAGATCGAGGCTAAGTGGCAGAAGGCCTGGGCCGACGCAAGGATATTCGAGAACGATGTCAGCGACAAGCCGGCCTACATGGTCACCGCCGCTTGGCCGTACGTAAACACGCCGCTCCACATAGGCCATTTGCGCGCTTTCGGCACGTCGGATGTGCTCGCCAGATATAAGAGGATGCGAGGGTTCAACGTCATCTACCCCATGGGCTTCCACGCTACAGGCACGCCGGTGCTCGCGTTCGCCAAGAGGATAAAGAGCGGGGACAAGGAGATAGTGGAGGAACTCAGGATGTTCCACGTGCCCGACGTCGAGATACAGAAGATGACCGAGCCCGCGTACATAGCGGCCTACTTCACGAACGAGAGCAGGCAGTTGTACGGCAGGTCGGGCTTCAGCATGGACCAAAGGCGGAGCTTCGTGTCCACGGACCCGCAATTCAGCAAGATGGTCGAATGGCAGTTCGCAATACTCAACAGCAAGGGGTACCTGACCAAAGGCAGGCATCCGGTAGGATGGTGCCCGAACGAGGACAACGCGGTCGGGATGCACGACACGAAGCACGACGTAGAGCCGGAGATAGAGGAGGAGACTGCGGTGCTGTTTAGGGTGGACGGCGAGGACGCGTATATGCTGTGCACCACTTACAGGCCGGAGACGCTCTTCGGAGTCACAAACATGTTCGTAAACGAAAAGGTGCAGTACGTCGCGTGCAGGATAGGGGACGGCGGCAAGCAGTACTACATATCCAAAGCCGCAGCCGGCATACTGAAATACCAAACCAAGGTAGAGATACTTGAGGAGGTAGGTGCTGACAGGCTGCTGGCTAAGACGTGCATCAACCCGATGAACGGCAGCAAGCTTCCGGTGCTGCCGGGCTTCTTCGTGAAAGAGGGCGTGGGTACCGGCATCGTGATGAGCGTGCCGGCGCATGCACCCTTCGACTATGCCGCTCTGGAGCGGCTCAGGAAGGAAGGTAGGCTCCAGCAGGAGATCAAGCCCATAAAGGTGCTGGATGTGAAGGTAGGAAGGTCGCTGAGCGACGTCAGCGTCGGGGAGGCGAAACCCAGCCAGATGGACGTGCCAGCCCTGGCATACATGGAGATACTGCACACTAACGTCGATGCTATAGACGACATGCTGGAGTTCGCCACAAAGCTGGAGTACAGGGAGGAGAGCCACTGGGGCAGGATGCTCGCCAAGGGCTACGAGGGCATGAGCGAACCGGAGGCAAGGGAGAAGATGAAGAAAGAACTCGCAGCTAACGGAAACGCCATCAGCGTATACGCGCTCCAGAACGCGCCCGTGTACTGCAGGTGCGGCTACGAGGTTGTGGTCAAGGTGGTGGAGGACCAGTGGTTCATAAACTACGGGGACAAGGCGTGGAAGGAGGAGTCGAAGGAAGCGCTAAAGCGGGTCAACCTGCTTCCGGACAGGACAAGGAACGCCTTCGACGCTGCTATGGACTGGATAGACATGCGCGCTGTCGCCAGGGCCCAGGGGCTGGGCACCAGGTTCCCTCTCGACAGCACGAAGATAATCGAGAGCCTGTCCGACTCCACCATCTACATGTCGTTCTACACCATATCGAACCTTGTCAAGGACCTGGCGCCGGAGAAGCTCAGGCCGGAGTTCTTCGACTTCGTGTTCAAGGGAATCGGCGACGCGGACAAGGTGGCTGCGTCCACGGGCATCGACTATACGCTTATCAAGAAATGCAGGGAATCGTTCGAGTACTGGTACAGGGATACGTCTAGAGGCTCCGGGCCCGACCTGATATTCAACCACCTCGTGATGTACATATACAACCACACGGCGGTGTTCGACAGCGCGTACTGGCCGAAGCAGATAGTGGTCAACGGCTTCGTCATGAGCGAGGGCGAGAAGATGAGCAAGAGCCTGGGCAACATAGTGCCCCTGTCTGACGCGCTTGCAAAGTACGGCGCAGATCCTTCCAGGATGAATGTGATAGCAGGCGCTGACCTGTACAGCGACGCTGACTTCAGCGGCACAGCGGTGCGGGGCATACAGGAAAGGCTCGAATACCTGTACAACGCTGCCACTGACCTGGACAAGCTGGGTTCCGGCGAGCTGAAGAGCATCGACTACTGGCTCTACTCCAAGCTGAGCGGCAAGATAGGCAGGGCCACGGCAGCGATGGAGAAGCTGGAGCTGCGCGACGCGTACATACCCATATTCTACGATTCTGTGCTGGAGCTCAAAAGGTATTTCGCGAGGGGAGGCGGGAACGGCATAGTGGTCAAGGACTTCCTGTCCAGCGTGGCGCTCATGCTGCAGCCTATGGCCCCGCATTTAGCCGAGGAGATGTGGCACACGCTGGGCAACGACAGCTTCGCGTCGCTGGAGAAGTGGCCGGAGGCAGACAAGGACATGCTGGACGCGAAGGCGGAGAGCGTAGAGGAGGCGATAGAGAGGATGCTCGAGGACGCGAGGCAGGTGATTGCGCTAATGGAGAAGAAGAGCGGCAAGAGGGCAAGGAGCATAAAGCTCATGGTGGCCGAGGACTGGAAGAGGAAGCTGCTCAATGCGCTAGCCAAGGAGAAGAGGGTGGACAGGGCGCTCGCCGCTGTGAATGGCGAGGAGGGGGTGAGCATGGAAACCGCGGAGAGGATAGCTACCATGCTAGCCAAGCGCATGAACGAGCTGCAGCCGGTCGGGCTGACCCAGCAGGAGGAGTTCGTTGGCTTCTCGGATGCGGCCGGGTACATGGCGAAGCAGCTCGGCTGCGATGTTAAGGTGGAGAAGGAGGCCGCGGCGATGTCCGAGCGCGCGTGGCGCTCCGTGCCGCTCAAGCCGAGCATCGATCTGGCGCTGGAGTGATATCATGGTGGAAGTGAAAATAAGGCCTGTGGAAAAGGTGGTGATACATGAGGTGCACGAGTCGGATTCGAGCGAGGAGCTCGTAGCCAACGTGATGGGGCCCGGAGGCGCTGCCCCGCTCGCGTGGGCCAGCGGCGTGCTCTTCACAATCTTCCCGCTGAACAACGACGAGGCCGACAAGGAGTACATCAACGGGACGTTCCACATAAACCTTGTGGAATGGTGCAAGATGCCCAAGTACAGCAAGGTGCTTGATTTCGAGGACGAGATAGACAAGGGCGTAAGGCTTCGCGTCAGGAACATGGAGGGCATGGAGCCCTACGAAAGCATCGCTGCTTACCTGAAGAGGCTAGGTGCGTAGGCTTTTTATTACTTCATTGCCAAAGCCTACTGCTTTTTGGTGAAAGGAAATGGGAAGATTCCAGTTGGCGGACGAGGCGCTCGCGAAGGTATGGATCTGCAAGAAGTGCAAAGCCAGGAACAAGGCCGGAGCTGCCAAGTGCAGGAAGTGCGGCTCGCACTACCTGAGGCCGAAGAGGCGCGAGATAAAGGTCAAGAAGTAGCCTTTAATAGAATGACGTTGATTAAGTTTGCGTGATATTATGGCAGACCTGAACCCGGTAGAGCAGCTGATAGTGAACGCACTGAAGGAACTTGGCGCAACCAAGGACAGCTCGCTCAAGACAGCCGACGACATAGCGAAGAAGTGCAACAGGCCGAAGAGCATGGTTACCAACGCCCTTGTGGCGCTCTCCCAGAAGAACGTGGTAAAACGCGTCGCTCGTGAGAAGGCGGCGGGCTACTATCTGATACAGCAAGCCTAGAAGGACAAAAGCATGGACGACAGCAACTCCATCGAGTTCCTGGCCAAGTACAAAGACTGGGTCGCTGTGAAGAAGATACGCATAGATGCAAGCACCAAGCCCGAGGAGATAGTCGCACAGCTCGCTGGCATAAGGCAGAGCATAGACAAGAAGGCCTTCGAGCTGCTGGGCATCGACACAGCCAAGCTCGACGCGTACGCTGCGCAGCTCACTTCTGGCTCTAGGAAGAGCTACAACACGCTGGCGCAGGTGGTGCAGAAGCTCGGCACAGGCGAGGCGAAGGAAACAATAACAGCGGCCACTAACTCAAGGCCAGAGCTCAATGAGGTCGCTTCTACCTATCTTTTCAGGAAGACGGTGCAGGGCCTATCCTTCGACTTCGACGTGAACGTGGAGATGCTAGAGAAGGCGTTCCCTGACCTGAAGCTGCCCAAGCCGCCCGGCAGGAAGCCTAAGGCATAGGTTTGGCTACACGCCTAGCTGCACGGTATGTTTGCCGTTTTAAGCTCATTTCGCATGCCGAATATCTCTTCCCTTGCCTCCTTAAGGAAATCGGCAAACGGCACTTTCTGTTCTAAGATTCTTCTTTTGTAGAGCCAAGTAAAATACTGGGACAGGCTGAGCTTCGCACCATTGCGGTTCAGTACAGCACGGAGATGGTCCGGGTGAATCCTTGGGTCGCTGGCCATGTAGGCCCTTACTCTTGGGTCGTTGTCTATGGGCACTACCAGTATCTCGCTCAGCGTCCAAATAAGATGGGGATTGCTGAACTCTTGAGCCTTGTCTTCAGGGAAAACATCCCTCCATTTGTCGAAATACAGGAAATGCGTTATCTCGTGCAGAACGTTGCTCATCATCTCATTTATGCTCTTCCCCATAAACGTTACTTGAAATTCATGCGAATCAAGGAACCTGCCTGCTGTCGAGCATAGGGTAAGGTAAGCGCGCATTTTCCCTATCTTAGACCACTTCTTTTCCATTATCTCCTCTAGCCCTTCCATTACTTTGTCGTTTGTTTTGCTCCATTCCGTTTGCAATCTCTGCACCAATCTTTTCATTGCTTCCTCATGCTCTCTATAGAAGTCGTTTACATAGGCGGAAACAGCTGCCTCCTCTGTTCTAGCAGATTTCAAGAACAGTGGCAAGTTGGGATTGGTAGCGAGTATGTGGTTGCGCATGCTACGCCTCTGAAGAAAGAGACATAGCCACTTTTTATCCAAAGAACGGTTTAGGGAAAAGACGACCTTGGGATACTGCTGTTTTGCATCTGCCATGTGTTTCACCACAGCGGCACTATGCACCAGTGCCGCGCGCCTGCTTCACTATGTAATTCTCGTACTTTGTTGCGTCCTTGGATAGCGCCGCGAACCTGCGCCTCGCCTCCGAAATGCTCAGCGGCACTATGTGCTCGCTCTTCCTGTTTATTATGTTGAGCGGGGGTATCTTGTAGGCCCTTGCGTCGTCGAAGATGAAGCGCTCGTGCTGCTCTGTTGCGTTGCCGCTGCTCATGAGCATGAAATCCAACTCTATGCCTGCAGCATTCATCTCGTTCTTGAAGTCGGTGTAGTTGTCGTTGAACTTGGCGTCGAGCATCTCGCTGGAGGTGAGCACCTCCAGCCTCTTTATGGTGGGCAGGCCGGTCTCGATCAGCCTGTAGAGGTTCGAGAGGGCTGCCGAGTTGAAGTGCTTGTCCACTATCCTCACGTCGCCGCCCAGATTGGAGAAGACAGTGTCGCGGAGATTGAGCAGGTTGCTGTACGGTGTGCCGGGCTCTATGCGCAGCGTACCCCTGTTGCGCACCCGGCCGGACCCGTAGTTTACGTGTATGCTCACCTCTAGATACGCGTCTATCACTATGGCCGCGGCTATCGCTGCGAACAGAGAAAGGAAGTACAGGCTTGTGTAGTTTATGGAGATGCTGGAGAGCACAAGGTAGAGAAGGCTTGCGTAGATTAGGGTAAGGACGGTATGCAGGAGCGTGTACCTCCTAGTGAACGCGGCGTGCCTGGCTGACCTGCCGGTGTAGAGGACGAAGGACACGCCAAGCAGCGCGAAGGATATCAGCGCAAGCACGTATATCTCGTCCATGGCGCTGTGGAGCGCCCCTATCTCGCTCGATATCAAGGGTATGTTCGCTGCTGTCGAATTCACCAGGCCCCTGTTGTTCGCCAGGCCCACTATCGCCAGGCCCGCGCCGTAGTTTAGGCTCACCACCCCCATTACGTACACTGTCGCCGCGGCCATCAGCACGGACACCACGCCCAGGAGCACGACTATGTACTTGTACGTCCTGCTTCCCTCGCCTTCTCCTGTCACACTACCACTCTTGCCGCAAGCAGCGCAAGTATATGCCAGTTAAGCTTCTTTAGTGTTCTGTACGCTTAGGTTTGGCCTGCCGGGCTGCCTAGCATTCCACTACGCCGATCCCGAAATTGTATACAACGTAGCGCCTTCATCTGCTGCCTAGGCTGCATACTAGCAGGCTGGACTGCCTGAACTGTGAAAGCTTGGCCAGCGGCCTCGCATCGTAGCCCAATGCGCCCAGGTTCTTTGCAAAAAGCCCTGCGGAGTTCCCGCACGTAAGAATGACTTCGGGGTCGCACGCGTTTATGTAAGCGAGCGCCTGCTGGAAATCGGCATGGTCGCTGAGCGGGAACTGCACGTCAGTGCCGAAACGGTACATCTTGGCCCAGCCCGATGCCACAGCAGTGAACACGCGCCTGTTGCTGCGCGACGTGATAGCATTCTTGAACTCGCCGAGCCTGGAGCCCTCCACCACCAACACCTGCTCCTTGCCAGAGTTATCAGCCACGAAGTAATCGAGATGCACACCGTGCCGTTTGTAGACCTCGTTCACCCCTGCTATCTTGGCGTCGACAGCCGGAGTTATGCCCGCGTCGTTGAGTATCCTTATTATCTCCTGGGCCTTGCCGACCGCATACGCCCCGAAAACCACATGCCCGTTCTCCATCTTCGTCTTGGCGTAGAGCTGCATCGCCCTTACTGTATCCTCGCGCTCGCCGAAGCGCAGCCACGGATAGGGATACGTGGAATCCAGTATGAGCACGTCGGCATGCTTCAGCTCTATTCGCTCCGCCGCCGCTGACTCCACCATCTGGTAGTCGCCGCTGTAGAGCAGCGAGTAGCCGTGCACAGGGTCGTCCACGTAGAACTGCTTCGATCCGAGCACGTGGCCAGCGTTGAGCAGCTCCGCGCCCTTCGGCGGCTGCTCGAGCTCTGTGCGCAAACCGTATCTTGCCTCTATCAGCTCCCTGGTTATGCTGCTTGCTATGAGCCTCCTGCCCTTTGAAACGCCGGAGATGTGGTCAGAATGGGCGTGGGAAATGAAATTGACGTTGGCTTCGCTGTCCCTGGAGTCGAGCGCTATCCTGTAATCGCCGAGATGCAGAGCCACCCAGAGTCGCCTGAGTAGCCTGAGATAATCAAATACTTAAAGCTTCAGGAATCAGGCCACGGCCTGGCGTATGTACGAGAGGAACTGCTCCTCTGGCAGCGCCCCTTCGAACGAAACCCTGTCGTTTATGACTACCTTGGGCACCGCCATGACGCCGTACTTGCCGGACAGCTGCTCGAACTCGCCGGCCTCTATCATGCTTGCTGTTATCCTGCTGTTCTCAATGGCCATTTGGTGCGCAATGCGCACCGCCCTCGGGCAGTACGGGCACGTGGGGGTGACGAACACCTTTATGTCCACGTTCCTGTCTATTTTCCTCACAGCCTCCTTGGTGCGTTCCGCTAGCCTGGTCGAGCCCTTGGACACGTCTATTATATCCTCCACCAGTGAGCTGAACTCGTAGCCGGCGGGTATGCCGTAATAGTATACGCTGTGCGCCTTCTCGCCCTGTATGAGCAGAGCCGGGGCGCGCTCTATGCCCATCACCTTGGCTTCCTTGGCGTTGTCCTCAACTGTGTACTGGAAGAGGCTTATCCTGGCGTCTACTCCTGCAAGCTCGGCCGCCATCTCGGCCGTGGCTTCGCAGTACGGGCACTCCTCCTTGTTGCTGCTCGTGAAGAGCCAGAGCTTGACATTGCCGGAAAGCTCCTTCGCAAACATGCCTTTGAGTTCCTGCTTCAGCTTGTCATCTATCATTACCATAGCTAACACACATCAAAATGCGCTGTGCGCCGCCACCATCACGCTTCTTTTATCGCCGCCCTTACCTTCGCCATGGTTGCGTCGTCTATCCTGCTCATTCCGTGCGCGCTCTTCGCGTGCTCCGCAATCTTAGGCAGCAGTGCGTCCATGCTGGCCGCATCTGTATTGAAGCCACAGCTCATTCCTATGTCCCTGCATGCGAAAGTGTATTTCTTCGCCATTGTACCACGTACATATTATGCACGAACTTATATATAAATATATATGATTAGATATTCATATATTGAATAAAAATTCATAAATTCATAGAAAGCTTAAAATATAAATACGCACATAACAGTAACTGCAATGATGAAGAAACCGGAGGCGCTGTTCTTTACCGCGGTAGGGGACAGGCATAGGATGATGATACTCAATTCGCTGATAGAGAAGCCCATGTCGGTGAAGGCGCTCTCGAGGTCGCTGAAGATAGAGCAGAGCAACCTGTCACACCACCTCAAGTGCCTGCTCGACTGCAAATTCGTCGACGTGAAGGTGAAGGGCAGGAGCAGGACATACAGCATAAACCCCAGCGTCAAGAAAATCATAAAGCCTTTCAACAGCTACATCCACGATTACGGAGCATATTTGAAGACGTGCAGGGAAACAGGTTGATAGCATGGTAGAGAAGGTAATAATACTGGGATCCGGGCCCGCTGGCCTGTCGGCGGCGATATACACCGCCAGGGAGGGCTTCGAGCCCCTGGTCATAGGGGGTTACGTTAGCGGCGGCCAGCTGATGCTGACCACCAAGGTGGAGAACATACCGGGCTTCCCGGACGGCGTCGACGGGCCGGAGTACGTGCAGCTGCTCCGGAAGCAAGCGGAGAAATTCGGCGCCAGGGTGCTTGACAGGGACGCCACGAGCGTAGACCTGAAGTCGAAACCGATAAAGGTGACCGTCGAGGACAAGACATACGAGACCGAGGCGCTAATAATAGCCACAGGCGCGAACGCCAGGCAGCTCGGCATAGACTCCGAGAAGAGGTTCATAGGCAGGGGCGTGAGCACTTGCGCAACATGCGATGCGCCGTTCTACAAGGGCAAATCGGTAATAGTGGTAGGTGGAGGGGACACTGCCATGGAGGACTCCCTGTTCCTCACCAGGTTCGCCAAGGAGGTTACCATAGTGCATAGGCGCGACGCGTTCAGGGCGAGCAAGGCGATGCAGGACAAGGTGTTCGCAAACGACAAGATAAAAGTAGTATGGGACAGCACTGTGGAAGAGATAAGGGGCGACGCCACGGTGCATTCTGTCGTGCTGAAAAGCGTGAAGGACGGGAGCACCAAGGAGATGCCGATAGACGGAGTGTTCGCCGCGATAGGCCACGAGCCCAACACAGGGCTCTTCGCGGGGCAGCTGAGGCTCGACGAGCTTAAGTACATAGTCACACACGACGAGGTAAAGACAGACATAGATGGCGTTTACGTGGCCGGCGACGTGGCGGACAGGGTCTACAGGCAGGCCGGCACGGCCTCCGGCAGCGGCATAAAGGCGGCGCTCGCAGTCAGGGCCTACATCTCCGAACAGAGCGGTATGTGATGATGACCGATTTCAAAATACTGGGATTCGCAGGCAGCCTTAGGAAGGGGGCGTACAGCAGGATGGTGCTGAACGCAGCGAAGCTGCTGGCGCCGGATGGCATAGAGGTAGAGATCTTCGACCTGGAGGGCATACCTGTGTACAACCAGGACAGGGAGAACGAGCCAGCTGCGCGGCTGACCGAATTCAAGGAAAGGATAGCCAAGGCGGATGCGGTGCTGATAGTCACTCCTGAATACAACTACTCTGTCCCTGGAGTGCTGAAGAATGCGCTGGACGCAGCTTCAAGGCCCTACGGCACGAGCCCGTTCGCTGGCAAGCCCGTGGCGATCATAAGCAACTCGCCGGGCCAGTTCGGAGGCTCCAGGGCGTACTACCACCTGCGCCAGGTCTTCATCTTCCTGGATTCGCACGTGCTCAACAGGCCTGAGATGATGATAAGCAACGTGGACAAGAAGTTCGATGCCTCGGGCGCGTTGGTCGACGAGCAGTTGAGGCAGAGACTGCCCGAGTTCCTGCTCGCGCTGCGGGTCTGGGCCAAGAAAGTGAAGGGCTGACACAAACGGGCTGGTTTCCGCAAGGGCTATGGGGCGGCCGTTCCGCTTCTCTGCGCGTAGACAAAATGCCCTACGACAATCTTGGCCCTTGCTACACCTTCGATTCTTTTCGCCATTAGCTGCATTTCTTTCGCGGAACGTTCATCATGGATAGAAGCCGAAACTACAAACCCGAAATCCCCGCTGGTCAGGAATACCTTCCTTACGCCCTCGCACACAGCTATTGCCTTCGCCACTTCGTGCGAGCTTTTGCTCATGCTTGGATTTAGCAGCAGGAAGCACTCCCTTGTAGCGCCCACACGTACACATTTGCCCTTCAAATGACCACTTGGCTCAATCGGCCCAAACTACGCGCCACGAGTTGTAGCCGTCGGGCACGAACTTGACCGGCCTGCTGCCGTCATCGCCGCGTTTCGTCTCAGCAGCCGCCTTCCTCGCCAGTCTTATATCAAAAATCCCTATCCTCATGGTCTCATCCAAGCATGAGAGCGCGCGTGGTGGGTGGGGCCGAAGGAACACGAGTGCCCCTCCGGACTGCCACGCGCCTGCCCAAGCAACGCGAAGCGGAAGGCGGGGGCGGCAGAGGGGCGTGCGGGAAGTGGGTAGTGGGTAAGTACAGAAACAGTATTTCCCAACGCGTTCTCCATCGCAGCCCCCAACCTTTGAGTAGTGTTATGCCCTTTCCTGTACTTATTGGCGAGCCAGGAATCCATAGGTTCGTCGTGGTAAACCGCCGGTCTGGCCCAGGATAAAATCAGAATACTTACCAAAAACGCGCCTGGCCGGAAGCTGCTTAGGGAAGGCTAGGGAAATCTCTCACGAATGTTTAAATAGGCGGGGAGCCACAATATACTGTGGGGAGCATGTGGAGGTCGGGGATAGGGTACTGCAGGCCTTCAGCGAGCTGAAGGCGAAGAACAGCGCCTGCGAGCTTAAGAGGATAGACAGGCACTACTACGTCTACCTCTCGTACGTAAGGAAGGACGCGGCCACAGGCAGGAAGAGGAAGATAAGCACGTACCAGGGCAAGATAACTGACGAGGGCGAGTTCGTGGCCAAGAGGAGCACGCAATGGCCCAGCCCGGTGCAGGTGGAGCTCGAAGGCGTGAGGAGTGCGCCTAACTTTGGAGACGCAGGAAGCGGCAGCGCTCAGGGGGAGCGCAGCAACAGGCACGAGAAGACGCTGCTCACTGCGCTGAGCATGAACGGCAGGATATCGCTGCCTGCGCTCGCGAGGATGACGGGCTTGAGCGTCAACGCTACCGCCTGGCAGAAGAAGAGCCTCGAGAGGAAGTACGGGATAAGGTATGTGCCTGAGATAGACGCCGGCAAGTTCGGCTACATGCAGCTCCTTGTTACAGTGAAATTCATCAATGGGATTCCGCCAACGGAAGAGCTGAGGAGCGCAATGCTCCTGGAGCCCAGAGTACAGCTGGCGATGCTTGCCAAGGGCGAGTACGACGTGATCCTGCACGTGCTCGTGAAGAATGTGGAGGAAGCGAACCTGCTGATTGTGAATTTGAGGAATAGGCTTGGCACTTACGACTCAGTGTGGAGTGTCACACCAGTATACGAGGACTACGGATTCGTGCCTTTCAGGAGTGAGTTCATAGATCTGCTGAAGGAGGAAGGCGGCGTCAGGGCCAGGGAGTACGCGGTGCTGAGAGAGCTCAACGACGACGCGAGCGTAGAGTTCTCCAAGATAGACGAGAAGTACGGCTTCGACGCAGGCAGGGCCAGCTACACATACCACACGCTTAGGAGCGAGGGCAAGATAAAGCGCACAACGATCACGATGCGCAAGCTGCCGATAAGGTACATAGGCGTCATATTCAAGTGCATAACAAACAGGGTAAAGTTCTCGGCAAAGAGGCACGAATCCCTATCCAACATAATCTGGGACAACGGAACGCAGACGAACAGGTACCTCTGCGTCTACGACACGATATCGCCGGACGGCTCGGTCATATTCATGCCGGTGTTCGAGTACGACGAGCTGGACAAGGCGGTAGAGGAGCTCACTGCGCTGGACATGGGGGTCAAGCTCAGCACCCTCGTGGCCTCTAACATGCTGGTGGGCAACTTCTGCTACAGGCGATTCGACAACGCGCACTCGGTGCAGCAGAAGATACTAGAGAGCCAGTACGGCAGGGACAAAACAGAGAGGATAGACTACGAAAGCACTGGAAGGAAGAAAGCTGCTGAGCCGCGATTGGACATACGGGGCGCTAGAGTGCTTGCTAATTCAGAAGCTGGACCCATCTAAGCCGAGCTGCGTATCAGCCAAGAGTGGCCTTCAGCAGCGCCTTCCTCGCCCTGAAGCCCTTGGAGAAGTCGTCCTTGAGCCTGCCGGCAGACCTCGCAAGGAGTACCTTGGGGCAGTCCTTAGGGCTTGACACAAAGACTACAGTACTCCTGCTCGCATACAGCCTACCGAAGCTACCTATCTTGCTTCCCATTCTCCACTACCTGGCCATACATCGCTGGTTAGCCTTTTAAACCTTGCGAAACGCCTGTGTGAAGCATGGAAAAGCGCCAAAAAATGCCAATGGAGCGAGCCACGCAAGCCGACCGAGCCTAAGCCGGATATAAGTGGCGCTAGAATAAGGAAAGCAGAAGAGCAAATCAGTGTTTCTTAGGTGCTGCCTACCGTTTTTGCGAGCTGTTTGCTCAGCCTGAAGCCATCGGAGAAGTCGTCCCTGAACACGGCAGATTCGCTGCTGAGCTTTATTCTGGGGCAGCTGTTGCCGCTGAACACTAGCACAGTCGTGCTCTTGCTCTGGTACAGTCTGACTAGCTTTGCCATTCTCCACTACCTGGCCATACATCGCTGGTTAGCCTTTTAAACCTTGCGAAACGCCTGTGTGAAGCATGGAAAAGCGCCAAAAAATGCCAATGGAGCGAGCCACGCAAGCCGACCGAGCCTAAGCCGGATATAAGTGGCGCTAGAATAAGGAAAGCAGAAGAGCAAATCAGTGTTTCTTAGGTGCTGCCTACCGTTTTTGCGAGCTGTTTGCTCAGCCTGAAGCCATCGGAGAAGTCGTCCCTGAACACGGCAGATTCGCTGCTGAGCTTTATTCTGGGGCAGCTGTTGCCGCTGAACACTAGCACAGTCGTGCTCTTGCTCTGGTACAGTCTGACTAGCTTTGCCATTCTCCACTACCTGGTCATACATCGCCGGTTAGCCTTTTAAACCTTGCGAAACGCCTGTGGGAAGCATGGAAAAGCGCCAAAAAATGCCCATGGAGCGAGCCACGCAAGCCGGCCGAGCCTACGAGGCCAGCGGTCTGCGGAGAGCTAAACAATGAACTTCATAGAGGGGAGCCCGGAGCCGTCCGTCGACGAAATGCCGGTCATTGCTGCCGGAGAAATAGATTCTGCAGAAAGCGAGCTCAACAAGCACACAATGGAATGAAAATAAAGGATATCTACAGGCCAAATGCCACCTTAGGCGCTGCCTAGCCGCCTGCCGCGTATTCCTTCATGCTCTTCTGGCCCCTGTACTTGACCAGGTTGGACACCCTCACGCCTATCTTCCTCAGCTCCTCGCCGCGCTCCGCGTACCTGTCGAACAGCTGAATCGCCACCCGCGATATCTCCTCGGGGTCCACGGACCTGTGCGTCAGGCTCCTGCTCTTCAGCACTTCCTCGAAGTCGGCGTAGCGGAGCTTGATGGTCACCACCTTGAACGCCAGGCCCTGCTTCCCCAGCTCCTCTCCCACCTCCTTTGACATGCCGCCGAACAGCCTGGCCACCTCCTCCCTGTCGCTCGTGTCCCTGGCAAAGGTCCTCTCCCTGCCTATCGACTTGACCTCCCAGTTCTCCTGCACCTCGCTCTCGTCTATGCCGTTGGCGGAGTTGTGGAGCTCTGCGCCGTATGACTTGAACCTCTCTACCAGCACAACAGGGTTGGCCTTCGCCAGGTCGCCTATTGTCTTGTAGCCGAAGCCCTCCAGCACCTTGCCCATCTTCTTCCCTACGCCGTAGAGGTCGCCCACCCGCTTCCCGGAAAGGAACTCCTTGGCGTCAGCCTCCTTGACGAGCTTGATCCCGTTGGGCTTGGCGTCCTCGCTAGCCATCTTGGCCACGAGCTTGTTGGTGCTAACGCCTATTGAGCACGGCAGCCCCAGCTCCTCCTTCATCTCCTTCTTCAGCCTGGCCGCCAGCGCAAGCGCGTCCTCGTAGCTCTTCGCCCTAACCGAGACGTCGGCGAAGGCCTCGTCTATGCTCACCTGCTCGAACCTGTCGGCGTACTTCTTTATCAGGTCCATCACCTTCCTCGACACCTGCTCGTAGTACTCGAAGTCCTCCGGCATGTAGATCGTGTCCTTCTTTATGCGGTACGCCAATGAGAGCGGCATGCCGCTCCTGAGCCCGAACTTCCTGGCCGGGTAGTTGGCAGTCATCACCACCCCGCGCCCGCCGGTCGGCCTGGGGTCGGAGCCCACCACAGCAGGCTTGCCCTTTATATCGGGCCTGCGCAGCTCCTCGCAGGCAACGAAGAAATAGTCCATGTCTACTAGCAGTATTAGTCTCATGGTGTCTCTAGCCTTACTTCCTCAGCCCTGCCACGCGGCTCGCGCTCCCTGAACACCTGCGTGGAGAACCTGTACAGCTGCGCGCCGCTAGAGCGCCACGCGTGCTCTGGCAGGCCGGCCTTAATGCACACCTCGCCGAGGAACTTCGGCACGCTCCATCGCTCCTCCACCGCCACTATGGGCAGCAGCAGCCCCTTGTTGTAGCCGTACTCTATTATCAGGCCGTCGCGGCCTATCCTTACCTGCTTCCTGATCGCTTCCGGGCTTCCCTTGAGCCGCTCTGGCGCGGACAGCACGCTTACCTCTACCAGCAGGTGCTCAAGCTCCAGGTGCGAGACAGGGACGAACCTGGGGTCATCGGCTGCAGCTGCGACCGCGGCCTCAACTAGCATGCCTTTCAGCTCGCCTATCGGCTCCGAGAAGCCTATGCAGCCCCTGAGCGACATGGTGGGGTAGTGGTACAGTGTGACGAACACGCCGTGCTTCTGCGTGAAGCCAGGTATGGTGCGCTCCACCGCCTCATTCCTGAACTCCCTGGAGCCTATGTAGAGCTCTATTGCGTTGCGCGCAGCCCTGACGAGCTTGGCGCCATCCGCAGGTGAATAGAAGTCCATAGGCAGCACCGGCAACAGCAGATAGGCATTTAAGCTATTAATACCTTATCAAGGACGCTCAGGTTTGGTTGATGGAATGACCCAGCTTGCACTCTTTGAAGTGAAGGACCTGCTCACGAAGGACAGCATAGACATATCAGAGTACTGCGCCGAGTCCATAAGGAACATATACGGCCTCAGCATAGACTTCAACATCTCTGACTACGCCGGCCTCACGGCCCAGGAGACCGCGGAGGCCGCACTCATGGCCAACGGCGTCAGCAGGGAGGACGCCGAGGAGAAGCTGCCCAGGCTCATGGAGGACCTCTTCTACACGTACTACAACGTCGCGGGCCACGAGAAGCAGCTCGTCACGGAAGGGGCGGTTGAGCTGCTCAAGGAGCTGAAGGCTAAGGGCATAGCCATAGGGATAGCTACAGGCGAGATAGAGAAGGTGGCAAGGTTCAGGTTGGAGAAGGCCGGACTGGGCGAGTACTTCAGCTTCGGGGCGTTCGGCAACGAGGCGAAGGACGCCAAGGGCATAGTCAATATGGCGCTAGGTAAGGCGAAGACTGAATTTGGCAACGTGGACAGCGCAGTGCTTGTGTGCAATTCGCCATCGTTCGTGGTCGCCGCCAAGGACAACGGCATAAAGTCGGCGGGCGTGGCACTGGGACCTTTCGCCAAGGAGGCCCTCCTGGGCGCAGGGGCCGACGTCGCGGTGGACAGCCTGAAGGACAGGGGCAGGATACTGAAGCTCATTACCTGATATGCAGATACAATTATATATACTAAAGTAAACAATACTGCATGCGGCTACGCGTACAGAGGATAACGGGGATGCCTGCCGGCATGGAGAACGAGAGGCTCGTGGAGGCGATGCTGGGCAGGCAGTTCATGCTCTGCCACAGCCTCCCGGGCAGGGAGCTTTTCCTGATAACGGAGCAGGACGCAGCGCGGCCCCGGGCTGCGCTGCCCGGCCTTGAGCTGGAGGAGGCACAGCTCGAATGCGGGTACGGCTGGGAGGCGCTCCGCGTAGTGGCGGTGCCGGTGGGCGAAATGAACAGGCTTGACGCAATATACGGCATGCTCGGAGACACTGGCGCCTGCGTCATAGCTTCCTTCGTGCCCATGGCGCACGGCGAAGTGGAGAGGGCGCTGAGGAGCATAGAGGAGATGCTGAGCGGAAAGGAGACCGCTGTGACGCAAAGCATAAGCAGCAGGGCCGATGCTTCCTCGGAGAGCGCATCCAGGCACATGGACAGCTACCACGGCTCTGCCGAGAAGGACGTGCTGCTGTCCGCACTGGCCGCCATGAAGAACGTGTCGCTGACGAGCGGCACCGCTTACAAGGCCGTGCTGTTCGTGCTCGGCGAGCAGGAAACGCCGCTCGCTTACCTGAAGTCAAGGCTGCTGGTGCTGGACACTGGGCGCGTGCAGGCGGGCAGCCTGGAACGCCTCTGGGCGCAGGCAGCTAGACTCGACGCGTTCCCCTGCGACAGCACCCAGTGCGCGCGCCTGTTCTGCGTACCCAACACAGTAAGGAGCAACATAACAATACGCTCGCAGGCGCCGGAGAACGGCGAGGTGACGTTTGGCAACTACATGGACGCGGCAGCGGCCGCCACTGGCGAGGTCGTGGGCGCGGACGCCAGCACACTGAATCTGGGCACGCTCATCACGGGCGTGCCGGGCACCGGGAAGAGCGTTGCGGCGATGCACATAGCGGGCCAGGTGTCGCGAAGGGGGAGAGTCGGAATCGCGATAATATCGCCAACGGACGAATGGGACGCGTTCGGCAGGCAGAGCGGGATGGAGGTGGTGACGCTGTACAGCAGCCGCACGCATTTCAACTTCTTCAAGTGCGACAGCGCCATAGGCATAGAGAGCTTCTACGAGAGCCTGGCCATGCTGCTCGCGTCGGCCTCAGAAGCCGGGCCGTACACCTCTTCGCTGGAGAAGTGCCTCCTGCCTGCGTTCCGAAAGGCCTACGAGCGCCTCAGGGACCCGGACCCGCTCGACGTATACGACTGCATAGAGGACGCTGTGCTGGAGCAGCACGGGAAGAAGACGGGGGCCGGAACAGTGTACACAAAGCACGGGGAGAATGTCAGGTCGGCCCTCGCAAACCTCAGGACCATGCTCAACAGGCCCGAGTTCTCGAAGAGGCAGGGAGTTGACATGAGGGAACTGCTGGACAAGGGAGCCGTCTTCGACCTGTCAAGGGTGAGCAGCAAGATGCGCCCTTTCCTCTACGCGCTCATACTCAACCAGGTGTACAGCATAGCCGAAGAGCTGGGCACAGACGGCGACGGGGAGCTGCGCATGCTGGTGTGCATAGAGGAGGCGCAGCTCGTGTTCGAGGCAAGGTACGGCTCGGCGGCGACGATGGACCTGCTGCAAAGGATACAGGACTTCAGGAAGAGAGGCGTTGGCCTCGTGCTCCTGACGCACAGCCCCACAGACATAGCGCAGGAGGTGAGGCGCATGCTCCAGACCAAGCTCTACTTCAGGCAGAGCGCGGACATAGCGAAGCTCGCCGCCAACGATCTCGCCTTCGGTGAGGAGGACAAGGATGCGCTCATCGAGAAGCTCAAACGGCTGCAGCAGCGCGTCTGCGCGCTAGACTACATCACCGACGCGAGGGGCGAGCGCGGCCACGCCGGTTCTGTGTTCGTCAGGATACCGGAGCGCGGGCCTGAACGCGGCCAGGGACTGGCACCAAGGGAAGAGGACAACGAAGAGTATGGCAAGGGCGAGATGACGGTTAAAGTGGTTGATAAAGAAGGGAAGGCGAAGCAGGGGCAGAGGCTCAGGCTATACTATGCCGGCGAACTGTTTTACCACGGCGCTACAGATGAGAACGGCAACGCCGAGATTAAGGGAACGATAAACGGGAACAGGTACAGGCTCGTTGTTTTGGGCGAGAAGAGGAGGGACAACCGCGAGTTTGACGTTACAGGAGGCGAAACGAATAGAGTTGTATTTACATAAAGCAAATATTTAAATATGTAAAAGATGTAAATATGAATGAGGAAATGTCGAAGACGATCACAGTAAACGTAGAGGAGGAGACGGAACACGAATTCAGGGAAGAGGCAGGCAGGAAATTCGGCCGAAGAAAGGGATACCTGGGCAAGGCTGTGACAGAAGCGATGAGGACGTGGACCAGGCAAAACAGCGCGGACTTGGAAACGCAGGCGCTCCTGCTCCTCGAAAAAGGAATAAATGCAAAGAGAAAGTGGAAATTCAACAGGGACGAATTGCATGAAAGAGGCTAGGTTCTTCGATACCAACATACTGCTTTACGCATACAGCACTGCCGAACCGGAGAAGCAGATGGCATGCGCACCGCTAGTCAGGAAGGTGTTCGAAGGGGAGATGGCAGGAGTCATATCCAACCAGGTGCTGGGTGAATTCTTCAACGCTGCCGTGAGCAAGCACATCATGCCTGCGAACGAGGTAGCAGTGGTAATAAAGGCGCTGATCTACTCGGCTAAGTGGCAAAAGGTCAACTACACGCACAGGACTGTGGAAGGCGCACTGCAACACACGGATGGAGACGGCACACGTTTCTGGGACCTCCTAATAGCCCAGACTATGAAGGAGAACGGGATCAAGGAAATACTAACGGAGGACAGGAAGGGCTTTGCTGGGATAGAAGGCATAAGAATAACGAATCCGTTCAAGCAGTAGAAACACGCATGCTGCTGGCTGCCAGATGAGTTTAATATAAATGAGTGCGGAGTAACTGCGGAACGCAGCGAGGGGAGGTAGGCTAGCCTGGCAGGCTTTCAGGTTTGGGTCCTGAAGACCCGAGTTCAAATCTCGGCCTCCCCGTTCGCCTTCAGGGGTTATACATAACTCGTCGAAATGTTACCTTTTTCTAACATAGTTTTAGCACGGAAAGGGGATGAAAAAGGCGTTATTTTACGAACAGCATAAAAAAATGGAATTGGAAGAACCAATCTGAGCAGTATTTTTAAAGCCTGAAAGTATGTAGCATACAGTATTGTGGTACTTTAGGTGTCGTCCATGGCTGAAACTAGTGTTGAGGTAAAAGAATTACGCAAGAACATATCTCCAAAGGCGCTTCTTCTAGCAGTTAATGGCAATAAGCTGCTGGTTCACGGGATCCTAAGTAACGAAGTGGAAAAGAACACAGTGCGACCTCCTGGCGGCCGCATAGAGTTCGGAGAGTACAGTGAAACCACAATTAGGAGAGAAATGCAAGAAGAACTAAACTCCGCCATAAATAACCTTAGGTTTTTGGGACCCCTGGAAAATATTTTCCAAGATCCACAAGGCAAGCAGTATCATGAAATCCTGTTCATTTATTCGGGCACATTTGGCAAAAAAGAGCTATATAAAAATGGCACAGTAAGATACGCCGACGAAACAGGACGTGTTGTAGAATACAGATGGATTCCTATAAAGGATCTACTCAACCATACGCAACCAATAGTGCCAAAAGGTATAGACAAATTCCTCAAAATACTGATCAAAGAAACACAGGTAGAATAGGCCGGGGATACTTACAATACACTTCATATAGTAGATTCACCTGTAGTATTTGAGGTAGACAGCGAGACGTTTTGGAAATCACATAGGCAGATTGTATTCCCGCGATATCGCATTCAGAATGGGAATTGCGCTAGGAAAAACAAGATTTGTTTTTCGTTTATAGATATGCGACCTCTTTCCTACCTCAAAAATGTAAAAAACATAATCCCGCTCGGAAACGCCATACTAACAGGCGAAGTAATCGATAGCAAATCACTGTATTATGACCCAGCAACCATACAAGTTAAAGTCAGAGAGATCAAAGCAACTAAATCGTTCGGAAATAGTACTCAAACCCAAATACCAGAAGATGTGAGAAGCGCACCGATGCACACAACAATATATGGCGACCCAATTTGTGGTGTTACATTTTTCGATACAGAAGTAATCAGAATAAAAGGGATGCTAGAGCAGATAGTAGATTCGGATGGAACCATATCGTACCACATGGCGATAAGACCCAGTGATGCAGGTCGAAAACAAGTTAAGATACTCAAGAGCATTGATAAATTCTTATGGTAGACGATCCTTAACACCACACCTATTATTCAGACGTACGGTGTTACGTTAGGTGTAAGTTGCCAATACAAATTTATCTGTTCTGTCTATGTCTGGTTACGTATCAGCCAAGAGTGGCCTTCAGCAGCGCCTTCCTCGCCCTGAAGCCCTTGGAGAAGTCGTCCTTGAGCCTGCCGCTGGACTCGGAAATGACCACTTTAGGGCAATCGTTGGGGCTGGAGACGAAGACAGCCTTGTCTTTGCTCGCATACAGCCTACCGAAGCTACCTATCTTGCTTCCCATTCTCCACTACCTGGCCATACCTCGCCGGTTAGCCTTTTAAACCTTGCTAAACACCTGTGGGAAGCATGGAAAAGCGCCAAAAACGCCCACGCTGTTATACTAAAATCAAGCAGATTAATACACAGTATGACGATTGCTACAGTTTGAGAACGCCTCCTCAGCCCCCGCTAACAGCCTCCTGGGCCTTACTATCATTTAGGTACAAGGAAAGAGTTAAATAGTTATTATAACATATTATAATGTGATGCGATGGAACAGCTGTTCGAGACCAAAGTCAGGAAAATCGGGACTTCTCTAGGGGTTTTAATTCCCAAACGCCTGCTTGCTAGCGAAAAAATCAGAAACGGAGAAGAAATAGAGATAGCTGTGCTTAAAAGGAAACGGCTAGACCTTATAGAGAACAGTTTTGGGATAGCTAAGGGCGCTGCGGGTTTCAGAAGGGTTAACGCCGACAGGGTGTAGCTGATTTGGTGCTGCTAGACACATCAGCGTGGGTGGAATTTTTCATAGGGAACGCCAGGGGACGCAGGGTGAGGGAAGTACTGAGAAAAGAGCCCTGTTATACCTGCATTGTTTCGATCGCCGAAGCGGCAAACTGGGCGCTCAAGGAGAAAAGAGACCCTAAGCTACTGCTCGGAATAATAGAAAAACTGAGCATTGTGATAAACATGGATAGAGACCTTTCTGCGCTTGCCGGAAAACTTAACTTTAATAGAAAACAGAGGAACAAGAAATGGGGCATGCTAGACTCCTTCATATTAGCCACTGGCTTGTCCTACGGGCTTAAAATACTTACAAAGGATTCTGATTTCGAAGATGTCGAAAATTCTGAATTAATATAGCCGAACCAGTCCATTTGGCAACAGGGCGCACCGGGTATGCGCGCCGCAGAGAGGGCGATACAAAGTCGGCAAAAACCTTCCCCTCATTCTTGGAGAAGGGCCCTTACGATACTGCTCCTTCTTGGCACCCACGCCTCGACAGTCGCGTCCCACTGCCTCCTATGGCTCTCCCTTTCCTCTTCGGCGGCGTAGACCTGCGATACAATTTCTGTGTGCAGCGACCACCATATGTCGTGAAACGTCCTCATTTTCGGCGCCTCGTACTGGCGGGTCAGCATTATTCTTTCAAGCGATGCTTTAAGCTCGGAAAGGAGCTCGCTTTCTTTGCCCTGAGCTAAAAGAGGCTCTATGTTTTTAACTAGTTTCCAGAGGCCGTCGACCACATTCTCGAAAAGGTACTCGTCCTTGAACGTCCAGAGGATATGCAACCTCAGGTCTTCTCCCTCGAAACGATCGAGTTTGGCAGCAGGGCTCAGTGATTTTGGTTGACCATCTGCCCTTTTGACATCGGAAAATGCATTCTCCGACGGCGCGGATCCGATTCTGCCTGTGTCCGCCGCTTTGTTTGCAGTGGCACCGCCTACTGCGCCATCCTTGTCGGGAGAGCCCAACGGGTGCCGTACATCATCCATGCAACCGATACGCTACTTCCAACCCAAGGCATATTAGGTTTTAGTTGGAAAAAAGGAACCTGCGGCTCAGGAGATGATGCGCGATATCCTAGCCAGCCTGTGACCCTTCGCCTTGAGCTCTATCTCGTAGAATATCCCGAAGGCGAGCCTGTTGACCTCGAAGCCCATCGCTGCGAGCTTCGCCTGTAGCTCGCCGAGCATGCCGCTCGCCGCCTTAGGGCTCGCGAGATCCCCGAACAGATGCGCGAACGGGTTCAGCACTATAGAGCGCACCTTGAGCTGCGAGGCTATGCCAGCTATCTCCTCGGCCGCCTTGCCCACTATGCGCGCACTGTCGCTCTCATCCTGCTTCTCGAAGCTGGCGAACACGAGCAACGCCTCCCCTACGTCCAGGGGCCTCCCCTCCTCCACCACGGCAGACCTTCCGGAGTCAGAGGGCCGGGCCCTGAAATAGTCAACATGCCAGCACATGAAACGCATGCGCGCACCGCATCTGATGCGCCTGCAACAATTAAAAGCACCGCAGGGCACAATAATACAGGTGAATGCACGTTCAGGGACACGAAGAAAGCGTTTGAACTTATAATGCAGCCTGGCAGGGCCAAGGCCACGCTAAGCGTGGGAAAGGCGCTTGGCTTCTACTACAGGGCAAGCCTACTGCCAGTGATACTGACCATAATAGTGGGCTTCTTCGTCGGCTACTTCGCGGGCAGCCTGCTCGGCGCTGTACCTGGCGGCATCGGCATCCCGTTCGGCGCAGCAGCCGGAGCCGTGGCAGGTCTCATCGCGGCCGTGCTCGGCGCGCTGTTCCTGCTTGTGGCAGTGCCCATAGGCATGCTAGTTGACGCCCTTATCTACCAGCTCTTCGCCAAGTTCGTGTTCGGTATCTGGAAAGGGACGTACGAGAGGACGTTCACTGCCGTCACCTACGGCATGATGCCCATGCTCCTGTTCTTCTGGATCGCGTTCATACCCTTCGTCGACCTCCTCCTGATAGTGATAGCGCTGTGGAGCCTGGCCGTCTTCATAGTCTCGCTCGGCAGGCAACACAGGATAGGCGTTTGGCGCGCGTTCGGAGGAGTAGTGCTTACATGGATAGCTGCGATAGTAATAACCGCGGCGGTCAGGTTTGCGCTGTTCCTGCTGTAAGCAGCAGGATGGGCCCGGGGAGATTTGAACTCCCGGCCTCTCGATGTCTGCCGTTAGGCTATCAGTCGAGCGCTCCAACCAGGCTAAGCTACAGGCCCTCCACTCTAACAATGCTTGCACCTGCTTTATTACTTTTGCGCGCAGCAGCGGAGACGCGCGGCTACACCAGCCTGTTGCCCATGCACTCTGCTGCTATGAGGCGCTGCCTCGTCGCGTTGCTGTAGTTCTCGGGCAGAGGCAGGTTGTACAGGTAGGAGTAGAATGCGTCATAGCTGCTGCACGTGACGCTTGCGGGCATGTCGCTGGCGGGTATCACCACGTACACGCCGGTCACAGTGCTGGACGCGTTCGGGAGCAGCAGCGGCAGGTTTATGTTGTACACAAGGTAGTCCGTGCTGTTGGATACGAGCTCGAACGTCTGCTGCTGCAGCCCGGTGGTGCCGAAGAAGCGCATCTGGCCCACTAGCCTGTTGTTGCTCGCCAGGCCAGCGACAACGTTGCCGCTCGGCTCCCCGAAGAGCGCCAGTATCGCGTTGGAGGCGTTCATGCTGGAGTTAGTGAACGCAGCTATCGCCTCGGTCCCGTTCTGGTTCGCTATGAAGGCGGTGAGGTAGGCGGAGGAGTTGACGGTCGCCCTGACGGCAGCGGATATCGATGCGTTGTTGAAGTTAAACGGCACCGCATTGGCTGCGCTCGTGGGCATTATCGAAAGGGCAGTGGCATAGTTCAGGGTGGCGTAAACATAGAAGGCAGAGATGGCGAACGCCAGTACCGCAGAGGCGGCCAGGATCCAGGGCATGTACTTTGGCTTGGCGCGCCTCGCCCTGGACGGCGCGGGCAGGCGCAAGCCGAAAAGGAACGCGGTCAGCACCATCACCAGTATTATGGCGTAGAAGAGAAGCGTGCCTACGAACTGGTGGACCAGCAGGAGCGTGGAGCTAGGCCCGTAGCTGAACCACAGCAGCGATATAGAGGCCATCCTTGCGAGGTTCAGGACCAGAAGCAGCGCGAGCCCTGAGCCGAGCCAGAGAACCCTCCTCGAAAGCCTGCCATCGTAGAAATAGGCCACAGGAATCAGGAAAAGGACTAGGGAGACGAATATGCCTAGGCTCACGCAGCTCTGGCCTATGCCTATGCTGTAGCCGTTGGCGACCAGGGTCATGGGCGCGGAATAGCCCAGCCCGTGCACGAGCGGCTTCAGAAGCGCGTAGACAGCGAACGAATTGGCCTGCGCGAAGGCGCCGGACTGCGATATCAGCGCGTAGAGCACGGCAGGTGAGGCAAGCAGCGAGTACACTATCGCCCACTTGAACTTCTGGATATTGGCGACTCCGAAGAACAGGGAGACGAGGCCCACGAGCGCCAGGGGCATGAGCAGCATGTCTATCCTGAAGGACACGAAGAGGAAGGAGAAGTACAGCCTAAGGGCTATTGCCGCGAGCACGAAGGCGGACAGCGCGGCTGCGCCGAGC
This sequence comes from Microcaldota archaeon, assembly GCA_021792095.1. Classification (GTDB taxonomy): domain Archaea; phylum Micrarchaeota; class Micrarchaeia; order Micrarchaeales; family CABMGC01; genus JAJYVH01. The sequence goes on along the minus strand of JAJYVH010000001.1, from coordinate 510,387 downwards.
GCCACGCTCCGCATATCTAGCGCGGGCACGGGCCTGTGCTTGAGCGAGAAGAACAGGAACACGGGCAGCATCAGCAGCGGCACTATCACGTAGCTCGCCGGGTTCGTGTCGCTTACAGTGAGCGGCGTTATGTACAGCGAAGTCGACAGGAGCAGCACTATGCTTGCAAGGAGCAGCACTGCGGCGACGCCCGTGTTGTAGCGCACGATAACTACCTTCGTCCTCAGCCGATATAGACTTCATCACAATTCAGCAGTTACTCTGTTCTTCATCGGACGCTTAACAATGGGTCAAGCAATATATAAAGCAGATGCAGAATAGGGGCATGAAGGGCGGCGCGAAGATAGCCAGGTACAGGTACCTGCCGCACACGGCCGACGTGGCGTTCGTGGCCTACGGCGGGAGCGCCAGGGAGACGATAGAGAACGCGGCCGAGGCCCTGCTAGGAATCATGCTAGACACAGGCCCTATAATGCGCTCCAGTGCAAAGCGCGGGACGGTGCGCATAGCCGAACGCGCGCAGAGCATCGACAGCCTGGCGTGGTACACGCTGCAGCGCATAGTCAGCGAAGTGGACAAGACCAAGCTGCACGCGTACGCGTTCAAGGTAGACAGGCTGGAAAGGGGCAGGGAGCTCAGGCTCGCGGGGCGCCTGCTCTTCGCCAAAAGCGCCGGCGACCCGTTCATGCTGGACGTCAAGGCGGTGACGCCCCACGGCCTGGAGATGAAAAGGACTGCAAGGGGCTACAGCATGAGGGTGCTGGTGGACGTCTGACCTGCATTTTAATAAACACGCGCACAGAATAGATGCATGGCCAATGCCCTTCGCGCTTTCGCTGCGATAGCCCTGTCATTGGTGCTCCTTTCGGCCGCGCCAGGCGCGCACCAACTGCTGCTCTCTTGGCTTGACACCCTTTCCAACCTGCTGGGCAGCATAATAGGCATAATCTCCGGCCTTCTCGGCCACTCCCACGGCGCTAGCGCGCAGCAGCAGTTCGCGCAGAGGCTCGGGCTGCTGCAGAACAACACCGCCAACATAACGGCGTTCTACCTCAGCAACGCAGGCGAGTACAAGATACCCACCAACGTCAGCTGGGCCGTGCTGGTTACGGACCGGAACAGCACAAACAGCAGCGTCATAGGCAGGCTCACCCTCACTTGGAACTCGAGCTCGGGCACGCTGCATTTCTACAACGGCACCTTCAACACAAGCATATCGCCGGAGTTCGCGGTAAGGCTGACGCACAGCGAATTCATGTCGTTCTCGCAGACAGTCGCGTCCAGGGACATCTACGCGGCGCTCGCCGACTACGCGCAGTACTGGCTCAGCGGCGAGATAAACTACACCAGGGTAAGATAGCGGCCCGGCTGGAATCAAACGCAAGCCAGGGAGGGGAGTCGAGCCCCTCTAAGCCGCTCTGCAGGCGGCCGCATAGCCGATCTGCCACCCTGGCACTAATCTATTAATCTGTGCGCATAATTTAAAATGCGATTATATGCCAGCACTCTTCGAATCTCTTCCAAAGGAGTTCGTGTCAGAGACCTTTTTCATGGATTACAAGACGCCAGTCACCGAGGCGCTCGACAAGATACGCAGGCTCGGGGCCGTGGTCGTGCTTAAGGACAGGCAGTACTATGGCATAGTGGACGACAGGAGCGTGTCCAGGAGCAGGAGCCTCCAGCCCCTGAAGTTCTCCAAGAGCTTCCCGGTAGGCAAGCTCGCCAGGAAGCTGCCGCCGCTGGGCCCGGAAACTTCGCTGAGCGAGCTGATAGCCTATTTCCACCAGCATTCGGCAAAGGTGCTGCCGTACATGCAGGGCGGCAGGATAACGGGCGTGGTGAGGCGGGGCGTGGTGCTCAGCGCAATACTCTCGCTGCACATGCTCTCCAAGCTCAAGGTGGCCGACGTTATGTCCACACCAATCGTCTCCATAGCCCCTGGCGCCAACCTGGCGCAGGCGATAAGCATCATGTCGAAGAGCAACATAGCCAGGCTCGCCGTCATAGACAACGGGCCCGCACCGGGCATACTGACATCGCAGGACATAACTGACAACCTGACGAAGCCCGAGGAGCGCATGCCGGAGAGGAAGATCCGCAGCTTCACGCCGGCAAACATACAGGTAAGCAGCGTAATGCGTTCGCCCGCATACACTATAAGCCACGACAGGCCGGCCGAGGAGGCGATAAAGAGGCTGCTCGAGAAGCACATCTCGTCCCTCATAGTCACAAAGGCGGACAGGGCGGTGGGCATGGTCACTGTGAGCGACATAATAGAGAACGCAGCAGCGCTCACCGCGAGGGCGCGCAGCAACGTGATCATATCTGGCCTGGACGAGTACACAAGGGATTATGAGCAGCAGATAAGGAACGAGGCCGAGAGGCTGGTGTCAAGGATAGACAGGTTCCAGGGCCTGCAGGCCGATTACGTATCGCTGAACATAAGGAGGCACAGGGAGCGGAACTACGAGGCGCACGCGAGGCTCTCGCTGAAGCAGAGGGGCACCGTGTTCGCGCACGCCTACGGCTACAGCGTGGAGAGCGTGGTGTCGTCGCTGATCGAGAGCATATACGACAGGGTAAGGGAACGAAAGGAGGAGTTTATAAGCAACAAGAGGGGTGCGGACAGGTACTATGGCGAAGAGCAGTAGGCGCGTAGCCGCGCAGTCGAGCTTCGAGCTGCTGGTCACGCTAGCCTTCGGCCTGGCCATACTGCTGCCGCTCGTGGTGCTTGCGTTCATACAGCTCGCTAGCGCGAGCACGAGCCTCACCTCTGTGGAGGCGCAGCAGGCAGCCAACAAGCTGTCCAGCGTTGCCACTATGATAGGCAGCGAGGGGCCGCCGTCCAGGCAGGTGGCGCAGATACAGATGCCGAGCGGGGTCAGGTTCGTCTACGTGGGCAACATGAACAACAGCGTGGGCCACGAGATAATAATAGTTATAAGCTCGCCGACGGGGCTGAGCTACGTCACCGCCTACACGCCAGCGAACGTGAGCGGCCAGCTTGGCGGGATAACTGCGACTGGCACGTACCTGGTAAACGTCACGGCCACTTCCTCGTGCCCCAGCAAGCCTTCGGTGGCATGCGTCTACATGTCCTCAAGGGTCTAGATCACAGACGGCACAGGGACGGACTGCGCGCTATAAATATGCCTGCTTCCATTAGACATATAATATTTGTTTGAGAGGATAGCAGCATGCGCCATTTGCACTGCACGGTGTACGGATGAGGCTCCAGATAGCACTGGAGTACATGATAATATTCGCTTTCGTACTCGTAGTCTTCCTCTTCCTCTTCTCCCTGATAGCGAGCCAGAGGGCGCAGACGCTTGGCAACCAGCTCTTCGGCCAGGAGCAGCTTGCAGCGCAGAACATAGCGAGCCAGCTAAGCCTGGCGATGCAGGCTGGCAACGGCTATACCGCGAGCATACCGATATCCAGCCAGGTGGGCGCACTGAGCTACCAGCTCCTCATAGGCAAGAACGGGGCGGTGCTCATCAATTCGAGCGTGGGCACGCAGAGCATACAGGCAATAGCTTACAGCGGCGTGCAGCAGGTGGCTTCCAACCCGTCATACCTGCAGGCCAACAGCTTCTACTACAGCCTGCCGGTCGCGAACGGCACCTTGTACATACAGAACTCGTTCGGCACGGTATGCGTAGACTACCTGTGCCCCAACACGAGCAGCATACCGAGCAACATCAGCCTGTCTAGCGAAACAGCCCACGCTGCCCTATTCAACGGCCAGACGAGCGCAGTACAGGCGCTCAATACAATAGCGCTGGCCGGTCCCAACGTAACCAATCAGGTTACAGTCTCCGCCTGGATCAACCTCCCTGCGTTTCCGGGCAATGAGATTGTGTGCGATAATGGAACAGGGCGCTTCCAGCTTGCAGCTTACTACCAAGGGACCGGCTATTATGCTGGCGCCAGTCCGTTCGGCCCTTGGATAACGGACAAGAGCAAAAAGATGTACACGAACACATGGTACATGCTCTCCGCCACTTCGATATACAACCCGAGCGCCCATACTGCGACGAGTGTGCTGTATATAAACGGCCAAATCGTTAACTCCTCAACCCTAGGCAACGCGGGACCTATCTGGCCCAGACATGTGAGCATAGGCACGCTGCGCCCTGGCTATGGCTATTGGACACAGGGAGAGATAGCGAACGTCCAGATATACGAAACAGCGCTCTCGTCAAACCAGATAAGCGCCTTATACAATGAGGGCATAAGTGGAGCTCCAGTGAACCAGCAGAACCTGACTGGCTGGTGGCCGCTGAACGGCAACGCCAACGACTACAGCGGCAACGGGAACAACGGCGTTGTCACAGGACCCCTGCTCTTTCCGAGCGTGTCGGAGCTCTTCGCCAAGGTGACAAACCAGGCAGGCGCTGCGGTAGCCAATACGCTCGTGGGCTTCACGACAACACTGGGCAGTTTCATCGGAAACAATGCCGTCGCAAACAACTATACGAATTCCAATGGCATAGCCATAGCTTTCCTGAACCAACAGGGAAACAACGGTCAAGCGCTGGTCAAGGCAACAGCCTACAACGGCAACTCATCGCTCGCTGCAAACCTTACAGGTTGGTATCCACTCAACTTCGGGCAGGGCAATACCACACAAGATCTAAGCGGAAATAACAATGCCTACACTGGAGGCGACAATCGCCTCTTCTATGGCTACTGGAATGTGCCAAACTATGTCGCAAGCTTCTGGGGCCCTAGCCAACCACAAATAGCCCTCAACCCATTTGGCACCACGCAGTGCAGTTTCACAAGCTCGGCGTGGGTGAAAGAAAGAAATACACCCCCAGCGCAGGGAAGGGTCTTTGTATTCATAGAGTACAACGCAGGGGGTACCCAGGTGTGGGATCAGGTAAACATCAACGACACAGGCCTCCAGCTGGCGCTCTTCAACAATTCACGAGGCGAATCTAGTGTCAAAATACCTCTTACTTCGAGCCCAAAAAACAAGTGGACTTTCATAGTGACAGGCTCGAACAGCACGAACTCCTTTGCATACGTGGACGGAGTGCAGGTATACAGCGGGAACAGCGTTGGGTGTATAAAAACTAACGTAGGACAAGGTCTAGGCGGACCTGGCACGTCCACAAGCTGGTACAATGGCTCAATGGCAAATGTGCAGTTCTATAATGCGGCCCTTACGCCTTCCCAGATCTGGACACTGTACCAAAATGGGACGGGCGCCGCACCTATCCTTCCGGGCAATATCATCGGTTGGTGGCCACTGAACGGAAACGCCAACGACTACAGCGGAATGGGCAACAACGGCACGATATACGGCAATCTCACTTTTACCAAATCTGCCACCGCTACCAACCTGAATGGCAACACAACTAGCCTGCTGGCCGGAAGTTTCAACGGTGTGAGCAGCGACATCAACATAGGAAACCCTCCAACCTTGGCCGTTAACACAATCACAGTTATAGGATGGATTTACCAAAAAGGCAATACCGCAACATGCCAAGACGCCATGGCACAGTATGGTGGTGGGTCTAATGGATGGATAATAAGAACAGTAGAAGGGCCAGGCTGCGGCGGAACTTATAATTACGACACTTACGTAAACGTAGGTGGCAGCTGGTACGACTGCAACAATGGGCCCATACCCCGCAACACATGGGTACAGGTAGGTTTGACCTATGACGGCTCTACGTTAAAGGGCTATACTAACGGGCAACAGACTTGCAGCTACGAAATAGCAGGTACACTCGCGATAAATGGTGCAACCACCATAGGCAGCTACGGAGGGCCAGGCGAATATTTCAATGGTTCAATTTCCAATGTTCAAATATATCACACTGCATTAACTGACGGCCAAGTGCAGCGGCTCTACCAGGAAGGCGTCGCTGGCATACCTCTAAGCACCGCGGGATTGGTGGGCTGGTGGCCGCTGAACGGCAACGCCAACGACTACAGTGGAATGGGGAACAACGGCACGGCTACGAATGTTGTGTATGCGTCACAGAGAGTTGCGCCTCCGCTTTCTCAGAGCACATTTGGAGGCGCTGGAGTAACTTTTGGACACCCCTTGCTGATTGGAGAGCAGGCCAACAAGCTAGGGCAAAAACTTACCATATCGGCATGGTATTATGTATCTTCTATCGCAGGAGAAGAGGATGTAGTAAGAAATTGCTGCTCCGTGCTGACTTCGCCTGCAAATAACTGCGCATACAGTTTCTCTATAACTAACGAACCTTCTACCCCAAGCTACGCAGGCCTGCATTGGGAAACAGGCTACATTGCAGGTACAGACGGCTGGGCAAGCGTGAATAACGCTGTGCCACTTGACCAATGGGTGTATGTAGTAATCACATACAACAGAACAAACGGAAATAGTATTGCTTACGTGAACGGCAAGATGGCCGGTACTGCGACTTCTACAGTAGGGGGCACCGTACCCACGAGCCTCGGCTACACAATAGGAAGGAATTGCGGTCCAAGCATACTTGGGTCCGTGGCAGATGTGCAACTTTACAACACAACGCTGACTGCGAGCCAAGTCCAGCAACTCTACAACGCTCAGACCCCACCTTCTGCAGAGATCACAATACCCTTGAGTTGGTTGCCATGAGGGCGCTGGGACGCACCGTAACTTCGGATGCGCGTATTTATATATTTAATGTTATACATAGATAACGTAAAATCGATTTTATGATGGTTATGAATGGCAGAAATCATTGACGTACTGCGCGAGAAGAACCCCTGGTGGGAAGGCGACTTCAGTCTGGACTTCAAGGACAGGGCGATATACGCGCAGCTTACCAGATTCATGGGCACGAAGCAGATCCTAGGGCTTACTGGCTTGCGCAGAGTGGGCAAAACAACACTGCTCATGAAGATTATCGAAGACAGCATAAAAGCAGGTATGGATCCGAAAAGCGTGATGTATTTCTCCTTTGATGACAAAAAAGACGCAGAGGTAAGGGACATACTAAAGGAATACGAGGGCATCAGTGGAAAAAGCATGAGGGAAGGCAGGCACCTGCTCGTGCTTGATGAGGTGCAGAAGCTGCCTGGGTGGGAGAACCAAGTAAAATCGATTTATGACACGTATTCCGGTAGCACGAAGGTACTAGTTTCGGGATCCGAATCGCTTTTCATCAGGAAGAAATCCAAGGAGAGCCTCGCCGGCAGAATGTTTGAGTTCAAAGTGAATCCTCTCTCCTTCAAGGAATTCTTGGGTTTCAGGGGCAAAGCATACGACAACATTCTCATACGTGAGAAAGAACTGAAAAGGGAGCTCAATGAATACATCAGGACAGAGGGTTTCCCTGAGCTTATAGACGCCAAAGACGAACTCACAATAAGCAAATACATATACGAGGGCATTGTGGAAAAGGTCCTATACAGGGATATCCCTGAAGTATTCGATATCGAAAATATAGACGCCCTGAAGGGCATACTCGACATGCTTATGTACGAACCAGGACAGATGCTAGATTATACGGGCCTTGCGAGAGACTTTGGAATTTCTAGACAATCCGCATCTAACTACATTTCATACCTGCACGACTCATTTCTTCTGTTATCATTATACAACTATTCGAATAACAGAAGGAAGACAGAAAGGAAGCTGAAGAAGTACTATCCTGCAATACTGGCACCAACGCTAGTGTTCAAAGATGACCCTCTCTACAAGTCAAGGGTGTTCGAGTGGCTCATAGTAAAGGAACTCGAAGCGGAGTTCTTCTGGAGGGACCCGTACAAACACGAAGTCGACATAGTTTCCGAAGCAGGCGTTCCTGTGGAAGTAAAATACGGCCGCATAGATACTGATAACTTGCTTCTCTTCATGAACAAATTCGGACAGAAGAGAGGCTACGTACTCTCCTGGAACGGTGGAATGAGGAAAGCGCAACCCAAGGAGCCTATAGAAATAGTAAACGTCCTGCGTGCACTGCTAGGGCCAAATTTTATACCGAGAGGTGAAAAATCTTGAAAGCGCAATTCTGGTCCTTCGACGTGATATTCGCCATGGTGATATTCGGCACCGCGCTCGTGCTGCTCACCTTTGCGTGGTCCAGCATGAGCGGACAGCTCTCCAGCACTTACGGCCTCGGACTGCAGAACATGCAGGCGCAGGCACAGAGCCTGCAGAGCAGGATACTGACCCCTGGCAGCCCGCAGGATTGGGCCTCGCAGGTGAACATAAGCAACACAGGCTCATGGAGCAACGTGAGCATAGGCCTCGGCACCGGCTCCGGGAGCCAGCTATCACTGGCAAAGATATATACCCTGGCTGCGATGACTAATCACAACTCCACCAGCTACCAGGCAACGAAGCAGCTCATCGGTGTGGGATACGATTACTACATAGTGATAAGCACTGGCAACGTAACGCTTGCTATGGGCTCATACCCTTTCAACAAGAATCCGTACGCCATACAGACGGCAACAAAATCGGCAACGCTTGATGGCAGGCCGGCTACGGTGCAGATAATGATCTGGACGAACAAGAGCTTCGGTGTTAGCTGATGAAAGGCATAGTGTTCACGATGGACGCGCTCTTCGCGCTCGTGATAGCGGCAGCAGGCATATCTGTTCTGCTGTACGTAACATACACGGCCCAGGCGCCGGCCGCCATCCATTATTCCGATGCGGAGGCGATACTGGAGAGCCTCGCAAGCACAAGCATAAGCTCCGTGGCTAACAGCAGCTGGATAACGCAGGGCATAATGGCGCAGTACGCGGGCGCCAACGAGACATCGCCGGGGTTCCTTGGAGGGCCGTATGCCAACAGCGGCGGTGTTTCCGGGCCTACTAGGCCGATACTTGATTTCGCCTTCAATCCGCAAAACACCATAACCACCAGCGTCGTGGCCGCTTATGGCAACATATATTTCGCGGCAAATAACATAATTTATTCGGTCAACGCCACTACAAACAAGCTGACCTGGAGCGTAAACACAATTACTAACGTGGCCAAAACACCGGTGCTCTACTCCGGCATGCTCTTCTTTGCCAACACCACCAACCTCACCGCTGTAAGTGCGCTGACTGGTGCAAGAGCGTGGAGCACAAACTCCATCTCGTCGGCTGGAGCCACACTTACCTCGCCAATCCTAGCTTATGACAACCAACTCGTGTTCGGGATGAGCGATGCCTACGTGCATTCCTACCGCACTTCCAACGGCACCTCATACTGGAGCAACTACACGGGCACGAACCCAGTGGCGATCGCCATTGCTGGAGGCGACATAGCCGTAGTGACAAGTTCTGGAAGCCTGTACATAATAGTGCATGCGGGCAACACGGCCAAGCAGGTGTACTCCAAGGCGTTCGCGGTTGGCAATGCACCAACTAAGCCCGTCGGCTCCAACTTTAGGCTCTTCTTCGGCTCTGGCAGCTCAGCCAACGCTACATACGTCAACGGCACTACGGCAGCGGGCTTCCCGGTAGGAATAAGCCAAAGCGTCACTGATACTGCATACTACAATGGCTATGCAGTATACCAGACGAACGGAGGGGATGTCGCTATAGTGCCGAGCAGTACAGGCAGCACGACAGAGTGGAGCTACACCGCACCGGGCTACTTCGGCAGTGCACTCACGAACGCTACACCAGTGGTGACGGGCTCGATGATATACACGCTGTGGGCCAACGGCCTTGCCGCACAGAACGTGAGCACAGGCAACCTAGAATGGTTTGCAGGATTGCAGGGCACCATAAGCCCATATATGGCTCTGGCTTATGGCAGGCTTTACGTAGTAGCAAGCAATGAGGTGCTCGCCTATGGTTCGTGCTTTGCTCCGCAGCAGGCAACTCTGCTCTCTGCCATTTCGACCATGTACACGAATTCGCAGGCCGGCTGCGGAATGACGCTGCTCAACAGCCTGTACCCGAACGGCAACTACAGCTTCTTCGCTGGTCGACCTTCCACCAACACGGTCCAAGCGGCAAGCTTTAACGGGGCGAGCAGTTATGTGGAAGCAGCATCTTCTACATCGTTGAATTCTCCATCAACTGCTTTAACTATTTCAGCATGGATAAAAACAAATGCTGCAAACGTACAGCAAGGAATAGTTGGGAAATGGGAGTGGTCCTTGGGTAATTTACGTCAATATTACCTGCAAGTATATTCTGACAACAAAATAGACTTCTTTTTGAGTCCCGACGGATCCAGCACTAGCCAGGTGGAACTCATAAGCACAAATCAAATTTCTCCAAGTACATGGTACAATGTTGTAGGCGTGTATAATGGAAACAATATGAAAATCTATATTGACGGGTCCCTCTCCAATTCAATTCCTTATTCTTCTGGCATATTTAGCGGAACTGGGAAGTTTGCTATCGGAATTCAGGACCCATCAAGCCCAGTTTCTTACTTCAATGGAATGATTTCCGACGTGCAAGTCTATAATACGGCGCTTTCTCCGAGCCAAGTGCAGCAACTGTACGCAAAAGGAGCGCAGGGCACGCCCCCGGCCAATGACAGCATAATCTCATGGTGGCCGCTCAACGGCGGCGCCAACGATTACTCAGGCACCAATCCTGGTTTCGCGGTAGGCGGAGTTGAATATGCTACTTCAACTTACACTTTGCCTGCCTTTGCAGGCTCGTACGTGGTATCAAAAGCAAGCATTCCTCTGCCAGTCCTTAACTACACCACAGGCGTAAGCAACATAATAAGCGTAGGCGTATACTCATGGAGCTAGCAAAGGCGCTTAATAAGAGCAGCAAAGGACAGCTTATGACGATACTCATGCTGCTCCTCTTCATGCTTATGCTTGCCGAGCTCTTCGCCCTCGTGCTCTTCAACATAAGCGCTAGCAACGTCGCCCAAGCCACCGCAACAGCAGAGATAGCCAGCAACTACGGTGCGATGATAAACTCGAGCACCGACTCCTTTGCCGCTGCGAGCCTAGGCAAGGCCATATCAGTGCTCGCCACATACGAATCAACGCCGAGTCTGAGGAAGGGCAACTTCATAACGAACACTAGCCTCTATCTCGCTAGCCTCGTGAGGAACGGCACGCTGCCGAACGACACCTCCGGCTACCCTGAGAACGCGATGGGCAACCTTACGCTAGGGAGCTACAACAAATCCATAATATCGCAGCTTGGCATCGCAGGGGCAGTCAACGTCAGCGAAACTGTGCCAAGTGTGTTCCAGCCAGACGCCTACCACATAGGCATCTCATACACTATGCGGCTCCGCATCAACACCACCTCGGGAAATAAGTACGATTATAGCATACCTGTAAGCGCATCGCTGCCGCTAAACGGCACCCCGGACCTCTACTACGCGCAGCAAGGACGCCTCAGGCCTGTCACTTTCTCCAGCCTCAACAACCTGACTAGCACCATAAGCAACACCTATGCCAGCAGCGGGAACATTCTAACATATGCTTACGGCACTACCTACTGGCTACCGAGCAGCAGCACGAGTGGTGCTTCATGCTCATCAATACCAACGGCATTCTCCACAGCGCCGCTGGCCTCGAACACAATAATCGTTACGTACAACGCGATTGGCCTGGAAGGCTGCGAGAACAATTACGCTGGCCTGATCGCATACATAGCACCGACCACGCTGCCTACTGTGCCCTACCTGATCTACCCGAGTTCCAGCGGCATACTCGCCGACCTGCCCAGTGGCACTAAGGCGCTGCTCTACGGCCCCGGCTTGGACACGCTGAACATAGAGAACCTGCGAAACGCGGTTGCTAACGGCTACTACTTCGCTTCACAGTTCACTCCTTCTTATCTCGACAGGGCACAAGCCTATTTCAACAGGCAGTCCACAAACGGCATCTTCACCTTCTCGAACTACAACAGACAGGCAGGCAGTTTCAACGGTGTGAGCAGCAACGTATCTACAGCACTTCCTACTACTGCGGTAAACTCAGTAAGCGTAGCAGTATGGGCGTATATTCCTTCCACATCGGATCACGGTGCTTTTGTAAAATTGGGTTCCACAGGTTCCCCTGGCTCTGGATACGGCATAGGCGTAGGAGGGAGCAATTGGGACAATGTAGGTAATGAACTGTGGGTGCTGTTCGAAAACGTACGGTGGATAGACTGTGGAACAAGCATAGGAACCGGATGGCACCTTGCAGTCCTAGTGCTAAGCAGCAGTGGCGTGCCATCCTGCTACCTTGATGGCCGTCTAACCACAACATCCACTGGAGCAGGTGCAATCGCCCCCACACCTGCGATGTATATAGGATCTGATGGCGCGTATAGCACCCGCTTCTTTACAGGCTCCCTTGCAAATGCCCAAGTGTACAGCACCGTGCTCTCAACGCAACAGGTGCAGCGGCTCTACCAGGAAGGCGTCGCTGGCATACCTCTAAGCACCGCGGGATTGGTGGGCTGGTGGCCGCTGAACGGCAACGCCAATGACTATAGTGGAATGGGGAACAACGGTGTTGCCACAAGCGTAGTATACACTCTGCTGCCGAACTACAGTAGAGATAGCATAATGAACGTGCCCGTGCCCACGAAGCTTGCACCACTCCCTGGAATCCTTGGCTGCACGTCGAGCAGCAGCTGTGGCTCGAACACAATACCGCAGCTGTATCTTGGCAGCATGCCTCTGGAAGCGCAGAGCGGCAGCATGCAGATAGGCAACCTCAACGGCTTCGACAATATATCTATAACCACCGCTTCTCCTCTCCTAACAGGAAGCATGGCCACTATGACCGTATGGATAAAATGGAATGGAGGGAAGCACTATATCGGTAGTTGTTGTGGTTCAAGGCAGGAAGTGTTGGGTGCGGATTCTGCTCTTGGCAACGAGGTAAATCCTATAATAGCAGTTAACGACAGTGGCACAAACGAAGCCGAAACATGGGTATGTACTACTTCTAATTGTTGGTCTGAGGCAAAAAGCGCAGCCAGTGCAATACAACTCAATACATGGTACTTCTTAGCCAGCAGGTATAACGGAACTGCAGTAAGCTTATGGATTAACGGAGTACAAGTGGCCAGCGCAGCAGGCAGTGGCGTATTATCTCCACAAGGTTCCGGTACCAGTGCGTATATAGGCAGTAGATCGAACACCGCTTCATACTTCAACGGAACAGTAGCTGACGCGCAGATGTACAGCACAGCGCTCTCAACGTTACAAATTCAGCAACTCTACAACGAGGGCATCGCAGGCATGCCATTGACAGGCAATCTTGTGGGTTGGTGGCCGCTGAACGGCAACGCCAACGACTACAGCGGCCAAGGCAACAACGGCGTTGCTATAGGAGGTGTTACTTATCCCTACTTCTTCGGCACCTACAACACCCCAGGCTTGTCTTCCATCTCGACCACGGCCAGCGAGTGGCAGGCGCTCGGGCTGCTCACCCCGCAGTAGCGGCGCCACGGCTATGCTTGCAGCAGCCATTTCCACAAAGGCTCGAAAACCACTTTCCTGCTTCCAAGCCTCTCCTTACCCTCATAGTCCCACGTTATTACCAGCAGGTTGCTGCACTTCAGCTCGCGCAATGCTAGCAGCAGCGACCGTGTCGAGTGTTCACACGCCGCTTATGCTGGAGAAGATTCCACCTATCAGCGTGGAGATTAGGAAGAATATGCCGAGCCCCACGATCACGAATATAGGCAGGTAGCGTATGCCCTTGTATATAGAGCCTGTCGATATGGCCGACACGATGAAGGCCGCGAAGGCGGTTATAAGCAGCACCGCCGCCAGCGCGAAGTTGTGGTACTCGGCTATGGTTATCTTGGGCGGGCTGGGCCTGAGGAACGATATGCCTGCTGTCGGCAGTCCGCCAGGATTCTGCTGCAGTATGCCCGCCCAGACCGTGTTAGTAACGGTTATCATCTGCGATGTCAGCGCGTAGAGCACGGGCGCGCCTATCAGCGCAGCGAACGCTATGAATATAGTGTACATGAACATCTGGCCGCTGACCTCCTTCTGCACCATCTGCTGGCTCCTTATGTCCTTGGCTATCTGGTTCAGCAGGTCCGTCATGCCGCCTCCGTACTGCAGTCCCTCCAACATCATGCGTATCGTGTGCTGCAGCTGCAGGCTCCTGTACTTGGCGCCGAGGTTGCGCATGCTCTGCTGCAGCGTCACGCCGCCGTAGAGCTCCCTGCCTATCACCTTGACGTCCTCGCTGAAGAAGCCGAACTCCGGCCTGGCAGCGAGCATCAGCGACTTGTCTATGGCTATGCCGCTCCTCACGTTGGCCGCGGTGAGCTGCAGGTAGTCGGGCAGTATGGACTCCACGAAGCCCTTCCTCTGCTCTATCTTGAGCTCCAGCATGGCGTAGACCGAGACCTCCAGCACTATCGCCGCCACTATTCCTGCTGCGGCTGAAACAAGCGGGCCGAGGCTGGTGAGCAGCGTCAGGGCGAACGACATGACCACGAACAGCACAAGCCCGCCCATTACCATAAGCCTGAGGAGCCTGCTTATGTCCATCTTCCAGCCCGCCAGCTGGAGCTCCCTGGCGAGCGCCTCGCTCAAACCCCTGGAGACAAGCCTCTCAAACTCTATCTTCATAGCATCACATCGCAAACGTGGGCCTCGAGCTTCGCATCACGTTCAGGAACACGACCTGCAGGAAGAATATTCCCACTAGCGCGAATATAAGCGTGTTCTCGTCAACGGTGAATATGTTCACGAACGTAGTCAGTATGGCCAGCACAGCTATGCCCATGCTCGGGAAGATAACACCGAAGAGCATGTAGAACATGGCCAGGGCGTTCAGCCTCTGGCCGTAGCGCCTCAGCTCTATGATGCGCTCCTGCATCACGTCGTCGACCACTCCCTGCAGCGAGCCCACTATGTCAGCGCCCGCCTTCAGGCTCACTGTAGTCTGCAGCGCCAGCCTCTTGAACGTCTTCGACTTGCTCCTCTCGCTCACCTGGTCTATCGCCTGCTCTATGGGCGTGCCGAGCTGCACCAGCTCCACCACCTTCGCGAACTCCAGGCTGGCAGCGCCGTAGCCCGTGCTCACCGCGGTTATGGCGTTGAACAGCGGCATGCCAGAGCGCATGCTTATCACCATGTCCCTGGCTGCGAACAGTATGTCCTTCTCTATCTCGTTGCCTAGCACTACGCTCCTGTCCAGCGGGTAGCGTATGAACTTGTTGAAGAACGCCATGTAGCAGGCAAGGCCCAGCACCAGCGCGAGCAGCAGCGACGCCGCAGGGGGCACGCCGAACTCCAGCATCACGGTCCCCACCCCAATCGTCACAACCACGGTGATGGCTACCGCATACACGAACATCTTCCTCACGAACTCGTACGGGCTCTCCTTTATGTTCTGGGCCCTGAGCGCAGCCTCAAGATCCTTGTGCCTTGCGGCAGTGCTCACCAGGTATATCTGCAGCTGCGTGGGCCTGGCGCCAGGTCCGCGAACCTGCGGTCCCGCCTGCTCCGGCCTGGCGACCTTGGGCTTCAGAGAGAAGAAACGCATCACTCCGCGCCTTTGCTGTTGCACAGCAGGGCTCGATTGCACGGCTGGGCTCGGCTGCACGATTGGCCTCGGCTGAGCCATGGGCTTGGGTCGCGGCGCAAACCAAGGCTTGCGCTGCACGGCCTGCCCCGCTCGGGCGACAGGCCCCGGCTGCGGAGCCTGGGCGGGCTGCGCCGCCTGCGGCTGCTTCTGCTGCACAAAAGGACCGGGCTGCGCCACTGGCTTTGGCTGCACGGTTGGCTTCAGTTGCACCACGGGCTTCGGCTGGGCTGTACCTTGCGCTCCCTGCACCTGCTGGCCCGGAGCGGGGCCGTAGATGGGCTTTGACCTGACCTTGAAGAACAGGAACCTTTTGGGCTTGGTGAAGCCAGTTATCTGGCCCTTGCTTGTCGCGTCTGACGCCGCAGTCTTCTGTTTCTTGCTTGGCCAGTTGAATGCCATATCACCATCCCAAAGCTCACATGCCTGCCAGCATGCCGTTTATCTCCCTTACCTTCTGGCTCCTTATCGCCAGCAGCACCTTCTGGTCCTGATTGGCCTCCTCCGAGCTCACGCGCGCCTCGGCACCGCTGAGCCAGCGCAGCTCCTCGGCTATTATCGCGATCTGGTCGCTGCTGAACACGCGCTCCTGCAGCCCTTCCTCTATCTTGCCCAGGTCCGACACCTGGTCCTGCAGCGAGAGCCTGGGCATTATCAGCCTCTTCTCCTCCGCCTGCTCCTTCCTCTCCTCCATCACCCTGCCGAACTCCGCGCCCAGCCCGACGGTGGCCTTCCTGAGGCTGAAGGCGGCGCGCTTCTTCTCCGCTTCCAGCTCCGGCTTCCTTACGGCCTGCACCGCGACCTGCACCTGCTGCCTGGCCTCCTGCACGGGCTCGGTGTAGAAGCCCTCCTTCTGCAGCGACCTGCTCACCTCCTGGTAGCTCAGCTCCCTCGTGCTCATCCCTTCGGCAAGCACCGCCTCAACGTCCACCGACTCCGAGGCGCCCGGGCTCGTCCTGTCTATGGCATCCGCCACCTCCGCGGCGCGCTCGTAATCGCCGTCGGCAGGCATGCCTACACCTTCTCTATCAGCTCCCTGGAATAGGGCTGATTGCTTCGCACTATCTTCAATACCTTCTCCGGCTCCCTGTGGTAGTTGGAGACCACGAAGCCAGAGTCCTCTACGCTGAGCACGTTGTTCTTCACCAGCCAGTTCATTATGTCGGTCTTCTCCTGGAGGTTGGCCTCCATCTCCTCCTTGCTGTAGCCGCCGTAGAGCGCTATCGTCTCGCCCAGCCTGCCGAAGGCGGATATCTGGGCGAAGACGTCGTTCCTGGTGTCCCACCTGTACGCCACGTTGACGTCGCCGCTGTTCAGCACCTCCGCGAACTCGAGCACGCGCCTTATACCGAGCCTCCTGTGCCTGAAGAGGGCTATCACGCCCCCGAAGGCGTTGAGCATTATCTTAGGCACGTCTATGGGCGGATTTGTCATTCGCACTATGGTGTCGCGCGCGTTGTCTGCGTGCACTGTCCCGTAGACGGCGTGGCCCGTGTGTATCGCCTCGAACAGCGTCTCGGCGTCCTTGGCCGTTCGCACCTCGCCGACGAGCATGACGTCAGGCCTCTGCCTGAGCGCGTTGATCATGAGGTCGTAGAGCGACACCTCCCCCTTGCCCTCGGGGTTGGGCTGCCTGGTGAGCATCGGTATCCATTGCAGGAAGTCGGGCAGCGTCAGTTCCCTCGTCTCCTCGACAGATATGATCCTCCTGTTCGGGGGCAGGAATATGCTCATCGCGTTGAGGAAGCTCGTCTTCCCGCTCGCCGTGCCTCCGGAGATGAGAATGCTGACCTCGTTCTCCACCGCCATCCACGTGAGCGCAGCTATCTCGCTCGACAGCGTGCCGTTCGCCACCATGGCCGGCATGGCCCACGGGTTCTTCCCGAACTTCCTTATCGTTATAGTGTTGCCCTTCTGCGATATGGGATAGAGCGTCGCGTTGACCCTGGAGCCGTCAGGCAGCTCGGCGTCCATGAGCGGGCTGAGGTTCGTTATCTGCCTGCCTATGCGCCTGCCTATCTGCTCCGAGAAGTCGTAGATAGTGTTCTCGTCGTGGAGCATTATGTTGGTCTTGCACCAGCCTACTGTCTTGTGGTATATCCATATGGGCTCCTTCGAAGTGTTCACTGCCACTTCCTCGAGGTTGTCGTCGGCGAGGGGGGCCTCGAGCTCCCCGAGGCCGAGCATGAAGTTGATTATGTAGGCTATGAGCACCTTCTTTGTGTCCGGAGAGGAGCCAGGCAGATAGCGGTCTATCACCAGGTTGGATGCGTCCACGTACTTCTGCGTGAGCTCGTCGGTGTACTCCTTGTCCTCTATCCTAGTGGGGTCTATGGGCACCATGGAGAGCAGCTCCTGCCTGAGCGAAATCAGCAGCAGTTTGGTGGCGTCCCCGAGGCCGGGCACTGTCACGTCGTACAGCGGCACGAAGTCGCCGGCGTCGTGTATGTTTATGCTCACCTTGAGCCCGTGCGCGTCTAGCTCATAAGAGGCGTATTCCTTGCCCTGATCGGCAGCACCCACGGCCATTCGCTCACTTACCAGCAACACCATCTATCTTCTTCCTGACGTCCTTCACGTCACCTGCTAGCTTCTGCGCCTTTTTCGAGGTGGCCGCGGCGTGCGCTTCCGCCTGCTCGACCCTCGCGCTCTTGTCTCCGGCCTGTGAACCGCCCAGCGCGGATATGGCGCGAAGCTGCTCCGAGAGCTGGGTCAGCTCCGCCCGGAGCTCCTCCTTCTCCCTTGATATAGACTCTATGTTGCTCTTTATGTCGTTGAGCTTATCGCTCAGCTCAGCGTAGCCTCCGAAGCGCGACTTCAGCTCGTCGAGCTGCTTCCTCACTTCCGCCGACTGCCTGCTCGATATGTCGTAGGCCTTCCTGGCCTCCTCCGCGGACTTCGCCATGTCGTCCATTATCCTGCTGCGCTCGCGCTCCGCCTGCTTCCTCATGCCCTCGGAATCGTGCCTGTACGACTCCAGGGCGCGCTCGTACTCCTTGACAGCGCGCTCCTCCTGGTCGACCATGTCGTGCATGGTCTTCTGCTCTCCCCTTATGCTGTCGGAGAGCTCCGCGAACTCCTGCTTCTTCTGCTTCAGCGTTGCGCCGAAGCTCGCATCCAGTGCCTTCAGCCTGTTCTCGTAATCCGCCAGCTTGAGCTTAAGGTCGTCGGCCATCTGCTTCGACGAATCCTGGGGTGCGCCTACTGCGGCAGCGGCCGCAGCCTTCTCCTGCAGGGAGCGCAGCTGCGCGTCCATGTTCGCGCCGAGCTTGTCCATGTACTCCTTCTCCGATGATACCTTCTTGTAGGCGTTGTCTGCCTCCGCGCCCAGCCTGTCTATCTCGTCTATCGTGCTCTTTATTGTGCCAGCCTTCGACTTGAAGGCGCTCTCCGCTTCGCCCACGTAGCGCTTGAACTCATCAAGCCTCGAGTTTATCTGGTTGACCAGGTCGACCTGCGCCGCGAGCTCGCTCTCGACTATGCCCCTCTTCAGCTCGGCCGTCTTCGAGGCGGATTCCACTGCCTCCTGGTTGACGAGCATAGGGGCCACAAACATCTTGCCGAGCTTGTAGCTCACCTTCACTATCTGCGCTTTCTCCAGCACGTCGGCCCATTTCTCTATTATGGCCTCCCCTACGCTCAGCGCCACCGCTAGCGCGCTGGAATCGGTCTCGCCGTGCTCGTGCACGTACTTGACCAAATCGTCGATACTGGTGGTGATCGGCTGATCGGCCATGCTAGGATATCAATACTCAAAAGATTTATAACCTGCCCTTCCGGGCTGCTGCTGTTCCCGGCTATAGGCACGGCTGCGCGAAACGTGTTTCTTACAGGCTAGATACCAGGAAATCGCCCATCTCTATGCCTACAGCGGCCTCGGGCATTATCACGCGCTTCGCTCCGGCGCGCTCCATCTTGGGTATGTCGTCGAGTTTCCTTATCCTGGCCAGCACTGGCGGCTTGCTCTCGTTCCTCCTGGCCTCTATGGCCACGAACGTGTTCTTCAGGTCGTCGTCGTAGAGCGTGCAGAGAGCGAACGCGCTGCCTACGCGCGCATGCTCCAGCGCTTCCTGCTCCTCCGGGTCGCCCTGCATCGCCAGGAAGCCGCGCCTGACGGCGCGCCTAACGGCATACTTGTCCTTGTCTATGAATACAGAGGTTATCTTGGCCATGGCGAGCCTGCGCGCCAGCATGAGGCCCATCTCGCTCGCCGGAGTTATTATCACGTGCCTTGACATGCCGCCTATCCTGCGCTGCATCAGCGCGTAGCGTATGTCCACGCTCACAAGTATCTGGTAGAATACGGTGGCGAATATTATGGTGAACGCTATGTTCGCTATGCCGGCCAATGCCAGCGATGCCAGTATAAGCGGGTTGTCGGCATCTATCATGCTTGCGACTGGAGGGAACGTGGCACCGACTACGTTGCCCAGCGTGAATACGAAGGCAGCGAGAAGGCCGTAGTGCGCCAGCTCCACCAGAAGCGTGGACACTATAAGCAGCGATAGCACCACCACGCCTGCGAATATGTGCATGGCCCTTAGCTTAAGCATTGGAAACACCGCTCCTGAGCAGGTAGTCCGCGAGCTCCACGCCGGCAAGGTGCTCCGGCACCACAGTGACGTCTATGCCTATGCCGTACACCTGCTTCCTCACGTCCTCGTCCGAAAGCTTCACGAGCACCTTTACCTTGGGGTTGAGCCTCTTCGCAGTTATGGAGCCCACTATGTTGCGCGCATCGTTGTCCGACAGGAACGCCACAGCCGAAGC
The DNA here is from genome assembly GCA_021792095.1 of Microcaldota archaeon. GTDB lineage: Archaea > Micrarchaeota > Micrarchaeia > Micrarchaeales > CABMGC01 > JAJYVH01. The sequence continues at coordinate 490,168 of JAJYVH010000001.1, read as the reverse complement.
GCGCGCCACCCCGGCGTTCTCCAGCACGGCGCTGTCGGTGAAGTCGCCGAGTACGCCCACCACCTTCTCATCGCTGAAGAGCTTCTCCCTGCCCTTGTCGGGCTCCACCACAAACGACTTGATGTGCGAGGCGCTGAGCTTCTGCATCAGCATGGCCGAGATCCTGCCGTAGCCGCAGAGTATGACGTGGCCACGCATGAACCTCGCGCGAGCCCTGTTCAGCGTGTCCTCGAGGTTGGCGTAGTTCATGAAGTCCATGACCGCAGCTATTATGAAGCTCACTATCAGTATCCTGCTCAGGTTGTCCACGAAAACTACCACGAGCAGGGAAACGAGCACGCCGGGCGGCGACGCGAACGCGAGACCGGCAAGCTGTGTCGATGCCGCAGTGTTCTGGGCGTCGAAGAACACTTCGAGGGAGAAGTAGGAATTCAGGTAGAAGTTGTGCGTGATGCTCTGCAGCACGAGCATCGAGCCTATCACTATTATGCCCACTATGGCAATAGTAAGCAGCATCACGTTGAAAGCGTCCTCCCTGCTCGACTCCACGATTGCACCCGCTATGCCGTCTCAACGAGCTGCTTGAAGAGCTCCTCGCTGGCCGACCTGTTCGGGGTGGCGACAAACTTCGCCCCGGCCTCCTTCAGCTTCTCCTTCATGAGCTCGTCGTTAGCGCGAGTGGCGACCACTATGTTCGGGTTTATGCTGCGCGCAGTTATGATGGCGAAGAGGTTCTTGGCGTCATCGTCCATGGCCACCGCCATCGCCTTAGCCTTCTCCACCCCTGCCTCGCGGAGCACCTTGGATGAGGTAGCGTCCCCGGCTATCGCCTTTACGCCCCTCGCGTGCAGCGCCTCCACCTTGTCCTTGTCTACCTCTATGACGACTACGTCGACGCTGTGCTGCTGCAGTATGTCGAATATCTTCTCCCCTACCAGGCCGAAGCCGCATATTATAACATGGTTTGCCGTTTCGGCTGTCATGGAACCGCTAATGTCACAAGTTTCAAACATAAAAAAGTATGCGTGGCCCGCTACGGCACGTAGTACAGGCGCTCGCCGAGGTATTTGCTTGCGTTCGCGTCGCCGTTGTAGCTGAAGTTGGTGGCCCAGCCGGGGAAGTGGGCCGTTGCGTTGGGCTCGAGCACCGGTTCCCACGAAGGGCAGTAGCTCTGCGGATTGGCCAGGTAGCCGATGTCGTAGTAGCCGGACTGGTCCGGGACCAGCACGTAGGAGCCGCCGGGTATGCCTGCGCAGTTGAGCGCAGCATAGCTGTGGAAGCGCGAAGGGTCGCTGTAGTGCATGTAGATGAGCGCGATTGCATACCCGCCGCCAAGGTAGTAAACCGGCGCTGTGCTGCTCACGTTTTCCAGGTGCCCCGCTATCTGCACCTGGTCGTGCAGGGAATACAGCGTCTGCTGGTGCAGGAGCACGCCCATCAGGGCGCCGTCGGCAAGCACCACCGCCGCGAGAACCGCAACCCCGAGTCTTGCATATTTGCTGCTCCGCAGCGTATCATATATCCTTACGAACGCGAGCCCCAGGATGATCGCTATGGGCACAGCCAGGAAAAGCAAATATCTCTCCTCAACGAACACAGGCAGGTATGCCAGCGGGTGCAGGCTTATCTTGTCGCTGCCGTATTGCATGAGCAGGAAACCAACGGCGGCCCAGAACACGAAGAAGTACGACCGCTTCTCGCGCACAGCCACCAGGTAGATCGCGAAGGGCACAAGCAGGAAGAAGTAGAGGCCCGCAGAGTTGACGCTCAGCGGATTGGCGAACATTATAGGATAGTAGAAAGTCAGGTTCGTGTTTATGTCTGCAATCGGCGACTCGAACCAATTCCAGCTTTCTACGAAGCTCGCGAACGGGGCATGGAGCACGAGTATGTCGAGCAGGACCATAAGGGCGATTCCTGCGAGCAGCCCTTTAGCGAAAGCGCCGAAGCCGCCCCACCCCTGATTCTTCCTGAAGACAAGGATGAGCCAGTAAACAACCATAAGCAGTATGAAACCGAGCGCAGATGGCGAGGCCACGAACGCGAGCACCGAGAAGATGCCTGCTGCCATGAACCAGTTTTCGGAAGACCGCTTCTCGCCCTTTACGAAGGCGAAAGCGGCCAGCGCAAGCATCAGCATCATAGATACGTCATCGTCGACAGTGGTGGCATACTTCAGCACCAACGGGAAGAAGGCGAGCAGGAGCGCTGACGACGCGGCGATGCGCACGTCGCCGAAATACTCGAGGCATGTGTAGAAAACTACCGCTATGGTAAGCAGATACGCCAGCGCGAACCAAAGGGAGCTGGAGATAGGCCCGGCGCCGAAGAGCTCGTAAAACGCGACTATAGGCAGGTATGTCACGTACCTTATGTTCTCGAAGAAGTATGTGGCTAGGTTGTTGCCGCACTGGTTCACGGCGCAGAACGCCAGGGTGGAGTACGAGAAGTCGTCGCCCTTGAATGTAGGGCCGTCGAAATTGAACACAACGAACGTTATGGCAAGCACAAGGATAAGGGCGAGCAGGGCGATTGGGGGCACACTTCCCAAAACACCAGCTTTCTTATGGCCTTTCATCGCTTGCACCTGGCAGAACAGCTCCTCTTTAGCTCATCGCTGCAAATTATTTAACCTTCGCAGGCTCATGCCGGGCGCGGTGCTAGGCATCGGCGTTTTGACCTGCCTTCTTCTCCGGAGCCTCGAGGAACGCCAGCACATCGTTGAGCCTCGAGGGATCGGCCTGTATGCCAATACCTTTCACCAGTGCCATTATCTCTTTCTTGGAGCCGAGCTTACCGAAGGCGAGCAGCAGGTAGTAAGCGTACAGGTACACGAGGTGGCTCCTGACGTTTGCCTTAAACAGCAGTCTGACTATCTCAGGGTTCGGCTCTACTTTTATGATGCTGAGCGTTTTCGTTATGCTGTCCTCGCTTATCTCCCTGCCCGAAAGGCTGAGGAAAGCGGCGGCGTACAGGCAGGGCATTATCTCCCTTATATGCGCCCTGATTTTGGGTTTCTCCAGCACCCTGATGACCTCGGCCTCGAGGAACCTTTCGGTAGAACTCGAGAGCGCCCCGAGTATTGCCTTGAAAGCGGATATCGACGCGTCGGCATACGTATCGCTGTCGATCCTGTCGAATGCGGCTCCTTCGCCCAACACAATCGCCAAGAATTGCTATTACTTGCTGCTTTAAAAAGGTGACGATGGGGCGCGGTGCGTTGCGCAAGCGAAAGATGTTTATAGCTGCAATAGTGTTACTGATACCAGGCGGTTATGCGGCCACCCAAAAACAGGACGCTAGGGTATTCGGGTACGAGCTCCTGCTCGACTGCTACAACTGCAAGTCGGGCACAAGCGACGACCTCGAGCACTGCTACAGCTACCTAGACAAGATGGTGCCGTTCATCGGGATGCACGAACAGGAGCCGCCCTCTATTTTCAGGACGCCGAGGAGGGAGTTCCCGGACAAGGCGGGGCTCAGCGGCTGGGTGCCGCTGGCCGACTCATCCATAGTCATACATACCATAACGAAGCACAACTTCGTAAGCATAGACGTGTACAGCTGCAAGGAGTTCGACCCCAAGAAAGTGGTGCAGTTCACCAAGAAGTACTTCGCCCCGAAGAGGATAGAGAAGCAGTTCGTGCTGAGGGGCAGGCACTATTTCGACACTAGGATAAGCAGGAGCAGCGGGAGCAGCTGGCACGTATCATACACGTCGCCAGATATAGATTAGGATTAACAAAGAGCATGCACCTGCCAGTAAAAGCCTTGCAGGGTGACGCGATGACTCCTGATGGCGGATCGCTGGGCGAACAGGAACGCGTCGTTGGCGCTCGGCAAAGGGGTCGGGCAGCCGCAAGGGCAGGTTAGCTCCACCCAGATTCGGACTGGGGTCTGCAGGTCCAGAGCCTGCTGTCCTTGACCACTAGACGATGGAGCTATCGCATTTAATACCCTGTGCGTGTTAATAATGTTTTCACAAGGCATAGCATGATCGCGAGCGAAACTGGCGTGTTCAGCAGGGAAGTGAAGGACATACTCATAGCAGACATTGCGCTGAGCATCGGCTTCTCGCTGGCGCTCACTGGCGGAATCTTCTACGTGTCGAGCGGCGGCTTCCTGTACTTCCTCCCGATAGCGTTCGTCGCTGTGTCGCTCTCGTTCGTGCTGCACGAGCTCATGCACAAGTTCGTGGCCCAGCGGTTCGGCGCCATTGCCGGCTTCAGGAAATCGGACAACGGCATAGTGATATCGCTGATCACGAGCCTCTTCGGATTCATAATAGGCCTTCCCGGGGCCACTATGATATATGCGCCGCACTTCACGCGCAAGGAGGAGGGATACGTCTCCATCGCCGGGCCGCTCACCAACTTCGTCGTGTTCGCCTTCGCCTTCGCGCTCGGCAGCGCGCTCTTCCCGGGCTTCGCGCACACCACATCGAGCGTGCTCTTCGGAGGGGGCGGCGCGGCGCCGGTGCCATACCTGGAGCTGGCGCTCAGCTTCGTCGCCTTCATAAGCATCTACCTTGCCTTCTTCAACATGCTGCCCGTCTTCCCGCTCGACGGCAGCAAGGTATACAGGTGGAACAGGCCCGTCTTCTTCGCAACCATAATAGCCATATTCGCGCTTCTGGGCGTGATAACGCCTATACTCGCGCTGCTTCCGTGGCTCGTGCTAATCTTCATAATCGCCTTCGTGATATCGCGCATCTACAGGGCCGTGCTCTTCTAGGGCTACGACAGCACAAAGCATTTATTATTGTAGCGCCCAGACTAATACCATAGGGGGTTGAAGAAGTGCCCAACGGCGTAGAACTGACAGTGAGCGATGCGCTTATAACCGACTCCGGCCGTGGCATTGCCAGGCTGGACACGAAATCGCAGAAGCAGCTCGGCCTCGGCTCCGGCGACGTGGTCGAGATAAAGGGCAAGTCCAAGTCTACGGCCGCGGTGGTGTGGCAGGCGCACCCTAGCGACGAAGGGCTGGGTTTCATCAGGATAGACGGCTATTTGAGGCAGAACATAGGCGTGGGAATCGGGGACAAGGTCTTCGTCTCAAAGGCCGAGGTGCACGACGCAGAGAAGGTAACGATAGCGCCGCCCTCGAACCAGAGGCCGCCGCTCTCGCCGGATTTCGCTGAGTATGCGAAGCGGAGGCTCGAATCGCAGGGCAGGCCGCTGATCAAGGGCGACTCGGTGCAGATACCTATGTTCGGCCTCGTGTTCAGCTTCATAGTCGTGCAGGTGATGCCGCACGGCATAGTGAAGGTGTCCAGGGACACGCAGCTCGTGGTAAAGGACGAGCCTGTCTCGGAATCGGAGGTGCACGTGGCTGACGTGCACTATGAGGACATAGGCGGCCTGAAGAACGAGATACAGAAGATAAGGGAGATGGTGGAGTACCCTATAAGGTACCCTGAGGTGTTCGAGAGGCTCGGCATCGAGCCGCCAAGGGGCGTGCTCCTTTACGGCGCGCCTGGCACCGGCAAGACGCTGCTCGCGAAGGCGGTCGCCAACGAGAGCGATGCGCATTTCATCACTATATCAGGCCCCGAGCTCGTGAGCAAGTTCGTGGGGGAGAGCGAGGAGAAGCTGCGCGAGATATTCAAGGAGGCCAAGGACAAGGCGCCTACCATAATATTCATGGACGAGATAGACGCGATCGCGCCAAAGCGCGAGGAGGCGACGAACGAGGTGGAGCGGCGCATGGTATCGCAGCTGCTAACTCTGCTCGACGGCATGCCGTCCAGGGGTCAGGTAATAGTAGTGGCGGCCACGAACAGGCAGGACTCCATAGACCCTGCGCTGCGCAGGCCGGGGCGTTTCGACAGGGAGATAGAGATAGGCATACCCGACAGGAACGCGAGGAAGGACATACTGCTGATACACACAAGGAACATGCCATTGGCAAAGGACGTAAGCATCGACGAGCTCGCCGCAATAACGCACGGCTACACTGGAGCGGACCTTAACGCACTGGCGAAAGAGGCGGCGATGGCATCGCTTAGGGGCATATGGCCGAAGATAACGGACAAGAGGCACATACCCGAGGAAGTGCTCTCCGGTCTTAACGTGACCAGGAGCGATTTCATGGAGGCGCTCAAGAGCATAAGGCCCAGCGCGCTGCGCGAGGTGTTCGTCGAGAGGCCGAACGTGCACTGGAACGACGTCGGCGGGCTCGAGCGCGTCAAGAGCGAGATAAAGGAGGCAGTCGAGCTGCCGCTCAAGGAGCCGGAGCAGTTCGAGAAGATAGGCATAAGGCCTGTGCGCGGCATACTGCTCGTCGGCCCGCCCGGCACGGGCAAGACGATGCTAGCGAGGGCTGTGGCCACAGAACGGGAATCCAACTTCATCTCGATAAAGGGTCCCGAGGTGCTGAGCAAGTACGTGGGGGAGAGCGAGAAGATGGTCCGCGAGCTCTTCAGGAAGGCCAGGATGGCGAGCCCGTGCATAATATTCATAGACGAGATAGACGCGATAGCCAAGTCCAGGGGGAGCGGCTACTCCGATTCTGGAGTTTCCGAGCGCGTGGTGGACACGTTGCTCACTGAGATGGACGGCCTTATAGATCTCAAGAACGTGGTGGTGTTAGCTGCCACGAACAGGCCCGAGGACGTGGACCCTGCGCTTCTGAGGCCTGGCCGCTTCGACAAGGTGATAGAGATACCTATGCCAGATGCCAACGCGAGGCTGGCGATACTGGAGGTGCACACGAAGCGCATGCCGCTCGACAAGGACGTGGACCTTGTAGCCATAGCCAACGACACAGAGGAGTACACGGGCGCGGAGATAGAGAACATAGTCAGGGAGGCCGGCATGAACGCGATAAGGGACAAGAGGCAGGTCGTGAGGAAGGAGGACTTCGCGAAGGCGATACAGGAGATAAGGCCGGCGATACCCAAGGAGGTCGCTGAACGAATAAAGAGGTTCAAGGAGGAACCGGAGACCATGTACAGGTAAACTACCCACGGCTAAAGCCTGTGGGCTTTCCATCAAGATGATTTGAATGTTGCACGGCAACCAACAAACCACTTTCATCGGACAAACCGAGGTCGTTTACAAGACCTCCCCTATTGGAAATCTGGAAGGGTTTTCGGTCAAGAGAATCCTTCCGCTCCAACAGGCATTTCAACGCAATGTTTCGACTTGCGTTCCTGTCGGAGTTCATCTGAACTCCGCATCCCTTGCACCCGAACAGGGCATAGTTCCCAGAACTGTGTCCGTTGCCCGCAACAGCACCGCAGTGCGAGCAGTATTTGCTTGTATGCCAACTGTCCACGATGTTGAGCGTAACATTCCTGTCGAAACAGCGGGAGGCCAGGATTTCCCTGAACTTCCTGAAGGGCATCCTCATTACAGTCTTGTTGAACCGCCTGCCCCTCGGTTTGAACCTCTTGAGATTCTCTATTGCGATGTCTGCATCGTATTCGAGTGCAAGCCGCATTATCTCAGCGACTGTCTGCCCGAGGTTCGTGTCCACGAAGTTCCTCTCATAGGTCTTCTGCCTTCGCAGTGCCTTGTCGTTTCCGTAGGATTGAAGAAGGGCACGGCGTTCCATAACCTGTTTGCGCCTGACCCATATCCTCTTGCCGAAGTAGAGCTGCCGCAAGACCTTGTTCTGCGGAGACAGGACGGTCACAGCGATGTTCTTTGCGTTGAAATCTATGCCAAGAACGCTCTTCCTCTGCGGGATCGGCGTTTCCTCTTTGGACAGGTAGGCGACAATCTGGAGTTCGGAAGTCAGGCCGTAGGTCTTGCATTCCCAGCCGTCCGCAAGGAGGGCGTTGTATCTCTGCCAGTTCCTGTTCTCCACGATCGGCACTGCAATCCTGTCTCGTGGTCGTATTCCGAGTTCCACGAAGTCGAGGGACTTGGTCGAGAACGTCTTGCAGTTACGGGGAACGTTGAACTTTATGGTCAGCCTTTCGACTTTGTCGCATTTCTTCTTCCAGGCATCTCGTATCAGGGAGGTCACAATCTGGATATTGAAATGCGTCCTGTCTTTGGAAGGATGGCAAACCTTATGATGGAACTCTCCTATTCGTTTGCACCCTTCACGTTCGGAAAGCATCAGATTGAACTCGGAGATCGCGGATTCGCCGAACTCTGCGAGCATAGCCGCCTTTCTGCCAGTCGGTTCAATCTGCAACAGGATGGCGCGTTTCATTCTCTTGACCAAAAGTATTTACAGGAGAAGGCGTATAACCCTTCTATCGCTCGGCAATTCATCCCGCCCCTGAAGGGCGTGGGCTTACTTGTCGAGTTTAGGTGAAACACCATGAAAATAGTATATTCTGACGCGAAGATAGGAAGGACGGCCCAGAGGGAAGTCGTAAAGGACGCCGAGGCGCAGCTCATAGGCAGGAGGATGGGCGAGGAGATAGACGGGACGCTGGTCGGCCTCGAGGGCTACAAGCTAAGGGTAACGGGGCTCAGCGACAAGTCAGGTGCGCCATCCAGGCGCGAGGTCGATGGCACAAGGAAGGTGCACGTGCTCATACACAGCGGCGCCGGCATAGGCAGGACCTCCAGGGGAGAGAGGAGGAGGAAGCTTGTCAGGGGCAACACGATAAGCGCCGACACGGAGCAGGTCAACACAGTCATAACAGCCTACGGCGCAAAAAGCGCGGAGGAGCTCTTCCCTAAGAAGGAGAAGGCGCAGGCCGAGGAGGCCAAGCAGTGATCTTCGGTAATGTTTTATGCCAGCCGAATTCAAGCAGAGCCAGATGAACATAGGCACGCTGGGCCACGTGGACCACGGAAAGACTACGCTCACGTACGCCATAACGCACAACTGGACCGACGTGCACAGCGAGAGCGTCAAGAGGAGCATGACTATAAAGCTGGGCTACTCCGACGCAGTCATAAGGAAGTGCGCTGGCAAGGACGGCTACGGCGCGTACACCACGGGCCAGGACTGCGGCGGCTCGGGGAGCGCGGAGCCAGTGAGGCGCATATCGATACTCGACGCACCGGGCCACGAGACGCTCATGGCCACGGCCATAGCCGGCTCGAGCATAATCGACGCTGTCCTTTTCGTGATAGCCGCCACCGAGCCTGTGCCCATGCCTCAGACCAGGGAGCACCTCATGCTGATCAACGCGCTGGGCATAAGGAACGCCGTCATAGCGCAGACCAAGATAGACATAGTCGGCAAGGAGGCCGCCAAGAAGAACTACGAGCAGATAAGGAACTTCATCAGGGGCAGCACCATAGAGGGGGCCGACATAGTGCCAGTGATCGCTAACAAGAACGCGAACGTGGACGCAGTGCTGCAGGAGATAGCTGAACTGCCGCTGCCCAAGCGCGACACAGAAGCGGACCCTATAATGTACGTGGCGCGCTCTTTTGACGTCAACAGGCCCGGCACCGAGATAAGCGGGCTGAAGGGCGGCGTGGTAGGCGGCTCGATAATAAGGGGCAAGCTAAAGGTGGGCGACGAGATAGAGATAAGGCCTGGAGTGAGCTCCAAGGCCAAGGCGAAGGCGGCCGCGGCCCCGGAGCCGATAATCACGCGCGTGGAGAGCCTGTCGGCTGACAGGAACCAGCTGGACGAGGCGATAGCCGGAGGCCTGATAGCGATAGGCACGGACCTCGACCCCTCCCTGACCAAGGCCGACGCGCTGGTGGGCCAGGTGATAGGCCGCGCAGGCAGGCTGCCCGAGGCCATACGCACGCTTGTCATAGACTACGAGGCGCTGAACCGCGACGACCTGCCAAAGCAGGGATTCAGGAACGAGGAGCCGCTGCTCCTGGGCATAGGGACGGGCACAAACGTTGGCTACATCAAGAACGTGAAGAGGAACAGGCTCGAGATAGAGCTCAAGTATCCGGCCTGCATCGACAGCAATGCGAAGATATCCATGCTTAGGAACTTCAGCCAGAGATGGCGCCTCTCGGGTTACGGGGTGCTCGCGCACTAGGACGTCGCGCCGGCGCATGGGCGGGGCTGGGCCATCACGAGTAAAGGGGCCCGTCCTTGGGGGTAAGGAACACGGGTCCCCTTTTTGCTGCTACTGTGGAGGTGATACAATAAGCTGTATGGTCGCCTTGCCAGCATCAAACTTGTAATAAACCTTGTGACCGAGCTGCAGCCTCTCCAGAACGCCGCGCTTGTATAGGTTGTTCAGCCTCGCGCATGCTGCGTTCTTGCCCCGGTAGTGCATGAAGTCCCTGACATCGTCCGCGGAGGCCATGCTCTTCGGCCTGGTCTGCAGGAATTCCACTATGCTAGCGTCAACAGCCGATATCGCCACCTCCCTGCCCGGCTCCTGCGCATATTCATCGGCAGGGCCCGCCGTGAGCATCGTCGTACTTACCGCCTCGCGGAGCACCTTGACCTGCTCTGTCAGGCTCCTGAGCACCTGGTTGGTGTTCTCCTTGTCAGTCATCAGCACACGGAGCACCTCGTTGTATTCGCTCTTCTGCGGAACGGGCATAGCAGTGGCGCGCCTGTAAGCCTCCAGCTCCCTCTCCAGCGCGTCAAGCTTTTCCTCCATCTCCTTCTTGTTCATATCCCCATGCCCCACGATTGTCCTATGAACAGATCATGAAACAATCACGAAACAATCATAGATGCGCACATTAACATATTTAAAGATTGCGCTTTTGCGGAACAAGGCTATACGCTAAGTTCCACAAAAGAGCGCCGGGCAACATTGGCCTGGCGGAGCGCATTGCCGCGAGCCCAGCCAGCGCTTATCCCCGAGCACGGGCAGGCCCGTTCAAAGGAGGGAGAACAAGCATTATTATACTTCTCGGCGAAAAATAGCTAAAACAGCGGGCCTGCAGATGCACCGAATCCTGATACCTGAGAACAGAGCCAAGCTGCTCGCCAGCAAGGACATGCTTAGGGAGGCGGCGGGGAGGCTGGGCTGCGAGCTGAGGCTCGAGGGCAACGAGCTTACGATACAGGGAGACGCGCTCGGGGAATATAACGCAAGGATGGTCATGCAGGCGTTTGCGAGGGGCTTCGACCTCAACACATCATGCCTCCTGCTGGGCGACGACTGCTTCTTCGAGTCCGTAGACATGAAAGGGCTGTTGAAGAGGAGCGAGAGGGTGAAGAGGATCAAGGCCAGGGTGATAGGCAGGGAGGGCAAGACCAAGGAATATGTGCAGCAGGTAAGCGGAGCCCACGTCTCTGTCTACGGCGATACGGTGAGCTTCATAGGCACGCTCGGGCAGATAAGGACTGCGAGGGCAGCGATGGACACGCTGCTCGAGGGCGGCACGCACAACAAGGCGTACATAATGATGCAGAAGGAGAGGAAGAGGCAGGACGCACGGTGAGCGCACGGGCGACGAGACAAGGAATGCCGACGACATATTCAAGGAGTTCAAGGAGCACTCAATAACCGAATTCTTCAGGAAGAACAGCCAGATGCTCGGCTATGCGGGCAAGGTACGCTCGCTCACCACGGTGGTGCACGAATACCTGAGCAACAGCCTCGACGCCGCGGAGGAGGCCAGCGTGCTGCCCGACATAGAGATCAGGGTGAAGGAGCTGGCTGAGAACAGGTATGGCGTGTATGTGAGGGACAACGGGCCTGGCATACCCTCAAAGCACGTCGGCAAGGCGCTCGCATCGGTGCTCACAGGTACCAAGTTCCACAGGTACATGCAGCAGAGGGGGCAGCAGGGCATCGGCGCAGGCGGCTGCACCATATTCGCGCTGATAACAACGGGCAAACCAGTACACGTCAGGTCCAGCACCGGTAAGGAGGCGTACGAATGCGACCTGAGCATAGACATAAAGGGCAACAGGCCGCTGGTCAACAACCTGCAGAGGATAGCGCCCGACTTCAGGGGCCTTGCGATCGAGGGCGAGTTCGGCGATGTCAAGTACGAGAAGAGCGAGCACGGCGTCTACGAGTATGTGTGGCGCACCGCGCTCTCCAACCCGCACGCCAGCATAAGGCTCACGGAGCCCGACGGCAACGAGGCGGTGTTTCCGAGGTCCGTGGACACGATGCCGCGCAGACCCAAGCAGATACTCCCGCACCCGCTCGGCATATCCGCGAGCGACCTGCTGGACTTCGCGCACGCGAGCGAGAGCAGGAAGGTCACCTCGTTCCTAGTGGACTCTTTCTCGCGCGTCACGCACGACAAGGTCAGGGAGCTGGCCGGGATGGCTAAGGATGTGGACTTCGAGAAGGAGCCGAGGCAGCTCACCTGGGAGGACGCCACCAAGATAGTCAACGCTTTCGGGCAGGTCAAGTGGATAGGGCCGGACCTTGACTCGCTGTCGAGCATAGGGGAGCAGCAGGTGGAGATAGCAATGAAGAACATACTGGCGCCCAGTTTCGTCAGCGTGGTGGAGAGGAAGCCCAGAGTGTTCAAGGGCGGCATACCTTTCGTCGTGGAGGTGGGCATAGCCTACGGCGGCAGCGCCGGCAGGCAGAACGGCGGGGGCGCGAGCGGAAGCATACTGAGGTTCGCCAACAAGGTGCCGCTGCTCTTCGACTCGGGCAGCTGCGCCATATCCGAGGCGGTCAACGGGATAGACTGGAAGAGATACTCGATAAGGAAGTTCGACGAGGAGCCGGTGAGCGTGCTCGTCAACGTGTCCTCGGTATACATACCCTATTCGGGAGTGGGCAAGCAGGCGATAGCGCAGGAGGACGAGATAGTGGAGGAGATAAAGCTGGCTGTCATGGACGCCGCGAGGAAGCTGCAGAAGTTCCTGAGCGGGGAGAGGCACAGGGACGCGCAGGAGAGCGCCTACAGCACAATAGCCAGGTACGTGAGCCAGCTCTCGTCGGACCTCCACGAGATAACGGGCAAGGACAGCAAGGCGATAGAGAAGGAGCTCAGGGCGCTGGTGGGGAAGAAGTACAGCGCGCTCCTGAGCCGTGAAGACAAGGAGGGCGGCGGGGCAGCTGAGGTTCAGAACGCCAGCTGATCCAGGCTGTCTACGTCCAGTAGCCTGAGGTAGCTGTACTCGATGCCAAGCTTGAGCAGCTCGGCCTGCCTTGATGTGGATGCGTAGAGTTTCCGCTCGAATTCGCGCACGGCGTCGTCGCTCGCGAACACTACCACGCTCCTCACTTCCCTGGAGATGCCCACTTTCTTCATGCGTTCCCCTCGCGCGTATATGTAAGCGCTTACCTGCACGCCTGATTTCGTCATGAGCATGTCGGAGTGCTCGTCGGCATCGATGTCAGTGAACAGTATAGCGTGAGACACGCAGTAGTCGCGCAGCCGCCTGAACACGGCCAGGTACTCTATGCTGTGCCCCGACGCCGCGGACCATGCCGCCGGGGCGTAGTAGCCGGCAGTGCTCATTATGGCGTTGGCCTGCTCCAGAGAGGCCAGCGTGCCCTCGAGGTTCCTCGTGGTGACAGAGACAGGCATGTTGCCCGAGCGTATGTTGTTTGCTATGCCGAGCTTGACCTCGTCTATCGTGAGCGGCATGTACTTCCAGCCATGGTAGTAGTTCACCTTGTCGAACACGCCCAGCAGCGCGCTCCTCTGGACGTGCACCTTCTCGCGCGTGCCGGGCGGGAAGTCTGGCACGTCTATGTAGTACTCGTCGCGGTTAGGGGGCTTGAGTAGCAGGTTGATCAGCACCACTACAACGGCAGCTATCACGAACTCGATGTATATTACAGGTATGTTGAGCACCTGCTTGGTGTAGCTGGTGCCGTACGAGTAAGCTGTGCCTAGCACGCCGAAGCTGAACCTCTCGCTGCCGTAGCTTATAGGCGCGCCGCTCGGTATCGAATACGAGATGACGCCGCCGCTTACCGTGCCCGACGAGGCGTAGAGGCCGTTGAGGCTTGCGTTGTAGCTGACGTTGTTAAGCGCTATGCCGTTGCTGTATGCGGAGAAGACGAAGGTGCCGTTGTTGAAGTCGAGCGAAACTGGCGTTATGTTCACAGGGGCGACGTACAGCATCGCGCCGCCGTAGTACCTGTCGTTGAAGTCCCTCAGCTGGAGCACGTAATAGCCGCCTGGCAGGCCGAACGTGTGGTACTTGACCACCGCCGCTTCGTTGCTCACGAAGCCGACAGGTATTGACCCTACGTAGCTCATGTTCCTGTTATAGATATCGACGTGCAGCAGGAGCTGCGCCGTTGTGTTGGTCACGCGCATCGATACAGGCACCTGCTGCGTCACCCCGACCTGCGGTGGTAGCGAGACAGTGCCGTTCTGCGCGTACACGTTCTGGAGCACCAGCTTCCGCATGGCAAGGCTGTTCTGGTTGCTCGCGACCACGCTTACCACAGAGTAGGTGCCGTTTATGCCAGGTGCGCTGACGCCGGTGGCGTTCGTGAATGCGCCTATGGTTCCGCTAGCGGCACCGTTTGTGAACAGGTATGTTGTCGAATGGCCGAGCTCGCGCACCCAGAAGGAATCGTTGATAGCGCTGGCTATGTCCCTGGCTTCGGCTATGGCCGAGCCCCAGCCGTCCTTGGGGTAGTTAGGGAAAGCGACCAGAGTGCCGTTCAGGGAAGACACGTAGGTGAGGTTCCCGTTGCTTGCCCCGTACTGGAACTTGAATTCGGGGTTCGCGAAAGTCAGGTTGGCCGAGCCGGCCGGAGCGGGAGCGGAGGCGTTGATATTGCTTGTCGAGAGGCGCAGCGAAGCAAGCTCGGCGAGCGTGGTGGCAGGCGTAAGGAAGATCAGCCCGTCGCTGCCTATGGAGCTGTTGAAGTTCCTGCCCACGTACACCACAGTGTCCCCTTTCGCAAGCAGGCTCGCGAGCCCGGGGCTCGTCCCGTTTACTAGATACTCAGGCATGAGGCCGGACGGTATTATCACTATGGAGCCGGGAGGCAGGGAGCCCAAACCGGAGGCGTTGACCGTAGCGAAGCTCGTCGAGTTCCTTATCAGGTCGTAGGCGGCCAAATAGGTCTGGAGGCCGGACTGCAGGTCCTGCTCGTTGTAGCACGATACGCAGTAGTTGCTTACGTTCAGCAGGAATATGCGCTCGACAGGGTTCTTCGCGTATATAGTGAAGCCGACCGAGGTAAGCGTGGCGTTGAGCTCCGAATAGCTGACAAGCGAATACAGCAGGGGCTCGGTGCCGTTGGCGTAGCTCAACAGGTAAACGCTGCCCGCGTTGGCGTTCACCGAAACAACGCCCAGCTTCTGGACGCTCGGGCCTGCCGGGGCGCGTATCGCGCCCAGCGCGCTTGTCACGTAGAGCGATACTAGCAGAAGGACGGCGGCCAGCACCACGGCGGCGGCGACTGCCTTGAACACGAGCCTCATAGCACCACTACGCCTGCCCTTTGGCCTTCTTTCCCTGCACCAGCCTGTCTATGAACCTTGCGGTAAACTCCGAGAGCTTGTTCGTGCCGCCGCTCACCCTCTTCACGACCCTGTACACCTTCACGTACTTGTACTTCCTGTTTACAGTTACCGCGTATCGCACCGTATCAGCTCTTCAGCTCTATGTAGCCCATGGACACCATCCTGTCCAGTATCTGCTCAACCCTGGGCTCCGTCACCTTGTAGGCTTTGGCGAACTCGCCTACGTCTATCGAGCTGTTGTGCACGTCGAGCCAGTCCTGGATCATGGCCATGAGCGACTCGTCGGAATAGGTTTGCAGCGACTTCAGCTGCTGCGTGAGCGCCTTGTTGTCATCGTTGAGCTGGCTCGTCTGTATTGTCAGGTTCCTGTTCGAGGCTTCCAGCTCATGGAGCAGCTTCTTGTCCTCCACGTACTCGTTGAGCAGCGCGTCGTACTTGTTGAACAGGGTGCTGTAGCTCTGCGACAGGCCGCTTATCAGGTTGGCGAGCGACGAATCTACGTACTGCAGGAACTTGCCCGTGTCCACCTCGAAGCTGTCGCCGAGTATCGCCAGGAACGAGGCCACGTTCCTTATCACGTCTGCGCGGCGCAGCCTGTCGCTGCTGCCCGGCGCGATGGAATAGGTCACCTGCATCGAGGCCGGGCCTATGTTTATTATGTAGAACAGGAAGGGCATCTTGTGCACGTTCCTGCTCTCTATCCTCGCCACTTCCAGAGAGCCCTCGCTCTTCTGCACCGAGTAGAAGGGTATGGCGGCTATCTTCTGGGCTAATTCGTCGATACTCGCGTTGAGCTTCCCCGGAAATTCGACGCTCTCCACCTTTGGCTCTCCCTCTACACTCTCCTCCACGCATCAACACCCGCTGTGAGCGATATCACTTCTCGTGCCTAGTTTTTATGCTTATCTTCGGCGTGTAGCTCAGCAGCGAGAGCGCAAGCATTATCAGCATGATGGACACGGCGAGCAGCACGGAAGTCAGGCTCGGGGACAGCACGAGGCTCAGCACAGCGAAGATGGCCCCGAGCGCGATGTAGAGCTTCTGCCTGGACTCGAACTTGCCCCTGCTTGCCTCGTACTTGGGATAGCACTCCCTGCAGACGACGAGCCTGTTCCCCTTCTCGTTCTTGGTGACGTTCCTCTTGAACCAGCGTATCGCGCCCAGTTCCCAATCGTCCTGTACCTCCAGCCCCTTCTTCTCGGCACCGCAGATTATGCAGTAACTCTTCCTCTGCACTTCACTCCACCACTAGGTCCACCACCTTGCCGTACGCACCCTTTATGCGCTCCTCGTCGAGAGTGTCGAAGGCGCTCGCTATCGAAACGTCGTCAACGCCTATGCGCCTGAGCACGTTCGCGGCCTCGTCGGGGTCCAGCCCCACCTTCTGCAGCATGCCCGCGAACGCAACCACGTTGACGTGCCTGTGCTGCCTGTTCATCTCTGCCAGCATGTCGTCTATGCTCCTCTCGCTGACGCCGAGAGCCGTGAGCACGCGCTTCAGCTCCATCCTGCCTACTGTGAAAGTCACTCCCATGCTCCATGCGCCCCGCGCGTTACGTCACGTATACGAACACCCTGGTTATGATGCTGTCCTGCAGCCCGAAGCTCCTCAGCAGCTCCACTATCGCCTCCTTGCTCACCTTCTCGCCCGAGAGTATCTGCACTAGCCCCCTTATGTCTATCATCCTGTTCCTCGCGTCCAGCTCCTTGAATATGTCGTTTATTGTGTCGCTGTTGAAGTTGGCCTGTATCAGCCTGGAGTTTATGTCTATCTTCTCCATGCTCAGCTCCTTCTGCACGTCGGGGTTGGAGAGCTCCTGCTCGTTGAGTATGTCGGCCATCGTTATAGTGTAGACATCGAGCGGCACCTCGCCGACCACCCTGTTTATCAGGAAGACCTCGGGGAACTGCACCGATGTCTGGAACGACATGTCTATCGCCGCCTGGCCCACTCCGAACTTGCTTATCTCGCCCCTCATGAAGCCCGAGAAGTTCAGCGAACCCTGCAAATAGTCCAGGAACTTCTCGAACTTGACGCGCAGCATTATAGTAGTGCCCACGTTCGAGAATATAGCCTCGTTTATGTCCGTGGGGTTCTGCGAGGCTACTATGAGGCCGAACTGGTACTTCCTGCCCTCGCGGACTATCATGACAGCGTCGCTCCTCTCGTCGCTCGCCACCTTCCACGCCTCGTCCAGCACGACCAGCGCCTTCAGCCCCTTGGAGGCGCTCCAGCCCTCGGTGCGCATCTTCTCCTTCAGCGTCTGGAGTATGAACAGCGCGGCCATGGCCCTGAACTTCTCGTCGGGAAGGTTGGACAGGTCTATGGACACGAGGCCCGAGCTCGCCAGCCTGCCCAGGTCTATGGTGCTCTTCCTCGCGAAGTAGTCCTCGCCCTCCCTTGCGAACTGCCTGAGCCTGTACACAGCGTTCTCCAGCTCCGCCGGGTACTCGTAGCTGCCCTCCTGCAGCTTCTCCTCCAGCAGCGCTATCACCTCCTTGAGCGTCGGCACCTCCTTGCCCGGCTCGGGGAGCTGCGACGACGCGAACCCGAAGTTCACGTACGCCTGCTCCAGCGCCTCCGCTGTGAGCCTCTTCTGCTCTGGAAATTCCGCTATGTCTGTTAGTATCTCGAGCGAGTTCATTATCTGCTTGGCCCTGTCCACTGGCTTCATGCCAGAGAGGTCCATTATGTTGATGAAGTCGCCCTTCCCCAGCGAGACCACAGTGCCGCCGCTCTGCTTTACCCACGCCTTGTACTCGCCGGCCCAGTCGACTATTATGGCGTTCGTGTTCCAGACGTAGCTGGCCCTGGTAAGGAAGGTCTTGACGAAGTAGCTCTTCCCTGCGCCAGTTATTCCCACCACAGCTATGTGCGGGTTGGTGAGGTTGGCGAAAGTCCACGTGAAGGGCACGCTGAACAGCTTCGTTATGCCTATGAATATTGACGTCGAGGGGTCGTTGAGCAGGTACTCGTGCGGCGGCTCGGGCGGCCTCGAGAAGATGCTCCTCTTCGCGAGCTCGTTGCTCATTATGCTCTGCACGCGTACCATGCTCATGCGGACCCGCCCCTTGAAACGCTTCCAAGCATCAAATAATCACGCCAAGCATATATGCCTATTTCTGTGTGCTGAACGTCTGCTCCAGCGCGCTGTACTCCGGCAGCGCGTAGCCGAACGAGAAGAGGTGGTACACCTCCCTGCCCATGACCCTGCCGATGCTGAGGTCGAATGAGCTGAAGAGCGTCTGCAGGTGCGCGAGCTGGTTGCTGAGCGCATCCATCGCCTCCTTCTCGCTCACCCCCACGGCCGTGCTCTCTATGTACATAGTGGCGTCCACGGGCCTCTCCCCGGCCGCTATGCGGTCTATCCTGGCGTTTATGACGCTTATCTTCCTGTTGAGGTCGTCTATCACGAGCTGGCTGGGCTGGCTGCCTTCCTGCTCCTTGGACAGCCTGTACTCCAGCGTGCCCCTCGACCCCTCGAGCTCGTCCCTGTACTTCTGCAGGTCCTTGGGCATTGATATGACGCTGAACCTGAAGGGGAAGCCAGCGTTCATCACTATCCGCTCCCACTTGTCGGGCGCGGAGCCCAGCTTCTGCTCCTCCTCCTCATCCACGCTCTCCGCAGCGAAGACATAGTTGTATATGTTAGCGGTCAGGTAGCCCGTGGCGTAGTAGAGGCCGCTGACATACTTTATCACCGCGTCGCTGCCCTTCGGCATGTAGTAGCCCTTTGCGGGGACCATCTTTATACTCAGCAGCCTAGTTATCGCAGGGAACAGTATGAAGTCGGCGTAGTTGAGCACCAGTATGAGCATTATTGCTAGAAGCGAAAGCAGGGCCACAACAAGCCCCAGCGGCCCGAACGCGGCTGCGTTCACCAGCAGCATGAAAGCCAGGCCGCATGTCAGCCCCAGGTATACTATTGTCAGCCCGTCCATCTACGTCCCCTCGGATGCGGCGCGGGCGCGCATCTCCTCACTCACAGTGCTTATAGGTATCATGTGGTCCGGCTCCAGATACTTGAGTATGTCCTCTCCCTCGACTAAGCTCGCCTGCACCCCGAACACGGAGCTCACGCCAGACGCAATCTCGTCGGCCTGCTGCAGCGCGAGCGTGCTCGCCTCCTCTTCCGTGTTGCCCTGCGCCGTGACCATCGCGAAGACGTCTAGAGCCAGCGACCTAACCCTGTTCACGTTGTCGAAGAGGTTGTGCCACATCGTCGCCTCGCCGTTGATCCTCTCCACCTCTTCGCGCTTCGCGTTCTTGTTCAGCGAGGTCGCCTGGTATCTCTCCTCGGCCTCGTTCATCCTGTCCTTTATGTTGTTTATGTAAACGTCCTTGTCTATCACGCAGAGCTGCGCGCTGAAGCGCACAGGCGTCTTGGAGATCGTGAGCGCGCGGCTGAACAGCCTGGCGAAGTCCACCTTCTCCTCCTGGTTCATCTCGCTCGATGAGCGGTACGTGGGTATGTGCACGAAGGCGCTGGCATACACGTCGCCCCCGCGCCTGGTCACTATGGCGTTGCTCGAGGGCGCTATAGTGAACGCCTCGCTGTCGTCTATGGTGAGCGTCCCATTCTTCATGTGGAGGAACGGCATGAAGAAGCTCATGTAGAGCTTCGTGGAGAATGCCAGTATGTCAAGGAAAAGGGCCGCCACCGCGACGACGAACTTTGCTATTATGCCGATAGGCAGGGCGTACGTAACGAAGACTAGCAGGAACGTGCCGAGCAGCAGCAGCGTGAACAGGAATTTCTGCGAGATCGCCAATCAACCACTTTCCGCCTCCTTTACACTTACATCTAATGTAATTTAAAGGTTAGGAAATGGATGCGCTCATACGAGCGCCATCCTGCCTGTCCTCTTCGCCGCACCGCCTATGAAATCGGCCACTGTCGTCATCGCCGTGTATGTTATGGCGAGTATCAGCGCGGGATAGAAGAGTATAGAGAGGAAGAAGCCCCCCATGCTGCTCTCCAAGCCGGTCATCTCCGTGACCAGGGGCGCCATGGGCGATGCCGCATTCGTCTGCGCCAGGGTGCCGGCCCCGTTGACCGAAACTGCTGCCGAAGCAGAGTTGAGCATCTCCAGCTGGCTCGTGTTCGTGAAGTAGTACGCGACCGAAAACAGCAGCGGCATCACTACGTAGAACGCGAAGGCAGCGCCTATGAGCATGCCACCCACGCTCCTCAATGGGAATATGGCGCGGAATATTATGCCGGGTATGAGGAACACAGGTATCGCTATGTACATGAAGAAGAGTATCATGTAGAACTCGGCCTCGAGCGCTACCAGCGCATCGATAAGCAAGTCTCCTACAACCTTGGCCGGCTCTATGAAGAATGCGAGTATGAATGGCGCGTAGGGCGAGAGCGTATCGGCTGTGCTGGCTATGGCCCGGGCCGGCAGGCCTGCGACCGTCTGCGGCACGTTCGACACGTTGACTTCTATGCTTATGCTGCTGTAGAAGTAGTCTATTATGACCACGTTCAGTATGCTGGACAGCAGGCCACCTGAGGAGTTTATTGTGCTGCTTATGTAGCTAAGCGATGTGTTGTACGGGTCTATGCTGCCCGCCGTGTATGCCGGTATCACGCCAAAGAGTATTGCGGCGAGCGTCAGGAAGAACACTGCTATGAAAGCGGTAGCCACGGCCTCGTAGATCTCGCCCATGCCGAAGTCCTTAACCCTCTGGTTCCTTATGGCTATGCCTATTGCGAATATCACAGCGGCTATCATGAAGGCCACCATTATGGTTATGACTGCTATGGGCTCCCACTGCTGCCATATGCTGGCCACCGCCTGGTTGATCTGGCTGCAGTACCACGGGGCCGCAATAGACGCAACGCCGCCCTGCAGGCAGTATGAAGTGCTGTACTGCGTTCCTGAGATAGGGCCGACGCCAGAAGATGGGGAAGTGAACGAAGCGCCGACAGCCTGCGCTGCTAACGCGACAAGCACGACAGCCAAGAACACAATGCCTACTCGCATACGCAACACACTCATATAACATTGGTGAGCAGGGACAGGAAGTCCATCTTCTCGCCCACTGCGCTTGAGAAGTCTATTATGAACACGTCAACCAATACAAACGTTAGTATGGGCACGAACACAAGGCCCATTATCGCAAGTCCTAGATAGGTCAGGAGCATTGCGCCGGTGACGCCTGCGAAAGCGCTCCCCACCAACGTCGGCACGCCGACCAGCACAAGGAGCCCAAGTATACCGCCAAGCGCCCCGGATCCCTCGAGCCAGATAAGAACGCCAGCCGTGTTCTGCATGCCCACGTTAACATACCCATAGGTTATGGCCACGAGCAGCGGGTATACTATGCCCAGCCCCACCGCGAACGCTATGAGCGCCCCGCCGAAACTCCTGGTTATGACGAAAAGCCTTGCTATAAGGCCTATCGCCATGAAGAGCGAGAATATGAACAGCGATGCAGCGAGCAGCAGCACCTGCAGCTGAGCCACCGTGAGCGTGATGTATATGAGGTCTATGACATAGGCCAGGAAGACCTCGTCGGCGCGGGGTATGAGCGTGAAGCTCGTAGACACGCCAAGGCTGCTCACTCCGGGCACCGGAGTGACCACTACGCTCACGCTGGGCACGAAGGCGAACTGGGCGCCGATCCAGTACACGGCTGCGCCTATATTGGTCACCTGCTGCACGAACAGATGCATATCGCATACGGCCAGCGTGAAGAGGTCGTTGGACGGTATTGGCGGGCTGCCCTGGGCGGAGCACGCCATAGGCACGAGCCCGTCCTGCCCCGGCCCGTAGACAGGTCCGAAGAGCTGGACAAAGTTGACCGAGGTTAGCAGCACTACAACGAAGGCGAAGGCGCCTATGAGTATGAAGCTGAAGACCACCTCGTATATCTTTACGCGCACCCACGTGGCCATGCGCCTGTCGCCCATGAAGGAGGTCAGCATATAGGCAACGGCAAGTATGCCTATTATGGCGATCGCCGCTGCCGACGCCACCGGGAGCCACACCAGGTAGGGCGACATTATGTAGTTGTATACGCTTGCCTGGAGTAGTACGCCCATCATCATATCACCTTGCTGAATAGCTTGCCAGCGCTGAGCGACGGCGAGCCGAGGAGGTCTCCCAATCCCTCGAGCAGGTCGAAGGATACCAGGAATGCGATGAATATGCCTATTATCTGCAGCGTCATGTAAGCCAGGTTCTGCGCGAACCCGCCCACGCCCATCACCTCGTCAGCGACGGCGGCCCCGTCGATCGAGGACGCGAGCACCGAGACAGGCAGCGAGAGGCTCGACAGGGAGCTCAGCGGCGGTATCGAGCCGGAGGCGGCGTTAACTGCAACGGTGAGGTAGGTGGAGAACGGGTAGAGAAGCGCGGGGAACACTATGTAGAAAGCGATGAAGAGCGCTATGAGCGAGCCTCCAGCAGCCCTGGTCCACGGGAACGCCCTGAGGAGCACGCCAGCGTACAGGAAAATAGGGAAGAGGAAGTATATCAGCGCCAGCAGTATAGCTATAGCCACGAAGATAGCGGCGAAGAAGGTGTACACCTGCATCTGCGTGTTTATTACGTTGAGCTGTATCGTCGCGCCTGCGAATGGCGACCACGAGAACCCGAAGCCGTTCGGCATGAGCAGCACAGTAGTAGATTGCAGCACTTCGGTGAATATGTAGGTTATGCTCAGCGTTATCTCGTTATCAATGACCGTCCCTATCCCGTGGGTAACGTAGTGAGTGCAAAGGCTCGTGTAGAGTCCCTGGGCGCTGGCTATGTTTGGCGCTGCGGCGCCTGCCGACTCAAGGCCTATGCCGCCTATTCCGGCAAGGAACTGCATGGCGGGCCCGGCGAAGCCTATGCCGAACGCGACAAGCGCAATCAGCAGTATGTTGAAAAAGCTCTCCACCGATTCGGTCTTTACGAAATTGAGGAGTGAGTTTATTCCGAAGGCGTAGCCTACCGCGTAGGCTACGCCGAGCACAATCAATACCACAAGCACCACCAGGAGGGCTATGCCGGCCACTGTGCCCAAGTAGCCGGCTGCACCGTGCAGCGGCATGGGGCTGGAACTGCTAAAGAGTGAGGAGCAGATGTTGCCCTCCACCGAAGGCCCCGCGCTCGCCATGCCGGAGGTAAGCAGGAAGGCAAGGAGCAACAACACGATAGCGGCGCGCATCATATCAACCTAGAGAGGCCAAGTATGTCCGTGTCACCTCCGAAGAGCACAGCGAACCCAGAAACAGCTGACAGGGCTATAAGTATGTTGAGCAGGGGCAGCAGCACCCCGCCCACGAACACTATGCCGTATACGTTGGTGAGCATGAGCACAGAGTGTATGGCGTTGCTCGGATTGCACGCTCCGGCGCCGCCGAAACTGAGCGGAGTCACGGGCAGCTGGCCCACGAAGCCGAACGCGCCGCTCAGCAGCCCAGTTACTATCCCGAATCCGGGGATCAGGTAGTAGACCGCGAAGGCGGCCTCGTATCCCATCAGGGGCGTGGGCTCGCACGAGTAGTAGGTAAGCGCCTGGTCCAGGTTCGGCAGCACGAAGAAGTTGATGTTCGAGCTCAGCGGCGATACGCAGAGCTCGTCGGTCGGCGGTGTAGCCGAACACAGCGCAACGCCGCTTGGCACCGTAGAGCCCTGGATCGTGGGGGTGCCGCACGATGTCTCGTATACATAGTCGCCTGGCGCACAGCCTGCGCCTGGGGACTGCGTATAGGGCACGTATCCGCTGAATGTGCAGCCCGCCTCGCCTACCGTGCAGGACTGTGGGGCCGAGGACGGCGAAGCCTGGAACACGACCTGCGGGCAGAGCGGCGAGACCGAGGCAGCCCCCGAGATGCTGCTGTACGTGCAGCCCTTGCTCGCTGTGTTTGCGTTGCCGCACTCCGACTCATAGACGTAGCTTGGCCCCAGCTCCTGCGGATTCTTTATGCCCCCGCTGACGCTGGGGCAGCTGGAAGAAGGCGCCAGGTACGACGGCACGTAGCCGCCTGTGGAGGTCGACCCGTATATGATGACGTTGCCGCTGGTCCCGGGGAGCTGCTCGTACACCGGCACATTGGGCAGGTTCGTCGCGCCTATCGGGCCGAGGTTGAGGTTCGAGAACGCCGAGTACTCCAGCAGGTACATGAGTGGAAAGATTAGCACGGCAGCGAGCGCCATGGCCATGAGCAGGCCGCCTAGCCGCCGAGCGAAGAACGTAGACTTCAGCACCATTCCGGCGGCCAGCAGGTAGGGCCACGCGAAGAGCAGTATGAGTATCACGACCATCTGCATGAACAGCAGGTAGAAGGTCAGGTTGGCCTCGGCCTCCAGCGGCCTGGCCACGCTCTCCAGGGCCTGATAGCCGGCAAGCGGCTGGTACGATACAGTAAGGCTTATCGTCCTGGGCACGAATGGAGGGAAGCATGTTTCCCCGGGGGAGCAGATCCCGAAAACGGATGTGAATTTGTAGAGGAAACCTATCCAGCCCTCGAAGATATATATGGAGTTGAGGTTGTTCGCGTCCTGGTTTGTTAGGTTGGCGAGTATGGCGTAGCTCGCGAACAGGCCGTAGTCCAGCCTTTCCGTTATGTCTGTGCTGCCCGCATCCAGCGAATCGATGTAGCCGCATATCGTGTTCGATGGGGCGCCGGAGAGGAAATCCAACTTGGAATTGCCGATCTGCCCGCAGAGCGAGTAGACGCTGCCAGGGGACACGAATGAGACGAATGAGAACTCGCTTGTGCCCACGAAGTACAGTATGCCAATCACTATGACAGCTATCACCACCGCCCCTATCACCTGGCCCAGCTCGCCAACGGCGCTTGCCTTCACCCTGTTGTTCTGCAGCACAGCCCCGAGCATGTAGTGCAGCGCGACTATCATGAAGCTTATCAGTATGCCCAGGAACACTATGGGCAGCCACGACTCGAAGCCCGAATACGGCGTCATGAAAGTGGCGCCTGAGGCCGCGCCGGCGGTGCCCGCTATGCCGGAGAGGAGCACGACGGCGATTGCGAGCGCGATAGGCTTCATGGAGATCACAATATGGGCTCGGCCCCGAAGAGCTCGTTGCCGCTCATCGCATTGAGCCCCTTGGCTATCCCTACTACAAAACCAAGCGTCACAGCGAAATCAAGGGCTATCATCACTACTCCAAGGAACACGTAGCCGGATATCTGGAACGCATACCCCTGCGCCACGCCGGGATAGTACAGTATGGTGCTGAAGAACGTGCCCACGTTGGAGAAAGCGGGGCCGTAGAAGCTACCGAGTATGCCCGTGCCCCCGAAGCCTGCAACGAAGTTGCTGACCATCGCGTTGGAGCTCAGGTCGAGCGGATTGCTCGACGTGAACAGGGACGCCGGCGCCACGGGCAGCGTATACGCGGTTAGATAGTGCGTGATGCTTGGCAGGTAGCTGCACGAGACTGCAGTGCCTCCCAGCCCTATGTTCAGGCAGGCTCCCACATACGCGTTGAGGGCCAGCATCAGGGGGAGCACGAAGTAGAAGCCTATGGCTATCGCCAGGAGCTGGTTGGACACCTCGCGCAGCTTCTTGCCGGCGAACGAGAGCGAACGCACTATGAGCGACAGCGGAGCCAGCAGTGTGAGCGCGCCAGCGCTTATGACCGGCAAAAGCAGGAAGAGCAGGAACAGGATGGAGTACGCTATTATTACGAGGGACGACATCGCGCCCGTCAGCACTCCTGAGAGCTTGTAGAAGTAGTCGTTGAAAGCAGGGTTCACCGTCATGCTTATGCTTACGTACTGCTTGCCCGACGCGCTGGTCAGAGCAGCGCTTGCAGTCAGGTACTTGTCGGCGAGCAGCGGGGCCACATAGCTGAATATGTTCGCCGCTATAACGAGCCTTATCGACGACGTGTAAACGTTCTCAACTATGCCCACCCCGTTCAGGAACAGGAGGTTGCTCACGTACGTCGTGTCGGCGCCGAACAGCGACGTGTACCCGCTGGAGCCTACCAGCGACGCGCCTGCGTTGCACGCGAAGGAGGAGAAGCCGAGCAGCGCGCCTATTATCACTATGCTCACGATAGCCTCCACCATCTCGTACCTGGATATGCCCCTGAGCCTCTGCATACGCTCTGGGGGCAGGAAGTTGGCGAACACGAAAACTACGGCCGCGATCATCACGCTCGCCAGCACGACGAGCACATTGATGCTTATCCAGCCGTACTGGTCTATGCTCGCAAAGCCGCATGCCGGCGCGGCAGCCTGCAGCAGTACCGGGTCTAGCGTCGCATCACCTCATCTTCAGCTTGCCTCCGAGCTGGAGCCTTATGGAGCCTCCCAGCATCCTGGCTATGTTGTCCACGAGCGGGAACGCTATCGCAAGGTCGAGTATGAAGAGCATGAACTGCAGCAGCAGGTAGGTGCTGAAGCTCAGCAGTCCGTTGAGCGCAGGGAAGACAGTGTCTATGCTGGAAAGCACGTTAGCAGAACCGGTGATGCCCCCGAGGAAGCTGCAGAATATGCCGGTGCACGCAGAGCCGGAGAGGGTGGGCAGGGAGCTCGACTGCAGCGCCTGCGTCACAGGATAGTTGAGCAGCACGAGCAGCGCCGGGTATATGAGCGACATGCCTATGCCCAGGGCCACGAGCATGCCGCCTATGCCGCGCACGAAGGGAAACGCGCGCAGTATGAGCCCTATCGGTATAGTGACGAGCAGGCCCAGCACGAAAACTAGAGGCAGCAGGTAGTACTGCACGGCCATGGCCATGAGCGTGGGCACGGCTATGTAGTTCATCATGTCGTTTATCATGGACGCATACTGGCCCACCAGCTTGAAGTTGGTCTCCAGCATCCTGTTCTCGTAGGGGTTGAGGTGGAAGCCGAAAGTGAACACAACGGGCGACTCTGCAGAGAATGGCGGGGGCGGTATGGGTATCCACAGCCCGATGCTCGAATTCTTCAGGGCGCCCAGTCCGTTGCTGAACGATATAAGGTAGGAGAACGAATCGTAGACGTAGGCGTTGGACACCGAGGTTGACGTTGTTATGGTAGGGTACCCGAACCTCGCGCTCGAGGGGCTTTCGGTCGTGGTGACAGAAGCGGTGCCGAGGTAGCTGCACGCCCCTACGGCAAGAGCCACGAGGCTGGACGAGTAGCTGCCAGACTGGGACTGCTGCAGGTTTAGCGACGAAGGCGCAATCAGCAGCGCTATGTTGCCCAGGATCGCAAGCGCGGAGAAGATGCCCACTATCAGTATCGCCGTCTTCGCCATCTCCCAGAACTCGCCGTTGACCCAGCCCGCGATGCGCTGGCTGGCGAAGACTTTGGACAGTATGTAGCCAAGGGCCACTACGTCGAAAGACACGAGCAGCGCCAGCAACGCGACGCTTATCATGTCGCCGGGTATGGCGAGCGCGGCCGATGGGGTAAGTGTGTCGCAGCCGGTTATCAGCTGCGAAGCTGGGCCTGTAGGGCCCGCCGCGGTGGAAACGGCTACCAGAAAGAGCAGCGAAAGTGCAGACAACACAGCTTGCCTAAGTTCCATGGCGCCCGAGCTTATTCCGCTGCCTAGTTATTAAAGAGTTGTTCTAGCGCCCGAGTATGGAGAAACGCCTCATGTACGCCTCCGCCTGCAGTATCACGAAGTAGGGCACCACGAAGAGCGAGTTCAGGACCAGCATCAGGTAGCTGGACACAGGCGTGCCTGTTATGTGTATCAGCAGGAAGTCCAGGATGGACACGACGAGGACAAGCAGCGCTATCCACAGCAGGAAGTACTGCGGCCTCTTAGCGACGAGCAGCGCGCTCTGCTTCATGGACGCGAGAACGCCGCTGTTGTTTATCACTATGGAGGCCGGGGCGTAGAATACAAGCGCGAAGAGGAAGAAGCCCACAACCGGGGTGGCTATCCCCTGCAGGCCGACGAAGTAGCTCAGCACGTCGACCAGTGTGAGCACGAAAGCGTAGAGGAGCAGCACCACAAACACCCTGCCAGTATATTTCTCGAGCTCGCGCGCCACTCCTGCAGCCGTCCTGGAGAGCGTGCGCTTCGCCTTCACTATGAGCGATATGGCCACGTAGGCGAAGCTCAGGAACAGCAGCGAGATGAAAACGGATACCACTATCACCGCGAGGCTGAGCACGTTGAGGTTCAGGAATATGCTGGCGCTCCTAAGGAATATGCCGCCCCCTGATATGTAGGTTGGCAGCGGCGCTATCAGAGGTATCAGGAAGGCTATCACGAAAGGTATGGAGAACAGGAGGACCAGCCTTATGTTGCTCCTGTATGTCTCCAGCGCATCCTCGACTATTGTTGACATGCCGGCACGTATGCACAACGCACGCTAGGATTAAATTACCAGCGCATATATCCTAAGTTGCATCGAGGGGTTAGGGTGAAAGAGCAGCAGGGTCTGAACAGGTACCGCGTGCTTCTTGCCGCATCCATATTGGCGTATCTTGCTTTCTGGATTTCTTTCGCAGTGTACCAGTACAGCACATTCGGCACGTCGTACATAGACCTTGGGACCGCTGCAAGCGCGCTGAACATAGACATATACCACGCAGGCGCTGTGTCAGGGCTCGAGTACCTAAGCTTCATGACGCACATATCGCCGTTCCACCTGCTCCTGATTCCTATCTTCTTCGCTTTCAACTCTCCGCTTACCTTGGTGGTGGTCCAGGACCTGTTCATAGCGGCCACCGCTGTGCTCGTCTTCTTTGCCGCAAAGTTTGTCACTGGCAAGGAATCGGTCTCAGCAGCGCTCGTGTTCGCGTTCCTTCTGAACCCGGGCATAATAGGGCTCACTTACTTTGCGTTCCACCTGGAAGCGGCGATGCTGTTCCTCTACGTGCTTTCCTTCTACCTGTTCATAAGGGGCAGCAGATATTTCCTGCTATCGTACTTCGTTTTCCTCAGCGTCTTCGATGTTGACGCCATAGTGGGCCTGACGCTGCTTATAGGCATAGCGGCATACGGGCTGCTGTACTCGAAAAGACCGGGGCGGGACAGCAGGATATGGGCCCGTAACACTGCGAAAATGCTCCCCGCCGCCTTCGCAATCACCGTTGCATTCCTTGTGTTTTACCTATATGCGTCGCAGTCGCTGCTGGCTGCGTACGCGTCGGGCTCGTACATAAATACGCCGAGCATACTCCACATATTCGGCGAGCTGCAGCAGCAGGCAGGGAGCATACCCAACGCCACCAGCAGCTTCGGCACGACGTATGTGCAGTTCGCTATCCTGCTGCTCGTCGTTGTGCTGCTGTGGTTCGGCCCCTACCCGCTCATCGCAATCATACCGCTGCTGATACTCATATCGCCATGGCTGGCTGAAGTGTTTGTAGTGCACAACACCAACTTCCTCTTCCAGGACACCCAAAACCTCACTTACGCTACGGAGGGATCCGTGGTAGCGGCCATAATGGGGCTCGAGCTCCTGCTAAACAACAAGCGCCGCGGATCCGGAAGCGGCATAGCGCGCGGAGCCATGGGCTTCCTTGCAAAGGCATCCATACCGCTCGTACTGGTTATAACTGCCATGTTCGTCGGGTTTGTGCTCTACTTTTCGCCTGCGATCTACACATATGCCTCTCTTGAGCACCAGGCTGTCGCAAACTATACGAGCTGGCAGAACGCTTCGGATGTGCTTTCCGTCCTGCCCCAAAACGCCACCGTACTGGCTGGCGCAGACACAGCCCTGCGCCTTTACAGGATGTACTATTTGGAACTGCCCCCTGACGAGGGATACTCGTGGTACCTGCCACTCAACAAGACGCTCTACTCCTTCTACTGGCTCAACACCACCCCCGAGTTCGTTGTTTTCTGCAAAGACTGCTCGGACTACGGCGATCTGACTGGCGCGCAGTTCAACGTAAGCGGCTACGTCAGCCACGACTACTCGCTGTATGCCAAGGGAGGCGGCATCTACATATACAAGAAAACAGGCAGATGACCGTTGCACCCGGACTGCGCTCCGGATGCGGCAGCGGCTATCCTGTGCCTGCGCGACCGTACACCGGCGGGCCGAGGTACACGTACTCGTTGTTGTATACGCCCATCACGACGCCATCTGCGGGCATGGTCCCGTTGGCCCACGGCAGCGTCGCGGTCAGGTTGTAGCTGCCGCTGTCGCCATGCAGTGCTATCTTGTTCACGTTAACCTTGCATTCGTACGAACCGCACGAAGGCGCTTCGGTGGGGCTTGTCACTATGCTCTTGTTGATGAATCCGAGCAGATACGTGCCCTTGCCGTAATAGACCAAGGCATACGCATACACTGTTGTGTTTGCAATGTTATGGCAGAGAAGCGTAGCCGAGTAGTAAGAAGTTTCACTAGTCTGATTCACAACAAGCGTCTGGTTGACCAGGCGCACGTCGAAGTTGGAAGAGTAAGATGCATTGGACGCATACACGGCGTATGCTGCAGCAAGCACTATGACCAGCATCGCGAGCGCAAAGGCCAGTCTGTGCCTTTTAAGCGCGCCGCTGAGCGTGCCTTTCCGCTTGCCTGCGGCACCCTCCGCGAATAAGGAGAAGAAGATGAGGAAAATGAACATCACATAATATGAAGGCAGGACGTGCACCATGAAAACAAGCGGTATGAGACTGAAAAGGCCCACGAGCTCCTTCCTGTTCACGTATGCGAAGAGAAGCAAGAGCGCTACAGTCGCTATGTCGAATAGCTGCGTGTAGGTCTGCATCAGTACGGGGTAGTAGCTCATCAGCGCCGAGCCCACCGCCCCTATGCCGCTCGGCAGGTAGAAACCGTTGAGTGGGGTGAGGACAGCGCCGAAATAGGCAGCGGGGCCCGCAGCTATGAAGTATGCATTTATCATCAGGAACACTGCAAGCGTGCCAGCAATGTCGTAGAGCCCCTTCCTAATGCCGTAGTTGTTCAAAGAATAGATGAGCAACAGGATCACGGGCATCCAGAGCTCCTCCTGTATGGAGGCGCACAGGCCGAGCAGCACCCACACGTACTTGTTGCCAATCCTCGTGTAGGCAAGCACGAGAAGCGCGAGCATCAGATACGTAGTGATTGACACAGTAATGAACACGGCGAGCAGCACAAACACGAGGAGCACCAGTCTCGGCTTGAGCAGCTCTTCCCTCTTCAGTGAAAATGCAAGCGCAGCCAGCAGTATGAACAGGAACACTGTCGACTCCACGGTGGTGTCCACGTGGCCCATGTCGTACAGGGTCGGGCTGGATATCAGGTAGAAGGGTACGAAGGAGAGGAAATAGAGGGCAGGATAATCCATCCGCCCCACTATCGTGTTATTGCTGGTAAGCGAGACGCCAATGGTGCTTGCGTTGGTGAAAAGGAGGTTTGAAAAAGAAACAGCATACGGGTTGCCGCCCTCGAGCGTCAGGGTCACGGCATGGAGCTGGAGGAACTCCTCGTCGTTCACAGTGTAGTACTTAAGCAGCAAGCCGGAAGAGAAGTAAAGGACGAGTATCAGGAACGCCACAAGGAAGAGGACAGATGCATCGCCAGCGCTGCCTTTCCCTGTCCTCAGGATGCTGGCGCCCAGGAAGACAAACATGAACAGGGGCAGGAAGAGCACAAAGAGACTCCCGATTACAGTAGCAAACGAAAGCGTGGTGTTGACCGTGCCCCAAAAATGCGTACCCGCAAACACAAACATGAGCAGAAAGGATGCAAGCGATGAAAGCAGCAGCAGGTGCTGCGCCAGCCTTGCGCGCGCGGCTGCCTTTGCGCCAGCTCCCCTGAAGTAGACCACGTGAACGAACACAAAGACAGAGAAGAATGCAAAAACAGCCAGGAGCAGCGCCGAAACGGCGTTAGAAAAGAAGGTTTGGAACTCGGCAACATACACGGACAGGACGAGCACTATGGCGATTACAGCAAACTCAAAATAACCAATGCGCAGGCCGCTTTGCCGCATACAATCAGGTGTGTGAAAGAGAATGCAGCACAGCAATAAATAAGCTATACGCGGCTAGGGCTATGCTTTCGAAAGCGGCGCTCCTGTGTCAGCAGGTGTAGAGGTTTATGCTGGTGGTGCTCAACGAGTTAGCTGCGTTCGTGAACATCTGCACTACGGACGGGGCTATTATAACCACTATGAGGCCTATTATGCCGCCAGTTATCATGGCCGTGGACCAGCCGGTGAGGCTCTTCCTGAACTCCACGCTAGGGGGCAGGAAGTGGGCTATGGCGTACATCACTCCGCCGATCAGGAACAGGGCGAGCGCAAGGACGCCCACTATCGCCCTTATCGAGTCCACTATGCCGCAGAGCTCAGACGAGAGCAGCGTAGTAAGTGTGCTCTGCCCGCTAACAAACACAAGCAGTGACGACACAGTAAGCAACGCAAGAACGAGCCGTGGGCTTATCGCACGCATCATGTCCACCTTATCCATACTATTATGCTCACTATTTTAATACTTTGCGCATTAGGCGGCCTGCTTTGCGGGCGGGAGACACAGGCTGCTTACCGATGCAGTAGGGCGGGCCTTGGCGCAGGCTGCAATTGCGAATCCGCCACGTATGCTGCGTGCTTGGCAGGCAGACGCGCCTAAAGCCGTAGGAGGGCAGCATAGGCAGGTGCTCTGGCCGCGGAAGCTGGGCTACGTGCAGCTTACGCCTATCGCGCCGCCTCCCACGGTGCTCGCAGCCCCGGCGAACATGCCTACCAGCATTGGCGCTATTATCACTACAATCAGCCCTATCACCCCGCCAGTTATCATGGCCGTGGCCCAGCCCATGAGGCTCTTCCTGTATTCGACGCTCGGGGGCAGGAAGTGGGCTATGGCGTACATAAGACCGCCTATAAGGAACAGGGCCAGCGCAAGGACGCCCACTATGGTCTGTATGGAGCTAACGATGCCGCAGAGCTCAGAGCTAAGGAGCGATGTCAATGGCGCAGCCGCCCCTCCAGAACTGGAGCTGCCCGAGAGTATGGTGGTTGTTGAGCTGGAGCTCGACAGCGTAGAGGACGATACGGAGGTTGATACGGAAGTCGAGCATTCGCCTGACAGGCAGCTTGTAGGCACCGCACCTACGCTGACCAGCGTAGAGAACAGGACAACCATGAAAAGAATCGCTTTCTCGCCAGTCGCGCGCATCACACCGCCATCGCTGAATCCCTTCAATCGCTGCTTTATAACGTTTCCGTTTGGCACCGTATCGTGGCAACTAGCCCAGCGTCGCGAGTATGCCGTCTATTATGCCGTGAACGCCTATGCCGCCGGTGGAGCGCACCGCTATTCGGTGGCTCAGCACAGGCCTTGCCAGGAACCTTATGTCGTCCTTGCTCACCTCGCTCCTGCCCTGAAGCAGCGCCCTGGCCTTGCCGCACTGCATGAAGGCTATGTCGGCCCTCGGGCTGGCGCCCATTATCGCGTGCATGTCCTTCCTGGTCGCGTCCACCACCCTGGTGACATAGCCGGCTATCTCGTCAGGCATCTTCACCTGCTCCTTGGCCATCCGCTGGAGCTGCATCAGCTCCTGCGTGCCTATCACCTTGTTGACTGTGGTCTGCGCCTCCGCCTCCTTGATGCGCAGCATCTCCTGCTCCTCCTCCATGCTCGGGTATTCGACGTCTATCTTCATCAGGAACCTGTCCGCGAGCACCTTCGGTATCGGCTCGGTGCCCTCTATCTTTAGCGGGTTCTGCGTGGCGAACGCTATGAACGGCTTGGGCAGCGCGTGCGTGCTCTCCCCGAGGGTCACCTGGAGCTCGCCCAGCGACTCGAGCAGGGCGCTCATAGTCCTCGGCTGCATCCTGTTCAGCTCGTCCACGAGAAGTATGTTGGTGAATATGGGGCCCTCCTTTATCTTCACGTTGTTGCCCTCGTCTAGGTAGGTGTAGCCAACGATGTCCCTGGGCTCGAGGTCCGGGGTGCCCTGTATCCTGCCGAAGTCTGCCTGCACCGCCTCCGCTAGAGATTTGGTCATCGTCGTCTTCGCGACGCCGGGCACGCCCTCCAGGAGCGCATGTCCGTTGGCCACCATCGCTATTATCATCAGCTCGAGCGTGCTCCTCTGGCCGGCGATGCGCTTCCCCACCTCGGCCACCAGCCTGCCGTAAACGTCGCCCGGGTCTGTTCCTGGCATGTTTTAGCTATGTGTGCAAAAGCTTTATATGGTTTTGAAGGGAAGTAATGCCGAGTGAAATGATAGGCAAAGGACAGGAGCAGAAGAGGCCGGTTACATCGGCCGAGGCTCTGGAGGTGCTAGAAGACAGGAAGAAGGAGGGTGAGCTTGGCTACGAGCAGAAGCTCGCCTACGAGCACATGGGCAAGTTCAACAAGCTAAGCGCGGGAGAGGCAAGGAAGATGATGAAGGAGCTCGAAGAGTACGGGGTGGGAGAGGCCGTTGCGATAAAGATATGCGACATAATGCCTATAGACGTGGCGCAGCTGAAGCAGATACTCGTCAAGACGAAGAAGAGCTTCGAAGAGGACGAGATAGGCAAGATAATGGGAGTGGTGCAGGCGCACTCCGGCAAGTGAGCCTACAACAGGCAGGGGGATGGTATGATGCAGGAAACGCACGAGGGCTTGGAGGAGTACGCGCTTGTGCTCGACTACATGCCCACGGGCAAATCATTCTCGCCCAAGCCGGAGCCCGTGGCGCAGCTGCTGGGCGAGGGCAAGTTCACGCTGCTCGAGGTCGTGCCCAAGACGACCGACATAAGGATCAAGGAGCGCGTCTACATAGGCAAGGGCGACAGGGACAAGGTCGCGCTCATAAAGTCAAGGATAACGTACAACGACCTCACACAGGTGGCCAGGAACGAGCTGCCCATAGCGATAGGCGAGATAATAAAGGGCGACGAGCAGAGGTTCGTCGACGTGTTCAACAACGCCTCGCCGCTGAACATACGCATGCACTCCCTCGAGCTGCTTCCCGGCGTGGGCAAGAAGCACCTTAAGGCGATACTGGACGCGAGGGAGACGAAGAGGTTCGAGAGCTTCAGGGACATAGCGGAACGCGTGCCCCTGCTGCAGGACCCGGTCAAGCTGCTCACCGACAGGGTAGTAGAGGAGTTGAAGGGAGAGAGCAGGTTCTACATGCTCACCAGGCCTTACGCCAGGGAGCCGAGATACTAGACTTTTTCCAGGTGGCGCTGGTTTACCACAAGCGTGCGCTTCGTCTTTAAGGAGACCATGAATTCCACCACGTAGGCTCCGCCCCGCTTCTCCGTGACGGTGCCCACCCTTCCCCTGTACCTAGGATGGGGTATGTCCTTGAAGTTGCCCTTCGGCACTATAGCAACCCTGTCGCCCACCCCGAAGCGCTTCAGCATTGTGCCTATGCCGAGCCTGCTGGGCTTGTGGTGCCTTGCAAGGTGCCTTGTCCTGCCCTGGAATAGGCCGTGCGAACGTTCAGTCATGATATCGCCAATGCGAAAATGCGCCGGCCGACAGGCCGGGACAGAGTATTTAAGCCACTAAGGTTTATAAATGCCAGCATAGGAATAGAAGCTGGTAACAGCATGGCCAAGAGGGTAGAGCTTAAGCCTAATTTCAAGATAGAGAACATAGTGGCTAGCGCCGACCTGGGGGTGGAATTGGACCTGTACGCGATAGCCAAGGCTTCCAACTCAGTGGACTACGAGCCGGAGCAGTTCCCAGGCGCCATATACAAGATAAAGGAGCCGAAGGTGGCGCTGCTGCTCTTCAAGAACGGCAAGATAATCTGCACCGGCGCCAAGACAGAGGCAGACATACGCAAGGCGATAGAGCAGGTAATAAAGGTAGTCAGGAAATACATACTCGCCGAGAAGAAGGAATAGAGCTTGCTTTTTCTCAGATACCTTAGATAATCTAGAGCATAATGCCTGGAGCGTAACGATGGCCCCAAGTAAAGAATGTGATTGGCAGGCGCATACGATCGGCCATACCAATTGAAATGACTGTCGTCTCAACTGCAACGCCAACGACTACAGCGGCAACGAGAACAACGGCGTGCCCACCAACGTCGTGTACACGAGCTCGTGGACCAGCGGTTACACGACGCCGTAACGTCACATTCATTAATGGCTGCATTGCATATTCTGATTGTTTTCCATGGCAGCGAAGGCAGAGAGCAAGGCTGGAGACATAGCTGCAAGGAGGGCGCTCTACTATCCGGCCTTTGGCATATACGACGGCGTGGCCGGCTTCTACAACTACGGGCCGGTAGGCGCAAGGATAAAGAGGAAGTTCGAGAACGCATGGCGCTCGCTCTTCGTGGAAAGGACGGGGGCGTTGGAGATAGAGACTGCGAACATAGTGCCCGAGCCCGTGCTCAGGGCCAGCGGACACCTGGACGCGTTCACGGACCCGATGGTCTCGTGCAAATCGTGCAAGACGCCCTTCAGGGCAGACAAGCTCCTCGAGGAGCACTACGAGAAGAAGCACATGGGCGAGGAGGCGGCGCAGGTGAAGAGGATGGACGCCGTGCAGCTCGATGCGGCGATAAGGAAGGAGGGCATAAGGTGCCAGAGGTGCGGCGGGGAGCTCGGCAAGGTGGAGAAGTTCAACATGACGTTCAGGACGCAGATAGGCCCGGCGGGCGGCGTCGCCGGGTACCTCAGGCCGGAGACGGCGCAGAGCATATTCGTGGACTTCATACACCTGTACAAGACCCAGGGGCTGAAACTGCCGGCCGGCATCGCGCAGATAGGCAGGGCCTACAGGAACGAGATAAGCCCGAGGCAGCAGCTGGTCAGGCTGCGCGAGCTCACGCAGATGGACCTGGAGATATTTATAGACCCGGATGACGAGCCGGACGAGGTGCTGGGGTTCGGGATGGAGAGCGTGCTCAGGGAGGAGATCAGCTTCCTGGCTAAGGACGCCAGCGAGGAGCGGAACGCAAGCCTGGCGAGCCTTCTCAAGGCAGGCACGATACCCAACCGGTACTTCGCACTGCTCATATACCTCCAGGAAACGCTCATGCGGCGCCTCGGCGTGGACGAAAAGCTCTACAGGTTCAGGGAGCTGGAGAAGGAGGAGCTGCCCCACTACTCAAAGGGCAACCTCGACCTGGAGATGAGCACGTCCTACGGCTACATAGAGCTCTCGGGCACAGCGTACAGGACCGACTGGGACCTTTCGCAGCACGCGAAGGAATCGGGCAAGGATTTGAGCGTGCTCAGCCCAAGCGGCAAGCGCATAGTGCCGCACGTCGTGGAGGCTACAATGGGCGCGGACAGGCCAGTCTTCGCCATACTCGACAACAGCGTCGTCGACGACGACGGCAGGGGCTGGGCGTGGCTGAAGCTCAGCGAAAGGATCGCGCCTTACAGGTACGCAGTGTTCCCGCTGCAGAAGGACGAGAAGCTGATCGCTAGGGCGAGGAGCGCATACGGCGCGCTGCAGGACAGGGGCGTGGAGTGC
The DNA here is from genome assembly GCA_021792095.1 of Microcaldota archaeon. GTDB lineage: Archaea > Micrarchaeota > Micrarchaeia > Micrarchaeales > CABMGC01 > JAJYVH01. The sequence goes on along the minus strand of JAJYVH010000001.1, from coordinate 452,600 downwards.
TACTACTCTGAAACTGCCAGCATAGGCAAGCGCTACGCGCGCGCTGACGAGATAGGCGTGCCTTACTGCATAACGATAGACTACCAGACCCTGGAGGACGATACAGTGACAGTCAGGGACAGGAACACGACGAAGCAGGAGCGGAAGCCGGCCGGGAGTATAGATGCGTAGCCTGATCGTCTCGGACTTCGACCTTGCGCACACTGTGCAGAGCGCGCAGCCGCTCGCATTCTTCGGCGACCCGAGCGGCGACGGCAATGGGGTAACGTACGCCTGCGGCGGCAGCCTGGTGGAGGCGAGGCAGGCGGGCAGCAGGCTGGAGTACACGGCCTACGGCGCGATCGGCGGCAGGCGCCTGGACAGGGAGATAGCCGCACGCTTCAGGCTGGAAGACGACATGCGCAGCGTATACGCTGCTATAGAGACAGACGCGTTCATGAGACGTGCTACAAAAAGATACAGGGGCCTGCGCATAACCAAGAACGGACCCTGGGAAACGGCGCTCTGCTTCGTGATCTCGCAGTTCAACAACGTCAAGAGGATAAGGGGGATAGTAAAGAGGCTTATCACGGCGTATGGCGAAGAGCACGCGCTGGACTCCGGCGGCGTCAGGCTGAGCTTCAGGTCGTTCCCTGAGCCGGAGGCCCTGGCGAAGGCGGGCGTGCGCGACCTTATGGCTCACGGGGCCGGCTTCAGGGCCAGGTACATAAAGGCGCTCGCCGAGGAGTGCAGCGGTTCCGTGGACCTCGGGGGCCTCGGCGGCAAGGGCTACGAGGGCGCGAAGGAAGCGCTGATGGAGCTCGACGGCATAGGGGACAAGGTGGCGGACTGCATACTGCTCTTCGGCTACGGCAGGCTGAACGCCTTCCCAATAGACACGTGGGTGCAGCGGGCGATGGAGCGCACGTACTTCGGCGGCAGGAGGCAGAGCATAGGCAGGCTGCACGAGTTCGCTGAGAAGCGCTGGGGGCCCTACGCGGGCTACGCGCAGCAGTACATGTTCTGGGCGTTCAGGAACAGCGGCAAGGGACGCGCTGGTGTTTGAGTGATTTCATGAAGGGCATTCCGGATATGGGAAAGGTGGAGAGAAGGCTGGAGGAGCTGGAGCGCAGGAGGGAGGCGTTGCTCTCGCTCTCCAGGGAGCTGATAAGGCTCGCGGGCAAGGCGATAACGCTGATGCACGCCAGGCGGCTGGCGGAGGCGGCGGCGCTGCTGGCGCGCATGCGCAGGCTCGAGAGGAGGCTCAAGGCGGGGGAGAAGGGCATGGAGTACTTCTCGCAGCAGGCGCACCAGGAGTACGTGGAGGCGATCGCATTCTACACTGTGCTTAAGGAGCGCAGGCTCGTCTCCCCGGCGGAGTCGGGCAGCGGCGAGGTGCCGTACCTGCTGGGCGTGATGGACCTTGTGGGCGAGCTGAAGCGCGAAATTATAGATGCGATAAGGGCAAGGGAGTACGCGCTCGCGGACGAGTACTACGCGCTAATGAAGGGCATCTACGACTCCACGAGGCACTTCCGCTTCGCTAACTCTGTGGTGCCTGATTTCAGGAGGAAGCAGGACACGGCGCGCATACAGCTCGAGAGCGCGGCTGGCGAGCTGCTGGCTGCGGGCGCAGGAAAGGCCGAATTGCAAAGATTAAAATAGCTGATATTGAAGGTATTACAGTGATAAGGATGAAGAATGCTGTTAGGACGAGAAAAGCTCAAAGTGCAATGGAGTACCTCATGACCTACGGCTGGGCCATACTCATAATAGCGGTGGTGCTCGGCGCGCTGTTCAGCTTGGGCGTGTTCAGCAGCGGGGCCCTGCTCGGCACCAGCTGCATAGCGCTTTCGGGCTACCTGTGCTCCAACCCGGTACTGCACTCAGGCTCCTTCACTGCGACGATAGGGCAAGCCACAGGAAGCAGCTGGACCTCGGCATACCTGCTCTTCGTGGGATACGGAAGCTCGGCGCCCACATCGGCTGACTTCGTCGGCACAAACGGCATGAGCGTGAGCGGCGGCATATCAAGCGGCCAGAGCGTAACGTTCACTGCAGGCAACTACATATCCAGCACTGGCGCGGTGACAGCGCTGCCAACCACTATAGGCACAGCCGTGTCCGGCTCCATTTGGGCTTACTACAGCACAAGCAGCGCAAGCAACCTCATAACGCAGATAGGCACAGTAACTGTCAAAGCGTCATGACTGTTATGAATGTGATGCTATGAGCGGAGAAGAAGCTCATTAGTTGTGGGAAAATGGACGGACCGAGAAGCAGCGGAGACGCATAGTTTGCCGGCTTGACAGCCGATGAGCTGTGGAATCAGCCCTTGCTTTCTTCCTTAAGCTTCAGCACCTCCATCAGCTCGTTGGCGCTGAGCAGCGGCTTCCTGAGCCTGTCGGTATCGTCTATTGCTATCCTCGGGCAGGCAGTATTGACGAAGGCGTCGAACTCGAGCATGTTGGCCAATGATTCGAAATCCAGCGTGTTTGACACGAGGATCGCAGAAGACAGGCCCGATGCCTCTATCTTGCCCTTCAGGAGCCTGGCGAGCTGCATGTTGTACTGGCCGTTCTTGGTGCTTACCAGGATGCCGAACCTCTTCGCCCCAAGCGAGGCAAGCACCTTGCCCCTGCTACTCTTCCTGTACTCCTCGCGCATCCCGTCTATCCGCCTGACGCTGTTCAGGAATGGATCCACCACCAGGAAAGGCTTCGTGGTCTGCAGTAGGGCGCCCAGCGGATGAAATATACCGCCTCCGAAGTAGACAAAAGCATCCACGCTCCTGTCAAGGACGGTAACGTTGCCTGAATCGCAGCCCAGCAGCTGCCCTGCCTGCTTGGCGAAGCCGTTGGGCCTGTTGAGCACCACGCTCTTGCCATTGCGCTCGTAGAAACGCACTATGTCAGGAAGCTGGTGGACGTGCTGTACTGTTGTCATCAGGCATACGCTCTTGAACGCCTCAAGGTACGGAAGCGAGCCCCCAAGCACGTCGAGCTTCACGTCCATCGTGTAGGGCACATACTCAACGTTGAAATCGACGCGGTGGAACTCCGCGTGGCCGAAGTGCACCAGTTTGTCTGCACCTATCCTCCTGGCCTCGTCTATCGCGAGGTCGCAGGCGCCGAAGCTCGGCGACGCAGAGACGAACACCTCGTTGCCCTCGGACTCGAGCCTCTTCGCATGCTCTAGCGCATGCTGCTTGAGCCCCTCCGGAAATTGCAATAGTATGCGCATACGACCACACAGGGCCACACGGTCCCTGAAGCGAATAGTAGCAAAAACAGGCTAGGCCTGCACTGCCGCTTCCTGGGCCTTCCTGATTTCCATGGATATAGAATAGGTGCCGGAGAGCTTCGTTGAAGCCCGCCTCATCGCCTCCCTGGCTATCACTTTGTTGCCCGATGCCACCCGCAGCTCCATGACAGTCTGCCCCTCGCTCACCCTGGCCGCAACAGCTGTGGGCTTGCCGAACGCCAGCGTCATCCCCTGGGAGATACGGTCGGCGCCTGCGCCAGTGGCGAACTTCTTCTCGCGTATTACGTTGTGCGGATACGGGACCACACGGAAGTAGTACGACTCCGGTGCTTCGCGCTCCAGGAACTTGTTCGCGGACTGCCTGGCAGCCTCGAGCGCGTTGCTCCTGAGCTGCACGTCCTGCCTTGAGACCAACCTCATAGTGAGGTCGAACTCGGGCTTGTCGGCGCCCATGTTGAATATGAGCAGGCTCGTCCTAGGCAATGCCCGTATGTAGTTCTTCTTGGGCTTCTTGACCGAATACCTGGCATAGGCTTGGCTATTCAGGTTCCTTACGCAACGCCCGGGCCTAATCTTCATGCTCGCTCACTTCGTGAAGTTAGGCATGCACAGAGCAGCTATATATTGCTTTTCTTAGGGGCACCCAAGGGCGGCAGGGCACTGAGAGGTAGCGCCACAACGCATTTCCAGCGCTGGAACTGTCCGGCGCACCGCCTCCACCAGTCCCCGGCCCGGGCGCGTCACAGGCGCTGCGGCGCGTATTCAGGCAAAAAGCACGGGGCAGAAACCTTTTTATATGTTTACTTAAGTAAACAACATATATCTAAGTAAAAGAATGATACTATGATTACACAAACTGTGGCCCTGATCAAAAAATACGCAAAGATAGCGTGGCTGCCTCTGCTGTTCGGTGGCAAGGCGCAGGCCGTCCCGCTGTCGTTAAGCATAATAACCACGCTCAACGGCGTGCAGAGCCTGCTGGCCCACATAGGCCCCGTACTGAGCGCCGTGCTCTTCATAGTCGCGGGCATATTCTACGCGATAGGGCAGCTGTTCCCTGCAACGAAGAGGGCAAACTTCCATAGCACTGCGATAGACGTGCTGATAGGGGCGGTGATCGTGGCAGTGCTCTCCGTCGCCTCCAACGGGCTTGCGCTCGCATCCACGGGCCTCCTGGGCAACCTTACCAACGCCACGGTGTAGGCCATGCCTACGGGACTGCTCGGAGCGTATGGCTTCGGCGTTGCTGTGCTGCTTGTCGGCATAATGATATCCGTAGGCGGCATCCTTCTCGGGACAGGATACGCGCTGAACGACAGGAAGCTAAAAGACATAGGAAGGAGCGAGCTCATGCAGTCCCTGATAAACGGTGCTTTGGTGGGCGGATTTGTGGCCTTGTTCGCGAGCGGCGGGATAATAGGAGTATTCATCAACTCGGTGGTGCTCGCCAACGGCACCACGATGACGTGCAGCGGATTCATGGCTGGCAACACAGCCATATGCTTCGCCTACGACTACCTTGTGGGCCAGGGCCAGTACGAATACCTTGGCGCATCCCATTCGTCCGTGCTGAGCGGAGTCACCGTCGCGGTCACTGGCCTGATAGCCGCCTACGCTGTGCTAGGCATCTTCAAGACTTTCCTCAGCCCCTTGCTATCGCAGATACAGAGCACCGTGCAGGTTCTTGGCGCAGCCGCGGTGAGCGTCACGGTGCAGGCTTCCGTGCTCGCAGTGGCGGCGGCGGGCTCCATGACGTTGCTGCTGCCGCTGGGCCTGGTATTGAGGACCTTTTATCCAGTGCGCAAGCTCGGCGGGTTCCTGATAGCGCTGACGATCGGCCTGTACCTTATCCTGCCGCTCTCGTACGTAATGAACGCCACGCTGCTTAGCTACTACGCCTCGGCCGAAGCTGGAAACGGAAGCGCACAGTTTGTCTTCGATTTCAACAACGTGGAGGGCTCGTTGCTCGCATACGCGAGCACGGGCTCTGGGAACAGCAGCATAGTCTCTGCGCTCGCGAGCGTGGGCAGCGCTGTCTCCAAGCAGCTGTCGAACCTAGTCAACTACCTCTTCGGCATAATGTCGTACTTCATACTAGCTACGTTCATACTGCCCGCGTTCAGCCTTATGCTCACGGGCATATCAGTCAGGGAACTGTCAGCGGTGCTTGGCTCGGACACCTTCCTGGGGAGGACGAGCATCATATAGGCGAATGCATGCTTGACATCGAGCTTCAAAACAGGGGCTACGCGTATGCCGTATACGCCGCTGCCATAGCGACCCTAGTGTCAGGAATCCTGCTGCGCAACGCCTACCTGCTTGCCGCGGAGGCGCTGCTGCTCCTCTGCTCAGTGGCATACCTGAACTCGGGGCACATAATCAACAATCTGGTGCTGCGGAAGGGCAAGGCAATAGAGGTGTGCATGGGCTATGGCCTGTCCGAAGACCTGCGCTCGATGGTGAAGGCCAGCGGCAATGCGTACATCGCCGTCTCGTGCATAGCGGTGAGAAGCAATGGCGCGGAACGCAACGGAGAGCTGCTGAGTTCGCTTGTGCGCAACACGGACTTCCCGTTCGAGTTTAGCCTGGGGATGGAGGCCATAAACCAGGGAAAGGTCCTCGACAGGCTGGAGGAGAAGAGAAGGCTGAAGGAGATAGAGATCTCGAGGTGCGATGCGAAGAGGTACGACAGGATGAACGTGCTCAGGCGCGAGCTTGGTGTTATAGAAAGCGAGATACGCGGAATACGCGGCCAGAAGATGCTGGCCATGAGACTGAAGCTCAAGACGTTCTGCACCGCAGGCAGCAGCTTCGAGGCCGCACGTACATCGGCATCGAACGCGGAGAAGCTCTCCAGCGCCTTCTCGTCAGCCCTCGGGTTCGAGTGCGAGACACTGAAAGGGGAGCGGCTGTTCGACGAGGTAATGACCAACGGTGTCTGAATGATTCCAAACGGGCGCATAGGCAGCGTGGAGCACGCGGTCGACATGATTCAGTTTCCAGATACCCTGTCCCAGCACGCCGAAGAGATTGAGGCGCGCTCGCGGAGCTGCATTTTTGTTGGCGCTATGCACAATTCGCCTTATTTCATTGACTTCGGCCTGCTCATGAACCCGCACATATTCATATGCGGCGTGACAGGCAGCGGCAAGACGTACCTGATGCGCAACCTCATGCTGAAGCTCTGGGCCGCAGGCGATGCCACCCTGCTCGTGCTTGATTTCACTGGCGAGTACGCGGCGTTCGCCTCGTTCGCCGGAGAAGAGAGCAGCGACCCGGAAAACATAGACGAACTCATGGATGAAAGGAAAGACGGCATGCTCTATTTTGGCATGAAAGGCATCACATCAGAACAGGACAAGGTGAGGACTGCGGAGAGCATAATGGGCACTGTGGTGGAGCGCATGCGGGCCTCCAACACTGGCGGGCGCGTCTTCCTGCTCCTGGACGAGGCCTGGAAGCTCCTTAGGGGCAGCGCTTCGCTGGAGACGCTGCTACGCGAGGGCAGGAAATACGGCTACGGGCTAGTGTTCTCCTCGCAGCTCCTGGAGGACATAGATCTTGCGATGCTCTCCAACGCCGCCACTGTGTTCCTGTTCAGGCTCCAGAACAGGCGGGGCCTGGACAGGCTGGCGGTCAATTACGGGCTCGCGGAAAGGCACGTAGCAGCCATACAGGACCTTGCGGTAGGCAGCTGCATGGCAGTGCAGGTGCTTGCCACCGGCAGGAGGAGCGTATGCATGATAGAGAAGGTGCACGGGATAGAGGTGGAGGACGTTGTTCGTGTTGTTTCAGGTGGCTCGATGATGCTAGAGATAGGGAGGCGGAAATTCGAGAACTGCATAAGGGAGAACTGCGGAGCTGAGGCGCTCAGGGATGCGCTGGCGCTGAACAGCGGCGCAGGCCGCATAGAGCTCGCAGCGCTAGTCTCGCTGCTGCTAAAGCACAGCAGCGGGGATGCGGTGCTTGCGGCGATGCGTGAGCTCGCGGTGGACGAAGGGGACATCGCCGCCGCTTTCGCCGTTGCGCTTATTGCACGGGCGGATGCGAATGGCACTTAGGCGCGCCGAAGGCAGGCAGGGCATGCTCTTCAGCAGGATAGAGGTGAGCGCAGAGCTGAAGGGAAGTGCCTCGGCGATAAAAAGGGAGCTGCAGGCATACCATGGCCTGCGGCTAGTCAGGGAAGGCACGGTCCTTGCCTACGAGATAGTGCCCGATGATGACGAACACCATTACAGCGTCGAATTCGGAACCGATAAGATAGCGCTCTGCATATATTCCAGAAAAACTCCCATGCTCTTCATTCGCGAAGCGCTGCTAAGGCTCGTAGCGCTGTTGCAGCTCACTTCGTGCTGCTACGACGTTGGGCTGCACACCCTCTATCCCTACCTTGTGCTTGCGCTGGCGGGAGAGCAGCTAAGTTCCCTGAAGCCAGAGACAAAGGCGCAAAACATACGCGCTGCGAGCATCGTGCTTGCCAAGAGGCTTGTCAGACTCATATCAGAAAACAGGGACACCAAGAAAGAGAATGTTGAGCTTGCATCAAAACTACACAAGACTATCCTGAAGACTATCGCCATTTCGGGAAGAAGCAGGATAGATGCAAAGGGTATCGCATCGGAGCTGGGAATCGAGGAGTCTGACATAACAGACGCGTTGGCAACAGCCGGAGATGCAGGATACAAGGTAGCAAACTATGGCGATGGTGCTTTCAGCCTGGTGAAATCTTGGCAAGCGTAGACCTGTGGTATCTGCTCCAGCTTGCGCCCATAGCGATAGGTGGCATCTTCTTCCTCCTGGCGAGCAACATCAACATCGGAAGGGAAAAGATAGCGCTCTATCTATCGGAAGCAGGCGCGGAAACAGGCGAAGGGGACGGGACGCAAGACGAACGCGTCTTCGATAAAAGGCTGCCCGTGTTGTGCGCGCAGCCAGCTGGTGCGAAGGGCATGCGGGTGTGGAAAGGCTACGCCGGACCCTTCGAGGACATGCGGAGGCGTGTCTTCCTCAGGAAAGCTTACGACAGGCTCATGCAAAACGGCATGCTTGAAATGGGCATGCCGCTGCGGAAAGTGGAGCGCGTGGCATACGAGCGACTGGGCTTCGTGGACATTGCGCGGTTTGGCAGCATGAAATGCACGAATGACGATGCGGGCAAGCTAGCCTTGTTTGTCACAGACGTGCGCAGCACTGCATCCTGCACCCTCTCTTTCAGCCGCAGCTCGGCGATTGCGCTGTCGTACCTTGCAGACTACAGGCTCGAGGTGTTTTGTGTATGATGGCAGACCTAGCTGCAGTTTTTGCATATTATGCTATGAAGGCGAGCGGGTCCGTATCTAGCGTCCTGCTGAGTGCGGCAATACTCGGCACTCTCGCATCCAGAAAAAACAAGGCGCTTGTGGCTCAGTCGCTGGGATTCGCAATACTGTTTTTTGCTGCCGTGCTGGTGAGGTTGGTCCTATGATGCAAGACACCCGCAGGCTTTACAAGATAAGTTGGATACAGAGCAAAGCAGCTGCAGTGCTCACCGCAGCTACTGCAATCGCGTCTTGCGTCGCGCTGTTATGCAGGGCGCTTAGCGTAGCAAACGCTGGAGCGATCATAGTTGCATCCGCGCTCGTGGGGGCAGCTCTGTCTTCACGCGCATTGCGGCCCACGACATACAGCGAATCAAGAGACGCTTTGCTCCTACTTGCCCTCAGCCTGTCTATAACCGCAGCATACCTGCTCCTTGCCTGACCTCGTCGCCCGCTGCCCACCCCATTACGCGCGATGCCGCGCAGGCACCGCCATAGGGCCAAAACCAATCTGGGGTTGCGGGGATTTGAACCCCGACATGCAGGTTACGCCCGATCACTTTGGATCCGCTCCAAACACTAATCATCGCCAAACGGCTCAATTCCTTCCAAACATCTGGAGCCTGCCGCGCTGCCAGGTTACGCCACAACCCCTCGCATAGACGATGGCGCACTAACCTTAAAATACCGAGCAGGTAAAAGCCACTATGGCGAAAGTAGTCTTCAGCGGCAGGCATCTCAAGATTCTGGAGGAGACGCTCGACATGCGGGGCAGGAAGAAGACGCTCCTTTCAGAGGTAAAATCAGATACAGTCTTCGTTGTGGCGCGGCTGCCGAACGGCAAGCTGCTCACGGAACGGCACTACAGGCCGAGGATCAGGAAGTACCTGACTGAATTCGTTTCCGGATACATAAACGACAACGAAAAACCAATGCACGCTGCAGTCAGGGAGCTTGAGGAGGAAACGGGCTACGTCGCCGGGGAGCTCAGGCACCTGGCCACCATTTTCGGCTCTCCGGGCTGGGGCCGGCAGAGATGGCATTTCTTCTATGCCACGAAGCTAAGGAAAGGACGCCAAGGAATGGATCCGGACGAGGTGCTTACAGTTAAGGAGGCGAGCCCCAGCGCTGTGCGCGGCATGATGGCGCGCCACGAGCTGCGGGACCCGGCATCGCTGCTCCTGTTCTTCTTCTACTCGTGCTACGTGAAAAAGGGGCGCTACCCGTGATAAAGTGCATAATGTTCGACATAGGCGGCGTGCTCATGTATGACTTCCACAACGAGTACTACTGCAACTACCTCTCAAGGCTGAGCGGGATGCCGTTCGGCAAGGTGAAGGGCATAATCAACGGCAGGGAGGTGTCGCTCGGAAACATGGGCATGATAACAAAGGACGAGCTGGAGACAAGGCTGGCCGAGAGACTCGGCATCAGGCAGAGCCAGGTTAAATGGTTCGAGCTCTACAGGAAGCACGCGAAGCTGAACAAGCCTGTGTTCGCACTCGTCAGGCGGCTGCACAGGCGCTACGCCACCGCGTACCTTTCGAACATAGACAGGTCGAAGTACGAGTACACGATGAAGCTCTTCCGTCCATACCTAGGGTTGTTCGACTACAGGTTCGCGTCGTTCGCCATAGGCATGCAGAAACCGTACAACGCGGTATACAATTACGCGCTCGCCAGGATGCGCACGAAGGCCAGCGAGGTCGTCTTTGTGGACAACCAGAAGGACAACGTAGTGGGCGCTGAGGAAGTGGGCATACACGCTATACTCTTCAGGGGCATCGAGGAACTGGAAAGGGAGCTTGGGAAGATAACAAGGTTCTAGGGTTTTACCGAACTAGCCTGTACTTTCGCATTGCTTTTAATTAATTACCTGCAAGGTGTGTTCGGTGAATGGAATGGCGGTGATAAACGGTCTGGCTCTGTCCCTGTTCAGCATAACATTCGCGGGGCTGCTGCTGCTCTACTTCCTAGCGAAGGTGTGCATTGCTGTGAGAAGCAAGCAAAAGAACCTGCAGGAGCTTCTCAACGGCATCGCGTTGCCTCTCGGCGTGCTGGGCTCGTTCATAACGGTAAGCGGGCTCTGGAACATGCTCACGTGGCCGATAACGGGCAGCTACAACATACTGTTCTACGACCCTTACGTTGCGCTCGGCCTGCTCCTGGTCGCTTTCGCGATAGGCGTCAGGTACAGGATAAAGCTCGAGTACTTGGGCTTCTGGAGCCTGCTGGCCGGGATAATGACGCTTGTATACGGGCTGAACGGCTACAATCTCGGGATGAGCAGCTCGCCCATTGCGCTGCTCGGCCTGTATTCGTTCTTCGGGATAGCGGCAGTGCTAGCGTGGCCCATAACCTACCTGATTGACAGGCTCCCTGGCCGCAATAGGCTCGGGACGGGCTGGAGCGTCGTGCTCGCGCTCTTCGCGCTTGCGCTCATAGGCGCGGTCATAGTCGCGGGCCTGATAAGCATAAGTGCCGTGTCCGGGCACCTGGCGATGTACGCTACATATGTGCCATAGCCGCATTTGGTTCCGGCCGTAAGGGCGTGTGGTATAAAAAGTTAGCCTGCAGAGTAAAGACATTAGCATGGCAAACGACAAAGCGGAGAGGGAGGAGAAGAAGGGGCTCAGCGCCAAGAAGGAGAGCAGCTTCTCCGAGTGGTACACGCAAGTGATAGAGCGCACCGACTTCGTGGACTACACTAGCGTGTCCGGCTGCATCGCCTTCAGGCCCAACGCCTACTTCGCGTGGGAGCAGGTGCAGAAGGCGACGGACTCGCTGTTCGGGCAGGCAGGCATACAGAACGTCTACTTCCCGATGCTGATACCCGAGCACCTGCTCGACAAGGAGAAGGAGCACGTCAAGGGCTTCAGCCCTGAGGTCGCATGGGTCACGCACACAGGCAACAGCAAGCTCGAAGAGAGGCTCGCTATCAGGCCAACGTCCGAGACTGTCATGTACGAGCGCTACGCCAAGTGGATACGCTCGTGGCGCGACCTGCCTATGCGCTACAACCAGTGGAACAGCGTGCTAAGGTGGGAGTTCAAGCACCCTACCCCGCTGCTGAGGAGCAGGGAGTTCCTGTGGAACGAGGGGCACACCGTGTTCGCCACAAGGGATGAGGAGGAGGCGGAGCGCGACCTGGTGCTGGGCATATACAGCAGGGTCCTCGAGGACGTTCTGGCGCTGCCAGGCGTTGTGGGGAAGAAGACCGATTCCGAGAAGTTCGCGGGCGCGGAGGCGAGCTACAGCATAGAGCACCTGATGCCGGACGGCTGGGCGATACAGGGCCCGGATTTCCACGTGGACGGCCAGAGGTTCGCGAAGGCGTTCGACATAACGTTCATCAACAAGGAGGGCAAGAAGGAGTATGCTTACCAGAATACGTTCGCCATCTCCACGCGAGAGCTGGGGGCGATGCTCGCCGTGCACGGCGACGACAAGGGCCTTGTGCTTCCGCCCGCGCTCGCGCGAGTGCAGGCAGTGATAGTGCCCATATACAACGACGGCAACAAGGAGCTAGTGATCAGGCACGCGAAGGAGCTTGAGGCCAGGGTCGCGAAGACGGCCAGGGTCTACCTCGACGGCCGGGAGACGTACTCGCCGGGCTGGAAGTTCAACGAGTGGGAGATGAACGGCACGCCAGTAAGGATAGAGATAGGCGAGCGCGACATAAAGGAGGGCAAGGCGGTGCTTGCGAGGAGGGACACAGGCGCCAAGGAGAGCGTGGAGCTCTCGAAGGCCGAGAAGAGGATAGGCGAGCTGCTCGAGGGGATACAAAAGGCGCTTTACGCAAAGGCGAAGAAGCAGCTCGACGACAACACGCACAGGGTCGACAGCTACGACGAGGCCAAGAGGCTGATAAAAGGGAAGGGGGGCTTCGTGCAGGCGGGCTGGTGCGGCTCCGAGGAGTGCGAGTCGAAGGTCAAGGAGGAGACCGGGGCCAAGATCACCAACATGCCTTTCGACGCGCAGCATGCAGTCAAGGGCAAGAGATGCATCGCTTGCGGCTCTGCCGCAAAGTATATCGCCAACTTCGCAAGGTCGTACTGACATGCGGCTAAGCAGATACGCATACTGGCCAATTGCGGCGGCGCTGGTTTTCGCGGTTGCGGCCATGTTCGCATACTACCCATACCTCGTACGCACGCCCGCCACGGAGACCGCATACCTTGGGTCCCTGCCCAAAGGCACTATCTACATAGCTTCGCAGCAGCACGCAGTCCTGCTGGCGCTTAACGAGAGCGCGTGGCAGCGGGGCCTGATGAACGCGAGCTACGGCGACATCTCAGGGATGGGAGCGATCGGCATGCTGTTCGTGTTCAGCAACGACTCGTTGCAGTGCTTCTGGATGGAGAACACGCCCATGCGGCTGCAGCAGGCGTGGATAGCCAACGGCACCATAGCATACGTGTACAACGCCACTCCGTACAGCACAACACCCGTATGCCACTACGGCCACTACGTGCTCGAGGTCCCGAGCGCGTACAACATTACACTGCATGCAGGCGAGCGCGCAGTGCTGCAGGGATGACCGCGGGCTAGAGGACCAGCAGGTACGCGAAGAACACCAGGAACGCGCTGAGCACTAGTTTCCTCGCGAGGTCCTCTTCCCCGAACACCAGTCCTCCTATCGCCACAGTTATTATCACATAGAACGTGTTGCCCAGGGGCTGCGCCAGGCTCACAGGAACCAGTATCAGGGCGAGGTAGAAAGTGAGCCTGTAGCCTGCCGTGAAGATGGCGCCCAGCGAGATGGGCAGCTTGTATGACCTGAACGTCTGGACCATCTCCCCGATGCCCTTGTACCTAAGCGATATAAAGATTGTGAAGAACACGGACATGGATACGCTGGACACTATCAGGAAGGCGTACGGGTTGACTCCGGTTATCACGTACTTGTTGAGTACGGATGCTGTGCCTGACACGAACACGGCAAACAGCACCAGGTACCTGTACCTGCCGCTCTCGAAATAGTGGCCGCTTTTCCGCCCCGCTCCCCTGAAGAAGAGCATGTAGGTAGCCACTATCATGCCTATTATGCCCACATACTGCACCGCCGACAGCTGCTCGGACAGGAACACGAACGCGAGCACCACCACGACAAGCGTCGGCAGGCTCCCGAAGGCGGCCGAGGATGCGGAGAGCTCCCCGTGCCTGAAGACCCTGGCGGCGAGCAGGTAGGTGTATGCGTTGAGCGCGCTCCAGGCGATTATCAGCAGCAGCTGCCACGAGCTCATGTCGAAATTGGCCAGGGGTATGAACAGGAGCGAGACCAGCGCCACCAGCGGCGTGAGCGCGGCAGAGAAAGCAGTGGCGTAATGCGTCTTCAGCGCCCTCTTCTCGACCAATGTGGCGAGACCGTTGAGCACCGAGGAGGCGAGTATGAGATAGTACCACGCGAGCATGCTACCGGCCCCTGCAGATTAGAGCCTACACAGGCAGCAATTAATAACTTGCAGTCAGCGCTCCGCTTTGAAGACAACGTACACGCTCTTGGCCACGGTGGCGGTGCCCGGGAAGAACGTCTGGCTCGAAGGCGCGCTCGATGTCAGGGCCGAAAGGCTCGACGCGGGCGAGAAGAATATGTACCCGTTCTGGACTGTTATGCTCTGCACCTCCACCTGCGCGCCATCTGCCACGGCCTGGGCTTGGGATGTGGCGTTATCCAGGGCCATCGAGAGCGCCTGCTGCATCATTCCGGCCTGCTGCTGGGCTGACAGCCTGGCAGATACGCCGCTTATGCTGACCCCGCTCACCAGAGACGCGCCGGAGAGAGCCGCGGTGACATTGTTGACGTTGGGCAGCGTGATGCTGAGGGACTCCTGCGCCACGTAGTATATGGGCGCGTTAGCCTGTATGCAGTTCGCCTGTCCGTAGTAGGTGCTGGAATTCGAGCATCTGGGAGGAACGAAAACGCTGTACGACTGCGTCTGTATGTCGCTGACGTTGCCGTTCAGCAGCGGCAGCAGGGTCGTGTTCAGCGCGCTCGCCGCGAGGCTGAGCCTGGATACCGCTTCGGCAGCCGTCGCGCCTGTGCTGTTCAGGCCTATGGAGAGCTGGGCCTCAGCTGGCACAGCCGTCACAGAACCGCTGGCCGTCACTGTTATGGTGTTGGCGCTCTGCGGCGCTGACTGGAGCAGCGCGTAGCCTACGAAGGCCAGCGCCAGCGCTATGAGCACTGGAAATGCAAGGAAAGCTACGCTGGGTTTTATGCTAAGCTCGTTCTTCCCCATTGTATCCATAGGCATATGCAAGCGCCGCTTAAAATGCTTTGCGAACGCATCGGAAGCCGGGCTCAACGCCGGCCGCCCTGACGTTTTTAAGGATAGCCCCGGCCGGATTCGAACCGGTGTTCACGGGTCCAAAGCCCGCGGTACTTGGCCGCTATACGACGGGGCTACAACTCTTATATATCCCGGCATGCAAGTATTAAATATGTCTGTGAAACTTTACTGGAAGGATGCATATTCCAAGGAATTCGACGCAGAGGTCAGGAGCGTCAGGGGCAGTGAGGTGGAGCTTGACGCCACTGCGTTCTATCCCACCGGGGGCGGCGTGCAGCACGACACGGGCACAATTTCCAGCGCCGGAGCGAGCTACAAGGTGGTGGAGGTAAGGAAGGAGGGCGAGACAATCCTCCACAGGCTGGATAGCGAGCCCGCGCTTTCGCAAGGCGATAAGGTGCATGGGGCGATAGACTGGGCGAGGCGCTACTCGCTCATGCGCTACCACACCACGGTGCACCTGATTGATGGCATTGTGGAGAAGGACTACGGGGCGGGCGGCATAACAGGCGGCGCGATATTCCCAGACAGGGCGCGCATAGACTTCAGCCTGGATGCGCTGAACAGGGAGCTGGCGCAGAAGATAATAGACAGGGCCAATGTCGTCTCAGCGGAGGCGCACCCTGTCTCTTCAAGGATAATCACCAGGGATGAGGCGCTCGCGATGCCGAACCTCGCCAGGACGGAACCAGGCAGGGAGCTGATAATGAGTATGCCGGAGGTGCGCATAGTGGAGATAGAGGGCGTGGACCTCCAATCGGACGGCGGCCTGCACGTGGCCAACACGCGCGAGATAGGCGCCATATCGCTCAAGAGCTTCGAGAACAAGGGCAAGCGCAGCAAGCGAATCGAAATAACATTGGGCGACTTACACTGAACGCTTGCATGTGAAGCTGCAACTCCACACGTGTGGCGGGCCCAGCCTCCCGAGGCAAACGTCACAACTCCTTAGTGGCGGTGTCCACAGGCTTCTTCTCGTAGGCGAACGCTGCCTTCTTAGCCGCCCTCAGCGCCAGCGTGGCGCAGTGCATGCGGACCGGGCCCGGGTCTATGCCTATTATGGCGAGCAGGTCCTTGTAGCCCATGCGCTCGAGCTGCCCCAGCGTCTTCCCCTTCAGCTCCTCCAGCAGCATGTTTGCCGAACCCATCGATATTACGCAGCCGCTGCCCTCGAAACTGGCGTCGGTTATCTTCCCGTTGTCCAGCTTCAGGTACACCTTTATCGAGTCCCCGCACGAGATGTTCTGCTCGTCCACGCTGATGCTCGCGTCCTGGATCGCGCGCTTGTTGCCCGGGTGCTCGTAGTTGCGCAACAGCTCCTCGGCGTACATGTCGAGCGGCATGGAATCACGCACTAAGCCTCTGCGCAAGCCTCGAAAGCAAGGGCAGGCGGGAGAGAATCCGCATGCATAGCGCATTTATGCGTTCCCTGTACCTGTACAGCGCATATCCGAAGACAAGGCTGAGCACTATGCCGCCTATCACATCGGTGAGGTAGTGCTGGCCCAGGTAAACCCTGCCGAAGAGTATCAGCGCAAGCCACACGAAGTAGAGCCACCTCAGGTACCTGTAGCCCTTCACGAACAGTATCGGGCCAGTGAGCGTCATAGCATGGTTGGAGGGGAAGGAGAAACCGGCTTCGCAGCCAACGTGATTTATCCAGCTGAGCTGCGGCAGCGAGCAGGGCCTGGGCTCCATGACTATGTTCTTTATTATGTCGCCTATGATGTACAACACTACCACGGCCACAGCGAACGAGAAGACGTTCCTGTCCTTCTTGTAGTAGAGCCATACGGCAACGAGCGGGAGCACCACCAGGAAGCTTGCCGCAAGAGGGCCCAGCACCGAATTCAGGGGCTGGCTTGACACAGCGCCGACGGCCTGGAACGCCCAGGTGTTGATAGCCGTTATTATATCTGTCATTGTAAGACTGCTAGACAGCCAAAGCATATAAACGATATTCATGGACGCCATAATAGTCGACACGAGCTCGATCGTGTTCGCGGCAGGCAACGGCATCGACGTGTTCGCCGCCATACTGGAGCAGATGCCGGGTACCGCCATCATGGTGTCGCGCGGTGTCATCAACGAGCTCGAGCGCCTCGCCGGCCCCGGATCGAAGAAGGGGAAGGCGGCCAGGCTAGGCCTCAGGATACTGCGCGCGCACAGGGTGGACGTGCTGAGGGACGACGGCTACGTCGACTCGTGGATAGAAAGGGAGAGCGCGGGCAGGAAGTGCTGGGTGTGCACGAACGACAGGGCGCTCAAGGGAAAGCTGAAGGGGCTGGGGGTGCGCGTTGCCAGCGTGTCACCAAAGGGGATTTTAAGGTAACGTTGCCCATATATGCTGTCATTCCTAGGTGAATTGTTGTATTACACGTACACTGTAAAGGATTCTGTCAGCGTGCCGCCCAAGTACATAGGCCAGGACATAGGCAAGGCGACAGCGGAGATGCTGCGGGCCAAGTACGAGCGAACGCTTGACAAGGACATGGGCATAGTCCTGGCAGTATACAACGTCAGGGACATAAGCGACGGCTCCATACTGCCCGCAGACCCCAACGTGCACCACGACCTCACTTTCGACGTGCTGACGTTCAAGCTGGAGGTGGAGGAGGTGGTGGTTGGCGAGGTGTCGGAGCTCGCCGACTTTGGCCTCTTCGTAAGGCTCGGGCCCATAGACGGGCTGGTGCACCTGTCGCAGATAACGAGCGATTTCATAACTTACGACAGGAAGGCCGGCGTCTTCGTATCCAAGAACACCAAGCGGAGCATAAAGAAGGGCGACATGGTGTACGCGAAGGTGTCAACGATAAGCATAAAGAACACGATACAGGACGCGAGGATAGCGCTCACAATGAGGCCCGATGGCTTCGGGAAGCCCGAGTGGATAAAGGAGGACAAGCTGAAGCAGGTAAGGGCGAAGGCGAAGAGGAAGTGATGCCATGGCGGAGAAGGCTTGCAGGACTGACAGGCTCATAATATCCCAGGGCGACACGTGCCCGCTGTGCGGCAAGAGCAACCTCACCAGCAAGTGGAGCGGCTACATAGTGATCCTGAACGCCGAGAAGTCGGAGCTAGCCAAGAAGCTCGGGCTGAAGGTCAACGGCTCCTATGCGCTGCACATAAACGACTGACGGCTCAGCGCTTCCTCTCGTACTGCTCCTCGACGTCGACTCTCTTTATGCTCTCCATGTAGCGGAGCACAGCGTCGACGAAGTCGCTCTTCCTGACAAGATAAGCTGCATTCTTCTCCACGGCGAGGCCGAACAGCACCTTCGCAGTGCCGTCCGCCACCGAGACCGAATCTGGCGCGAGTCTGAAGTTGCCGGCGAGCGCCTTGATCTTTGCGTCATCGCCGCTCACCTGCTCCAGCACCTTTATCTCGCACACCAGCTTCTCGCCGGCGAGCGGGTGGTTAGCGTCCACTATGACCCTGCCCGAATTGACGCTCTTTATGGTGGCGGTTGCGCCGTCGAGGTCCAGCTGCATCCCGGGGTACGGATCTATGTCCCTCTTCCTGAAATCGCTGAGCGGCATCACCTTCACAAGCTCCTGGTTCTTCGCTCCGAAAGCGGCCTCAGGCTCTATCTCCACCCTCTTCGACTCGCTGACTGACATGCCCTTGAGCGCCTCCTCTATGCCCTTTATCACGTTGCCCTTGCCTATGACCACAGTCTGCGGCGCATAGGCCGCGTCCTTGTCCACCTCCTTGCTGTCCTCCGCCACCTTGCGCATTGTGGTGTAGACAAGCTTGCTGTCTGCGCCGCGCCATGCGGTGTAGTCTATCCTTACGAAATCTCCGTCCTTGAAAGCCACATGCTCACCATTAATTACTTATTAGCTTAGAGTGTATGTTACTGAAGGTATTAAAGGGCATTGCATGGAACGCAAGAAAATGATAGAGCTGATAGGCATGATCTTCGTGGCAGCCATATTCCTCAGCTCTTACGCCGCGTTCGGCAGCAATGCGCCAGGCAGCGGGGCCACCACTACAGTGAACCAGGGCCAGCTCGCCTACGCGCAGACGCCGAGCCCCGTGCCCGCGCAGCTCACGGGCTACAACAGCACGCTGCAGGCTAGCGTCCTGTGCAGCAACGCGACCCGGGTGTCGGACACGCTCACCGGCCTGCTCGCCAACATGACTAGGAACGGCAACGTCACTGACTTCCAGCCTGAGAACGGAACCATAACGCTCATAGAGGCGGGCAGCGAGGGAAGTTATGCGCTCTACAGGGCGCTCAGCAGCGGCCTGGGACCGGGCGCCAACTGCACGCGCTTCACCACAACAGCCGACATACTGCTGCCCGCCACCCTCAAGGTGGTGGTCACCGGGGGCCAGGGCGGAGTAAGCGTGGAGGTGCCCAGCAGCCTCAGGCACGAGTTCATGCCAGCGACGCTCGGCAGCATGACGGGCAACACAGTCAGCGTCTACGCTTACATGCTGCTGACCAGCAACTACACCATATACGGCTCCCTGACGCTCAAACCGAGCACAGGTGCTTAGATGCACGATGACGCGCGCAAGGTGGCCATCAAGTTCGCGGTCAAGAACGCCATGGATTACGGGAAGGCGGATGCGAAGTCGGTGCTGAGCAAGGTGCTCGCGGCGTATCCGGAGCTCAGGAAGGACGTGCGGGCCGTCATCGGCGAGGTCGACGAGGCTGTAGAGCGCGTGAACGGGATGGGCCAGGAGGAGCTGGAGCGCGAGTTCGGCCGGTACGCGGACGAGTTCAGGCAAAAGGACAGGGAGAAGGCGGAGAAAGGCGCTAAGCCAAGAATGGAGCTCGAAGGCGCCGTAGTTGGCAGGTTCGCCACGCGCTTCCCACCGGAGCCGAACGGCTACATGCAGGTGGGCCACGCCATGGTCACATGGCTGGAGCGCGAGTTCGCGGACATATACAAGGGCACGCTGGCGCTCTACTTCGACGACACTAACCCTGAGAAGGAGAGGCAGGAATACGTGGACGGGCTGAAGAAGGACCTTGAATGGCTGGGCATAAGGTTCGACAGGGAGTACTACGCCAGCGACCACATCGAAGCGCTGTACGGTTACGCCAGGGAGCTTGTAAGGTCCGGCAACGCGTACGTATGCACCTGCGAAGGCGAGCTCATAAAGAAGCTCAGGTTCGAGGGAAAGGCCTGCGAGCACAGGGACAGGGCGCGCGAGGATAACGAAGGGCTGCTGGAGAAGATGATAAATAGGGGCTTCGAAGACGGCGAGGCTGTGCTCAGGCTAAAGCTCGACATGCAGGCCAGCAACACTACGCTGCGGGACCCTGTGCTGCTCCGCATCGTTAAGCACAGGCACTACAGGCAGGGCGACAGGTATGCGGCGTGGCCCACTTACGACTTCAACACGCCGATCGTGGACTCGCTGGAGGGAATAACAGACGCCATAAGGTCCAAGGAGTACGAGCTGCGCGACGAGCTCGACATGAAGATACTCGAGCTGCTGGGCCTGCGGAAGCCCAGGATAAGGAGCGTGGCTCGGCTGGAGATACAGGGCAACATAACGTCCAAGCGGAAGACGAACGAGCTGATAGCGCAGGGCAGGCTCTCAGGCTACGACGATCCGAGGCTCGTGACAATCGCGGCGCTCAGGAGGAGGGGCATAAGGCCCGAGGCGATAAAGAGCTTCGTGCTGAGGTTCGGGATGAGCAAGAGCGAGCACAGGGTCAGCATGGACATGCTGCTCGCCGAGAACAGGCAGCTGATCGACGGCGAGGCCAAGAGGCTCTTCGCCGTCACCGAGCCTGTGGGCCTCAGCGTGGAGGGCGTGGATGATGGCTCTGTAAGCCTCAGGCTGCACCCATCAAGGGAGCTCGGTTCTAGGGAGTGCAAAACATCAGGAGAGCTGCTGATAAGCGGGAGCGACGCGCAGACGCTCAGGAAGGGCTCGGTGTTCAGGCTGAAGGACCTGGTAAACGCGGAGGTCACGGAGACAGGCAAAGGCGGCATAAGGGCCAGGGCAACAGGGAACGAAGCGCTGGATGCGCCCAAGTTCCAGTGGGTGGACGCGAAGAGCGGAGTCAGGTGCAAGCTGGTGGAGATAGGGCCGCTGCTGATAGGCGAGGAGTTCAACGAAGACAGCATCCGGGAGCGCGATGCGTACGCGGAGGCGTATGTGGACGGGCTGGCCGAGGACGAGATCGTGCAGTTCGAGAGGATCGGGTTTTTTAAGCTTGATGACATAAGGGGAAAGAAATTCATAGGACTTTAGCGGCATCGAAGGCGACCGAGTGGATGCAAACAGGAGCAACGTGAAGGCCAACAGCGAGAGCAGCGGCTTCGACACTATAGAGGCCAACGCCATAAAGCGCGTCATAAGGGAGCAGTGGCAGTCCGAGCTCGGGGGCAGGGGCGGCAGCAACATAGAGCTGCTGAACGAGCACGCGGCCCACATATTCAAGGAGTTCGGCTCGCTCAGCTACGAGACACTATGCATGCAGAGCATAGCGGCGAGGGCGAAGCACATGTCAAGAGGCGAGCTGCTCGTATACACCAAGGCGATGGAGGCCCTGGCCGCAGGCTACAAGTCAAGATTCGGCAAGGAGTTCGCTGCGCTGATGCTCGCCGGAACAGCGCTCGTGACCAAGAACTCCGAGAGCATACTGGCGCAGCTCGATTACTTCATGGCGCACCTGGCAAAAGGCACCGCCAGGTACGAGAACGCAGCTGCCAGGGAGGCCTCGGCAGTGGCAGAGCTGGATGCCGAGCTGCGCAGGCGCAACGCTGGCCTGTTCAGGTTCTTCAGGAAGAGGGAGCTGCAGCTCATCTCCTCGCACATAGCCGAACGCCGCGCCAGGATAGCCAGGCTGGACAGGAGGAGGCAGAGGTACGCGTCCCTGGCCGGCAGCGTGGGCTCCATAGCGCCGCACGGCAGAGACAAATATGCACGCGGCTGAGCCAGGCGATACAGCTTAATTAATGTGCAGCTGAAGATGCTCATGCCTGACAAGGCGAGGCTGCAGCAGGAGCTCGAGGAGCTGCAGGAGCAGTACTCGAAGACCAAGTACAACAAGGCCACTGACAAGTACCTCGGCATACTCAGGGCGAAGATGGCAAGGCTGAGGCGCAGCCTGGCCGAGAAGAAGAGCAGGCACGGAACGGGCTTTGGCGTCAGGAAGTCTGGCGACGCCACTGTTGTGCTCGTCGGCTTCCCGAACGCGGGCAAGTCGTCGCTGCTCAAGCAGCTCACGCAGGCGGAATCCAAGGTCGCCGAGTACGCATTCACCACGCTGGACGTGATCCCTGGCATGCTGGAGTACGGCGGCGCCAGGATACAGGTGCTCGACGTGCCCGGCCTGATAGAGGGCGCGCACATAGGCAAAGGAGCAGGGACGCAGATCGCCAGCGTGATAAGGATTGCAGACCTGCTGCTCTTCGTCATAGACGCCACTGCCCCGGAGCAGCTGGGCAAGCTTATCGAGGAGCTCTCCCTCCTGGACATAAAGGTGAACAAGGAGAAGCCGCGGGTGCTGATTGAGGAGAGCAAAGCAGGCGGGATAGTGGTAGAGTCGGGCGGCCACAAGGTACCGAGCAAGCGGGAGGTGGAGATGGTGCTGCACGAAACAGGCATCTACAACGCGAAGGCGATATTCTACAGCGGCATGGACATCGACGACCTCATCGCGCTGCTTGTAGACAACGCGGTCTACACCAAGGGCATCGTGGCGCTCAACAAGACGGACCTTTTGAGGGAGCAGGACGCCGAAAGGATGAGAAGGGAGGCGCAGAAGGGGTTCGGAGCCGGAGTAGTGTGCATAAGCGCGGTGAACGGAACCAACATCGACGCACTCAAAAAAGAGATATTCGCCAACCTCGGGCTCGTCAGGGTTTACCTCAGGCCGAAAGACGGCGAGGCCGACTACTCGAGGCCGTTCGTGCTCAAGGAGGGAAGCAGCATCATGGACCTCGCGAAGGGGCTCCACTCCAAGGCGGCGAAGGACCTGAGGTACGGTCTGGTCACAGGGAAAAGCGCAAGGTTCCAGGGCCAGAAATGCGGCAGGGATCACATCCTTTTGGAAGGCGATGTGGTGACCCTCGTGTATTCAAAACAGTAGATAGCTTACATACGGCTCCGGAGCAAGAGCCGACCTACAGCACCTATTGCAGCCACAACGAAATCCACTATTGCTATAAGCCACTGGAAGCGGAGCAGCAGGCCCGCCGCGAACATGCCGACTCGAACAAGCAGCACAGCTATGCCAACCCGCGTGAGCCATACGAAGGCAGGCTCTGGGCCGCACACAGACACAAAGCCAGTGCGATATTAATAAAAGACACCGGGCAGTAAGGAAAGCAACCTTTGCATGGCTGCATGCAGAGACAGAGTGCGGCACGGAATAAGGAAGGAGAGGATGCGACACGCACATGGAACAAGAAAGGAAGAAAAGAGGCGGCTCCTGCTGTACGCGCTCCTCGCGCTCATTCTCGCTTTCGACCTTACGTATGCGTTTGCTTTCGCCAGCGGACCCACAAACCTGAGCGAGGATAACGCGTATGCTGTGCTCGCGATAAGCGCACTGCACGGCCAGTTCAACTTCAACAACCTGGATTCAGGAAGGATACTCGAGTACCTGCCCATAGCCGGATTCTTCTACTTATTCGGGCTCGGAGTATACAGCAGCACGGCATGGAACGTTGCGATGTTCGTGGGCAGCGTCTTCATAGCGTTTCTCCTGGGCAAGGAGCTGTACAACGAGAAATGCGGCCTCTTATCGGCCCTTCTGCTCAGTTTCTTCACGCCCACTGTCAGCGGCGCGATCCGCATAGAGATAAATGAGGCCATGATGTTCTTTACGGCACTCGCGCTCCTGTTCCTGCTCTATGGATACAACAGGAAATCAAGGAAGTGGATGCTGGCATCCGGCGCGCTGCTCGCCGTATCGCCGCTCACCACGCCGATAGCGCTGTACGCCGCGGCTGCGGCGGTGCTGTTCATGCTCGTCGAAGTGGCAAGGAGGAGAATGACGCGCTCCCTGCTCGCATACCTGTTTGCGGGAATGGCCGTGGCCTCCTTTGCCATCCTCGCGCTAAGTAGCGCGGTATCGGGCAACCCGCTGACCATCATCACGCTGAACCAGGCGTACTACGCCAACCTGACAATGACAAGCACAACGTACGGGATAATAGGCGCCCCTGTAGCATACGCAAACTATTCGCTCAACGACCTCAGCTACTATCTCTACTACTATCCTGAAAACATGTTTGCATACAGCAATGTGCAGAGTGCGCTGGGCATGCTGGAGAGCGGCCGCTTCAGCCTCGGAGCACTAGCGAACCAGCTGATAAACAGGAGCACCACTGCGGGCTTCTACTTCTATGCCGTAGTGGCCGGGATTGCGTACCTGATTTTCAGGCGCGAGAAGCGCCTCTACTTCCCTGCCGTATGGCTAACTGTAGGCTTCGCGTTCATACAGTTCGCGCCGCAGGGCCTCACCCTCGCGCCATTCAGGTGGATACTGATATTCAGGGATGTAAGGTACTTCGCCAGCATCGCGATACCCACGTCCGTGATCATCGCCATGGCGCTCGCGCGCATCACGGACGGCTGGGAGGAGCGTTGGAGGGTTGCCAGGCGCGGAGCGTGGCAGAGACGCACCTTCGAGCTCGCCAAACCTGTCTTCGCCGCGGCGGTCGCCGTATTCCTCATAGCGACATCCATACCTGTGAACCTTTCCTGGTCAAGCTACATCAACGCGGAGTACTACAGCCTGCACGCCATAGCAAGCATGTTCGTCAACGCAAACACGAATACCACGATATACTACCCTTCCGGGGACTATTCGCAGTTCCCCATATACCTCGGCAACAACAAGCACCTGAACGCCATAATGCTCGACGGAATACCTAACTGCAGCGATTTCGAAAATGGAAGCTACGTGATAATACCAAATGCCACAATAGGCTACGCGCCGAAATGGCAATACATAAACGACACTGGCAAATACTGCCCGAACCTGGAGCTCGTGGCAGCGCCTTACGACAGCGCCGCCTCTGACGGCCTGATCCATGTGGCTGAGGAATACGAGCAGAAGCTGTACTACGTGACCGGAACTTAGCAAAATGCCCTCTGTGGGCCCTGTCTTTTAAAAGACTGGACTAAAGATATTAAGCCAATTGTTTGCCGCTTGGCAACCCCCATTCATAAAGAAACCTGCTGCACTATAGGGATTGGAGCGTGATTCCGTTTACAAGCACATAATCTTCGATTTCGGGGGAGTGCTTATTCGCTTGAAAGGTACAGGCAGCAACATACCAGATGACTTGGTGAAGATATTTAGAATAAGGAAAGGCGATGCCCCTGTGCTCTGGAACGAAAACAGATACAAACCCATTAGAGGTCTGGAAACGCCAAAGGAGTTTCTCAGGCGCATAGGCAGGAGACTGGGTAAGGAAATAGACGCAGACAATGCATACAAGGCTTGGAATGAATACCACAAAATAGACAAGGATAGGATTAGTTGGGAACTGCTGAAATACGTCAGGCATCTTAAAACAAGTATAAGGTGCATTTGTTTACTAACACCATAAACTTGGACAGGGACAGTATGATGCGGAAGGTGGGCAAGCACTTCGAAACGGTCTTCAAGTCTTATGAAGAGGGCGTAGCTAAACCCGAAAAGGCAGCATTTTTGAAATTACTGAAGAGAATCAAGGCGACACTTGAAGAACGTATTTTCGTGGACGACGTGGCTGCAAATGTCGAGGCCGCAAAGAAACTCGGGATACAAGGCATTGTTTTCACTAGCCTACCACGTTTAAAGAAGGAGTTTGAGAAGTTCGGGATCAAGTAAATACGTATAACGGGGAGTCTGGGATTTGAACCCAGGTCACCACCGCCCGAGGGTGGTAGCCTACCAAGCTAGCAGAACTCCCCTTAGAGAATCTTGTATCCGTTCTTCGTTATAAGTATGTCGTCCTCTATCCTCACTCCCCCGAATCCCACCTCGTACACCCCTGGCTCCACAGTTATGACCATGCCTGGCTCTAATTTGCGGGTGCTCAGATAGGACGCGGGGTTATCGTGCATCTCAAGGCCTATCGAATGGCCGATGGCATGGATGAACTCGCCCTTGTACCTGCCGTCCCTGGTGCTGTCCAGGAACGCGGCCGCCGTATTGTGCATGTCGATCCATTTCCTGCCGGATTTGGCGACTCCCATCGCCTTTTTCTGGGCCTCCCTCACTGTCTGCAGCATCTCTTTCTGCCTCGCGCTTCCCTTGGCCCCGAAGATGAAGGTCCTGCTGATGTCAGAATAGTAGTTGTTCACCACCGCTCCAGCGTCTATTATGATCAGGTCGCCCTTCCTGAGCCTGGTGTTGCCAGAGAAGTGGTGCGGCAGAGCAGTATTCTTCCCGAAAGCCACGATGTTGTACTCCGCAGACTCGTTCGCACCAAGGGACAATTGTATGAAATCGAAGCGCGCCATGAGCTCCAGCTCAGTCATGCCTTCCTTGAAATACTTGGGTATCTCTCGCATCGCCGTTTTGGTTATCCTTACCGCCTTCCTTATGTGTTTAAGCTCCGTCCCGTCCTTGATCAGCCTCGTTGCGCTTAGCCCGTCGCTTACGTCGACCATCCTCTTGGGCCTGTACCTGCTTTGTATGTGCCTGTAGGTCTCAAAAGGCAGGAATGCTCCGTTAAAGCCCACCCTTTTGCCCTTCAGGAGCTTGCCGAGCATCGCCCTAGCGGACCTGGCATCGGCCATAATGTTGACTATGCTCATGTTCTCCGGCTTCTCCTCCATGCCTGTCTCGTACTCCAGGCTGTACGTGAAAAGGTGCATGCGGTCCCTGTGGGCCAGGAGCAGCGAGCTCTCGAACAGGCCGCTGGTGAACCCGGTGAGATAATGGAAATTGGGATCCGCCCTGTCGGTGTTCGCTATCAGCACCACGTCTGTGCCCTTGAGGTTGG
Source organism: Microcaldota archaeon (assembly GCA_021792095.1). Classification (GTDB taxonomy): domain Archaea; phylum Micrarchaeota; class Micrarchaeia; order Micrarchaeales; family CABMGC01; genus JAJYVH01. The sequence continues at coordinate 425,845 of JAJYVH010000001.1, read as the reverse complement.
AAAAGAGCCTAGCTAGCCTGTTTTTCGACGTTCCTGCAGAAAGTTTTGGGCCCATACGATTCACTGTTGGAATTCTGCAAGAGCCAATATATACCTATGCAGCCCAAGATTATTTCGGGTGGCTTTGCGCTTGAGAACGAGCTCTCTGTGAGGCGAACTCCGATCGCTTACCTCAACATGAGGGACCCGCATGTGCTCAAGTACTACTACAAGTTCAAGGTACTGTCGCTGATAGAGAAGGAGGACATATCTGGCTCTTCGCCGCCCGACGTTTTCGTGGGCAGGTACGGCTACCCCAATGTGTATGTCGGGCCGCTCGTGCCTCCGGTAAGCGGTGACACGTCAGAGCTCGGCCTGCCGGAGACCTGGGCGGGCAAGAGCATACCAGAGATCGTGGAGGCGCGCTCGATGCTCGTCCGCGGCATGCAGAAGGAAAAGGTGCAGAACGTGGACAACAGCAGGATAGGCAGCATGCTGCAGGAGCTTGCAATAGCAGACAGGTTCGCGAACGTGGACATGCGGCTCGCAAGGAAACCGAACCTCATGGTGAAGTTCGACGACAACAGCCAGCCCTTCGGGCCCAGCGCGCCGATGAAGATGATGCGCTTGGGCAACACGAAGGCGAACAAGCAGATGGAGAAGGCATACTTCGATACCTCCCTGCTTGCTAGGGACGGCATGGTGGAGCTCTACAGCAAGGGCCTTGAGGTATCACGTATCCAGAAGCTGCTCGCTGCCGGCGGCCTCGGGGTGAAGAAGAGCAGGAAGTTCGTGCCTACAAGGTGGAGCATAACAGCCGTTGACGATACGCTCTCGAAGCACAACCTGGAACCGGTCAAGGAGAGCGGGCCTCTCGAGGACGTGCGCGTCTTCAGCAGCGTGGCGCTTGACAACCGATGGCTGGTGCTCATGTTCCCTGGCCCGTGGAGCTACGAGCTTGTGGAGGCCTGGTACCCGAACACCACCTGGAACATGGACAGCAAGGAGATATACATATTCTCGAGCAGCGAGTTCTTCAACGGCAGGAAGGAGTACGCGGAGATAGGCGGATGCTACTACGCCGCGAGGCTCGCCATATCCGAATACCTCGGCAAGATAGGCAGGCAGGCGAGCGCCGTGGTGCTCAGGGAGACGCACCCAGGCTACATAATGCCGGTAGGCGTATGGAATGTCCGCGAGCACGTCCGCGAGACGCTGAGGAACGAGCCAGTGAAGTTCGATACCATGCGGCAGGCGATAGACTACATAGGCACGAAGATGGTCATACCCATAGGCACGTGGATGAGGAACAGCACTGTGCTAAGACATCTCCTGAACCAGCGCAAGCTTACCTAGTGGCGCAAGGCATCGCCGTAAATGCTCAGCCCAATCGGCCTGCTGTGCTCCTTAAGATCCTGCAGGAAGCCAACAAGCGACTTCTCCTTTTCATTCCTCAGGCTCAGTGGCTGGTGCAGTTCCGGCGCATACGGGATGTAGAGAACGCTATCACATATGTCATCTTCCTTGTAGCCATAGTCTTCCAGAGCTATTTTCAACCTGTTAGGCTTGCCGGGTCGTCTGTTTGTCATGAGCACAATGTGGCGCACCTTGGCAGCGTCGGTTTGCATGAATTCGTACATCTTGTCCAGAAACGACTCAGTAATATACCTGGCGCCGTGCACCTCTATGAGCACAGGTTTGCCTTCGTATGCTATGCCCAAATCGAAATCAGGTGTGTACACGTACTCCTTACCATTTATAGTTATACTGAACTTCTGCTTTGCAAACAGGAAAGGAATCTGAAGGAGCTCAAGATTGGCAGCAACGCTGCTTTCAAAAATGGATTTAAACAATATGCCATCCCTTTCCACCACTTTGAGCGCAACCTCGTCTTCGATGCGTCTAGGGCGCGACCGGTACTCATACTGTCCTAGCGCCAAGGTGGGACTCAGGACGCTATTATTTGCGACCGCAAAGGTCACCGGCTACCCCCTTCGCCAGGCACGTGCATCTTCGCGCCATTTTGATTATGACAGAACACTTTTTATTTGTTACGCGGCGTGATTGTTGACTTCCGTGTCTATCCGCATCCTATCACCCTAACCTTTGCGCAGCAAACAAAAAGCTTCGCTTCCATGTTAGTGCTGTTTGAATGCTGCCAGAATGGCTCTCCATAAGCCCCGCGGGCACGGAGAAGTACGCGGAAACCAAGCAGAGCATAGCGGATGCGGGCCTGCATACGGTATGCGTGGAGGCGCATTGCCCGAACATTGCGGAATGCTGGAGCTCGGGCACCGCAACGTTCATGATACTCGGCGACAAGTGCACGCGCGGCTGCAGGTTCTGCGCAGTGCACAAGAGCGCGATAGGCTCGGGAATAGACGCGCTGGAGCCGACCAAGCTCGCTAACGTGATACGGAAGTGGAGGCTTGATTACGTTGTGCTCACCTCCGTATGCAGGGATGACCTGCAGGACCAGGGAGCTGGCCATTTCGCAGCATGCATCAGGGCAATCAAGAAACAGAATCCGGGCACGCTTGTCGAGGTGCTCATACCGGATTTCGGCGGGGACGCTTCGCTGCTCAGGACGATAGCTGATGCGGGACCGGATGTAGTGGGCCATAACATAGAGACCGTGGAGAGGCTCAGCCCCGTCATACGCGACAGGCGTGCGAGCTACAGGCAGTCGCTCCGCGTGCTGAACGAGTTCAAGCGGATGGGCGTACGCCTTTACACCAAGTCCGCGATGATGCTTGGAGTGGGCGAGACCGAGGAAGAGGTACTGCGATCGCTCCACGACCTACGCGATTCGCATGTGGATTTCGTGGCTGTAGGCCAGTACCTGAGGCCCTCGCAGTTCCAGTACGAGGTAAAGGAGTACGTGACGCCTGAGAAGTTCGAGAGGATAAAGAGGTCAGCTCTGGGCATGGGGTTCCTCTATGCCGCAGCGGGGCCCTTTGTCAGGAGTTCCTACAAGGCAGGGGAGTACTTCATCAAGAGGATTGTGGAAACCGGGCGCTAGAATGAAAACGGGCATTGCGAGCAGTGCTGATCTTGACCGTGCCTCCAAGCCGCGCAGCCTCAGAGGAGGCAAGTTCAGCAACGGGCGCGTGCTGGTGGTCGGCGGCAGCGACAGGTTCCACGGCGCTCCTCTGCTCGCCGCCAGTGCCGCTTACACAACGCTCGCAGCGCTTCGCACCGGCGCAGGATACGCGGTGCTTTGCGTGCCCAGAGGCATAGTGAGCACCATAAGGGCCATCTCGCCCGACCTTATAGTAGTACCGCTGAGCGGAGACATAGTAGGCGCAAGTGACGTTAAGCAGCTTTGCGCAGAAGCTAGCAAGGCTGACGCAATAGTGATAGGGCCGGGGCTGGGGAGGAATACGGGAAGCCTCAGGGCTGCGGCCGCGCTCGCAAGGTACTGCATAGAGCACGGCAAGAAACTTATTCTTGATGCGGATGCTCTGCGGATAGGGCTAGGGAGCATTAAGCTCGACAGGAACGTTCTCTTGACCCCGAACGATCATGAGTTCCTGGCCATCGGCGGCAAGAAGCTGGCCGCAGGCGGCCTGAAGGAGCGCATAGATGCCACCGTGGCCATGGCGAAGAGGCTGCACGCGGTTCTGCTGCTGAAGGGCCACGAGACAGTGGTGAGCGATGGCGCCATGACGAAGGTGATACGGGCAAGGACGGCGGCGCTCGCCACCATGGGCACCGGAGACGTGCTGTCAGGCATCGTTGCTGGCTTTGCAGCGAGGGGCAACGAAATGTTCGATGCGGCTGTGGCCGGCGCGTATGCGCACGCCGCTATAGGCGACAGGCTGTACGGGCTGAAGGGCTACCACCTGCTGGCATCCGACATCGTTGAACAGATACCCAGCGTGCTTAAGCCGTTCGACAGGACTACCTACTGAAATTCCATGCGTCTGTCCTGTAAACGCTGGCCTCGAGCTCCTTCGCGCGGCTCCTCTCCTCGTTGCCCAAGTTCCCGAACTCGAAATCCTTGCCTTCCGTGAAGCCGTCGAGCAGGGCCTCATAGAGCTTCTCCAGGCTCGCGCCAGAGTGCCTGGATACCGATGTGACGCGCTCCTCGGCGCTCGCTATCGCCTTATCTGATATCTTCTCCGAGCTCACGTTCAGAGCGCTGAACATGGTCTTAACGTCCGTGCTGTAGAGCACAGTGCCGTGCTGCAGCAGCACGCCCCGCTTCCTTGTCTGCGCGTTGCCGGATATCTTTTTCCCGTCCACCACTATGTCGTTTATCGGGGCGAAGCTCGCCTTTATGCCCAGCTGCGACAAGCCGGCTATTATCCAGTCGCAGACAAACCTGTAGCTCTCCCTTATGCCCTTGGGAAATATGCTTGCGGGACCCAGTATGCTGTACGTTATCTCGCCGTTGAAATCATGGTACACCGCGCCCCCGCCAGTTATCCGCCTTATCACGTCTATGCCCAGCTCTCTGCACCTGCCCACATTAACCTCCTTCTCCATGCTCTGGAAGGTGCCTATAGAGACGGCGCTCGGCTTCCACCTGTAGAACCTTATCGTGGGGTACGCCCCTGTGTTCGCTATGGACTCGAGCAGCGCTTCGTCTATGGACATGTTCTCGTAAGCGTCGTGGATTTCGAGTGGTATTACTCTCCATTTCATGCAGTCATCGCTTTCTTTATGGTATCGGCTATGGCCTCCGGGGTGACGCCTACGAGCTCCGCTTCCTCGGCCTTCGCCACGCTGCTTATCCTCTCCGCCAGTTCCTTCGAAGTAGCTGATGCTGGCATGCCTGCGAGCGCGGCCTCTATTTTGTACACGGCGCTTTCTGGGTGAGCGAAGAAATCGCCGGTTATGAGCACCTTCTCTATTGTTTTCCCGTAGCGCAACCTAACACCGACAAGTTTGCCCCCAGGCACCTTCTGCTCCGCGAAACCATCCATGGCAGGTCCCTTATTATATTTTTTCCAGCCTATATCCTGCAGATTATATGGCAGAAGTAATAATAAAATCTACTAAGGACGGACCCAACATAGTGTTGGTAGACGGGAAGACGAAATTCGCGTTCTGCAGGTGCGGGCACTCGGAGCACAAGCCTTTCTGCGACGGCACGCACCACAAGATAGGCTTCCAGGCTGACGAGCACGAAGAAAAGATAGCGTAAGCCTAGAAGAGGGCTGCAAGCCTGCCGCTTGAAACCTCCGGCGCTTTCGGGTCGTAGGGGAACGTTTGCCAGCCCAGCTTTCTTGCTGCGTCTATGTTCGTTTGGTTGTTATCCACGAAGAGTATCTCATCGCCCGTGACCCCTGCCAGCCGCTCGGCAAGGCCGAAAATCCTCGGGTCTGGCTTCGCGATGCCGACCTTGCTCGAATCTATTATTACGTCCCAGTCCTCTTTTGGCAGCAAGCCCTCCTTGCCTATGGCGTCGAGCATGCCAGGGTACATGTTAGTCAGAAGGCCTATCTTGCATCGTTTGTGAATTTTCCAGATGACCGGCCAAATGGACTTATTGGCCTCGAAACGGTTGACGAACCCATCGATAAGGAGCGAGTACCCTGCTTGCGGCCCCGAACCGAACCTTTCCTTGACAAGCGGAAGGAGCGTGTCTACGCCCCTGCCTGCATTCACTTCGGGTTCGTATACGTCCCAAAAAGCGTCGAAACCGGCGCTGCGCTCCGGAGGTATGCCCAGGTCCTTCTTTACCAGCTCCTACTTGTCCGTCCCGCTGAAGTCCAATACCACCACTCCGCCCACATCAAAATAGACAAACGAAGGCGTGCCATCCCTCATTTTCCGTAGAAGTAGTGTATGCTCCTGCCGAGGGCCGCCTCTGCCGCTTCCTGCAGCGCCTCGCCGTACGTGGGGTGCGGGTGTATCGAGTCCGCTATGTCCTCTAGCGTGGCCCCCATCTCTATCGCGACCACCGCCTCTGCTATTATGTCGCCTGCGTCGTCGGACACCACCTCAACTCCTTTCACAACGTTGTCGGAGTCGTACGCTATCTTCACGAAGCCGTTGGTCGTGCCGAGCGCTATTGCCCTGCCGAGCGCGCTGAGCGGGAACTTCGTAACGGCGATCCCTTCCCCTTCCAGCGTGCCCGCCACCGCCATCTCCGGATCCGAGAATATCACGGCTGGTACCACAGTGTTGTCGTAGCTCGCGTTCGTGCCTGCCGCAGCTTCAGCAGCGACTATGCCCTGGCGCATTGCCTTGTGCGCCAGCAGCGGGTCTCCTATCACATCGCCTATTGCGAATATGTTAGGGTCAGTGGTGCGGAGCGCGTTGTCGACTTTCACGAAGCCGCGCCCGTCGAGCTGCACTTTGGTGGTGTTCAGGCCTAGGCCCGCAGTGTACGGGGAAAGCCCTATCGCGACCACTATCAGCTCAGCCTCCAGCCTATCTCCGCTGCTGAGCGTCACGGAGCCCGCGTCGTGCGACGAGGGCGTTACTCCGGTGTACACCTTGATTCCCAGCTCGCCCATCTTCTTCTTCACCAGCTCCACTGCCTCCCTGTCGAACTTCGAAAGCACGTCAGACCTGGCGACTATCACCACCTTTGTGCCCAGTTTGGCGTAGAGCATGCCTACTTCCACAGCCACGTAGCCGGCGCCCAGTATTACCATGCTTTTCGGTATGTAATCGAGCATCAGCGCCTTCTTGTAGTCTATTATGCTGCCGCCGAACTCGAACCCTTTCAGCAATGTGGGCTCCGAGCCAGTTGCTATTATCGCCTTCTTGAAGTCCAGGTTGGTGCCGTTGGTGAGCTGCAGCGTGTTCGATGATATGAATGTGGCCGTGGCCTTTATAGTTTCCACGCCGTTCTGCTTGCACAGGAAGGCGACCCCGTCCTCGAGCTTCTTTGATGCACCCATGCGCCAGTCGTACATCTGCTTCGCATCAACGCTCACGTTCTCGGCGTGTATGCCGAATTGCTGCGCATGCTGTATCTCGTAGAGCATGTCGGCCACTTTTATCAGCGTTTTTGAGGGTATGCATGCATAGTTTAGGCAGTGACCTCCCAGTTTCTCCTTCTCCACGAGCGCGACGCTCTTGCCCAGCTGGGCAGCGTGTATGGCCGCGAAGTAGCCGCCTACACCTCCGCCCACTACGGCCACGTCAACTTCTTCCGGAAGCGCACCCATTACCATATCTACAACCTAGTTAGCATTACGTTTCATCAATTCTTCGAACACCAGGGTAAATTCTTTCTCGTACCTTTGAAGGTGTTCTAGCTTTAACGGGTCAACAAACATGCCTGCAATCTTTTCCTTGTTGACGGGCATGACATCAGTCATATAGGGTATTTTGCCTATGTACTTCTTTGCAGGAATCACATAAGCTATTTTTTTGTAACCTGCCTGCGAGCAGGCGCTCATGCACATCAGGCAGGGCTCCACCACGGTCACCATGGTCAAGCCAGGAGTGTAGTTAGATTTCCTAGATTTTCCAACCTCGCTAACCAGCATCCTCTCAGAATGCGCAGTTGCATCGTGATTGGAGGCTACGAGGCTTTCTGCAGAAGCAACCACGCGTCCTTTCTCAAGCACCATGCCTGCGTTCGCAAGATTCCCTTTCTTTGCGGAGTTAGTCATCAGTTTTTTCAGCAGGAAGCGCTGCTTTTTGTTTAGTAACATGCAAACACTTTTCTCAAGCCGCATCTGCTACCCCATCATCTCTAAAAAGTCGGGATCCTCGAGGTACTTCTTGAGCGCGTTGCCGAAGTGCACCGCCTCGGCGCCGTCCACCACGCGGTGGTCGAACGAGATGGAGAAGGGCAGCTCCTTGCCTATCACTATCTTGCCGTCCCTGACCATCGGCGTGTCCTTTATCATGTGTATGCCAAGTATGGCCACGTCGGGGTAGTTTATCATGGGCACTGACAGGAAGCCCCCGCCGAGGCTGCCTATGTTGGTTATAGTGAATGTGCTGTCGCGCATCTCCTCGAGCGTGACCTCGCGCTTCTCCACGCGCTCGTGCAGGTCCTGCAGCTCCTTGGCTATCTCGGTTATGCTCTTCCTGTCTGCTTCCTTCACCACGACCACCAGCAGCCCGTCGGGCGATTCGGCGGCCAGGCCTATGTTGTAGTAGTTCTTCCTTATTATCTCCAGTTTCTCGTGGTCGTAGCTCGCGTTGAAGTTGGGGTACTCCTTCAGCGCCTGCACCGTTGCCTTTATTATGAACGGCAGGAAGGTGAGCTTGACGTTGAGCTGCTTGAGCGCCTTCTCCTTCTCACGCTGCACCACGCCGTACAACGCAGTGGCGTCTATCAGGTCCATATGCACGGCTCTTGGTATGGTCCACGAAGCCTCCATGTTCTTGGCTATCGCCTTCCTAAGCGGAGACATGGGTATGCGCTCCACGTCCTCCTTGTGCTGCTCCTCGAGCACCTCCGAGTACTTGGGTATGGGCCTGGACTTGAGCGATTCCTCGTGGGCTACACCCCTGACATCATTCTCGGTCAGCCTGCCGTGCGGGCCCGTGGGAGTGAGCTTTGAAATGTCAACTCCAAGGTCCCTCGCAAGCTTCCGGACAGCAGGAGTTGCCAGTATCTCCTTTGCCTCTGTTGGTGACGCTGCCGCCGGCGCGGACTGCTTGCTTGTCTGCTGTTGCACTGCGGCCTGCTTCGGAGCCTGAGCCTGTTGCAGCGCGGCCTGCAGCTCTGACGCAGTTCCTATGTAAGCGATGACGTCGCCTATGTGCACGTCGCTGTTCTCGGGCGCACTCTCCTTTATGGTGCCTCCGATCGGCGCGGGCACGTTTACTACAGCCTTGTCGGTCTCTACCTGCACCACCGGCTGGTCCTCCTTCACCTGATCGCCGTCCTTGACCAGCCACTTCCTCACATGGCCTTCTGTTATGCCTTCGCCGACATCCACGAACTTTATTGTCTCCATCGCAATGCATCCCTAAGCGCTCAGCAGCTTGTCTATCGCATCTCCTATGCGCTTCTCGTTAGGTGTTGCGAAGTTTTCGTAAGCAGGGAAAGGATACGGAAGGCTTGGACCGGCGACCCTCATGACCGGCGCCTGCAGCTCATAGAGCGCCTTCTCGGCTATCCTGGCCGCAACCTCCGCGCCAGCGCCGAAGCTGAGCGGCGCCTCATAAACAATCATCGCCCTTCCTGTCTTCTTCACGCTCGCTAGCACCGTTGCCTCGTCGAGCGGGTTTATTGTGCGAATGTCTACTATCTCCGCGTCGACCCTCTTCTTCTCCACCACGTTCTTCACGGGCTGAACCATTGTGCCGTAGGTTATTATGCTCAGTGCGCTGCCGCTCCTCAGCACGTTTGCCTTCCCTATCTCCACCTCATAGGCGTCATCGGGGACCTCCTCCCTGAATAGTCTGTAGATGCGGGTTGGCTCAAGGAACACAACAGGATCCTGCATGTGCACAGCCCTGAGCAGCAGGCCCTTCGCATCGTATGGGCCGGACGGCTCAACGACTATTAGCCCCCCTATGTGCGAGTACAGCACTTCAGGGTTCTCCGAATGGTGCTCCAGCGCGCGTACACCGCCTCCGACCGGAGTTCGCACCACCATCGGCACAGTGAGCGTGCCTCTAGTTCTTGACCTGAACCTTGCGGCATGGCTGACGAGCTGGTCGAATGCCAGGTACATGAAGCCGGCGAACTGTATCTCTGGTATTGGGTGCAGGCCTGCGAGCGCCATGCCTATCGCTGTGCCCGTTATCCCCGATTCAGCCAGAGGCGTGTCTATCACCCTGTCTTCTCCGTATTTGGCCTGCAGGCCCTCTGTTACTCTGAACACGCCGCCGTCCTTACCTACGTCTTCGCCGAGCAGCACGACGTCGTTGCTCTCCCTTAGCGCTATGTCAAGCGCGTTGTTTATAGCAGAGACCATGTTCATTTGCATGCAATCACCTCCAGAAGTTCGCTGACTCGGCAGCGTCCTCTTCCTGCTTTAGCACTTCGGGCATGAAGCTGTAAACATTCTCGAACATGCTCCTGGGGTCTGGCTTGAATGCTTCAGCCTTGGCCACAGCGTCGTCTATCTGCTTCTGCTGCTCCTCCGCGGTCTTCTGCTCCATCGCGTCGTCCCACTGTTTTTTCCCTGCAAGATAAGCCTTGACCCTTGCAACCGGGTCTTTCTTCTGCCATGCAGCGACGTCCGCATCGGTCCTGTATTTCGTCGGGTCATCGGATGTTGTGTGCATGCTCAGCCTGTATGTCACTGCCTCTATCAGCGTAGGCCCGTTCTTAGCGTTCGCGATTGCGTCCCTTACTGCCTTGTATACAGCCAGCATGTCGTTGCCATCCACCTGCACGCACGATATACCTGCGGCTATGCCCTTCTGCGCCAGAGTCTTCGCCGCTGTCTGTCTGCTCCTTGGCTGCGATATCGCCCACTGGTTGTTCTCGATAATAGTTATTAGCGGTAGCTTGAAGACACCTGCGAAGTTCAGCGCCTCATAGAAGTCGCCCTCCGACGTGCCGCCGTCGCCAACAAAGGTAAGCACAGCCGCATCCTGCTTCCTGTACTTGAACGCGTACGCTATGCCTGCGCCATGCGGTATCTGGGTGCTCACGGGTACAGACACCGAAAGGCCGTTGAAGCCTTTCGGAATCGCGTCGCCTTCCTCGACTCCTTTCCAGTAGAGCACGAACCTGTCAAGCGGGAAGCCCCTAACTATGTACATGCCGTGCTGCCTGAAATTCGGCACGAAGAAATCCTGCTTGCGCATCGCGAAAGCTGCGCCTATGTGCACCGCCTCCTCGCCGAGCGAAGGCGCGTATGTCGCGGCCCTGCCCTGCCTCTGCAGGCTCAGTATCTTGGCATCCAGCGCCCTGGTGAGCAGCATGTACTTGTACATGCTCACCATCTTTGCGTCGTCAACGTCCCCCGGAAGCAGGGACGCATCTATGTTCCCGTTCTCGTCCATTACCTGGAAGTAGTCGACGCTGCCCTCGTAGGCCTTCGAAATCAGGACAACACCACTATGCTTCTTGAAACGAAAAGGTATTTTAGCCTAAGCCGAAGCTGCGGGAGCGCCTCCGAACGTCATAAGCCTTCAGAGGTACTTCTCCAGGCGCTTCTCGGCGTTGGCCCAATTGACCACGCCCCACCAGGCGTCCAGGTACGCGTTGCGGTTGTTCTTATACTGCAGGTAATAGGCATGCTCGAACTCGTCAACAATCTGTATCACTGGCAGTTCCGCGATGTGATTTATGAAGTGGTTCTCGACCGTTGAGATCACCAAGCCCCCCGTTTCCGTGTCATAGTGGAGCACGGCCCAGCCGGTGCCGGTCAACGATTTCATCACGTCGGTGAACGTCTGCTTGAACTTGTCATAGGTGCCGAACTGCCTCTCGATAAGGTCCTGCAGCGCTCCGCCCGGCTTGCCACCGCCCTTCGAATCCGCAGGCGCCATGTTGTTCCAGAACATGGTATGGAGCTTATGGCCGTTTATGTTGAACACAAGATTCCTGACCACTCCCTGCCAGTCATACCCCTGAACTTCACCGTTCACTATCTTCTGCACCTTCTCGACAGCTGCGTTCGAGGCAGCGACGTAGCCCTTGTGGTGCATGTTGTAGTGCAGGTCCATCACCTGCTCGCTTATGTAGGGCTCCAGCGCGTTTAGCTTGTAGGGCAGGGGAGGCAGTTCGTACTTCTTGAGTTCGCCTTTGATTCCTTCGTATGCCATCTAATCTACTGCTAACACTGTGTTATAAAATTATATAATACTTGCTCCGCGATACAGGGAAGCATGCGTCAATCACAGCACCATCACCATGGCGCCGACAGTCGCCACCAACACACCAGCAACCTGTTTCTTAGCAAGCCGCTCCTTCAACACAAAATGCGCCAGTATCACCACAAGCAGGGGCGAGAGGGTGGTTATCATGCTGCCTACGGCTATCAGCTGCACGCCAGTCAGCAGGCCGAACGCCATGTTGCCAAATCCGGAGAGCATCGCGGCGGTAACGCCAAGAAGCAGGAACATGCCACCCCTGCTCGCCTTTCTCTCCGCCTTGGATGGCGGAAAGGCGAAGAAGAACGGCACCACTATTAGAGCGGCAACCAGCCTGGAGTACGTGAGGAACGGGAATATGTTGCCGTACAGGGCTATGACGTATGCTGCTATAATCCAGAAGACGGCCCACGAGATGTTGCCGAACACCGCTGGAACGAGCTGCCTGTTGGGCCTGAAACCGACAGCCATGGACACGAACAGCACGCCCGCCAGTATCAGCACCGACCCAAAAATGTCCAGCGTTGTGAACGCTTCGCCCAGCGCGAATATGCCGAAAACTGTTATCATGACCGACTGCAGCATAGTAGTAGCGTACGTGTCGGAAGCCTGCACTGTGCGGAGCGACTTCAGAAAGAACAGGTAGCCCACTGCAAGGAACACTCCGGCCGCAACTGCCAGCGACAGCACTATGGTGCCAGGCTGCGATGGGTAGACGAGCATCGCTGCTGCCGTAGGGATTATGCCTATGCTTAGAACGACCAGCGAGAAACCGATGCTGCCTATCTTCGAAGTCATCACTTTAGCCAGCAGCGAGGCAAATGCCCAGATTACGGTGGCGGCTACAGCAAGACCTAACCCGTAACTTATCATGAAATCGCCATTTTGGTACGGAGGCTGCTGCTAGTGCGTAAAACGTGCCGATACAGAATTGCTGCGCACGCATTTAAATGTTGCCAAGTGCAAATCCTATGTTCGCCAGTGGCGCTTATGGACATGCTAACGTGCAAAGGGCTCAGCAAGGAGTACGACAAGGGCAAGCGCGCGCTGGACGGAGTGAGCTTTTCGATACCTGCGAAGGGCGTCTTCGCGCTCATAGGAAGGAACGGCGCAGGCAAGACGACGCTGGTCAGGATACTGGCCACGCAATTGCTGCCTACGGGAGGCTACGCCACGCTCGCCGGGCTCGATGTCGTGAAGGACACGGGCAGCGTGCGCGAGCTGATCGCATGCGTGCCTCAGGAGGCGCACGCGATGCCATGGCTTACGCCCAGGCAGTTCATAACCTCCTATCTATACTGGCGCGGCATGGGCAGGGACGAGGCGGCGCGGAGCTTCATGGCCACCATGAGGAAGCTGAGGATAGAGAAGTACGCCGACACTACAAACAGGAAACTGTCCGGGGGCCTTAAGCGCAAGGTGCTGGTGGCTGCAGTCATAGCTTCCAGAGCCCGCATACTCTTCCTCGACGAGCCCACCACCGGGCTGGACCCTATATCAAGAACAGAGCTGTGGGAGACGCTCAGGATGCTCAAGAAGGACCACTTCATCTTCCTCACTACGCACTACCTGGAAGAGGCGGAGAACCTCGCTGACAATATAGGCATACTGAACGATGGAAGGCTGATGGCGCTCGGCACGCTCGACGAGCTGAGGGCAAGGGTGAAGTACCCGTACAGCATAAAGGTATTCTCGGAGGCGAAGGCGGAGAAGCCGCGGCAGGGCAGCATGATCGTTGGGGAAGATGGCGTAAGGCAGATACTCACCACCGAACGCGAGGCGAACAGGCTCTCCACGAAGCTGATCAAGAGAGGCGTCAGGCTCTCGATGAACCCGATTACGCTGGAGGATATATTCTACTACATAGTGAAGAAGCCGATAGAGAACGAGGTGTACGACAATGGGGAAGAGTATTGGTAGCCAGATAATCGCATCCGTGTTCGTCAATTCCCTGTACATGATGGCCAACTATCCCCTGGTGCTGGTGAGCACTGTGCTCGCCCCCTTCTCGCTGCTGATAGCCATAACGTTCGTGAGCCACGGCACGCTGCTGCCGATAGCCATAGGCGGCGCCTTCATACTGTCCATGATAGGCGCGGGGACCGGCATGCAGCAGGACTTATCGCACTTCAAGAACGACTTCAAGCTCCAGGACATGGTGGTGAGCTCGCCCACTAGCGCCGCCATATACTTCCTGGGCATGTCAGTATCGGAGCTCGTGTACACCATACCTGTCATAATAGTCCTGGGCATACTCGCGTTCTTCTACGTGCATGCGAGCCTGCTGGGCTTTGCAGAGCTCGCTGCGGTGCTCATCATACTCTTCGCGTTCTCGTGCGCGCTGGGCTTCGTGCTCTCCACATTCTCCTCGGACGTGGTGGAGAGCTGGGCGTACGCGGGCATAGTCTCCACTGTGCTCTCCGCGCTGCCGCCCGTCTATTACCCGATAACCTACATACCCATGCCGTTCCAGTACCTCGCCTACCTTTCTCCTGCCACCTACGGCGCTGAGATAATGCAGAGCATAACAGGCGTCGTCAGCTTCAGCGGCGGCATGCTAGCCGTAGACTGGGTCGTGATAATCGGGGTTACCCTTGCTATGCTCGCGATTGCGGTCAAGAGGTCGAGGTGGAGGGAGAAGTAGCAGGCACCTTAATTGTGGACTCGGCGGGATTCGCACCCGCGACCTTTCCGTTGCGAACGGAATGCGCTACTGCTGCGCTACGAGCCCTCAGCCATATTTAAACTTGCTGATTTATTTATATGTTACATGCCCGTTAACTCCGATAAAGCAATAGGCGCTGTCTTCGCGAAGGCGCTCGCTGAAGTCAAGCCTAGCGAGGAGGAATTCAGGCACGACGTGAACGTCATCAACAGGCTCACGGGCAGGCTTCGGGAGGTAGTGCCCAGCGATGTGGCGATACGCGTCGTGGGATCGGTGGTAAGGGGCACGCAGCTAAAGGGCGATTCGGACATAGACATATTCCTGCTCTTCAGCAAGAAGTACAGCAGGGAGAGGATAACGAAGCAGGGGCTTGCGTACGCTAGGAAGGTGCTCGAGAGCAAGCGCGACAGCTACACCATAAAGTACGCAGAGCATCCGTACACCAGGCTGCACATGGAGTCGCTTGGCGTGGAGGCCGACATAGTTCCGGCATACTACATAGACAACATAGAGGACATGAGCACAGCCGTAGACCGTTCGCCTATGCACGCAGACTTCATCAACTCCCGCCTTTCCCAGAAGCAACGCGACGACGTCAGGGTGCTGAAGCACCTGCTGAAGGCGAACAACCTATATGGCGCGGAGGTGCGCACAAGCGGATTCTCCGGCTATCTCTGCGAGCTGCTCGTCTATAACTACGGTTCGCTGCTCGATGCCATAAGGAATGCGGCAGGCTTCACCCTGCCTGTGCTGCTGGACCCGAAGAACAGGACAGAGCTCAAGGACAGGTCGCTCATTGCGAGGTTCCGCTCGCAGTTCGTGGTGATAGACCCGGTGGACAAGGACAGGAATGTGGCAGCCGGAGTGTCTACAGAGTCGCTGGCGAGGTTCGTGATGCTCTGCAGGGCGTTCCTGAAGAACCCAAGCGCGAGCTTCTTCCATAGGGCCGCGGCAGGGCGCGGAGGCTCTGCCAGGGCGCTCCAGGAGTTTGCGAAGAAAGCGGGGCTCGACATCTATCTCGTGGCCGCGAAAGTGCCCGACAAGAGCGAGGACATAGTCTGGCCGCAGCTCAGGAAGGTCTCGGAGATGATAGAGTACCACGCCAACAAGCACGGCTTCAGCATATACATCTCGCTCCAGGCCATAAGCGGCAAGAGCGGGTTGCTCGCGTTCCTGGCCCCGAGGCAGGAGCTCCTTTCTGCGCTTCACAGCGGGCCCAGCGCGTTCAGCGCCAAGGCCCAAAGCGATTTCGCGGCTGCGCACGGGAAGGCGCTGGCCTTCCTGGTGTCAGGAGAAAAGCTAAGCGCTTTGGAGCGCAGCAGGTACAGCGACCTCGCGGGCTTCATGAAGGCGGTCGCGGCTGGCAGGATTGTGGGTAGAAGGAAGGACGTAGCGCTCCGCGGCTCGAGCCTATTCATAAACAAGATTCCGGACAGTTATGCGGAGCAGATATACAACGAGCTGAGGAAGAAGCTCATGCTGCGTTAGAGGCTCAGCCGCCCCTTGCTTATCATCGCGTACAGCTCTGGCATCAGGTCTATAGAGCCGCTCGCCCTTTTGCCCTGCAGCAGCATGTCAACGTTGCCCATAAGGCGCCTGTCGCCGCAGAAAGACTCCAGCACATTAGCGTAGTGCTTGCGGGAATGCACGCCGCAGTAGTCGAGCGCCTCGTCGATTACGTTGTCCGATACCTTCTCCCTCGCGTATCCGCGCCGCTCCAGCCTTCCGGCGAGCGCAGGCAGGTGCTCCCTCAGCACAAGCGCGGCCGCACCCCTCACGCTGATGTCGCAGAGCAGGTGACCCTCCATTATGACAACTTTCTGCACGCTCCTCTTTGCTATGCGCCCGAGCTCCCGGCTCAGCCTGCCCATCTCCACGACCAGCTCGCCCCGCTCCGAGTACCCGGAGAAAAGGCGCTCCGCCTTGATGAGCTCAGTGACATGCACCACTTCCGCATCGCCTAAACGCTTGGCTATCCTGTCTGCGAGCGTGGTCTTGCCTGTCCCCGGAACGCCAGTTATCACGAGGATGCGCTTAGCTGAAGGCACAGCGACACCGGCTACTGCTCTGGCGCAGCAGGAACGATTGCATCCAGCAGGCCGTTGATAGTATCCCTGCTCGACTCTATCGCAAGCACGGGGCTCGCCGGAGGGTTTATTGTCAGCACATGGTTCTTGGCGCCCGAGAAGAGCCAGGAGCCGAGGCGGTACGTCTTGTAAGTGGCGGAAACGTCGGCAACGTAGTTGGACGCGTTCACCAGCTTGCCCACGAAGGGCTCGAGGCTCTCGTCGTAGCGCTCTATCAGCACCACCTCCTCGCCCTCCCTCTGCCTGGACACGTACATGGGCCTGATGTAAGGCACGCGCGCTGCCGCGGCCTTCTCGGTTATCACTGAGTCCACCGCCGCATACTGCGAATCGGCGAGCTCCATCTCGCTCTGCAGCTTAGACTGCTCGTCCTTGAGGCCCTCCAGCAGCGAATCGAAGTAGGCGTGCACATC
Organism: Microcaldota archaeon; assembly: GCA_021792095.1. GTDB lineage: Archaea > Micrarchaeota > Micrarchaeia > Micrarchaeales > CABMGC01 > JAJYVH01. The sequence goes on along the minus strand of JAJYVH010000001.1, from coordinate 409,001 downwards.
CTGCTTCGCGTCTGCGATGGTAGCGGCGGCGCCGGGCCTGACCGTGTACTTGGAGGGGTTCAGGAGCAGGTTCCTGAGTGTCATGCCGTACTTCTTAGATATTATGTCGTCCAAATCTGACACAAACTCCTCTGTATCTTCATCCCACGGGACCTGTTTGGGCATATGCACACCGGAAACGTCTGTGTTATTATTGTTGCGACAATTATTAAACTCTGAGCTGTTTGCGTGCAGGAAATAGAGGAAAGGATAGACAAGGACGTGCGCATGTTCGACGAGAGCGTGGGCGAGCTCGAGGGCACGGAGCTCGACTCCGCGGAGCAGGAGGTGCTCGGCTCGGCGAAGAACTACAGGGACGATGCTGTGTCGTGGCTCGGGCGCAGGGACCTGTACACCGCATTCGCGAGCATATCCTATGCGCACGGCCTGCTCGACGCCCTGCGCAAGCTCGTGAAGAAGCGATAGGATGGAGCAGGCAACCGAGGGCGCCGCCAGGATAAGGATAAGCGAAGGCGTCTTCTACAACCCGAAGATGCGCAAGCTCAGGAGCATATCCGTCCTTTTCCTGAGGGCGCTCGGCATGCGGGATGCCAGGCTGCTCGACGCCACCGCCGCTACGGGAGCGAGGGGCATAAGGTACGCGCTCGAGGCGGGCATCAGGGACGGGGTGCTGCTCGACATAAACCCCGCCGCCTGCAGGAACGCGAAGGCCAACGTCAGGCTCAACGGGCTGAGGCTCAGGGTGCTGGGCAAGAGCCTCCAGGAATTTGCTGGCGCGAGCAAAGAAGCGTTCGATGTTGTGGACCTGGATCCTTTCGGCACGCCGGTGCCGCTCGTTCACGACGCGCTGAAGGTGTGCAAGAGGCACGCTGTACTCATGGTCACGGCCACGGACACGGCCACGCTCTGCGGCGCCGAGGCGGCGGCCTGCCTGCGCAACTACGGGTCGGTGCCGATACACAACGAGCTCTGCCACGAGGCGGGTGTGCGCATACTGCTGTACTTCGTTGCCCGCGAGGCGGCTCAGTTCGGCTTCGGCATAGAGCCGTTGCTCAGCATCGCCGACATGCACTACATGCGCCTCTTCCTGAGGCTGGAGCAGGGGGCGGAGAAAGCGCACGAATCGGTCAGGCGTTCGGGCTTCGGCGCTTACTGCAGCAACTGCCACAACTTCGCGTACGAGGCTGGTATAGAGCGCAGGGTCGACGCCAAGTGCGGCTACTGCGGCAAGCGCATGCAGTTCTTCGGGCCGCTCTGGCTCGGCGGTCTGCACGACAAGAGACTGCTGGGGCGCATGCTGCGCCTGCGCGACGGCGGCGATGGCGACGTGCGGGAGCTGCTGGAGCGGGTACACGGGGAGCTCGACACACCCTTCTTCTACTCTGTGCCGAAGGCCACTTCCTACCTGGGCGTAGGTTCCGTCTCCCAGGCTAGGGTGCTCGCGGCGCTCTCGAGCGGACACAGGGCCACAAGGACGCATTTCGACGATGACGGCATCAAGACAGATGCGGGCACCGGCGCCGTTATCGAAGCAGTCAGGCGCGCATCCGAGGAATAGTGGCACTCTGACACGTACCATTACCATGGCTTAAACGAAACCTTAAAATATAAGGAACAGCATAAACAGACATTGAAGGGGGAAGATGACGGAAATTGCGCTCGGCCTAGTGGGGAATGGCTATGTGGGGAAAAAGCGAAATGAAAAGTGTAGGCAGGGAGGAAGCCGGTGGCTGTAGAGAAGCCGCGGGACTGCGAGAAGGTCGCGGGGAGTTCGCCAGGATGGTGGAAGACACCTGCATGTACTGCAACAGACTCATGGAGAAGGGAGAGATAAAGGTGCTGCCGCCCAGCTACATACAGGAAAGGGACCCATACGTGAGGCGCGGCGTCGTGAAGCGCAGGCTGATGTGCCTGAAGTGCTACAACACGATAAGAGGCATCGCGAAGGAAAAGGCAAGGTTCAGCGAAGCCCGGAACAGGGAGCCCGAGACTGACGTAAGCATGCTCAACAGCAGGTATTAGACGACAGGCGGATCCGGGCCTAGCTGCCTCGCGTTCCGTCAGCCCCTCTTTCTATGTAAAAACAGCACGTGAGCCGGCGCCATTCGGGCGCCAACGCCGCTGGAGCGGAAGAGCCAAAGAGCCTGAAAGGCTTCACTTGCCCTTGGGCTTCGCGTTCACCAGCACCATGTGGTAGTTCGCTTCGTAGCCCAGCGCCGCCTTGAACGCGCTGGCCGCTATTGTTATGGTGCTGTCCGAGTAGGGGTCGTTTATGTAGAAGTTGTCGGTGTCGTAGCCCTTTATTACTACCCAGTGCGGCATCGATTCCAGGTAAGAGTTTATCGTCTTGGCGTCTATAAGCACTATTGGCACCTGGCCCGCGGAGAGCGCCTTCTTTATGGTCGTGGTAGACACCTCCCTGTGCTCCTCCTCTATGCCCGCCTGCTCAGACTTCTGCCTTATCTCGTTGAACGAGGCAGTCAGCGTGTCCAGGTTCACGTTCTCGTATACTGCCATCTTGCGCTCGTAGCCCTCGTCCTTGGTGTTGCTCATTATGCCGACGCTGGCGCCGCGCTTGGAAAGCGCGTAGGCGAGGCCGTACTTGGAACCGTACCAGACGCTGCCGTTGACAGCCTCCTGCCAGATGTCATACTCCTCCTCGCGCCTGAACTTGAAGTTTGGCTTGAGGAACTTGAGCACCATCATGGCGCAGGCTGCCGAGCTCGTGAAATCCTCGGTCTGGGGGTAATGGGGCACGTCGAGCAGCATCTTGTCCTTTATCCTTGCGCCGAGCACCTTCGCCATCACCGAGCGCTTCACCGGCGCACGCTTCGCTGCCCTCGCCTTAGCGCCTGCCATTGCCAGTGCCTTCGCCCTTTTATTCCCCTTGCCTCTTACCTTTGCCATATTCAACACCCCAGTTAGCGAGAAAGTGCAGGGGGAGAGATTTGCTCATCGCTTTTGAACTCCCGCAGGCCTATGGCCAACAGATCTTGAGTCTGCCGCGTTTGACCAGGCTCCGCCACCCCTGCACTGCCTCTATTAATCAGGGATAATTTAAATTACTTACAAGCGGTATTGGTTTTAGCTCCTATTTAAACATTGACGTTAAATTTGCATTAGCTGGAAATCCTACATACTTTAGGGGTGGGATGAGAGCGAGGGCGGAAAAGGAAGATGGACATGGTCGTGCATAACTGTGAAAGGCATAATAACATGAAGGCTGAAACAGAAAATGTGGATACTTCAAGAGCCTATCGATACAGGCTCTATCAAGTTTTAGAGCTTTACTCACAGGTTCAGAGAGAAGCATACTTCCGTCTCATCAAGGCATACCAGAACTTCTTCCGCAGGGTAAAGGAGAGGAAACAAGGGAAGAAGGCCACGCGGGAGGATGTCACAAAGAGCAGTGCCATAGAGGGCGCTTGTGCATGGAATTCAAGAGGCTCAGCGACGTAAAGTTCATGCTGGAGAGGGATGCCGGCAAGGGCATGAACGCAAACGTCGTCATGTACCTGGACGAGCGCATGCTGGAGAAGGTGAAGAACGACGGCACTGTGCAGCAGGCAATTAATGTCTCCACGCTGCCAGGCATAGTGGGCGACGTGCTCGTGATGCCGGACGCGCACGCGGGCTACGGCATGCCCATAGGGGGCGTGGTCGCCTTCGACGCTAATGAAGGCATAGTGTCTCCAGGCGCTGTCGGATTTGACATAAACTGCCTTACACCTGACACTTTGGTGCTTGACTCAAACGGGGCGAGACACAGGATATGTGATATGAGAGAAGAGCACGCACATCTCGTAACCTTCGACCTAAACACTTCGACTCAATCGGAAAGCGCGCCTATACTGTTCATGGAAAAACAAAATGACAGAAAGGTATTCCGCATTACGACAGCGCTAGGCAAAGAGCTTGTGGCTACTGCCGATCATCCCATACTCACGGACAGGGGCATGCTGCCAATTGCAGAACTTAAAGTCGGCGGAAAAGTCGCTGTGACTGGATTTATCGGTGTAGATTTCGTTAGGCCTATTGAGAGGGTGATACTTTCCGAAGAGAGACTGTCTGCTACGCTTGAAGAGTTTGGAATAAGCAGGAAAGGCAACGCTTTGGCACAGGTACTGAATATACTCAGGAAACGGGGGCTGAATAACGTAACTACGACCCATCAAAAACTCCCCATATTGCTGAAACTGTTAGGTTTTGTGATCGGCGACGGAACCATATCTAAAACAAAAGGTGCAATTTCGTACAGTATTTTTTATGGAAAAAAAGAAGATTTGCTAATGGTCAAGAGAGACATAGAACTGCTTGGATTCAGGGCCGGCATGTATCATAGGAAAAGGCATCACAAAATAACCACGGCGTATGGCACGACGGAATTTGATTATGAGGAACACTCACTTAAGGTAAGCGCTGCTGCGTTCAGCGCCCTCCTAGTTTGCCTTGGAGCGCCAATAGGCAACAAATCGACGCAGGCATACAGAGTACCCGAATGGGTTGCTAATTCTGAAAACTGGCAAAAAAGGCTATTCCTGTCTGCCTACTTCGGCGCTGAAATGGGGACGCCACAAGCATTCGCAAACGGCTATAACTTTCACATGCCTGCGTTCAGTGTCAAGAAGCTGGAAGAACTAGGGGACAACGCGGTCGCTTTTCTCTCAGACATAAGAAAAATGCTCGAATCGCTTGGCGTATCAACACTTGAACCTGCAATTGTAGAGGGATACAGGTATGCTGGAAAGTGGGGCGGAACTGTCGGTTTCAGGCTAGGAATACTATCCAATACGGAAAATCTGATTAAATTCTTTGGCACTGTAGGCTACACCTACAACAAGGACAAAGAGAGGGCTGCAAGCCTGGCAGCCCTTTACCTTACATACCTGAAAAGACTCAGAGGCACTAGGGACAGCTCCAGGAAAATGGCAGTCGAAATGAAGCAGAATGGCTCCAGCAAAGAAAAAATAGTACAGGAACTTATGCAAGAGGAAGTAAGCAGAAGCTTCTTAGAACATGCTTTTGACGGAAGGACCGGAAACGCAAGAATATGGAAAGATTACAAGTTCAGCGAGTTTACTTCCAAAAACGCGATAGGAGACGGAGGTTTCGCTCTTGACGAAATAAGCAAAATAGAAGAGGTTGCCTACAACGGAAATGTTTTCGATCTGACGGTAAATAATGCAAACCATAACTTCGTTGCAAACGGCATTGTTGTCTCTAATTGTGGGGTAAGGCTGATAAAGACAGGATTGAGCGAAAAGGAGGTGCGGCCAGCCCTAGGCAAACTCCTCGACACACTGTTCAAGAACGTGCCAAGCGGGGTTGGCAGCAGGTTCAAGGCAGGCTTCACACAGAACGACCTAGAGAAGGTAGCCGAACTCGGTGCGGAGTATGCGATAGAGAATGGATATGGATGGGCTAACGACGTTGAAAGGATAGAGGAGAACGGAAGGATGCAAGGCGCAGACTTCTCAGCCGTGAGCAGCGAGGCGAGGAAGAGAGGCCTGGATCAGCTCGGGACGCTTGGGGCGGGCAACCACTTCCTAGAGGTGCAAAGAGTCGGACAGGTGTTCGATGAGAAAACGGCCTCCGCTTACGGCCTAGAGCTAGGGCAGGTGCTGGTCATGGTGCACACAGGGTCGCGCGGCTTCGGGCACCAGATCTGCAGCGACTACCTGCGCACGCTCAACGAGTACCAGGAGAAGAACAAAATGCAGCTCGTTGACAAAGAGCTCAGCTATGCACGCATAGGCAGCAGGGAAGCCGATAGTTACCTTGCAGCAATGAATGGTGCGGCCAACTATGCATTCGCGAACAGACAGATAATAATGCACAACGTCAGGAAGAGCTTCGAGGAGGTCTTCGGCAGGAGCGCCGACGCGCTGGGCATGGAGCTGCTATACGACGTAGCGCACAATATAGTGAAGAAGGAGGAGCACACCGTGGGCGGGCGCAGGATGCAGGTGTACGTGCACAGGAAGGGCGCCACCAGGGCCTTCCCGAAGGGCAGGGAAGAGGTGCCAAAGGAGTACAGGAGCGTGGGGCAGCCGGTGCTGATCCCGGGCAGCATGGGCACCGCCAGCTACGTACTCTGCGGCCAGGAGGGCTCTATGAAGGAGACCTTCGGCACCACGTGCCACGGCGCAGGCAGAGTCATGTCCAGGCACGAGGCGATACGCACCATACCCGAGGGCAAGACCTTCGGCTCGCTCAGCAGCAAGGGCATAGAGATAAGGGTGAGGAGCAGGAAGCTCGTCAGCGAGGAGGCGGAGTGGGCATACAAGAACGTTGACGAGGTGGTGGGCGTGGTCGAGAAGGCGGGCTTATCAAAGATAGTCACCAAGAACGTGCCAATTGGCGTGGTGAAGGGCTAGCCGCGCGGGCCAAACACAATTTATATAAACGGCCGATTGGCAGTCAGCTACAGGTAAGGGAAACATGATGAACGTTAGGCCAAACCAGCAGCCGACCCTGTTCCAGCAGGAGCTGGAGGGGGCACTGTGCAAAGCCCACATAGATTACAAACCAGGCAACTACCTGGCTACCAGGCTCCGGGATGGCAGAAGAATGATTTTTATGCACGACGGGGAGGCCATACCGCTCGTGCTCGGCTATATGCTCGTCAGGGACAGGGACAGCGGCGCTGAACTGAAGAAGGAAGGCAGGACGATGTGGCTGGACGGCCACCCAAACTACGTCATAAGCGACGCGTTCCTTATGGAAATGAGACGTGTCAACAAAGGACACGGCCAAAACCACTACATAGTGTTGGTTGTCGGGGATTCTGCTGCCGACAAGGAATCTTTCGAAGACAAACTGGAGAGACTCAATATCAGGGAGGGAGAGCTGTGCGGCGAGGTAAGGCACACGCATACCGATGGGCGATGGACAGAGCACAGGATCCGCCCAAAGGAAGGCGTGGCCGCCTACTCTGTGTCTCCAGACAGTGAACTAGCAGGCTACCTGGTACGGCTTAAGCGCGAATGCGCTGCGCCGGCACCGCACGAACAGAAGCGGAGCGCGCTCACACCTCAGCGGCTTGCTGCGCCTGCCTTATCCCGTATGCCAGCTCCCTAGCGGCAGGCAGGCTCGCCACGCTCTCAAGTCTTTCGAGTAGCGCTGCCGCCTCTTTCAGCCTCTTCCGGAGCGCAAGGTACCTAGCGAGATAATAGAAAGAATTGGGCTCCCCGCCTTCGAGCATATCTATGAGAGCTTTATCCGCATTTCTAGCGCCGGTCTCAACCGCGTAAACAGCATAGGCGTAGCCGATTAGCGCATTCTGCCTATCAGCCCGCCGAAGCTCCTGCAGGGCGCGCATCGCGTCTGCCTTCCTGCGCAGCCTCATGCAGCCCATGAACCTTATGAACAGCAACTGCCCGTCCGCCGCTGCGTTGTCCGCCTGCGCATCGCCTGCTAGCTTTATCGCCTTATAGAAGCACTCCTTAGCCTTGGCGGAAAGCTCCAGACCGCTCCTTATGCGCGCAGCGTTGGGCTCCATGAAGCCACGGAGCGCGTAGTCCCTGTCGTTGTACTTCGCCCACGAAGCGGCGGAATAGAACAGGCCCAAAAGGTAGAGCTGCTCCGGGTCTGTGTTCCCTTTCAGAAGCCTGTCGGCCGCGGCCAGCGCCGCGTCAGTGTCGTTTGCTTTAAACCCAGAGGCGACAGGCGCGAACGCATCGCGCGCCTTCTTCTCGTGCTCAGGTATGCTCTTCCCAAGGTCTATGCGCTGCTCGCAGAAGTTGCAGAACGAGTACGCATTATCCGACACTGCGGTCTGCATGCCGCAGTGCGGGCATTCCACGCTCTTCCGCGCGTATTTGTCAAGTGCCTTCGCATATTTGGCTGCATTCAGCATGGGCTCGTGCAAAACATCTGCTTCAACACTTAAATTGCTTGCCCCTGCTCCCGCTTCTTCCGCAGCGCGGCGAAGAGGTGCATTTTTGTGAACGGGACGAGCGGCAGTGTCTGCAGCACATCGTATCTTTTTTCTATGCTTGCCATGAACTCCCTGTAGACGAGCTCTGGCCTCCTTGCGACGTCGATGCTCTGCGATTTTATCGCAACGTATGCGAAACCGCCTTCCTTCAGGAGCGCCGCGTTGACAGAGAGTATCTCCGCCTGGTCCCTGGCGGCTATGTCCTGGTATATGACATCATACTCCTTGACCGCGTCTGCGTAAGCCTCAACGTTCCTCGCATCCTGCAGCACAGGCAGCATGTTGGGCCTGCTCTCGCAGACCTTGAGCAGCTCGCGCATGCTGCGCTCCGCGATCTCAACGCAGCACACTATGCCTTCCTTGCCAACTATGTCGCTAACATGGCTTGCCGTGGTGCCTGTCGCGGCGCCGAGGTAAAGCACCTTGGAGCCCCGCTTTATACCCAGCTCGCTGAGGCCGTTTATTATGGCGGAAGCCAGCTTGCTCCTGTACGGGTTCCAAAGGCGGTACTCCACGCCCTCGTGCTCCACCAGTCTCTCGCCGTATACGCTCCTGCCCCGGACCAGGTTCCTTGTGGCCAGCCTGCCGTCGAGCCTGTAAACGCCATCGAATAGCCTGATTACCTGCATTAGCACACTGCACAACAATCGTGAGTAAAAGTATTAAATCCGGCAACACAGAGTGTATTGCGACAGCGATGTTGGAAACCGCGACTGTGGAGCAGGTAGTTGCCGACGTATTCGAGATGAGCAGGGAGTCAGGCAGCAAGGAAGACCTGCTTGCGAAGTTCGCCGCAAGGATCGGGGGCGCCATGGGCATAGAGTACGTGCTGGTCAAGGACACCTATTCCGACAGGGACAGGCTGGACGGCCTGGACGCGTTCGTGATGAACACGGGCAAGCCGTACGTGGACAACAGGCTTAGCGGCTATTCGGCGTTCCCGGAGCTGATAAAGCACTACAATCTGGGCTTCAGGAGCTGCACGATGCTGCCCGTGAGCGTCGAGGGCAAGCCCGTCCTCGTGGCTACTTTCCTGTCCAGGCAGGAGGACAAGTTCGACGCTGGCACAGTATCGAAGCTCGGCATGGCCGCGGATGCCCTGGGCTACGCGGTGGCAGCCAAGGCAGAAAGGGAGAGAAGCCTCAGCCTGGCGCATTACTTCGATGCGGCATTCAACACATACATGGCGCAGATGCTGATAGACAGGAACGGCACCATAGTGAAGGCGAACAAGAGCGCCTGCGAGGCGTTCGGCAAGACGCAGAAGGAGATTGTGGGCAGGAACGTCGGCGAGTTCATAGACGCCGACGCTAACATGCTGCTCTCGCTCCAGGGCTGGCGCACCGCCGACATAAGGGACAGGCTGCAGCGCGGCAGGGTCTTCAAGGCAAGCTGCGGCAGCGTGAACGACAGGCTGCTGCACGTCCTGCTCTCGGACTCCACTGAACTGCTTGAAACGAAGGAGAAGGTGAAGATCGCGGAGCAGGGTGCCAACGATGCGTTCGCGCTACTTGCACCGGATACGGGCATAATATGGGTCAGCGCTAACATCGAGCGCGTGCTCAAGATAGGCAGGAACGCCTTCGTGGGCAGGAGGCTCGCGGACATGGTCTACGGGGACAGCGGCTTCGAGGCGTGGCTCGGGCAGGTGGACGGCGCCGCGACGAGGACGCTCCGCCTGAACCTCGGCAACGGAGTCTACGCAGATGCTAAGGCGGTGGTGTCAAGGAACCAGTTCGAAGGCTACTCGTGCATGCTGTCCAGCAGCAACCTCGAGAAGTACGCCACGGCGATGCGCGGAGCGCTCGAGGGGCTCATAGAATCGAGCAACGACGCCATAATAAGCATCGATGCCTTCGGCTACGTGAAGTCGATGAACAGGAGCGCGGAGCGGCTCCTCGGCTATTCGAACAGCGAGCTGAGCGGTACTGCGGTGTCGTCCCTGTACTCGGACAACGAAAGCAGGGGCAAGTTCGACTCCTCTGTGGCTATCGCGAGGAACAGCGGAGTGGTGGAGAACGATTTCGTGAACGTGATGCCCAAGGGCGGCGAGGCAATACCCTGCGAGCAGTCCCTGAGGAGCATGCGCGACCCCGACTATAACCTCGTGGGCTACATGATGGTGGTCAAGGAGCTGGCCACGAAACAGAAGATGAGCAGGCTCGAGGACGCGAACGAGGAGCTCGAGAAAAAGTTCGAGAACGCGAAATCGGAGAGCGAGCTCAAGACGCAGTTCCTGTACAACATATCGCACGACCTCAAGACGCCGCTCACAAGCATATACGGCTACGGCAAGCTGCTCGCCGGCGGCTCTAAGGACCTGGATCCGCGCTACAAGGAGTATGCGGACATAATAACGAAGGAGGCGGACAGGCTGCTGCAGCTCATACTCCAGATACTAGACGTCGCCAAGCTAAGCTCCGGCAGGATACAGCTGGACATGCAGCAGGTCAACTTCAACGACCTGGTGAAGAATCCGGCCATACAGTCGCTGGCCGAGTTCGCTGGCAAGAAGGGCATCGCGTTCGAGGTGGCGATAGGCTACGACGTGCCTCCGATACAGGCAGACCCGAACAGGCTCATACAGGTGCTCGTCAACCTGATAGGCAACGCCATAAAGTTCACCGAGCGGGGCAGCATCAGACTCAGCGCGGCCAGGGTGAGCAGCAAGAGCAGGTCCGTGAGGGTGGAGGTCAGGGACACGGGCACGGGCATAAGCAAGGAGGACATGAAGAAGTTGTTCAAGAAGTTCTACCAGGTGCAGAGGAAGGGGCTGACGGTGCAGGAGGGTTCGGGCACCGGCCTGGGGCTCAGCATAGCGAAGGAGATAGTCAACCTGCACGACGGCAGGATCGGTGTGGAGTCCGAGCCGGGCAAGGGCAGCACGTTCTGGTTCACCCTGCCGATAGCGGGGGCCCAGAAGAAGAGCAACAGGAAGAAGGCGAAGCAGCAGGAAGCGCAAAAGGAAACTGACCCGCGCTAGCCCAACCTGCACTCAGTCACGGACAGCCTGCATTAGGGCCTTCATGGAGTGACGTAGGCGGCGCAGGCGTTGAGTATCTTGCTCTGGAAGGCGTAGGTGCTGTTCAGCTGCGTGTAATTGAGCCCGTAGTATACGCCTGTATATGTCACGCTGGACAGGAACGAGGATGAGCTGGTGTTAACTATCACCACCAGGGCAGCTCCTGTGGATGCGCTCGACGGGGCTGCCGTCTTGTAGACAACCGCCACGTCAGGGCCCGAGGAGACGCTGGCACTCACTGTCAGGCTCCTTGGCACCACCTGGCTGAGGTTCGCGAAGTCTACAGGGGCTGGAGGGGCGGAGGCGTGATACGTAAGGTATGTGGAGTTGTAGGTGCTCGCATTGCATCCCGAGTCCTTCGCGTAGAGCTTTGCGTAATTGTTCATCAGCACCCCGGTCCCGGTGGAGTTTATCAGGCCCATGGCCTTCGCCACCTCCGCCTGGCTGCTGTTCATAGGCTTTACTGTAGTCGTGGTGGCCACGCTGCTCGTGGACTCCGGCACCACTATAGTGACATTGGAAGTTGCAGTGCCGCTAAGGCTTGCAGGATTGGAGATGCTGACTCCCGGGCTTACGCTTACGCCGAGGAACTCGTGGAGCGGCGTTATCTCTACGCTAGCGCCTGTGCCGCTGCTAGAGGCAAGCACTATGTTCATGTCTGCGCTCTGCGATCCGAACGCGCTGACGCTCATGCTCTGCGAAGGGGAGAGCGTGAACCTTACCATAGAGCCGTAGAGGAGGGGCACCGCACCCAGCGAGAAAGAGGCGCCCGATGCCGAGGATGAAGTGAGCGTGAGAGCTACAACGCTGCTGTTGTAGAGCCTCATGAACACAGTCTGGTTCTGACCAAGCGACAGGCTCTGCGCGCTGGACAGCGTTATCACGCTGGGGAAGGCAATCGAGTAGGCGGCATACGCGATTACGAGTAGTATGATCACAGGCAGTATCAGCCTGCCTGGCTTTAACTGCCTCCTTGCTTGCACCGGGCCTGGCTTGGAACGCATACGATGACCTGCAAAAGTTTCTGCAAGAACCAATATTATTCTTTCGTTGCCTAATAGGCTTGCGACCAGGGGAGTTTATGAAGGGCATAGAGGACGTCGAATCGGACATAATGTCCATGGTTAACGACAGACAGGAAGTGACGTACAACGAGCTCAAGGATTACGTAACTGAGCTGGACGCCGACAAGGAGACGCTCGACAGGGCGCTGCTGGAGCTGGAGAAGGCCGGCGCCATAGCCTCCAGGAGCAGCGGCGGCATACCCACTTACTATATGCTGCAGGAGCAGCAGCCGATAAAGCGCGTCTTCGTGGTCGAGGACGACCCGGCGATAAACAAGCTCATGGCGCTCTCCATAGGCGGCGGCTACCAGACTACCCAGATATACGACGGCAAGGAGGCAATAGAGAAGATAAAGTACCAGAAGCCAGACCTCGTGATACTGGACCTCATGCTGCCCGGAGCCGACGGCCTCGAGGTGTGCAAGACGATAAAGACCACCCAGGGGCTGAAGGACATAACTGTGATAATAGTGAGCGCGATGGACGCCACCAGCAACAGGTTCAAGGGAATAAAGTACGGGGCCGACTACTACATAAAGAAGCCGTTCGACCCCGGCGAGCTCGGCAGCCTGGTGACCATCTTCCTGAAGAAGAAGGGCAAGAAGTTCGACCCGCTCATAGACCTGCCGAACGAGGAGCGCATATCGGGCACCATGGAGAAGGCGGTGCGCGGCGCAGATTCTGACTACAGCATAGGGAGGCTGCGGGTGGACAACCTCGCCAACTTCGCGGAGCGCTTCGGCAACGACGCTGGCATAACGATACTGCGCCTCGTGTCGCAGCTGCTGCAGGACAAGGTGCGCGACAGCGGCGGCGATATCTTCGTGGGCTTCCTCAACGGCGACGATTTCGTGATAGCTGGCAGCGGCGGCAGGGTGGAGAAGACTGTCGAGGGCATAAAGCAGGAGTTCCAGAACGTGCTGCCGTTCGTGTACCAGAGCGAAGGCTACAAGCCCATAGAGCTAGGCATAGAGGACACCTACACCGCCCAGAACCCCACGCTCTCGCTAACCTACTCGGAGATAAAGCGCGAGACGCTCATAGCCAGGCGCGCGGAGGTGCTCAAGGAGAAGAGGGCCAGCGGCGACATAGGCTCGTACACGTACGACGAGCTGAGGCGCATGCTTGGCAGCGACGAGCTCGACATAACGATAACCAGGGACTCCAACGGCGTCAAGCTCTCAGTGGGCAGGGGTGCCGGAAGGCAGAGCCAGAACTAGCGCACGCCAGGCAAGGGCAAAGCAGTCCGCACCCGCCAAGCCCGCCAGGAACTGCGGATAAATAGTATCTTATTTATTAAGTTTCCTACATCAGTTAATGAGATGGACAACACAGAAGGGGAAAAGTTAACGCACACACACACAACGTAGCGCCAAGGGCAGGATAGCCAGAGCAAGCAACCCAAGCGCAGCTCATCCTAAACGATTACGCTCACAGTCGGCGATGGAGTACCTCATGACCTACGGCTGGGCCATACTCATAATAGCTGTGGTGCTGGGCGCCCTGTTCCAGCTGGGCGTCTTCAACGGCGCCACATTCGCGCCGAAGGCGCCGCCCGGCGCCTGCCAGGTCTTCAGGCCCAACGGCCCTGGCACGGCCTTCGACCTGAACATCGAGGGCGTGTGCAACGGCGAGCTGCCGCAGTTTGTTGGTTTTTTCAACGGAACAAGCAGCTATGTTAACTCTGGAAGCTCGTCTAACCTGGATTTAGGTGCAAGCGGAGGATCCGGAACGATATCTGTTTGGTTCCAGACTACAAAAACTACTCGAGAGAGCCTTGTAGGCAGAATAAATCCTAGCGACCCATGGCAAGGCTACATACTTGCGATAAGCGATAATTCTGGGACTCAGAAGATGGCCTTTTGGTCATCAAATGGCATTTCAGGTTACTGGAACGATGCTAGTTCTATTATAGTCACGAATGGAAATTGGCACGATGGCGTGGTGACGTTCTCAGGAAGCTCAGCTACCTTTTATGTTGATGGAAAGCAGGATGGTACGGTGGGCATAGCACCCGTAGGTTCGTATGCGACCACACTTGAAATAGGTGTGTCAAACAACCAAGGTGACTTTTTCAGCGGCAGCATAGCCAATGTCCAGATCTACAACAGCTCACTCACAGAGCCTGAAATAAATGCGCTTTACGATGAGGGCATCGGCGGCGCGCCCATCGACCTGCAGAACCTCGTTGGCTGGTGGCCGCTCAACGGCAACGCCAACGACTACTCGGGCAACGAGAACAACGGCGTGCCCAGCAACGTTGTGTTCACGAGCTCGTGGACCAGCGGCTACACAACTCCTTAGCGTCACTTGAACCTTATGGAATCGAGGTTCATTGGGGCTCGCGCTTCTACGCGGAACCTTGCGCCCAGGGTCCTAGCCAGGTCGTCGCACCTCGCCTCCTCGCCGTGCATCGTGAATATCTTCTTGGGCTGGCCCGGCCTGAGGTTCTGGACGAAATTTATCAGCTGGTGCCTGTCGCTATGCCCAGAGAAGGCGTCAACTGTCGCGACCTGCATGCGCACGTTGATCGGCACAAGCTTGCCGTCCTCGCCCGGCAGCGCTATCTCCTTGAACCCGTTCTGTATCTTCCTGCCTAGCGAGTTGGTGCTGTTATAGCCCACGAAGACCATTGCGTTGCGCTCGTCCTCGGCCAGCGCCTTGAAGTACTCGAGGCTCGTGCCCCCGTTGAGCATGCCTCCGCTGGCGAGTATCACCGACGGCCCCTTGTCCACTATCTCCTGCCTCTCCCCCTTCGCCACCTCGAAGATCTCGCTCTCGAAGGGAGAGTTGTTGCTCAGTATCCTGTGCTGCAGGCTGGCCTTCAGGTACTCGGGATACGCTGTGTGTATGGCCGTAGCCTCAAGTATCATGCCGTCAAGGTACACGGGGACTTCGAGCTTGAACAGCGGGTTGGGCGTGGCATACGACTCCAGGGTCAGCATGAGCTCCTGCGCCCTGCCTACAGAGAAGACTGGGATGAGCACCTTGCCGCCGCTCTCCGTGACGCGCTTTATGAGCTGCATCAGCTGCGCCTCGGCCTCCTGCCTGTTCACGCCTATGTTCTTCGGGCCCCCGTAAGTGCTCTCTATGAAAAGAGAGTCTATGCGCGGGTACCGCGTGTCGGCCTGGTCTAGCAGCCTTGTGAACCCGTACTTCATGTCGCCAGTGTGCACGACGTTGTACATGCCCTCGCCTATGTGGAGGTGCACCACGGAGCTGCCGAGTATGTGCCCGGCGTTGTGGTACGTGAGCTTGACCTCCTCTGTCACGTTCGTGACCTCCCCGTAGTCCCTGGTCACCATGTGGGTCAGCATCTTCTTCACGTCCTTCTCCTCGTACAGCGGGGTTCCTCCGCTGCGCTGCACCAGCTTCATGTAGTCGAAGAGCAGCATGGCCGCGAGCTCCCTCGTGGGCGGGGTGCAATACACCGGCCCTTCGTAGCCGAACTTGAACAGGTAGGGCACGAAGCCTATGTGGTCCATGTGCGCGTGCGTGAGTATCACTGCGTCGAGGTCGTTTATCGTTATGTTGGCGCTGTCTAGATAGGGGAACGCCTTGTTCGTGTCGCCGGTAACAGCATCAAGCCCCTTCACCGCGGGCTCGGGGCTCACGCCGCAGTCTATTATCATCTTCGAGTGGTTGGTCTCTATCAGCAGGCTGCTCCTGCCCACCTCCCTGAATCCGCCGAGCGCTGTAGCCTTCACCCACTCGCTCTGCACCATTGGCTGGTTTATCTTCTTGCCTATCGTGGCGAGGAACTTCTTCCTGAACTCGCTCTCCTTCACCAGCAGCTGGCGCACTCCCTTGATGACATCGCTGTTCATCGTGGGTATGCGCAGCACCTTTGGCACCCAGCCTGTCTCTATGACTATCCTTATCAGAGTGCTGCCTCCCTTGCCTATGACAAGACCAGGCTTCATTGCCTCGAGCTGCACCTCGTTGAACTCGGGCACGTACCTTATGGTCTCCGCGTTGATCCCGGCCTCCTGAGGCACTATCTCCAGTATCTTCGCAGTCGCCTTCTCGGGGTCGGAGAGGCTGACCGTGTCGCTCCTGACTATCAGCTTCTTCTTGACGCTGGCCGATATGCCCCTTATCACGTTCTCGTTGCCGTACATCGCGGCCACGTTCTTGACGTATATCGCAACGTCCGGGCCCTCGAACTCTGCCTTGGTGAGCCCCGCTTCGCTGGGCACCAGGGACTTCACTGTTTCCAGTATGCTCTTTACTTCTACTTTCTCTTCTACTGCCAAATCCATCAACTTGCTTGCAGGCGCGCATCCAGGTGCGCGCACAGGCCACCCTAAAGATAAAACGGCGCTACTTCGCCAAAAGCTTGTCTATCTCTTCCTTCCCGTACTCCTTGAAGCCCTTCTTTGATATCACAGCCAGCCTCATCTCGCCTCCTGTGGCCGAGCTGCGCTTCATGGCCGCGGAGAGCGCCCTGACCGTATGCTTGAGCCCCTCCTGCACGTTCATGCCTGGCGTGTAGATGCTGTCCAGGTATCCGAGCGCCGACATCATGCCGCTGCCTATCGAAGTGTACTTGGCCTGCTTGCTGGCGCTGCCTATCGGGTCTATGTCGTAGAGCTCGGCGTCGCCCTTGTTGAGGCCGCCAACTATCAGGAAAGCGTACGCAAACTCGTTTGCGCTCTCGCGCATTATGAAGCCCAGAAGCGACGCTGCAGAGGTCGGCGACAGGGGCTTGCCCTCCGTCATCTTGTACATCTCGTTCTGCACCTTGAGCAGCTTGACCACATACTCGGCGTAGCCCGCCACGCCGGCTATGAGCACGCCAAGGTTGTCATCTATCTTGTAAAGCTTTATGCTTGCGTCGCTCTCTATGAAGTCGCCCATGGTGCTCCTGCTGTCTGCGCCCAGCACTATGCCGTCGCTGCACACTATGCCCACTGTCGTAGTGCCCTTTTTCAGTGTCTCTGATACCTCTTTCATATTGTACATACGTTCACCAACCAATTCCTTCAATCCCTCCAAGTGGTAAAGCAAAGAAAGAAAACAAAAGAAGTCAATCTACTATTAGGCTACCGTTACCTATAAAATACTTGCCTTTCTCGCCCATGACCTCTGCGTAGGCGAACGTCCTGTACACGTCGGTAACCTTGACCTTGTACGCCTTGCCTATCCTTGTCTTCGCGTTCTTCACGAAGACGACCATGCCGTTCACTGTCCCGATACCCTCTCCGCGCATGTTCTTGGCCCTTATGTCTATGTCGTACATCTCGCCTTGTAGCAATTCACCCACCATACCTTCACCCACTTCCCTGATTGCACCCACCCAATTCCTAACGAGTGCAATACCATTCTGTTGAAGAACAAATATAAGCGTTGTGTGCCGCTTCTTTGCCCTGCATACCACTAAGTCATCTGCCACACCCCATGACAACTTTTAAAAGGCAGCCGCAGCGCTTAGGCTTCCCGGGAGCTGCACAGCGAGCGCATTGGGCAGGCATTATAAGCATTGAAGGAGCAACAGTCGCATGCGGCGCGAAAAGGAGTCGCTGGGCAGCAGGAGCGCAAGGACGTTCTCCACCCTCACGATCGGCAGGGTCCTGGCGCTGCTGATAGGCATAGCCAACGTCGTCGTGGTCGCCAGGCTGCTCGGCCCGCAGCTCTACGGAATATTCACAGTGGCGTTCGCCTTCTTCGCGCTAATGACATCGGCATCGAACTTCGGCTTCGGCCAGTACCTGGTCAAGCACCTCTCGCAGGCCGAGGACAATGACGACGCGAAGGCGTTCGCGAAGGCGCTCGGCTCGAGCTATTTCTCCGTGGTCGTGATAGGCCTGCTGCTCACCCTCTTCGCGATGGGCATAAGCGGCCTCGTCCGGGGCTTCGAGAGCGGCACCGGGGTCACGCTCCCGCTGCTGGTCACAGCTTCGGCCACCATATTCTTCTCGATGCTCTACGGCACCTCTGACAGCGCGCTGATAGGCGTGGGCAAGAACGTGGTTGCGATAGCGCTGGAGAACATAAGGTACCTGGTCGCCATAGCCGTATCCGTCGCGCTCATACTGCTCGGCTACGGCGTGTTCGGGGCCATAGCTGGCGTGTTCATAAGCTACGCTTTCTCGGCAGCGCTGGGCACATACCTGGTCTTCGCACACGCGCGCGGGCGCATGCACGTCGGAGCCGCATGGCCCCTGCCCAAGGATCTGCGCGAGAGCCTTGGGTTCTCGCTGCCTATAGCAGGCAACAACCTGCTTACGGGCAGCATGACGAGCATAGCTACCTTGGTGCTCGGCTTCTTCATCTCGGCCGACCTACTGGGCAACTTCGGCGTCGCCACCAGGGCCAGGAACACGCTCGCAGTGTTCTACACCACGGCCGCGTTCTCGATACTGCCAACGCTCAGCATAGCCGCGACAAGGAAGGCAGGCGCCAAGGGCAGGAGCCTGGAGGAGGTGTACAACAAGACCATGGAATACGCGATGCTCTCAAGCACGCCGATAATAGCGTACATAGGCGTGTTCGCGGCGCCGCTCGTCTACCTGCTGCTCTCCACGTCGTACGCGTCGGCACCGCTCTACCTCAGCCTTGTCTCTCTCGGCACCATAATAGGGCTCGCAGGAACGCTCGCCACCAGCGTGTTCGTGGCCACGAACAAAACATCAAAGCTGCTCGTCTACGCGGCGATAGCGGCCATAGTGCAGCTGGTCGCGCTCGTTGCCCTTGCCCCGAGCTTCGGGGTGATCGGGGCGATAGTTGCAGTCTTCTTCGTAGGCAGCCTGGCGTACGACTACCTGTTCCTCAGGGGCGTGCGCGTTGCGCTGGGCATGCGCACGCAGTACAGGCGCCTTGCTGCCGTGCTGCTCAGCAACACTGCACTGGCCCTCGTCTTCGCTGCTGGCCTGCTGCTCCAGAACTCGCTGGCAGAGCTCGCGTACGGCGTAGTGGCGCTGGCGCTCGCGTACCCGGTGTTCCTAGTGGCGTTCAAGATCATAGGCAGGGAAGAGATAGCGATGCTTGGCGAGACTTCCGAACGCATGCCCGCGCTGAAAGGGCTAGCGAAGCCCGCGCTGGCGTACTTCTCTTTCCTGGACCGCAGCATGCACACGCACAGGCCAGGCCGGGCCGCTCAGGTGTAGAAAGTCATGTTCATTACGCCGATGCCGCTGTAAGGGTTGTTGCCGTTCGCTGCTGACACGAACACCACCTGGTTTATGCCAGCATCCATGGGGAAGCTGAGCGTATACGCGGAGAGCGTGGTGTTGAGCTGCAGGGAAGTGTACTGCTGGCCGTTCAGGTACACGTAGGCGCTCTTCTTGCCGTTGGGCGATTCCGCGAGCATAGAGAGCTTCACCGATTGGTTCTTAGGCGAGTATACGTCTATGTACGCCTGGCCCTGCCCAAACCACGTGTCCTGGAACGTGGCATTGCAGCTTGACGACGAGGTGCAGAATGTCCAGCCCGGCTCCCAGACGCTTATAGGGTAGAAGGCGTGCGGGTTCCCTATGAGCACAGGCGTGTAAGCGGCTACCGACGTGCCTACGCTTGAGAGCGCATTGGCCGTGGAGAAGACGAGCGTCGTGTTGTCTATGTAGGCCGGATTGCCGAAGAGGCTCGCAAGGTAGCTCGCGAGCTGCTCCAGTTCCGTCAGGTTGTAGGCCTGCCTGTCTACGGAGACGAACTGGGTGCCGTAGAGGCGCAGCAGCAGTTTGGTCACGTTGCTGTAGTTCTCCACTATGGGCGAGCCGTACAGCAGCCCGCCGCCGTTCTGCAGGTAGTAAGCGGAAGCGGCGAGCGGTATTATCTCGTCAGATACGTTCTGGCTCGCGTTCGGCCTTGCGGCGTAGCCGCCGAGTATCGGCTTGTTCAGCGCAGTCTGGTAGTACATGTTGAGCCCTGGGAACATCTCCGGCACCCTGCTCGTGTAGTTGGCGAGCGCCGGTAGTATCAGGGTAGTGAAGTTCGAGGTGTAGTTGCCCAGCTGATAGTAGGCTACGGGCACGTTAGTGCTCGCGACGAGGTGCTGCGCAGCGGAGCCAGACAGCGGGGTGCCATTGTACTCGACAAGTATGAGGAACGACACAGCTATGACGAAGAGCAGCCTCTTGCGCTGCGTGCCCAGCAGCGGGTGCTTCTCGAGGCTCTTAATGCCGAGCGCGGCCAGGATCGCCAGGCCCATGGTCGCGAAGAAGAAGAAGCGGTCGGGTTCCCTGATTATGTTGAATATTGGCAGGTAGCTGTACAGCAGGTAGGGCAGGGGCAGGCTGCTCACAGTCCCGTACACCTGGAGCACCGGGCCCAGGGCCATCACCCCGCCTATCAAGGCCACTATCGCCCATATCAGGCCGTGGTGCATGCCCTCCTCGCTCCTGTGCTTCCACGCATAAGCCAAGCCGAGCAGCGCGAGCGCAAGCACTGTGTAGCCTATGTATGCGACCCGCTCGGTTACGTCGGGCGCATATATCACGTAGTAGCTGCTAGAGATGCCTGAGAAGATGCCGTTGTAGTAGCCAGGCAGGAAGAACGATGCCAGGTCCACGCTCCAAACCTCGCTGTACAGCGTGCTAGACTGCCTGGAGACAGCGCTGAACGCCTGGGGAAGGTAGGGGAGCATGGACAATATGAACGGAGCGGAGAGCAGCAGTATTATTACCGCCATCTCGCCCAGCACGAGGAAGGACCTCCCGCTGAGCACGATGCGCCTGTCCCTGCTTATAGCGTACAGGATGAGTATGACTATTGCGAAGAACAGCGTGAGTATGCCCTGCTCTACGTCGCCCATGAAAGTCAGGAGCACAAAAGAGACGGCTGCGCCGAAAACGTACACTTGCCTCTTCTTGTCAAGGGCCAGCAAAAGAAGAAGCACAAACAGGGGCAGGAACTCCACCATGGCCCAATTGAGGTGTCCGTACGCCTGGGTTATGTGCATCGGGCTGAAAGCAAACACAAGCCCGGCCACGAAAGCGGCATACTTGTTCCCTACCACGTAGTCGGCCAGCATGAACATGAAGAGGCCCGAGAGCACGAAAGCGAGGAAGAAGAGCAGGTTGAACGCCATGGCCCTGTTGACGAGCTGGAAGGGCCACGAGAGTATCCCGGCCAGCGGCATTATGGATTGGCCGGCTAGGGCTGCGCCCACCGGGAAGATGATGCCGCTGTAGAAGTAAGGCGACGTGTGCGACACGAAAAGGGAGTAGGGCACGTGCCACAGGTACGCGAGCGCCTGATAGGTGTCGCTAGAGTTCGTGAACACTACGTTGCTGCCGAAGGCCACGGGCCAGAACAGGACGAGCGATACAAGCAGGTAGGCTATGAACGCTAGCACCGGCGGGTTGCACAGCAGGCCCATCAGCTGCCTTTCGGTTGGCATGCAGCATTTAGTGCGTTAATTAATATAAAGCAAGCATATCTTTCCGATATGCGCGCAGCGCAGGTGCGCCGCGGGTGCGTTTCGATGGGCAACAAGGACTACTCGCATTTTACTGTGATATTGCCTACGCTGAACGAGAACGGCACCATAGGGGCCATGATAGGCAGGATAGGCACGGAGTACCCGCGCATGCGCATAATCGTGGTCGACGACGGCTCGAGCGATGGGACAAGGGGCACCGTAAGGCGGCTCTCGCGCAGCAACAAGCGCGTGACGCTGATGGACAGGCATGCCGAAGGCAAGAGGCGCGGCCTCACCGCGAGCATCGTGGACGGTATGCGCAGGAGCACAACCGAATACGCGATAGTGATGGATTCGGACATGCAGCACCCTTTGGAAAAGATAAGGGAGATAGCAAGGCAGCTCGAGCGCGGCTGCGACATCGTGGTCGCGGAGCGGGAGAGCGTGACCGACTGGGCGCCGTACAGGCAGCTCATCTCAAGGGCATTAATGCGCGTCGGCCTGATGGTGCTGGACGCGGAGGGCAGCGAGACGTGCAAGGACGTGTTTTCGGGCTTCTTCGGGGTAAGGAGGAGCATGTTCATGCGCGTCTACAGCAGGAACAGCTCGAGGTTCGTAGGCGAGGGCTACAAGGTGCTCTTCGACTTCCTGAAATGCGTGGACAGGGGCAGCCTAAGGATAGGCAGGGTGCCCTACGTGTTCCACGTCAGGGAATTCGGCAGGTCTAAGGCCGGCTACAGGCAGGGCCTAGCGTTGCTGAAGTCTTTCCTCAGCTAGTAAAGCGACATCCTACTACGCCTAGAGGCTGTGGGGCTGTGCGCCGCGCAGAGCGCACAGCAAGCTATTTATGTTTTCCAAGGCACCTGTATGCGATGGAAAGGGACGGCGGAGGAAGAATGACACACACAACGAGCGCCGAGGGCAGGATGGCCAGAGCAAGCAACCCAAGCGCCGCTCCTCCTAGAAAATTACGCTCACAGTCGGCTATGGAGTACCTGATGACCTACGGCTGGGCCATCCTCATAATAGCGGTGGTGTTGGGTGCGCTCTTCCAGCTGGGCGTCTTCAACGGCGCCACATTCGCGCCAAAGGCGCCGCCCGGCGCCTGCCAAGTCTTCAGGCCCAACGGCCCTGGCACAGCCTTCAATCTGAACCTCGAGGGCGTGTGCAACGGCGAGCTGCCGGAGTACGCAGCTGTTCTAACTCCTCCTTCAAACATACCAATAAGTAATAATCCAAGTATACAAACTAATTCTATCACTATTGTTGCTTGGATTAATTGGTATGGGTCAACAGGCGCAGGCTGGCAGAATATTGTAAGTAAACAAGGGAGTAGTTGGTCAGTTGGAGATGTTGAGTACGGAATGGGGCTGCAAATCTATTCATCAACATACCCCAATCCCAACGCTCTAGAAGTATGGGGCTGCAATTCACAGATAAATGAATTCACATATGTTGCCCCGATTGGAACTTGGGTGCAGGCTGCCGGGACAATTTCACCTTCGCCTTCCAACAGCGCCAACTCAATTACAACAGCGTATGTTGACGCTAATCCTTTGCCTTTTGCGACCCCACAAGGTTACAATAACCTGCCGTGCTCTGGGTCACACCCCCTGTACATTAGTAATGGAGGAAATTTTAATGGTCAAATAGCAAATGTCCAAATCTACAACACGTCTCTTTCAACCAATGAAATTCAAGCTCTCTACCAGGAGGGCATAGGCGGCGCGCCCATCGACCTGCAGAATCTTGTGGGCTGGTGGCCGCTGAACGGCAACGCCAACGACTATAGCGGCAACGAGAACAACGGCGTGCCGTCCACCAACGTCGTGTTCACGAGCTCGTGGACCAGCGGCTACACTACGCCGTGATTACAGCAGCGCATACGCGACGAAGACTGGCGCAAGCAGTATGGATATGGTGCTTATCACCTTTATCATCGAGTTCAGCGCTGGCCCTGCGGTGTCCTTGAGCGGGTCTCCCACCGTGTCTCCCACCACGGCGGCCCTGTGCGCCTCGCTTCCCTTGCCCCCGAACTTGCCCGTCTCGACGTACTTCTTGGCGTTGTCCATCGCCGCCCCGCTGTTGGCCATGAACAGTGCCATCATGAAGCTCGTAGGTATCATGCCCACTATGAGGCCGCCGAGCGCGGCCTTGCCGAGCACAAGGCCCACGATTATAGGCGTGAGTATGGCCAGGAGCTCTGGCACCACGAGCGACTTCAGCGCGTTGACGGTCGCTATGTCCACCGCCTTAGCGTAGTCTGGCTTCGCCTTGCCTTGGAGCAGGCCCTTGATCGTCCTTACCTGGCGCCTCACCTCGTCAACCATCAGGTTGGCCGTGTGCCCCACCGCCTCCATCAGGAACGAGGAGAACACGAACGGGAGCAGGGCTCCCAGGAATATGCCTATGGTCACTATCGGGTTGAGCGCGTCTATCGTAGTGAGGCCGACGGCCTGCGCGAATGCTACGAAGAGCGCTGTGGCCGAAAGCGCAGCGCCGCCTATGGCAAATCCTTTCGTTGTGGCCTTAGTGGTGTTGCCCACCGCGTCGAGCTCGTCGGTCACGCGCCTGATGCTGTGCTGCAGGCCGGCCATCTCCGCTATGCCGCCTGCGTTGTCAGTTATTGGCCCGAACGAGTCTATCGTGAGTATCGTGGCAGTGAGCGAGAGCATGCCTACTGCCGCTATGCCTATTCCGTATACCCCGGCTGCGTAGTAGCTGATGAAGATCGCAGTCACTATGAATATCGCTGGGAAGAATGTGGTCCTGAGGCCTATCGACAGGCCCATTATCACGTCGGTGCCTGCACCTCCCTTCGCCGCCTCGGCCACCTTGACCACCTGCCTCCTTCCGCTGCCAGTGTAGTAATCGGTTATGGCGAAGAGCAGTATGGCGAGCACAAGGCCCGAGAGCACTGCGATGAAGTAGCTCATGGCCGCTCCTACAACATAAGTAATCGCGAAGTCTATTATCGCAGAGAACACTACAGCTGCGCCTATGCCCTTGTAGAGCGTCAGCGTAGGCGTCTTGCTCCTCATACTAAGGAATACCATGCTTATCAGGCTGCCCACCACGCCCGCGGAGGCTATGTACAACGGATAAGCGAGGTTGAGCACGGCGCTAGACACGCCTATCGCTATGAGCAATGCAGCCACTAGCGTGACGGCGTAGCTCTCGTAAACGTCGGCAGCCATGCCAGCGCAGTCGCCAACGTTGTCACCCACATTGTCGGCTATCACAGCAGCGTTCCTGGGGTCGTCCTCGGGCAGGTTGAGCTCAGTCTTGCCGACGAGGTCCGCACCCACGTCAGCGGACTTGGTGTATATGCCGCCGCCCACTCGGGCGAAGAGCGAGACCAGCGAAGCGCCGAAACCATAGCCTATCAGTATCGCCACGCTGCTTATCGTGAGGTACCCCAGCAGCAGGCTTATGCCTATCAGGCCGAAGCCTATGGCCGCGAAGCCAGTGACAGAACCTCCGAGTATCGCGGTGTAGAAAGCGTTATGCATGCCCTTCTCGGCAGCCTTGGCCGTCCTGGTGTTTGCGCGCACAGCGACGTTCATGCCGAGGTACGCGGTTGCGTACGCGGTTATGGAGCCTGTGAGGAAGGCGACGACGTACTGCCAGCCGTCCTTCAGGAAGAAGAACAGGGCGACAGATATCACAACTATGAATATGCCTATTGTTATGCCCTGCCTGTTCAGGTACGCGCTCGAACCGGCCTTTATCGCGTCGCTTATTTCCTGCATCTTCCTGTTTCCAGGGTCCTTTCGCAGCGTCACCACCGCAGCTACCAGAGAGAACGCCAGAGCTATCACTCCGAAAGCTAGGCTGTAGTCGTAGAATGCCAAAAACAGCACCTTGCAAGGTATCCGAAAACAAAGTATTTAAACAGCTACCCTATCTCGAAGCCGCCCGGCGGCAGGTGCTGCATTATGTAGTCCACGTCGCCGTAGCCCAGCCTCTTGGCTATCTGCTTCGCAGCGTCGGATTTCTTCGTCTTCCCTGGCAGCAGCCTCAGCCCCTTCGCCTTGCCCGATGCGGCGTAGGCTGTGAAAGGCATTATCGCGAGCCTGCCGGTGTCCACGTGCACCTCCAGCGGCGAGAGCGATATGTAGGCGTACTGCGACCCCATCTGCTTCTGCAGGCTCACCGTGCTCTCCTCGACCGCGGCCGCGAGCTCCAGCCTGACGCCCTTGTGCCACTCCCGCTCGCCGGATATCAGGAAGCTGCCTGTGGCCAGGTAGCCCTTGCCCTCCGATTTGGACACCTGGCCGTGCTTCGCGGCGAAGACATCCACGCTCGACTGCCCGGTCTCCCACGCCTTGGAGAAGCAGGCGGCGAACTGCGCCGCCTCGTCGCGGGCCTGCTGCGGCGCGCCCTCGCCCTTCTTCAGTATGACGACCGACGCGCCGAAGATGCTGGCGTGGAAGAAGAGGTCGCCATGCTGGAAGTACTTCGCGACCACTTCCTCGTTCTGCTGTGCGCTCCTGCCGCCTATCGCCAGCAGGCCCGTGCTCGTGAAGAACCAGTAGAATTTCTCGTACCACTCGCTCTCGCGCTTCTTCCTCACTTCCTTGCGCACCACGCTCTCCTTTTCCAGCCGGGAGAGCTGCTGCTCGAGCCTCCCGGCAGCGCGCTCCGCCCCGTCGCGCTTGCGCTCGGAGCTCTTCGCCCTCTCGAAGTAAGCCTCCGCGTTCTGCTGCGCGGACTTGGTGTAGTCCAGCTCCACCTCCATGGCAACACCGGCTAGAAGTTTATCGCAAGCTCTACAATCAGGTATATGATGTAGCCCACTATGCCCAGCGCAAGCGTGCCCAGGAGCACAATCTTGAGCGTGCGCTTGAACTCGTTGACGCCCGGCTTGTAGCTTATGCTGAGTATCCTGCTCGCATCGCTCCAGAACTGCCTTATCTTCGGCACAGGATTAAGGTTCATGCACAGTATATGCTGCGCAAGTTATAAAACAGGCACAGGGCTGCGCATCGAGCAGAGAGCACAGCAAGTTATTTATGTTTTCCAAGGCACCTGTATGCGATGGAAAGGGACGGCGGAGGAAGAATGACACACACACACACAACGTAGCGCCGAGGGCAGGATAGCCAGAGCAAGCAACCCGGGCGCCGCTCCTCCTAAACGATTACGCTCACAGTCGGCGATGGAGTACCTCATGACCTACGGCTGGGCCATACTCATCATAGCCGTGGTCTTGGGCGCCCTCTTCCAGCTCGGCGTCTTCAACGGTGCCACATTCGCGCCAAAGGCGCCGCCGGGCGCCTGCCAGGTCTTCAGGCCAAATGGTCCAGGCACTACCTCTTTCATAAACACAGAAGGCGTGTGCAGCGGCGAGCTGCCTGAGTATGTGGCTACATTTACAGGCACAGGTAATCAATACGTAGTTCTGCCAGCTTTTTCTTCTTCGATTGCTAATGGGTGGACGCTCTCAGCATGGGTGAATCCAGCATCTGTATCTACCCAGTTTGTAATACTCGTATCTCAGGGTTCGGGTTTCTTACAGCTTGGCATGGCACTAGAATCTGGGGGAACATTTGAGTGTATTGTCTCTTCAACTGGCAGCAGTTGGGAGTCAATTGCCTACTACGGATCAATTTCTACAAACAAATGGCAATTCATCACATGCATGTTCAGTAGCACAGCTAACAATATGACCTACTATGTTGATGGTACCAATGTAGGGCATTACTCTACGACTGGCACAACATACACTGGGAACTCGTACCCTGTAATTGGTGCATATTATACTGGTTCAGGCTATTATTCAATCTTTGATGGCTCCCTCGCTAACGTCCAGCTTTATAATACCTCATTTTCATCGAACGAAATTCAGGCTCTCTACCTTGAAGGTATAGGTGGAGCGCCGATAGATCTGCAGAACCTCGTGGGCTGGTGGCCGCTGAACGGCAACGCCAACGACTACAGCGGCAACGAGAACAACGGCGTGCCCACCAACGTCGTGTACACGAGCTCGTGGACCAGCGGTTACACTACGCCATAAGTACACAAGGCACACCCGGGCTAGCCGAACATCTCGTCGAGGTCTGCTGCCTCTTCGCCCTTGGCCTGCGCCCTCGCCTCCTCGGCGGCGTAGTTAGCGTACTCCACGCCCCCGACGACCACCATCACCTTGAGAGCGCTCTTCTGCATGCTGGGCTCTATCCTGGCCCCCCACTTCAGCATCGCCTCGTCGCTTATCCTGCTCGACACTTCCTGGAATATGGTCTCGGCCTCGTGCAGCGTGAGATCCTGGCCGCCTATTATGTTCACGAGCGCCTTCTTGGCAGTGGTGAGGTCAACGTCGAGCAGCGGGCTCTTCAGCGTGTTCTCCACGGCTATAACTGCCCTGTCCTTGCTCTGCATGTTGCTGCTCTCGCCCACGCCTATCACTGCGTAGCCGGAGTCCTTTAGCACGCTCCTGAGATCGGCGAAGTCTATGTTCACCATGCCCGGCTTCGTGACCATCTCCACTATCCCCTTGGCCGCGCTGGCGAGCACCTCGTCGCTGACCTTGAACGCCATGTTGAGCGGCAGGTCGGGCGCTATGTTGAGCAGCTTGTCGTTGGGTATTATTATGGTCGTGTCCGTGGCGCGCCTGAGCTTCTGCAGGCCTTCCACGGCGACGCGCATCCGCGCCCTGCCCTCGGTCGAGAACGGGAGCGTGACTATGCCGATTGTGAGCGCGCCCGTCTCCTTGGCCTCGTGCGCTATTATCGGCGCTGCGCCTGTGCCAGTGCCGCCTCCGAGCCCGCATGTAACGAAAACGAGCTGGGCGTCGCCTATCGCGTGCCTTATCTCGTCCTTGGTCTCGTGGGCCGCCTCCTCGCCCACTCTCGGGTCGCTGCCCGCCCCGAGGCCCCGCGTGGTCTTCTTACCTATAAGCAGCTTGCGCTGCGACCTTGTCCTGAGGAGGTGCTGCGCGTCTGTGTTGGCCGCGACCAGCGTAGCTCCCTCTATGTTGGACTCCGCCATCCTGGTTATTGTGTTGGAGCCGCTGCCCCCTGCACCGACTATGTATATCTTCGGCTTTGACGACTCTATGAACTTAAGTAGTTCCTCGTCGTCCTGCGAAACAAATTCCTCCGCCATGAAATTCCCGGTCGCCTGTTCTCTATGCGCAAGAAAGATTAAAAGACATTTGGCTGCGGGGCGAGGGCGCAGGAGGTTCAGGCGGCGCTCCAGAACCAGGGCAGTATGTTGAGCAGTATCGACACTATCACAAGCGCGGCGAGCGCGTTGAGAGCGCGCTTGTTCCTTATGCTGTTCTGGTAGATGCGCCAGCCATCGAAGAGCGGGAGCGGCAGCAGGTTGAAGATTGCCACGAAGAAGTTGAGGCCGAAGGACAGCGCGAAAACAGCAAAGAAGAAGTCGGCCACCTGATAGCCGGCGGTCTGCACCGCTGGCGCGGTGAGTATGCCCAGCTCGCCCGTGCTTTCGGGGACTATGCCTATGGCGCCGCTGCCCGTGCGCAGGACCACGTGCGCGCCTGCCACGTACGCGGCCTCCACGCGGGCGAGGTCGTACGAGTTGGCTATGCTCACGTTGTTCCAGCCTGTTATCACAGTGCCGTTCGGTATGACGCCGTATGCGGGGTAGCCCTTCACGGTCTGCGTGACAAGCACGCCGTCGGTGCTTATGCCAGGGAGCACGAAGTAGATCGTGGCAAGCGAGAGGACGAAGAAGAACAGGCACACTAGCATGTTGGCCGAGACACCGGCTACGGAGATGCGGTCCTGCGCCTGCTTGCCCAGCCTCTTCACCTGCTTCTCGTCAGGCTCCACGAAAGCGCCAAGGGGCACTATCCCGAAGAGTATGGCGCCTATAGACTTTATCCTTATCCTGGCTATCTTCGCGAGGACGCCGTGCGAGAACTCGTGCACCACGAGCAGTATTATCAGCGTCGCCAGGCCTGCGAAGAGCGGTATCGTCAGTCCGGGTATGAGCGGCGCTACGCCGGGCACCTGGCTCGTGAGCAGCGATGGATTGGGGTGCTGCGTCAGCAGGCCGAAGACGAAGAGGAGCGTTTCGTAGAGTATGGACACGCCGCTGTAGAATATCAGGAATATGGTCGCGGCGCTGAACCCGCCGAGCACGCTGATGAGCACGAGCAGGTAGAAAACTACGCTGGGCCCTGCGCTCGCCGAGGCTGCAGACAGATGCGATGTTATCTGCGGTATTGTGATGAAATCTAGCACGAGCGACAGGTATGGGAAGACGAACACGAGTATGAGCACTATGCTTATGATGCCGGCGAGTATCGCCTTCCTGCTCAGCCTGTTCCTGAACATGAGCAGCGAGGCTGCGCCGAAGCTGAATGCGAGCCCCCAGTCCGCAAAAGCCAGCCATGCTCTAGGCCTCCATTTGGACAGCGACTCTATCGCCCTTATGCCGCGCCTACCGCCGAGCATGTATGCACCATAGGAATCCTTTACTCCATTCGCCCTGGCTATCATCCTTCCGGAAACGACCAGCACCAGCAGGGCGGCCAGCACCCTGACCACCAGGTCTCCGTTGTAAAGTGCCAGGAACGCCAGCGCCAGGACCGAGGCCGCGGCCACCGACACAGTCACCGCAGCCTTCTGAGCTGCGCCCGGTTTGCCCACCTTTCTGGCATCGCCGCTCCTGGCCATAGCATCACCTTTTTATCTTAGCTCAGGTATATTAGGCTAGGTGTGTCGGGAATGCAGGAGTGCGAGATTTGCGGCAAGCGAGCCGAGGTAGTCTACGAGATAGATTTCGAGGGAGTGCGGACGCTGGCCTGCGAGAAGTGCGCCAGGGGCAGGCAGGTCATAGGCGTGCTCGGGCAGAAGAAGCAGCCCACGCCCCAAGGCGGGAGGCAGGCTGCGCAGCAGGAGCAGGAGGCGATGAGCGAGGAGCTTGCGGAGAACTACGGGGAGCTCATCAGGAGCGCCAGGGAGCGCATGTCCCTTCCGCTGAAGGTGCTCGCGGAGCGCATAAGCGAGAAGGAGAGCACGCTCGCCAAGGTCGAGAAACAGGAGACTCTGCCCAGCGAAAAGACCAGGAAGAAGCTGGAGAGGGAGCTGGGCATAAGGCTGATAGTCAAGGTGCCCGCGAGCGCCAGGCAGCCGCAGCGCGAACCTGACAGGATAACGCTCGGGGACATGATAAAGCCGGAGAAAGGCGGGGACGAGTAAGTGGCCGTAGAGCTCGGGCCCCTTGTCGCAGGAGCCAAGGAGGAGATATCGCTCGACCAGCTGTCGAACAGGATCATCGCTGTCGACGCTTACAACACAATCTACCAGTTCCTGTCGATAATAAGGGGGCCGGACGGCATGCCGCTCAGGGACCAGAACGGCGCCACAACCAGCCACCTGTCTGGCCTGTTCTACCGCACCGCGAGCCTCCTCGAGCACAAGATAACGCCCGTCTTCGTATTCGACGGCATGCCGCCAGCGCTCAAGCAGCGCACAATAGAGGCCAGGGTCCGGAGGCGCGAGGAGGCGGCAAAGGAGTGGAGCGAGGCGCTGAAGAAGGGCATGCTGGAGGAGGCGAGGCAGCACGCCATGGCCAGCACAAGGATAAACAAGGAGATAGTGGAGAGCTCGAAGAGGCTGCTGGACCTTATGGGCATAGCGCACATACAGGCGCCCAGCGAGGGCGAGGCCCAGGCGTCCAGGCTGGCTGCGGACGGCCGCGTCTATGCGAGCGCCAGCCAGGACTACGACCTTTTCCTGTTCGGTTCGCCGATAGCGGTGAGGAACCTTACGATAACGGGCAGGCGCAAGCTGCCCAGGAAGAACGTGTTCGTAGAAATACGCCCGGAGCGCATAGAGCTGAAGAGGCTGCTCTCCGGCCTGGGCATAACGCACGAGCAGCTGGTGTGGCTCGGCATGCTCGTCGGCACAGACTTCAACGAAGGCGTGCCTGGCGTTGGGGCCAAGACAGCGCTGAAGCTGGTCAGGGACAAGAGCAGCCTGCAGGAAGTGGTGAGCGCTGCGGAAGCCAAGTACGGCGCATCGTTCGAGGCGGACCCCGAGGAGATAGAGTCAATTTTCCTGAACCCCGAAGTGAGGGAGATGGAGCAGGGCGAGTTCAACTCGCTGCTCAAGGACGCAAAGCCAGACAGGGAGGCGCTCCTCAGGTTCATGTGCACGGAGCACGGCTTCTCCAAGGAAAGGGTCGCGAAGTTCGCAGACATGCTGGTAGGATACAGGTCTGCAGCGGGGCAGAAAGGAATGAGCTCCTGGGTCTAGAGCTACGCCAGGCTGCCGTACATCTTGTCGTTGAACTCGTACATCAAGGTGTCAGAATCCTTGCTTGTACCACTTCTCATACTCTTTATGAGCCCCGACAAAATAGAACCTGACTTTATTTTCTTCGAAGATCCTGTAAACGAGTCTGTACTGCCCTACTTCGTCAACGAAGAACGAGCTCCTCATCAGATGCCTCTTTTCAGGATGCATCAGGATCTTCTCTATTTTCTTCGCGATTCTTGCTCTGATACCTTTGTCTAACGACTGAAAATACTCTGGCCATCCTTGGTCGAACTCTGCGGTGTACGTACCTATCCCTTGAGATATTTAGCGTATTCACCCAGAGCATCATGAGAATCCAATAGCTTCCTTTTCCCTCCTTTTATCAGTGCGTCAATCTTATCGAGTTTCTTCTCCACCAAGAGGTCTTCAGCATGTTTGTCTCCAAAATTAATTATTGCAAGTCTTACGGCCTCTGATCTTGTGTTGGCATACCCCTCTTTGACCATTACCTCAAGGATCTGCCTGGCTCTGCCCCTTAGATTAACGTTCACTAAATCTCACCATTGCTATTACATTACAGTAGGGTGATTTAAATATGTTTCATTTGTGTATCATTTATGTACATAATATGATTATAGTTCCTTCAGGCAATGCTGCTGTACATCTTGTCGTTGAACTCGTAGGCAGTAGTGCCGGGGTCGTCTGAGAAGCCCATTGCAGCCAGCAGCCCCTGCTTCCCGTCGAACTCGCCCATCCGGCCGTCGGCCCTGAGGAGCAGCAGCTTGCTGTGGAACTCGCAGTACACTGCCGATTCGCTGCCCGACCCCTTCACTACGGTGACTATCCTTGCCGTGAGGTTGCCGAGGCCTATCAGAATGCTGCACAACAGCACCGTCTTGTCGAAGACGTCGCCGGCCCCCATCCTTATGACCTCGCTGGGCGTAAGCCAGAACTGCACCGGGACCGAGATGCCGGACACCGAGGTGTTGATGTAGGCTTGGGCCTTCATAGCGGCGTCGTAGAAGTTGTCATCTAACGAATAAGCGGCGAAGCTGCTCTTTATGTTGTTCACAACGGCGAGCACGGACTCGTCCTGGGGCGTGACGAGCTTGGGCAGCTCCGCGACGTAGAGCGTCTCGCCTTTCTCTATCTCATCCTTGTAGCGCATCAGTATCTCTAGGTAGAGCGTGTTGTACTTCTTTAGCAGCTCATCTTCCTCCATGACCATATACAGATAACGTATTGGCACGCATATCCTATTACCATTTGCTCTCGGCATCTTGCCTGCGCATACAAGGCGCTTTCGGGCCCTGGGGCAGAGACAAAAAATAGATAAGCTTGCGCAGCGCAAAGCAGACAGGTACACCATGCACATCAAGGAGGCCGAAAAGGAAACGGGCAAAAGGGTAGAGCTCGCCGGTTGGGTGCACAGGAAGCGATCCAGCGGAGGCATAGTGTTCGTGATAATAAGGGACAGGACGGGCATACTGCAGGTAGCCGTGAAGAAGAACAACGTGGACGCTCGCTCGTGGCAGGCCGCGGAAAACACCACGGTAGAGTCCAGCGTCAAGGTGGAGGGAGTGGTGAAGAAGGACCCCAGGGCCCCCTCGGGCTACGAGCTGGAGGCCACGGCACTCGAGAACGTGCAGGTCTCGGAGCCGTTCCCGATAACCGAGTACCAGAGCACTGAGCTTTTGCTGGACAAGCGGCACCTCTGGCTCAGGAGCAGGAAGATGACAGGAGTGATGATAGCAAGGGCGCACATATTCAGGTACGCGCGCGAGTTCCTTGACGGAGAGGGCTTCTTCGAGATTACGCCGCCCACTATAACGCTGGCCGGGGGGGAGACGGGCTCCAACCTCTTCGAGGTGTCATACTTCGGCAGGAAGGCGTACCTGACAGAGTCATCGCAGCTCTACGCCGAGGCCATGGTGCCTGTGCTCGAGAACGTGTACAGCCTCGTGCCCGCTTACAGGGCGGAGCAGTCGAGGACCACCAAGCACCTCGCCGAGCTCTGGATGCTCGAGCCGGAGATGGCGTACTACGACAGCGAGCAGAGCATGAAGCTGCAGGAGCGCATGGTAAGCCACATAGCCCAAAGGTTCGTGAAGGAAGAAGCCGATATAATAGAGCTCCTGGGGCTGGACAGGAAGGAACTCGCCGGCATAAAGCCGCCCTTCAAAAGGATGAGCTACGAGCAGGCGATAGAGCTGCTGAACAGCAAGGGAGCCAAGCTGAAGTGGGGCGACGACTTCGGCGTCAAGGAGGAGATGATGCTCACCGAGGACGAGAAGAAGCCGATATTCATAACAGACTGGGCCAAGGAGATAAAGGCGTTCTACGCGTACGTGAACCCGAAGGATACGCGCACCGTGCTGTCCGATGACATGCAGGCCCCGCACGGGCACGGGGAGATAATAGGCGGCACGCAGAGGGAGTGGAGGCTCGATGTGCTTATGCAGCGAATGCGCGACGTGGAGAAGAGCACTGGCGTGAAGTTCAACATGGCCAACTACGAGTGGTGGCTTGACCTGCGGAGGTACGGCTCTGTGCCGCATTCCGGCTTCGGAATGGGCATGGAGCGCGTGATAAAGTGGCTGCTGAACCTGGACCACATACGCGACGCCATACCGTTCCCTAGGATGAGCAACAGGCTCTACCCATAGAGGGGTTGAATGTTAAGAGTAACATACATAAGGGACGCCGCGACCGAGCCGGGAAGCAGGCTCAGGATAGGCGGCAGGGTGATCAGGATAAGCGAGCTCAAGATAGGCAGGTTCGTCTGGGTGCGCGACATCACGGGCACCATCCAGGTAACTGCGATCAAGGGGAAGGCGCCCGAGCAGGCGATGGGCGCTGCCAACGCGCTCTCGCCCAACGATTTTGTGGTGGTGGAAGGCACCGTGCCGGGAACGAGGGAGAGCAAGCAGTACCCCGAGCTGATTCCGGAGAGCATAATGGTGGTGGGCAAGGCGCTCGAGCCGTCTCCCATAGACATAGAGGGGCACACGGAGAGCAGCTTCGACAAGAGGCTCGACTGGCGCGCCCTGGACCTCAGGAACCAGTCGCAGACCGCGATATTCCTTGTCGAATCGGCGGTGCTCGAGGGAATGCACAGGTACCTCTCGTCCCACGGCTTCATGCAGGTATTCACGCCCAGCCTGATGGGCATGCCCTCGGAGGGAGGCTCCGAGGTATTCTCGCTGGAGCACTTCGGCAAGACTGCATACCTGAGGCAGGACCCGCAGCTGCACAGGCAGCTCCTCATGCTCGCCGGCTTCGAGAAGGTATACGAGGTGGGGCCGAGCTGGAGGGCGGAGCGCAGCAACACGCCGAGGCACCTGACGGAGCACAGGACGTGCGCGGCCGAGCTCTCCTTCATAAAGGACGAGCGGGATGTGATCAAGGCCGAGCAGAATGTCGCCGTAGCAGTAGTGAAGAACGTGATAAGGAGATGCGGCGAGGAGCTGAAGACTCTTGGCGTAGAGCTCGATGCGCCGAAGGTGCCGTTCCCTGTGCTGAAGTTCCCGAAGATATACGACATACTGGAGGAGCTCGGCGTGAAGGCGGAGAGGGGCGGCGATTACGACAGGAGCGGCGAGGAGGCGCTGGGCAGGTACGTCAAGGAGAAGTACGGCAGCGACTTCTTCTTCGTGGACAGGTTCCCGTTCGCAGTCAAGCCGTTCTACGTGATGAAAGTCGACGACAGCCCGCAGTGGGCGAGGAGCATAGACCTAATATACAGGGGCCTGGAGCTCAGCAGCGGGGGCCAGAGGGAGCACAGGTACGAGAAGATAATAAGCCAGATAGGCGAGAAGCAGCTCGACGCGGAGAAGCTAAGGTGGTTCACCGACTTCTTCAAATACGGCGCGCCGCCGCACGGCGGCTTCAGCATAGGCATAGAGCGCTTCACAGCGCAGCTGCTGAACATTGAAAACATAAAGGAAACCACAGCATTCCCGCGCACTCCTGACAGGCTCCTGCCCTAGCGCTTACCATGAGGCAAGAGACAGCCTACACGCATTTTATGAAGCTGCAGGTATCGGAGACGCGGCAGAAGAAGATGTTCAAGCTTGACGGCGCCACCCATTCGGTAATCGGCAAGAGATCTGTGTACGCCAACGGCTACTGGGATTACTTCATACCGATGGCCTATGCGTACACGCAGCCGAGGGTGCTCATGATAGGTCTCGGCCTTGGCACCACCTCATACCAGCTGCACAGGCTGCTCGGCAGGAAGACGAAAGTTGATGCTGTCGAGATAGATGGGAAAGTGGCGGACCTTGCAAGGCGCAATGCGCCAGAAGCAATGCCGGACAGGCTAATCATCGCGGACGGCTGCGATTACGTTGCGGAAACAAGGTCCGGGTACGACATGATCGTGCTGGACGCATACTGGAGGAACGCTTCGGTGCCGGGCGGCTTCTTCAGCGGGAGCTTCGTGGGGAACGCCAAAAGGATACTACACGCGAAAGGCGTGCTGGCAGTAAACTACACGATGAGCCCGCAGGGCCTGCTGCACTGGCTCGGCTTCGGGCGCAGGCTGAAAAGAAACTTCAACGTGTACAAGGTCCAGACAGACCATGCCGATACAGTTGTGCTGCTTTGCTCTAAAGGCATGGACAAGGAGGAAATGCTGGAGCGCATAGCGCCCAAGGTGCCTGCAGATAGGCGCATGAAATCCCTGATGGCCAGTTACAGGCGCATGAAAGAGCTCTGATTGGATATAAAAAGAGCCGGGACCAAAGCATACTATGCTAATCTGCATACTCGGGCGCCAGCCCGAGCTTGGAATCGCCGAGCTCGAAGCGGTTGTGGGTCCTGAACGGGTCGTGCCTACAGGCAACGGATACGCAATCATAACTGACGGCCCAGACATGCCTCAGCAAAGCGATCTCGGTGGTGTGATCAAGATGGCCGAAGTGGTGGGCACAGTGCCCACTTACAAGTGGAACAAGGTTTCAGCGGCTGTCTTCGACAGGGCGATTGACAGCGCGACGGCCGGGCAGGGCACGCCGGCGCACAAGGTCGCCATCGGCGTAAGCCTGTATGGCGTGCACGCAAGCCAGAAGGAGGTGCTGCTGCTCGGGTTCGCGATCAAGAGGAGGCTGAAGGAAAGAGGGATACAGGTCAGGGTAGTGACCGGCAAGGACCCTGTGCTGAACAGCGCACAGGTGATCAACAACAAGCTCACCGGCGGGAACGGGTTCGAGTTCCTAGTAATAGCGGGCAGGGGAATGACATACATAGCCAGGACGGTATCGGTGCAAGATATAGACAGCTACTCCAAGCGCGACTACGGCAGGCCACGGAGGGATGCGTGGATAGGCATGCTGCCCCCGAAACTGGCGCAGATGATGCTGAACCTGGCCAAGGTCACGCCGGGCTCGAATGTCACAGACCCGTTCTGCGGCACAGGCATGATCCTGATGGAGGCCGCACTGAGGCACTGCAGGGTTATGGGCATAGACATAAGGCCGGAGATGGTATCGGCGACGAAAGCCAACCTCGACTGGCTTGCGAAGGAGTACGGCATCGGCATATCGTACAAGCTCGTCTGCGCCGACTCCACGAAATACAGTTGGAAAAGGGTCGAGCGCGTGGTCAGCGAAACATTCCTCGGGCCTTCGCTCACCAAGCCACCTGAGGAGGAGCGCATGAAGAAGATAGTGGCCGACTGCGACTACGTCGCTAAGAGGTTCCTGAGCAACCTGAGGGGCCAGCTTGGACCCGACGCGCGCTGCTGCCTGGCCGTGCCCGTCTGGAAATCGCGGCAGGGGCTGGTGCACCTGCCTGTGGTCGGGGAACTCGCCGGCATGGGCTACGCCAGAGTGGGCTTCTCTCACGTTAAAAACGAGCAACTCGTATACCTGCGCCCCGACCAGGTCGTTGGGCGTGAGCTGCTTGTGCTCAAGCCTGGCACGAGCGTGGCTGACCCCAGGCATTTCAGGAAAGGAGGAAGAGAAGCAGCTTGCAACATACGTGTCATGCGTTAGTAGCAGTGGGCTCACGGATCGCTTGCGCTCTCCGCTTACACCCCTGCCCTATCAAGATCCTGTATTAGGATCGCCATAATGTCTCGTTTCGGATCGGGCTTCGTCCTTAGATGCTTTCAGGACTTATCCCTTAGCGCGTGGCTACCCGGCAATGCATTGACAACCGGTAAACTAGTGGCGCCGATGCCATATTCCTCTCGTACTAACGGCACCTTATCCTCTGACATTAACACTCCCAGTAGATATCACCGTCCTGCCTCGCGGCGGACTTAACTCAGCTCATGTAGGTCTTTAACGGGCGAGCAGCCCGACCCTTGGCGGTTCCTGCGCCGCCGGGATGACCTAAGCCCATATCGGTGTATCAAACGGCTGGGTCGATGTGAACTCTCACCAGCCACGAACCGGTTACCTCCAGAGTAACTTTTCTGACAGTTTGGAGTCCCACTAAAAGGACTTCCAAAGCTCGGTAAGCTCCTGTTTCCAGTCTGCGCAGCCCGCTTTTCGCTGCACAGTCAGCCCTGCATTTGCCTTTAAGCTTCACTCCGGGTTTCCAACCCGGATAAGCAGAGCATTAGTCACTTTCGTTTCCTTATCGAAAGCAACCGCCCAGTCTAACTACCCATCTGCAGCTGTCCCATATGATGGTAAGTTGCGTAGCGAACGTAGAGTGGTGTTACACTTTCGCTCCGCGCCGGCCGGAGCCGGCGCATCGACGCTCCCACTTACGCTCTGCAGCATCCGCCGCACAACAACAACAGACTGTAGTCAAGCTTCATGGAGACTTCATTTCCCACTGAGAGTACGCGGCATGTTCACCGCGCAGTGAGTTCACCAGGCACCAGGTTGGGACAGTGTGGGAGTCGTTACGCCATTCATGCAAGTCGCCTATTAAGCGACGAGGTATTACGCTACCTAAAGAGTCTCAGAGTTAGACCCGCTCTTTGCTAGCGCTTAGTCCCGTTGAAACGGGGTTTCGCGTACTAGCGGTGAGCAGGCGTCACCCACTGTACTAGGCCTTTCGGCTTTGCGGTGAGTTGTGTCTTAACGAAACAGTCGCTCCCTCCTTGTTATTGCAATCTGCGCCTAGCCAGGCACAGACATAGCTTGTCGATAACTTACGCTACTAACTTGCCGATTTCCCTAACCCGGTTTAACCCCGGCACGCCTTGGCCTTCTCAGCCAGCAGCACTTGTACTAGTTCTAGGTACGGTCCGATATGATCGCTGCATATTCCCTTTTCACGGGCTCAGGAATTTGGTCAAAGTTCATTTAGCTGCTTCTCCTCACAACGAGACTCTGCAGCCATTTGCACGTTTCTAGTGACCTATCCCCAAGCGTCAGGAATATACCTTGTGTCGCCACACCTACATATCGGGCGCATGAATTTTGACATGCTTCCCTTTTGTCGGGTAGTGATTGGCTCCCGACTTAGGACCGGCTAACTCCCCGCTAACGATTATGACAGGGAAAACCGTGTGCTTCAGGCGTACTGGATTCTCACCAGTATTTGCTGTTACTTACACCAGGATTTTCACCGCTGCATGGTCGATGCCGCCTCAAAGCGGCACTTCTTGCTATGCAGCTCGCCCTCCTACCAGACGCTATTGCTAGCGCCTCCGGTGTCTCGGTACGCTGTTTAGCCCCGTCCATCTTCAGAGAATTGTGCCTCAACCGGTACGCTGTTACGCGTTTTTTGAAGGATGGCTGCTTCTAAGCCTACCTCCCGGGTGTCTATGGCACTATCCTCTTTCAATAGCACTCAACAGCGATTTTGGGACCTTAACACCAGTCACTCTTCTTCGAGTCTCGTTGCACTAGCTTACCCAGTGCAGCCGACTCCCAGGCTATGCAGCGCGCACATTCGGAGTTTGACTCCAAGGCCGTTCCTTTCGGAACGCACCAAAGAATCGGTCGCTCTACCGCGCGCGCAAGCTACCTAAGGCTATCCTAAAGATACTTCGAAGGGGACCCGTTATTGCCATGTTCGAATGGTCTATCGCCCCTACTCGCAGGTCACCCAACAGGATATACCATGACAGGTTGCAGGCCTCCACCGAGCGTAAACTCGGCTTCGCCTTGCCCGCGAGTAGTTCACAATGGCTTCGGGTCGTACAATAGTGGCTGGGGCATTTTCATACCCGGCGCCCTTGCGGACGCACTCGCTTTCGCTACGCTTTGATACTTGCCACTACCGTACACTCCCTGGCTCTTGCTTTTAGAAGAAAGATAGAACGCTGATTAGCACTTGCGTGCGTCATCTCCTCGCGCCACTACCTTCTTGTAACCACCTAGTTTCAGGTCTTTTCACACCCGCACGTGCGGGTTCTTTTCAACTTTCGTTCGCACTACTTGTTCGCTATCGGTCTCTAGCCCATATTTAGGGTTGGGGTTCAGTGCCCCCGTATTCGCACGACGTATTGAGGCCGTGCTACTCTCCTGCAAGGAATTCCATGCCGCTTCCGCCTACGAGGCTGTAACTCTCTTTGGCGGCGCTTCCCAGCGCCTTCGGCTAATGGCATGGAGGTGCCCCTGCGCCACATCTACCCGCTTTTGCAAGCGGGAATTCGGCTCGCCCTGTGCTACTTTCACTCGCCGTTACTAATAGCATCGCGTTTGCTTTCTTCTCCTGCGGGTACTAAGATGCTTCAATTCCCCGCGTCTGCGTGCGCCTCTATTCAAGGCGCACAATTCAGTAATCCCAGGTTCAAGGGTTGACATGCGCCTACCCTGGGCTTATCGCAGCTTGCCACGACTTTCGTCGCTGCTAGAGCCAAGTCATCCCCTAGATGGTTTATATACATACATTACAAGCTTGCTTCTCCTCAAATCAATTGCATCAAGTGCAATCTCACGGGCAGAGTAAAGGCAGCGTTAGATTGTTAAACCTAACAGACCAGTTTTCATCAAGCAAAAGCGCAGAGCCTGCTCTCGAAAAGGCGCCTTTAAAGACTCTGTGTGCTCATCAAAGCACCAGCATAGTATCTGTTGCAACAGGTTTATATACGTTGCTGGAGGCGGGTCGACCAAGCCCAGGCGGGTCGGGACAAGGCACTGCTCTGCGAACAAACAGATGCGCCTCCTGCACTCCTACCTGCGGGTGCCTGAGCCGAAAGCCCTATGCGGAGCGGTTGCCACAGTAAAGAATTCTTTTATAAAGCTTAGATGCTTAGCTTATGCTAACCAACGGCACGGATTGCATGAGAATAGACAAGGCGCCCAAGAGCCTGGCACTTATCCCCGATGGCAACAGGCGATGGGCGAAGCACCACGCGCTCAACTTCTTCAGGGGCTACAGCAGGGGCGTCGAGAAGTTCATAGACTTTGCAGAGTGGTGCAAGGATTACGGGGTTGATAACATAACGGTGTGGGCCTTTTCCACAGAGAACTTCAGCAGGCCCGCGGCCGAGATGAACACGCTGTTCGGCATTTACAGGCGCGTCGCCACTGACAAGAGCATAATAGACAGGCTGCACAGCAACAAGACTAGGTTCAACGTGATAGGCAACAAGGCGCTCCTGCCGAAGGACCTGGCGAGCGCGCTCCACAGGGTGGAGGAGGAGACTGGCGCCTA
Source organism: Microcaldota archaeon (assembly GCA_021792095.1). Taxonomy (GTDB): domain Archaea; phylum Micrarchaeota; class Micrarchaeia; order Micrarchaeales; family CABMGC01; genus JAJYVH01. The sequence goes on along the minus strand of JAJYVH010000001.1, from coordinate 367,813 downwards.
CAAGGAGCGCGTGATAAACATGCTCATAGCGTACGGAGGCAAGGACGACATACTCCATGCCGCGAAACTGCTTGTAAAGCAGGCGGTAAAGAGCAGGCTCAGGAATGTTAGCGACGCACTCTTCAGGACATACCTCTTCTCCAACCAGGTGCCTGACATAGACCTCATAATAAGGACTTCCGGAGAGGAGAGGCTGTCTGGCTTCATGCCCTGGCAGAGCACATACGCAGAGCTCTACTTCACAAAGAAGCTCTGGCCGGATTTCACCAAGCGCGACCTCGATAGGGCGCTTGTCGAGTACGCCAACAGGCAGCGGCGTTTCGGCACCTGAACTGTGTTTGCATGCCCAAGCGCAAGTTCCGTCTTATGCGTTATGCGAAATATTTCACCATACAGGCGCCCAGCGCCGCCCTGCAGGCGCTGGTGCTGCTCTTCCTTGGTGCGGCGGCCGGCGGGCTGGCAAGCGTAATAATACACGCGAGCTCACTAGCCTCAGCGTACCTGCAGGTGGTGGTCAGCGGAGTGGCCGCCGGAGCCATAGTCATAAGCCTGCCGGCGCTTCTCACCGCAGCGGCATTGAAGATGGTGAAGAGGCGCATGCTGCTCAAGCACGCGCTCATGGCAACGCTGCTAATAACAGTGCCGTACGCGGCGCTGCTCGCACTGGGCTCCTCTGCGTTCGCGCTCATAGGTTACGCCTCACTCGCCTACGTGTTCCTGCTCCTGGTGAACGCGGGCATCTACGGCTACTGGCTCGTCATAGGCAGGTTCGTGACAGGCATGAAGAGAAGCATAGTGGTGATCGCGGCAGTGCAGCCGGTGCTTAACATGCTCTTCTACCTGCCGCTCGGCAAGTATATCCTCGGCCTCGGCGAGCCGCTGACCCTGACCATGGTGAAGCTCGCGTCCGGCATGCTCGTCTTCCTGGTGGCGAGCTACCTGTTCCTGTTCATGGTGGACAGGCCGGCCAAGAGGCACATGGCGGCGAGCGGCGTGGGCATATTCATGAACCTGGTCAGCGAGTGGCTCTTCGACATCGAGAGCGACGTGAGCGTGATAGGGAGCGGCGCCAGCGGCAAACGGGACCTTGAGGTGGAGATGCTTGCGCTGAGGGGCAAGGACGGCTACAAGGGCATATTCGTGAACCCGGACATACACTTCGGCCCGTTCCATGGGGCCGGGGGCAGCATAGCCACGCGGCAGATAGGCAGGATGATAGCGGGCAAGTACTCGGCGTCCCCGTTCGTGCTGCACGGCGCGCTGGACCTAAGGGACAACCCGGTAAGCACAGGGCAGGTGTACGCGCTCTCCAACAGCATATCCGCATGGCTCGAGAACATGGGGCGTTTCAGCAGGGCTTACGGGGCCGTCTCTTTCGGAGGCGAAGGCGCATGCAATGCCATAGACATATCTATGGGCGGCGCGAACCTGTTCCTGCTGAGCAAGGCACCGCTGGTCACCGAAGACATAGACAAGCGCGTAGGCACAAGGCTGAAGGAGGTGGCGGAGCGCGGGACCGGCGGCAGGGCTATAATCGTGGACGCGCACAACACAAGGTTCGAGTCGGCCGGACCGAACGAGCTCAAGGGAGTGGGCATAGGCAGCGCATACGCAGGCATGTACGAGCGCGCGATACTGGAGGCGGCCGGCAGGAACGGCAGGAAGCATCCGCTGTCCTTCGGCGCCGCGCACAGAGTGCTCGCGAGCGCGCTGGGCTGGCCCGGCGATCTGGGCGACGGCTACACGAGCGTGGGCGTTTTCGGCTACGGCGGGCGGAGGTTCTGCCTGGTATACTTCGACGCTAACAACATGCTGCCCGGCTTCAGGGACGAGGTCATGACACATATTAAGAAGAAGTACAGGATGGATGTGGAGGTCTGCACCACCGACACGCACTCGGTAAACGCCATAAACTCGTCGGCCAGCAACTGCCTCGGCAGGCAGACGCACGCGGGCAGCATAATGCCGGCGCTCGACCAGCTGATAGACGACGCGCTGCGCGGAATGGAGCCCGTGAGCTACGCCTACAAGCGCACGCTGATGAAGGACTTCGCCGTGTGGGGGGAGGACGCCGGAGCGATAATCGAGCGCGCGAGCAAGGAAGTCAGGACAAGGATAAAGTACGCAACCCCGGGCCTTGTGCTGGCTGCGTTCGTTATAGCTGCGTGGGTAATATACGTGGTTTGATGCTGGCGAGCGGAATAATACTTGGCGCGATCGCTATCCTGCTGCTGGCGTACAGGGTTGGCTGCGCAAAGCGTAGGGAGCTGCTTTTCCTGCTCGCTGCGGGCATAGCCGCCGCCGGGCTCGCATACGTGGAGGGAACGAGCATAGTTACTATGCTGCTGGGTCTGCTAATATTCAACGGCCTGGCACACAGCTACGGAACCAGGAACAATTATCTCTACCTCGCTCTAGCAGCCATGTTCGTCCTGTTCATGCAGAGCGCAGCACAGCTTGCCGCGCAGGCGATGCTGCTCGGCTTCCTCAGCAGCGCGTACCTCTTCGCGAGGCGCGCGCACAGGTCGAACCCTGCGCTGGAGACGAACAGGGACATAGCGCAGGCGGCGCTGGGAATCTGCTTCGTGGCCATATTCGCGATCACAGGAGCCTCTGCTGCCGAGTATGCGGCAGTGTACGCGATACTGGCGGCATCGCTGCTGGCCAACTACGCTGCCAGCGGACGCAAGAGCAGAGTCTCCGCTTTCCTGCGCTCGCTCGAGCGCGAGGGAGCGGCCTTCGGGCAGGGGGCCATGTGGCTCGCGACAGGCACCCTTGTCGCAGTCTCGTTCCTGCCGGCGGAGCTAGTGCTGCCGGTGCTTGCCGCCATAATACTGGGCGACGCTGTAGCGACCCTGGCGGGCACGCGCTACCCCATGGCGCTCCCGTACAACAAGGACAAGAGCGTGACAGGCACGCTGGCGTATTTCGCCGCTGCGGCGGCAGTCTCCGTGCCGTTCGTTGGCATGTTGGGGCTGCTCGTTGCGGCGCTGGGCGCCATAGTGGAGAGCCTGCCCCTGCACCTCGACGACAACTTTGACACCTCGGTCGTACTTACCGCAGTGCTGGCGTTGATAGCCTAACAGAATGGCAGATTCTCGCCTGAAACTTCCGCTTGAAGCCAAGAGAGACTCGTGATGGAGAAAATCAGGCAGGGCCTCTGCCTGTACCCTACAGAATTGCTAAAAACCAGGAGGTAGACGGGCCTATACCCTCCTGCCCCTCCTGCCGCCCGGCCTCTTCGTGGTGTCGGTGGGCACAGGCGTCACGTCCTCTATGCTCCCTATCGTGAAGCCGCTCCTTGCCAGGGCCCTCACCACTGCCTGCGCGCCAGGGCCCGGCGTCTTAGGCCCATGGCCTCCCGGCGCCCTTATCTTTATGTTGATGTGCGTTATGCCCTTCTCCACCGCTATGGCAGCAACCTTGTACGTGGCCTGCGTAGCCGCATAGGGAGAGCCTTCCTCGCGGTCCGCGTCCACTATCATGCCGCCGCTGCCTATCGCTATCGTCTCGGCGCCAGTAAGGTCTGTGAGCGTTATTATTGTGTCGTTCTTTGAAGACAATATGTGGGCGACGCCCCACCTTATGCCCTTCGGCTTGTACTTCTGCGCGGCCTCCTGCACTGCGGCCTCGTAAGAGGTCTCTTCCTGCTTCTTGCTCGGCTGCTCGACCTTCACTTCCGCGCTCTTCTCCTTCTTGCCCTTAGCCAATCAAGCACCCCCTTCCTTCCGCTCTGCGCCCGCCTGCTGCTCCTGCTTTGTTTCGGTCTCCTGCTGCGCGGTCACTGTCTCTGTGGCCGCGGCGTGCCCCGCCTGGGTGGCCAAGACCTGCACCTGCTGCTCCGGCTCATTGAGCTTTATGAGCTTGTAGTACGCCACCGAATCCTCCTCGTTGGCCTTGACCAGATAGCCAGGGGAAGTCATACGCCTGCCCGCGACAGTTATGAGACCGTGGGCCACGAACTGCCTGGCCTGCTTCATCGTCCTCGACAGCCCCTTCCTGAGCACTACGGTCTCGAGGCGCCTCTCCAGCAGGCTCTCCACATCGAGCACGAGAAGGTCGTCGAGCTTCGCGTCCCGGCCGACCACGTTGTACCTTGCGAGCCTCGACATTATACTGCTTCCTGTCTCCTCGCTGGCCTTGCCCGAAAGAACGTTCCTTACGTTCTGCTTCACCCTCCTGAGCTCGCTATCAAGCATCCACAGCTCCCTCAGGTTCTTGAGCCCGTACTTCTCCTTGAGCCCGTGCTCCTTCTGTATCCTTGCTGAATCCCACATTATGGTGGGCGTTTCGTACTTCTTCCTTGTCCTCTTAGGCGCGCCCGTTCAAACACCTCACTTCTGCTCCTGCTTCGCAGCCGCCTTCGGCGCTGCTTCGGCAGCCGGGGCCCCTGCCGCAGGCGCGCCTGGCGCAGCCCCTGCCGGAGCGGTCCCAGGCTTCGCCGGCCCTGCGGCGCCCTTCGGCGCCCTGGCCGCCTTCTCTGCCTCCTCCACCTTCTTCTTGGCCACTCCCACGGTCTCGCCGGTCCTGCCCGTCGCCCTGGTTCTCTGGCCCCTCACTTTCTGGCCGTACTGCCTCCTGAAGCCTATCCAGGTCTGCTGCTTAATAGAATTGTCCATGTCCTGCCTTGTCTTTATCACCAGATCCGTGCCAACCACGTGTATGCTGGCGTTCGCCTCCGCGTCCTTCTGCCTGTTGAGCATGAACTGCGGCACTCCGAACTTCTCCGGGCTCCTTATGACCGACTCCAGCTTCGCCATCTCCTCCTCGCTCAGCGCGCCTATCTGCTTGACCCTGCTTATGCCCTGGCTTCTCTCGGTAGCCTCGGCCATCGCATTCGCCATGCCTTGCCCTATGCCCTTTATCTGGCGGAGCGCCCTGAAGACTGGCAGCCTGCCGTCTATGTCCCTGCCCGCGAGCCTGACTATGCTTATCGCTTCGCTGGCCTTCCTGCCTTCTTGGCCCTTTGGCTTTGCCTGCTGCTCTTCCGCCATGCGTACACTCTATCTTTTCAACCATTTAAGAACATGAGCTCAGGACAAGCGTGCACCCGAGCACAGCCTGAAGCGCCTGTTTCTTAAGCAAGGCAGTAATTGGCAGTTGGTGTTTATATGCGTTTTCTTGCCTCACGAATAAAAACGCCAGGGTTGGGATTTGAACCCAAAAGCCCCGAAGGGCACGCGCTTGCGGGAATGCTTTCCAGGCGCGCGCGTTACCGGATTCCGCCACCCTGGCTCATACCAATAATGCAGCAGCTTATGCGACATCCCACGCGTCTAAAGTGCGTGGGTTCCGCGGTTGCAGGGCATGTAAACGCGACCGTCCCTTCCGGGACATTTCGCACGGGTTATAGCGAACAGGAACACAACCCATTGGCACCCGCACACTATATGCCCGCACTGTCGGTGCGCCTCCTGTTTGGGCATCCATCTCAAATGACATTTATATATCTTTATACCGCTGGTCGCGTCCACTCCGCCAACGTATGGCGCCGAATCTTTAGCCGAAAGAGCGGGGTCGGCCACTTACGTTAGCCAACACGTTTGCTTTTCGAGGCGGCGCCGTGCAGCTCGCCTTGAGCATCGATCGCGTCAGCCAGCAGCTGCATCCAGTCAGCAACATCTGTTTCAAACGGTGCGTACACGGTAAACTGGTTGCGTTCCAGGCCGAGCACATTCTCGTGGGTCGCGCTTCTCTTAATCATGAACAGCGAATCGCCGGTCAGATCCTCTCTCTTTTCTAGGTAGTATGCGTCGTCCTCGATTATGTCTAGGCCCAGTTCTTCCCTAGCCTTATCGCTCAGTATCTGCTCCGCATTCCTTCTCCATATCACCAAGCCGTTATCTCCAGTCCTGCCGCCGCCCCATTCGGTCCTGAAGCCCATTCTCTCCAATCCGGCATCTTTCACGGCCTCCCTTATCAAATCCTCGCGCCTTAGCGCAACGAACGTATTCCTGTCGTTGGGCTTTATCGCACTCTGCAGCTCCCTCTCTTTCTCATCAATACACACGTGCCCGTTCATCACAATACACCATTACGTCATGCATTTCGACTTATTTAACAATTGCGTTGGGAACGGCGATGCAGCGCGCTACCCTTACTTCTGTCTGGACAGGGCGCTTCTCACAAGATCGGCAGCAAGCCACACGCCCCCTACTGCCTTTGAGCTTTCAAAAGGGCGAACAACTATCTCGTTATCCAATACGCTGATCGCATCTCCGACATGCTGGCGCAATTCGCTTTTCGTGGAGGCATCGAGCAGTTTTCCGCATCCAGGCCGTTTTAGCTCGATTAATGGACCGCTGTCTTTTGCGAACTGCACCCACTCCTGAAACCCAAGGCCTTCGACAAAACCAGCATCGTCTATTGCTTTCTGAACTTTCCTGAATTTCAGGAGACCCGAATCGTCTGCGATGTCTGCCAAAACAGAACCATTTGCTTCAAGCGCACCCCCAAATCCCATGACCATAGAACGCACCGACCTGCCATGCGTCTAGGGCGTATTTAATGATTGCGTTGGGAAAAGTTGGCGCTGGTAAACGCAGCCTCTCACTCGGCGAGCTCGTGCGCCTCGAAGATGAGGTCAGCCGCGTGCTCGGCGTTCGCAACTATGGCAGTATTGGCCTTGTTGACGTTAGCCTTCGCCTCCTTCCACTTATCTACAAGCAGCAGGGCGCGGTCACGTGCGATCGGCAGCTTCATGCTTGCCGCCACATGCGGCGCGTCGTCTATTAGTATATCGTAGCCCTTTCCTAGCTTCTTTGCTCCGTGCGCGCTGGTCGGGCCAGGAGGCAGGACATCAACCCTTGCGTCCCCGCCGTAGTGGTGCTCCACCCACTCCCTGAGCGCTCCCTCCGCACCCTTGGGTCTGGCGGCAACGAACGAAGGCACAGCAATCTCTTTGAGCATCATGAAAGCACGCCTGCTGAGCAGCGGCTTTATCTCGTTGCGCTTCTCGTTCCATACACTAGCGTATGCACCTTGGCCGTCCACTCTGCTTATCCCCAAACCGGACAGGTCAAACCTGTTCCTGAGACTTGAGAAAGCAGCACCGTGGCGCTTCGCGAGCATAGGTCCAAGCAGCCCGGTAACATCAGCAGCAGTATCGTCTACATCTATACCTATCTTCAGCCTCCTGCCCTTTGCTACTTTACCGAACTGACCGCAAATGAGACTAAACGCCCTTTCCTCCTCCACAACTCCCATGATGTGCTTTTGCACAGCTCTTTTATAAGCATTGAGTTGTGGAACAGCGTAGCTGAGACTAGGCAGTCGCAGTCGCAAGCATGTCTTTTGTTTTCGAAACGCCGACGGCAACTATGAGTTTTCCCAGCCTCGGGCCCTTTTCCTTGCCTATCATGGCCTTGTAAACAGCGGCGAACAGCACTTCGGCGCCGACGCCGCTCTCCTCTGCGGCCTCGTATATGAGATTGTGCACCTGCACCGCATCCATCCCGTCCTTGAGCTTGCCTATCAGCACGGCTATTGCGATTTTCTGCTCGTCAGCGTCCACCCTGCCCTGCTTGAGCGCGAAGTTGTACTGCTCGGGCGCCATGCCGCGCGAGAGCCATTCTGTTATGTACGGCGCTAGATACGCAACACCCTCCCTGTCGCCGAGCAGTTCTCCCACCTTGCCCCAGTCCCTGTAGATCTGGTAGTTGAGCAGCATGTCGACAAAGGGCGCACGCCACGCCAGCCTCTTCACCGCGAACCCGAAAGCCTGCATCTTCTTCTCGTCGGCCCTGTCCTCGGGCTTCTCGAGCCTGCTTATGCGCTCCGCGTCTTCGTAGAGCCTGAGCATGCTGTCGCCGGTGGGGTTGATGTCCTTGTTCTGCTGCACGTTGGGCACCACGAGCAGGTACTTCAGCAGTTCGGGTGGCAGGAAGCGCAGGAGTTCGAGGGCACCCATGCCTATGCCCTTGGACTTGGAGAATTTTTTGCCCTCGAAGAGCACGAAGCCGTACTTGAACAGTATCAGCGGCTCCCTGTTGAACAGCTCCCTGTGGACTGCGATCGCTGTGTCCGCGCTCCCTCCGCGCGTCATGTGGTCGACACCGCTGCCCTCGATGCTGGACTCGAAGTGCGCCTGCCAGCACGGCCAGTGCAGCCTCCATTGCAGCTTGTACCTGTGGTCGCTTATCCTCGCCCTGCCCCTGTAGCCGCAGCCCTTGGTGTACTTCACGTCGCGGTCGCAGACATACTCGTACTCGTCTTCGGAATGCCACGTCACTCTAGTAGTGGCTATCTTGCCGCATTTCTCGCAAACAGGCATTATCGGGCTCCAGTCCTTGAAGTCCTCGACCTTCCTGAAGGAGGTCCGCGCCACCACCTCCTTGGTCTTTTTCTCCTCCGTCAAGAATAGCCTTGTGTAGCCGTCAAAAGCACCGCTGGTGTAGAGCTCTGGCGCCCTGACTACGGTAAGCTCGAGCCGCATCAGCTTCATTATCTCCAGCGCCTGCGACAGGTAGTGCTCCCCGAAAGACTGGTGGCACCCCAACGGGTCGCGCACATCGGACAGCGGCTTGCCCAATTCGGGCTCCAGCTCTTTCGCATACTCTTGCATCTCAACAGGTATTCCGTCAAAGGCATCCAGTATGTCCGCCACGAAGAACACTTTGACGCCATGGCCCTTGCCTTTCAGCACATCTCCAAGCATCGCAGGGTAGAGAAATTCGCAGACGGTGCCAAGGTGCGCGGGCCCACTCGTCGTCATGCCTCCCGTCACGATGTAGGGCGGCTTCTTCTCGCTTATGACGCGATCGGCCAGCAGCTCCGACCAGTGCTTGTCCCTCAGTTCGCTCTTATTATGCTGCTCCATCAGGTATCCGGCATATTTTCAACGTTTCCTATAATATTGTTTTGCTCTGGCGCAGCGCAAACACGGCGCTTGCGCAGTAAAGCATAAGATATTTGGTCGCAAATACAACCGCACGTGAGTTCATGGACAAACAAACAGCCATAGAGGCGCACAGGGAGAAGAACGGGAAGATACAGATAACGGGACTGGTTCCTGTGGCCACGAAGGAGCAGCTTTCCACATACTACACGCCCGGAGTGGCGTATCCGTGCCTGGCCATAAAGGAGGACAAGGAAAAGTCGTTCGAGTACACGCTCAGGGGAAGGACTGCGGCGATAATAACTGACGGTACGCGCATCCTCGGGCTTGGCAATATCGGGCCGGAGGCCGGCATGCCCGTCATGGAAGGCAAGGCGCTGCTTCTCAAGAAGTTCGCCGGCGTCGACGCCATACCGGTCTGCCTCTCAGCGCACGGAGAGGACGAGATAGTGCGCATAGTCGAGGCGATGGAGCCCACGTTCGGAGCTGTGAACATAGAGGACATAGAGACGCCGAAGTGCCTGAACATAGTGGCGAGGCTCAGGAGCAGTATGGGCATACCGGTATTCCACGACGACAGCGAGGGCGTCGCCATAGTAACGCTTGCGGGGCTCATCAACGCGCTCAAGCTGGCCGGAAAGGCGATGGGGGAGGCCAAGATAGTGATAAACGGCGCAGGCGCCGCTGGCATAGGCATAGCGAGGTTGCTTGCGCGCGCCGGCGCTGAGAACATGGTGCTCGTGGACACGGCGGGGGCGCTCTATAAGGGAAGGGCGGAGCGCATGAACGGCGCGAAGGAGGAGATAGCGGCGGAGACCAACCCAAGGATGGAAAAGGGCACGCTGCAGGAACTCGCAAGGGGCGCCGACGTGCTCATAGGCGTGTCGGCCAGGGGCGCATTCACTGCGGAGATGGTAAAATCCATGGCCGGGAAGCCTATCGTGTTCGCACTCGCCAACCCCGAGCCCGAGATAGACTACGAGGAGGCGAAGGCGGCTGGCGCGTTCATAGTGGCCACAGGAAGGAGCGACAGGCCGAACCAGGTCAACAACCTGCTCGCGTTCCCAGGTATGATAAGGGGGCTGCTCGAGACCAGGCCAACGCGCGCTGAGCCTGAGATGAGCATAGCGGCCGCCAAGGCCATAGCCAGATTCGTAGGCAGGAAGGCCGGCGTTGACATGATAGTCCCGGACCCCACGGACAGGAAGGCGGCGATGACGCTGGCGGCGAAGGTTGCAGGGGCCGTGGCCAGGACGGCCGTGGACATGGGGATAGCTACGGTAAGGAAGGACCCGGGCGCCGTAGAGGCAGACACGAAGCGCGACGTGAAGAACTACGCGAGGTACGAGGCGCGAATGCTCAAGAAGCAGGGCGCAGGCGCATGAACCGGCGCGCGCAGCGATAGTTCAGGCGGGCCCGGTGGGATTTGAACCCACGACTGTCGGCTTAAAAGGCCGCTACTCTGGCCAAACTGAGTTACGGGCCCTGATTTCTTTCCGCAAAAAAGCTTATTAGCCCCTGCGAGCGGCGCGTGGCGGCCGGCCTAAGCGTAGGCGAGGGGTTTTTATTGCTGTTCTACGCCTTTAGTCTGTGGTTGCATGGTAGAAGCGTATTGTGTTAAGTGCAAGCAGAAGCGGGAGATGAAGGACGCGAAGCAGGTAACTATGAAGAACGGAAAGAAGGCTGCGACCGGCGTCTGCCCCGTCTGCGGCACGAAGATGTTCAAGATCGGCGGCTAGGCTGCACTGGCCTTACGCGGGGCTGCCCGGCGCCCGTTTGCTGTTATCCTAGTTCCAGCTTTGCCCAGCACAGCGGCCTCCGCCTGCTCGAGCGGGGCGATGACAGCATCCCTGCCCGTGGCGCGCACATACTGCAGCGACGCCTCGATCTTCGGCCTCATGGTTCCTTCGCCGAACTGCCTGTCGGCCAGGTAGCGTTCGCACTCCGATGCCGTTAGCGTGGAAAGCCTGCGCTGCCCCCTCTTGCCGTAGTTGAGGAACACGCCGCTCACATCAGTAAGTATGACCAGTCTGTCGGCCTTCAGCTGCACGGCCAGCAGCGAGGACGTGAGGTCCTTGTCCACGACCGCGTCGACGCCGCTCAGCGACCTGCCCCGCTTCACCACGGGCACTCCCCCGCCGCCCGCGCACACCACAACCCTGCCCAGCGACGACAGGTCGCGTATAGCGTCCAGCTCCACCACAGCCACGGGGGAAGGCGAAGCAACCGCGCGCCTGTACTTTCCCTGCTCCCTGACCATGTGCCAGCCATACTCTTTGGCCAGTCGTCTGGCTGCGCTGGCGCCGTAGAAGGGCCCTATCGGTTTCGACTGCTTCCTGAAGCCCGGGTCGCTCCTGTCCACTACAGTCTGCGTAAGCACGCACGCCACCTCCTTGCCGATGCCCCGCCTGCGCAGGCTGTTCGCGAGCGATTGGGCCAGCATGTAGCCGAGCATGCCCTGGCTCTCGCCGCCGCAGACATGCAGCGGCATCGCGGGCAGGCGCTTCCTGGCCAGCTCGTTCCGCAGCAGTATGTCGCCCACCTGCGGCCCGTTGCCGTGTGTCAGTATCACGTCGTGCCCCATGCCCACTATGGCGGCTATCCTGCTTGCCGTGCGCCCTATGTTGCGTTCCTGCTGCTCGTAGGTGCCGCGCTCCCCCTCTCTCAGTATCGCATTACCCCCCAGAGCGAGCAGCAGTCTCATCGGGTCACTGCTGCTTCTTAGCTGCAAGCACGAACTCCAGCGCGGCCGCCGCGCCGTAGAGCTTGTTCTCCCCTTGCTGCCAAACCACAGACTGCTTGCCTTCTAGCGCCTCGTTTGTTATCTCCAGGCCCCTGTGCGCCGGCAGGCAGTGCATCACTATCGCGTCCTTCTTGGCCATGCGCACGAGCTTCGAGTTTATCTGGTAGCCCTCGAACGCAGCCATGCGCTTCTCGGCCTCGTCCTCCTCGCCCATGCTCACCCATACGTCAGTGTACAGCACGTCGGCGCCGAAAGCGGCGCCCTGCGGGTCGCGCACGACGCTTATCCTTGAGCCAGTCTTGTCGGCCAGCTTCCTCGCCTTGGACACGAAAGCAGGGCCGGGCTCGTAGCCCTTTGGGCACGCGATCGTGAGGTTCGCGCCCCCGGTAGCGCACGCCAGCAGCAGGCTGTTGGCGACATTGTTGCCGTCGCCTATATAGGCCATGTTTATGCCCTTGATCCTCCCCTTCGCCTCGTACACAGTCAGCATGTCTGATATCATCTGCGTCGGGTGCTCCAGGTCGCTGAGCGCGTTTATCACGGGCACTCCCGACTCCTTGGCGAACTGCTCGACAGTGTCGTTGGAGAACACCCTTGCCACTATGGCGTCCAGGTAGCTGCCGAGTATCCTGGCCGTGTCCTTTATGGGCTCACCGCGCTTCAGCTGCAGCTCGCCGGCTGAGAAGTAGAGAGGCTTGCCCCCCAGCCTTATCGTCGCCACCTCGAAAGAGGTGCTCGTCCTTGTCGAGGGCTTCTCGAAGAGCAGGCCCACTATCTTGCCGTCAAGCGTGTGCAGCTGCCTGCCAGACTTTATTGCGGCCTTCAGCCTCGCTGCGCTTTCGATCAAAGGATAGAACTCGCCGAGGGATATGTCGGCGAAAGAGACTATGGATTTCTCCAGGCTACCACCATCCTGTAAAATTGGACCGATCATATTAATACAACATGCTCATGGCTGGCTACGGGCTTATGCTCACCACCTTGTCCCTGCCGCGCGCTCCGCGCAGGATGCGCACCGAGGATCTGGGCACGGAAAAATGCTCCGCGAGTATCTCTATGAGCCGCTCGTTCGCCCTGCCTCTCTCAGGTCTGGCGTCCACCCTGACCCTGTACGCCCCGGCTCCGGTCCCGGTCACCTCAGCACGGGCGGCGTTCGGCGTGACACGCACGCTGAGCTGCATGGCAACGCGCCTAGCCGACAGGCGGCTTGTCAGAATAATAAGCCTCCTCGTCGCTGAACTTCTTTGGATTTGGGTCCCGCTGGCTGCGCGGTATCTGGCACTCCTCCATGTAGGAGTTCACATTCTCCCATCCGATCCTGTCGTCGAAGGGCAGCTCGAACACCTTGTTGGGAAATATTACTATCACCCTGCTGCCGTCCTCGTTGTACACGTGGGCGTAGAACATCAGCGGGATGAGGTTTGACTTGATCTCCTCTACAGCGGCTTCCAGCTGCTCCTCGGGTATCGAGACTATATAGTGCGTCCAGTCGCCGTTGATTCGCTTGGCCAGTATCCTGTATTTCGCAAGGAAATCTGTGCTGACGAACTCGCTGCTCAGTAGGTTTGCGTGAAACTCCGCGCCTGCCATGCTAGTACATGGATTGCAACCTTTTTATCCTCTCCTCTATAGGCGGGTGCGTGGAGAAGAGGTTGGCGAGGCTGCCCTTCTTGAATGGGTTGGCGAAGTAGAGCGAAGCTGTGACCTCGCTGGCGCTCGCCACTGGCTTTGAATCTGGCTTGGCCGCGTACGCCTGTATCTTCTTCAGCGCCGAGGCCAGCCCCGCGGGGTTCCTGGTCACCCTTGCGCCGTTCGCGTCCGCCATGTACTCGCGCTTCCTGGATATGGCAAGCCTTATCAGCAGGGCGAAGAGCGGGGCGAGCAGGCCCACGACGAGGGCCACAAGAAGCAGTATGCCGGAGCTGCCGCCTCCGCGCCTGCCGAAGCCGAAGCCGAAGAAGAGCGACATGCGGAGGTATGCGGCCACCAGTCCTATCGCTCCGGCGAACGCTATGGCGAGCGTCATGAGCAGTATGTCGTTGTCGTACACGTGCGACAGCTCGTGCGCTATTACGCCGTCGAGTTCGTCCCTGTTCATTGTCGCAAGGAGACCGCTCGTGAACGCTATCGACGGCTGCTTCCTCCTGCCCGTAGCGAACGCGTTAGGGTTGGGATCGTCTATCACATAAACCTTGGGCATCCTGATCTGCATCGCCGAAGACAGGCCCTCGACGGAGGCGTAGAGGTTGGCGTACTGCTTTTCGTCGGCAGGCTTGGCCCTTGAGACGGCGAGCACCACGCTCGCGCCCTTGAAGTAGGTGAAGGCGGCGTAGAGAAGGACCAACAGCACGCCTACGGCGAACGCTATCAGGCCGCCGCCGAGCAGGAGCACCACCGCGTAGACTATGGCGATGAAGAAAAGGGCAAAGACCAGCATGAGGACGAAGGACTTCAGCCTGTTGGCCGCTATCTCATCGAAGAAACTGGCCATCGGAATCTACTGCTTGCCTGCGCCCTTGGGCGCCTTCGGCTTGGGCTTGGCTGAGCTGCCGGACCCAGCCGGCTTGCCGCCTGAGGCCGGAGCCTGCGGCGTTGCGCCAGTGGCCGAATCGCTGGTCAGGTCCACTTTGATCGCTGCCTTCTCCTCCTCGGGCGCCTGGAAGAAGTCCTGGCGCTTCATGCCCATCGGCCCGGCGAGCAGGTTGCCTGGGAACTGCTGTATTGCGTTGTTGTAGTCAAGCACGTAGTCGTTGTACGAGGTGCGCACGAACGATATCTTGTTCTCTGTGTTCTCGAGCTCGGCCTGGAGGTTCTGGTATGTCTGCGACGCCTTAAGGTCGGGGTAGTTCTCTGCCACAGCAAACAGGCTCTTAAGCGCCTGGCTGAGCATGTTGTTCGCCTGGGCCTTGTCCTGCACAGAGCCCGAAACTATGGATGCCCTAAGCTGCGTCACCTTCGTGAGCACGTCCCGCTCGTACTTCATGTAGCCCTTCACCGTCTCCACGAGGTTGGGTATCAGGTCGTAGCGCCGCTTGAGCTGCACGTCTATCTGCGCCCACGCGTCCTGGACGCGGTTGCGCTTCCCTATGAGCATGTTGAAGGTGAGCACTATCGCGGCAACTATTATTATAACGACAATCGCAGCGGCATCTAGCAGGGTTGACACGCCATCACTCTACATTTACGCTGGCTGATATTAAAAAGATTGGCATACGCTGCTGTTTTGCGGGCCGGCGCTACTCCCCCCACATCTCCGCCTTTATGGCGCGCTCCTGTACGCCCAGGCTTACCAGCGCATCCTTCATGGCCTGCACGAACTTCGGGGGGCCGCATATGTACGGCACGCGCTCCGCGAAGTCAGGCGCATACCTCTTTATCATCTCCGCGTCTATGTGCCCCGTCTGCCCGCTCCAGCCGTCGCCAGGCTGGGGCCTCGTGACAGTCACTGTGACCTTGCAGCCCTCGGCCCCGAATTCCTCCAGCTCCTGCTTCTCTATTATCTCGTACGGGTACCTTACGCTGTAGAGCATGTTCACATCGATCCTGTCGTTGTTGGCCCGCATGTACCTTATCATGGAGAAGAAAGGCGCCACCCCGGTGCCTCCGGCGAGGAACAGGAACTTGCTACCTGTGCCGAGATCCAGCTTCAGCGCCCCGTAGGGGGCGGATATCCTGTACACGTCGCCCACTTTCGCCTCCTCGAGCTTGGAGGTTAGCCTGCCGTGCACCATCGCGATCATGAACTCGAAGCTGTCCGAGGGCGGCGCGTTGGCTATCGAGAACGCCCTGCCTATCTCCTCGCCCGTGGCCTGGTTCTTGTAGAACAGCATGGCGAACATGCCTGGCACGAAGTCCACCTTCGTCCCGTCGGCGGACTTGAATGAGAAGACAGTAACGTCCTTAGTGCTGTGGTTTATGCCCGCTAGAACGTACTCCTTCTTTATTATCATCAAACGACCTTAGCCGCTGCGCAGCGGCCGCTGCCTGCCTGGTCAGCCGCTCTTGGGGTTGGAGGCTATGTTCTCCACTATGCTCTCGCTCTTCTCTACCATCTTTATAACGTCCTTGAGCCTCGGGTTTATGCCGTAGCCCAGGTCATAGCCGTGCTCCGTCCTTATGTGCGTCGGCTGGAGCACGTTCAGGTTCATTGAGAGGTTCCTGAGCGTTATTATGAGCGTCTTCCTTGTGAAGCTCTTGCCCAGCATGGCGTAGAGCTCCCTGGTGGTCCTCGGGGACTTCTCCATGAGCAGCTTGAGCACCGCGAAGTTGGGCCTGCTCATGAGCTTCCTGATCATCCAGATTTTGTCCTCTCCCTTTTCCCTCCTGGCCATCAGACTTAATCCTATCTCAAACTATTTAAATGTGAGCAGGAAGCAGGCGCCTCTCCTTTGTATGTGCGTTCATTCAGAAAGTAATAATAACCTATTGCGTACACAAACTACAATATGTTATACTTAAGTAAAAGAATAAGTAGCATAGTAAATAGAGTCGCGGGCACGCGCCTTGACCCGGCTGCGCGCCAGGAACAGCGCAGAGCGAAGCTCGGCTTCTCCATGGACCTCGCCATGGAATACGAGACAGTTTCCAGATCCTTCGGCATCGTGCCCAGGGCGATAGGCAAGAGGGGCAGCAAGATGCTCTACGTGGTGGCCGGGGACCTGGCGCGCCTGACACGGCAGGAGGAAGATTACGCGGAGGAGGCGAAGGCTCTGGTCGTGGAGAGCCTGGCGGAGGGCGCCGAGGAAATTGGCATGCGCCTCTTCGGCAGGGCGAAGGAGACGGCGCAGGGCTTCCTGGCAGCGCGCATGGCTCCCGAGCGCTCGAACCTCGTTTCATACATCGTGGCCCACGATACCGTAGGCTATGGGCCCATAAGCATGCTCCTGGAGGACAAGCAGAAGCTCGAAGAGATAGAGATAAACGCGCCTGACGCCAGCATAAGCGTCTTCCATGTGGACTACGGGAGGTGCGAGACGAACCTGAGCTTCAGGGGAGAGCGCGAGTTCAGGCACTGCATAAACAGGATGATCTACGAGGCCGACAAGGAGCTGAGCGATGACAGCCCCATAATAGACGCGCAGGTGGAGGATGCGAGGGTACACGCTCAGATGCGGCCCTACGCGCTCAGCGGGGCCGCCGCATCGATACGAATAGGCGACCAGAAGACTGTGTGCTTCGACTACCTGATCAGGAAGCGCACCACTAGCTTCGATACGCTTGCGTACCTGTGGATGGTCATGGACGCGGGCATGAACGTGCTCGTAGCAGGCTCTCCGGCGAGCGGGAAGACGACGCTGATGAGCGCCCTGTTCTCGTTCATACCGAGATCCGAGCGGCTGATAACAATAGAGGAGGACGTGAACGAGCTCAAGGCCAAGATAGACATAAACAACACTGTCGAGCTCTACGGCTCCAGGTACATGGGCGCCGTAACCACCACGCGCGAACAGGTGATAAACGCGCTCCGCATGCGACCCGACAGGATCGTTGTCGGCGAGCTGCGCGGCGCCGAGGCGCAGGAACTGTTCGCCGGCGCCAGCCTCGGCGTGCCTTTCATGACGACAATGCACAGCAACGAGGAGGGCACCGACATAGTGAAGAAGCTCATGATAAAGCCCATGGCGGTCCAGGCCGGGGCGATAGGCGCCCTGGACATTGCGTTGTATATGAGGCACGCCGACCTGTCAAGGAGGCTGCTGTCGGCCGTATACGAGTACAGATGGCTGAGCAATGCCGAGACCATGGAGCTGGGCAGCGTCGTAGCAGAATCAGATTCGGTGGATGTTTCCACTGTCGTGAGGAACGGCGAGCTCGACAGGGCGGCGCTCCAGAAATCCAAGGTCATCGAAGCGTTCTCCAGGAAGAGCGGCATCTCCGCGAGGCTGGCGTTGAAGGAGCTGGACAAGCGCGCCTCGTACCTCGAGGAGCTCTACGCCTCCAACGGCGATGCGGCCGCGCTCGCAGAGGCGATACAGACGTACGGGTGGAAATGAGCATGGCTGCGCCTGATCCTAGGCATGCAGGGGCTGCCGGGAAGGCGGCAGGAAAGCTGGTCTTGCTTGCCGCGGCCGGAGCGCTCACGGCACTGCTCTGCTTCGTGAACGGCGCATGGAACGCCGAATTGGCTGCAGCCTTCTTCGCGCTCTCGGCGACGGAGATGCTGGCGATAGGCGCGGTGCTCTCCAGGAACGCGGAGCTCCACGCTGAAAGGGCATCCAGGACGCAGCTCGTCGACTACCTCTACCGCTCCGTGTACGGCAAGAGCAAGTCGGGCTCGTTCGCGCTGGCCATGCGCAGGGCGCTGGGAAGCGTAGCCAGCAGGGAACTGAGGGGCAGGATCGCGAAGGAACTGAGGATGCGCTTCATGTACTCGGGCTTCGGCAGCGAGCAGGAGGCCGGGGTCCTGGGCGGCTGCTCCACGAAGCGGGACGCTGAATCCAGGGTCGCGGCTTACATGCTAGCCGAGAAATCGCGCAGGAGCAGGATAGACGAAGCTGCGCAGCGGTACGCAACGCTCGGCATGTTCGTGTCCACCATACTCCCGAGCTTCATGATATTCGCATTCATAGGGGACTACGTGCTGGCGCAATCCGCGAGCGGGCTGCTCCTCCTTTCGGTAGGCCTGCTTTCCGTGGTGCCCATTGCATACTCGCTCGGCACCGGTCTCATGTGGAGGAGATTGCTTGGCTAGTTTTTTACTGCCAAAGGCCGACGCCGCGCAGGGCCCGCGGGAGCTGCTAATGGCAGGCCGGCTGCTCGCTGCCTACGAGGAGAGCGGCCTGCTTATGAAATCGCTTGCGGGTGCGGCCAAGGGAAGCAAGGTCTACGAGCGCGCGGCGAAGAGGCTGCGGATGGGCGGAGCGCGCGAAGGCTGCGGGGATGGAGATATGCTCGGCATAGTCGGCTTCGCCGTAGAGAGCGGCGCGAGCGCGAAGCACTCGCTCAGGATGCTGCTGGCGAGGCTCGAGAACGAGCACGAGATAGCGGACAGCATAAGGGCCAGGATGGGCAGCATGCAGACCCTAACATACATAGGCATGTCCTTCTTCTTCCCGCTCTTCGCGAGCATAAGCGCCAGCATAGTCTCGAGCACCTTCGGGGCGATGCCGGGGCAGGCGCAGGTGGCATCTTTCAGGATGGTCGCCATGGCGCTCGCATACTCGTGCATCATACTGCTGATCTCGGCATCGTTCGCGCACCCGGAGCGCAGCACGGCGTCCAACGCGCTCCGGTCCATACCTTATTTCGCCGCATCCGTAATCACTGCGCTATCCTCATGGGCGCTCATCGCCAACACGCTTTAGGTGAAAAAATGCAAAGAATAGGAAAAATAACCGACAGGCTGCTGCCTGCGCACGCGGCAGCGTTCCTCGCGCTCGCGAGGAGCAAAAAGGCGCAGGGCTCGCTGGAGTACATAATGATGGTGGCCGCCGCCAGCATCGTGATAGTGCTCGCGCTGGCCATGGTGGTGAAACTGAAGGGTGCAGTAGTGAGCAATGTGAGCATAAACGGCACAAGCACTGGGATAGCCAACGCCATAGGCAGCGAACTGGGTTCGCTCACAGCCAACGGCGTATAGATGAGGGCACAGCTCTCGCTGGAGCTGCTCGTGTACCTTGCGCTCGCCTGCGTCTCGCTGGCCATCGTGCTGCACGCAGCGAGCGCGCCGCTTGCAAAGGCTGGCTACGCCATAAGGGCGTACGGGATATCGCAGTTCGTGGAGCAGCTGAACGGGAGGCTTGTTTCGGGGGCCTACGGGAACGGCAGCATGTATCTGCCCACTGGGCTCTGCCCCACCGGGGCGCAGCACGGGCAGCTTGAGACTGCCTACGGCGCATTCGCGCTTGTGGCCCCCGTCGCGCTTGCGGGCAACGCCTTCTGCCCGGACGGAGTCACTGCCGGCATAAACATAGAGGAAATGAACGGCACAGCGTACGTCTCGCGAACGTGATCACTAGGCGCCGTCCACAACGTACTTTATCAGCGCCTGCTCCACCCGCACCTTGTTCTTGGTCTCCATCCAGACCACGCTCCTGGGGCCGTCGATAACATCGGCCGTTATCTCCACGCCCCTGAAGGCCGGCATAGGGTGCACGATTATGGCGTCCTTGCCTGCGTAGCGTAGCGTCTTGCCGTTAATCTGGTAGCGCGAAAATTCGTTGGGCTGCTTGCCCTGGCGTGCCCCTCCGGGACCCTGGGCGGCCACATACACGACATCCGCCTCCGCGAGACCTTCGGCCATGTCATCGCATATCTCCACCGAGCCGTACCTCCTGGCTGCCTTTAGGTATTTGCTTCCCGGAACCTCGGAGCCGGGTCCCACAAGCACAATGTCAGCACCCAATCTCGTCGCTGCAAGCATGAAAGAGCTTACCGAATTCTTGGCCCCGTTGCCTATGCAGGCGATCCTGAGCCGGCCCAGGCCTCCCTTGAAGCCAGCTATCGTGTAGGCGTCGTTCAGCGCCTGCACCGGCCTCTCCAAATCGGTGAGCACGTTTATGACAGGTACCTTGGACGAGCGCGCGAAATCTACAAGGTCGGAGTGGCGCAGCGTAACCGCAGCCACGACGTCTGCGCTAACTCCGAACTGCTTCTCCGCTCTCGCGAGCGCCGCTGCCGGATCGCCGCCGGAGCCGCATGCATCCACGTACACACTCTTGCTGCCGAGCAGCGCGGCGGCGTTCTCCAAGGATATGCGTTCGCGAGGGTTGGAACCCTCGAAGAGTATCGCAAGGGTGCTGAGCCTGCCGAGCGACAGGTGCGTGCCCGAGTTTATCGTGTCTGCTATGCCGAAAACGCCCTCGTACTGCTGCTTCGAGAAATCGGCAGCGCTCAGGAAATGCATGCTATCCGAATATCAGGCCCATCCCGGCGTCCGCGCGGCTCTTCTCCTCGTCTATCATGCCTATAATTTTCTGCTCCGTGGCCGCGTCGGCCCGCTGTATGCTCTTGAAGTTCTTCCTCAGCTTCGCGTCAGCCCCGTCGAGGAATTGGTCGTTGGCGGAGAGGTAGAGGTAGCTCTTCTCCCTGTCCAGGCCGAGGCTTATGCCGTCCTTGAGTTGGTAATCCTGCCTGGCGAAGATTATGTTCATCTCCCTGTCGTTCTTGAGCCTGCCCAGCGCCTGCGCTATCTCCTTCTCCTTGGCCTCTATCTGCTGCGCGAGCTCGGGGTGCGCGCCCCTGTACTTCGCGTCACCCCATTCCTTGGGCATCTTGGGTATCGCGTTCTGGTCAAGGTAGGGGTCGTACTCGAGCATCTTCTTCAGCGCCGGAGCCTCAGCGGCGTCCAGCACGTACACCCTGGCAGGCATGCGCTCAGGCCTCTATCAGCACAGCGTTTATGCAGCCTTCCTGCCCCGGCCTGTTCACCACTCGCGCCTTGCCCAGCTCTGTGCTTATGACTGTACCCTTGGTCATTATGCCCAGCCTCGCGAAGTTCCTGTTGTCCCTGGACTCCTCCACCCTGGTTATCTTCGCCTTCCTGTAGCCCTGCTTCGTCAGCACATTGGCGAAAGCGGCGTGCTTGAGCACGTTCTTGACGTTGCCGCCCCTGGCCCTGGTGGCGTTGACCTGCTGCTCGGGCCCTGCCTTGGCCTCGGCGAAATAGCCTCCCATCTCGCTCCTGCGCTTGTCCCTGAACTTGTTCTTTAGCTTGCCGCTGCCGCTAGCGGCCCTGTCGGGCTTGCCGTGCAGCTGCGCACCGAATTGACTCATAGCATCACAGCTCACTATTAGGCTGCTTGCTGCTTATAAAGCTTTATCCGTCGATGACTACTGCATGCGCAGGGACACGATAGGATTAGTGGGCCAGCCTGTAGCCGCGCTCTGCTCCAGCGGGTTCGACATCGGGAGGCTCGTCGAACTCAGCAAGGAGCTGCCCGCGCACGGCGATGTGGTGCTCCTTCTTGCGCCGAAGCCCGGGATAGAGAAACGGCTGCTGCCCGCTTTCGCCAACGCCACCGTAAGGGTCAGGGGAAAGGTGTCAAGGAGCAGGAGCCTGCAGATGGAGATGCTGCTGTTCGTGTGCGGCACGATGAACATAGGCGCCGCACTGGCGTCGTGCGGTGCCAAGAGCGAGAAGGGGTTTGTGGTGTTCGCGTCGAGCAGGAAGCTGTTCGCCGCGTTCTCCAAGGAAGCGGGGCTAAGCGTAAAGAAAAGGATCGAGCTGAAGCTCGACTTCGGGGAGGCGGGCAGCGTGGCTGCCACAGAACTGGACGCACGATAACTTGCTGGCTGCAATTACCCACTGTACTGGAAAGAGAGCTTGTTGTACTCGGCGGTGTCGTACACCCTGACGCCATCCTCGCACAGGAGCGCGAACTCACCTATGCCGGCATCCAGCGCCATCTTGCTGCATAAGGTGCAGTACGGCTTGCCCAGCAGCCTTTCCTGGTGGCCTTCGCCGTCCAGCCTTGCGACATACATCATGGAGCCGGGCAGCTTCGCAGGATTGTTCCTGAGAGCGTCCATTATGGCCCTCTGTTCGGCGTGCATGCAACACGTCTTGTCTGTGACTTTTTTGTTGTATGTCTCCTTCGGAACCGAGCACCGCCTCTGGTCCTCCCTGTTCGCAGGAGGGGAATTGAACCCGCTGCCTATCACTTCACCCCGCTGACTATTACACTCCCGTACCTGTGCCTTTCGCAGGTGGCGTTGGAGGCGGCCCCCGCGGCCTCCTGGAAACGACGCATCGCCTCTCTCTCCCCATTCCCGTCGAGGTATTGCACATCAACCATCGCTTTCGCTGAACTCAGCGTTTAATATTTCGTATATCTTCTCAGCCTTCTTCTCGCCTATCTTGTCGACTTTCATAAGCTCGTCCGGCTCCGCGGACACCACGTTCTTTATAGTCTTGAAGCGGCTTATCAGCGATTTCGCAAGCTTCGGGCCTATGCCGGGTATGGAGCTTAGGATGAGCACCTGCCACTGCGAGTTCGTGAACGCCCTCTTCGAGCCCAGCATGCGCGGGACACGCTTCTCCCCCTGCTCCCTCTCCGCAAGCCTGGCCAGGACGCTCACTGTCTCCTTGGAATCCTTGGACCTTATCACCTGCACGTTGTAGTCGCTGTATACGCTTATTATGGCGCCGAGTATAACGTTCCGGCCCATCGTGAACTCTGAGTCGTCTCCCTCGAGCAGGAGTATGGGCTTACCGTACGCTCCGCCGAGCCGCTCCAGCTGGTCGAAGAGCCTGGCGCTGATTATTGAGCTCTCGAAATCGCGTACCGTCTTGCGCTCCACACACATCCGTTCGGAAAGCACGTAGTCGCCCACTGGCAGCTGGGCGAAGCTCAGCAGTATGCCCGAGCCCGAAAGGCCCTCCAGTATGTCGAGGTTGCGTTCCCTGTTGTCTGCTATTATCTTGATTTCGTCCACCTACAGCGCCCAAGGGATTGCCATCTGCCCCACTTCCCAGCTCACGACCCGTTGCCCTGCGGAACGCAAGCGGCAAGCGGGCACTTGCAGAATATTGATATAGCTGCCATGAATAAAATACTGCATGGCAAGACGCAGGAGCAGGGAGAAGCAGCCGAGCAGGGAGGACTACAGGCTGAAGGAGAAGCTCAAGATAGAGGAGGGCGTATTCGAGCCTCGCACTATGCTGAGGCTTGGCAAGCTCTTCAACGCGGGCATAATATCCAGCATGGAATTCATAATAGCCAGGGGGAAGGAGGCAGACATATACGCAGCGATGCCGGGCGACAGGGTCGACTCGGATGTGGTCGCGCTGAAAATATTCAGGATCGAGACGTCCAACTTCCGCAGGCGCGTGGCCTACATACACGGCGATCCCCGTTTCGGCAAGGTCAGGGAGACCCTGACAGGCATAGTGGGAGAGTGGTGCAAGAAGGAGTACGCGAACCTGCAGCTCGCGAACGCCGGAGGTGTGCACGCGCCAAAACCCTATGCGTTCAGCGGCAACGTGCTCGCCATGGAGTTCGTTGGCACCGGCGGCAAGCCTTCCGCGAGGCTGCGCGAAACCGAATTGGGCAACCCGGCATCGACCTTGCGAGCGATAATGGAGGACGTGGGAAGGCTGCTGGAAACCGGGCTAGTGCACGCCGACCTTAGCGAATACAACGTCCTGATGAAGGGCGATGTCCCGTACCTGATCGACTTCGGCCAGGCAGTGAGCGTGGAGCACCCGAACGCCACGGACCTGCTGCGCAGGGACATAGGTAACATAACCTCTTTCTTCAACAAAAGATACGCGCTCGGCGCCGATGCAGAGACCGCGTTCGAAGCCGCAAGGAAGCTGAGCGAGTTCACTGCATGACTGCCTACAGCGGCACTGTTATGCCCCTGGCAGTGAGCCTGTCCCTGTCCCCTATGCTGTAGCGCCAGACTATGTCACCGCGCTCGTTGCTCTGCACCACCCACGGCTTGACGAGCACTATGTCCTTCTCCTTTATCCAGAACCTCCTCCTGAGCCTCCCTGGTATCGCGCAGACGCGCTCGAAGTTGTCTGCGCACCTGATTTTGAAGAGCGACGCCCCCTGCACGTGCACAACAACACCCACTATCTCTCCAGGCTGCGGCATGCGGAGCGCATACTGCTCGCTCACCCCGCGCACGTGGCCGCGCCTTCCCGGATTGTTCTTCCTCCTGAACGCCATCTCATGACCTCTTTATAGTGTACCTGGCACCGCACGCCTCGCAGACAATTGTTACGTAGCCCCTTGACGTCTCCTCTATCCGAGTGTCCGGCTTGCGGCACTCCCTGCATATCACATAAACCTCGAAATACTTCCTTATGCGCTCGTTCAGGACCTGCTGCTGCACCTTTGCGCTTATGGTTAGCTTCTGGTCGTCGGTGCTCGTGGGGGCCGCGAACTCCTTGCTCAGGTACTTGGCTATGTCCGCCGGATCCCGCCTAGCCACGTCTGCTATCTGCGAGAAGTTCCTCAGTATTGTCTTGTTGCCCTGCACTATGGAGTCCGCCTCGGGTATCTTGAAATCCACGTTCTCGTTAGCGAGCTCAGGCACAGAGGCGAAGGCCCTGTCCAGCAGCCGCTCGTAGTTGTAATCCTGTGGCATGCTGTAGCATTGGCTTAGCAGGTTAATAAAGGCATTCGGAGCCGGGGCGCCCTTTCTTAAACTCTTGGCGCCCATTATACCCGCAGCAGGAAGGCGGGAAGCTAGGGGTTTCCCTTTCCGCAAATCCCCTTCAGGCGGGCCGGATGCCAACGGCGTCGCGCGCACGTGCGCGAGACCTGCGCCGAAGCGTCGATGCCCTGCCTACAGTGGCGGTATCATGTACGAACCGGGCCAGGCCGGAAGGAGCAACCCTAAATATATGTCGCTGTGCTCTGTAGATACAGGGCGGAGCAGAAGCGTAGACAACCTTGCGCATATGCGCGTGGCAAAGCGGGCTCCTGCTGCATGCGTGGTAACGTGTACGATCCGATAGATGGCAAGCTTGTGCAGTTCAGGACAGGCGACGGGCTGGAGCTCGAGGGTTTCCTGGTCTCTCCGAAAGGGGCGAGCAGGTGCATCATATTCCTGCACGGCATGGAGGGCAACTTCCACGAGAGCCCTATGCCAATGGTCATAGCCGAGCGCGCCAAGAAGGCAGGCATGGCGCTATTCTCCATGGACACCAGGGGCCACGATGTGCTCGCCAACATAACGCGGGTCGCCGACGGCAGGCAGAGCTACTACATCGGGGGCACGGCCGTGGAGAGGTTCGAGGATTCTGTGCTCGACGTGGACGCCGCTATAAAGGCGCTTAAAGGCATGGGCTTCAGCTCCTTCATCCTCTGCGGCCACAGCACGGGCTGCCAGAAGGCGGCATACTACCAGTACGCAAGGAGGAACAAGAGCGTGTCAGGCATAGTGCTGCTCGCCCCTGTGAGCGATTACGAGGACGAAATGAAGACTCTGGGAAAGGAATTTAATAAAAAGGTCAGGGTGGCGAAGGCTGTAGCTTCAAACGGGAACGGCGACCTGTTCTGCACTAAGCTGTCGATGCGCTACTCGCCGAACAGGTTTCTCTCGATCGCTGACCTGGGGAACGTCGAAGCCAGGCTGTTCGAATACGAGGGCGGGTTATCCGAGTTCGGAAGCATAACAGTGCCGATTCTTGCCGTCTTCGGCACGAACGACCAGTATGCGCACAAGCGCGTATCGCACTACATAGAGCGCATGCGAAACACAACGCGGAGCAAACTGTTCGAGGGACTCGTGCTAGATGGCGCAGACCACGGCTTCGAAGGCGTGGAAGGCAGGGTAGCAAAAGAAGTGTGCAGGTTTGCGGCGTCCTGCAAATAGCGTAGACTTTTATTTTGTGCATGCCAATGGTTATCGCGCTGGGTTCGCCTAGTGGCAGGGCGGCAGCCTGCTAAGCTGTTTGGCTAGAAATGGCCTTCGCGAGTTCGATTCTCGCACCCAGCGTCTCCTTAGCCTGCAGGAACCCTAAGCGTTGCACACTCTTTATAAATTGCCGCAGGACAATACGGAAAGGTCACGGGTGGTCGGATGGTAGGCAAAATAGCAGCACTCGGAATAATAGCGGTAATAGTAGTACTTGCAGCAGCCCTGTATTTGGAATCGGCCCACGCTTACGGCGCGAGCGGCATGCTGGCACTGCAGCCCACCGATCCGCCCCAGGTCCCAAACGGCACTCATGCGCTCATAATAAACTACTCGTCGCTGCAGGTGCATCTCTCTAATGCTAACAACGCTTCGGGCTGGATCCAGGCAAGCGGCTCCGGAAGCGTGAATCTCCTCGAACTGCTGAACCTGAGCCAGACGATAGGCACAGCCGCTGTGCCTTCAAACGCCAGCGTCAACCTTGTCAGGTTCAACGTCACATCGGCGAGCATAACAGTAAACGGCACGACATACAACGTCACTGTGCCGAGCAGCCAGATAACAGCGCACATAAACGGCGGCACAACGCTGGGCAGCAACTCGAGCATACTTCTGGAGCTGTCGCCTGTTGTGGCCAGCATAATAACAAACACGAGCACAGTGTTCGTGATGGTACCTTCGCTGAAGGGAGTGGTGGTGGCCGGGGCAAGCAACTCTACAACGCTCAACCTTGGGGCCAGGGTGGCGCTCACCGAAAGACACAGGCTTGAGCTCGAGGCCACCGCAGCGAACATAAGCATAACAGGCGCCTCGCTATCAGTATCGTCGGGCAACGCGACCAGTATCTCCATAACAGTGAGGAACAATGCCAACAGGAGCGTCGTGCTCAGGAACGTGGCGCTCTTCGGCAACGAAAGCGTGAAGCTCAACCTGACAGCGCTACGCGACAGGGAGGTGCAGCTCACGCAGGCAATGGCATCCCACATGTACAACTTCTGCCTGCAGCTGAACCACGGCAGCGGCTTCAACGCCTCCAACATAATAAACGACACAAACATACGCATGCCAGAAGGCGAGAACTCGGGCAACTACACAAACATCAAGATAGGGGACATGAATGGCGCTATGATCAGGGCGGGAGGCGGGGGCGCATCGGGATCGATGATGCACGTCAGGCCCCAGGTTTTCGCGGAGACCGAGGGCAACACGTCACTGGGCGGCCAGTACAACACGTCAACTGACAACGGCAACCTGCTCATAAGCACGCGCGCCGGAGGGGGCGTGAACGCATCCGGCCAGTTCGGGGCCGAAAGCGACGCGCTCGACATAGCCGAGAACGCGGGGATAGCGCTGAACGCATCCATATGCAACAACATCAACGCCTCGCGCATAACTTCGCGAATAAACAACGAGTTCGCAAACATGACGCAGCAGTTCGGCAGCGAGCAGCACAGCTACAGGATGGTAGTATTCCTGGTGCGGGGCAACGGCACAATGTACGTGCCTTCGGGGGAGGCCGATTTCGAGGGGCAGGGCTTGAGCCTCGGCGCAGGCCAGTCTGCAACGCTGAGCTTCAACGGCACAATACAGATGGCACAGGGGCACATAGTGCTCGCCCCTGTCGCCAGCGGCAGCTACAAGATATCTGTGCAGGGGCAGGAAGGCGCGTCTGCGTCCCTGAACGCCACGGCTACGGGCACCTGAGCATAAAGGCGGTCAAGGCCCGCAGCCCGGCCTAGGCGTCATCCACAGCCATAACGCGCGCATGGCGCGTGCGTCACGCAACCGCGCGCAAAGCCAAGGCTAACCACTTTCCGCATAAGGAAAAGTGCTCTGCTTTCTAGGCGCTCGGGGCTTCGCTTGTGGGCTCTCCTATGGCGAACCTTGTCCTGACATCAGTCACCCTGACTGTCAGCTTGTCGCCAGGCTTCGCGCCCTTCACAAAGATGACGAAACCGTCCTTCTTTGCTATGCCGTCTCCCCTGGAAGCAGACCCTTCTATGGTAACCTCCAGAACATCCCCGACCTTCACGGGCTTGGGAAGGAAATAGTTAGGGTTCATGCCCCTTCTCTCTCCTCTGTCTCCCCTGTCTCCTCCGCCTCTTCTTCCATATCCGCCTGTTTCATCTTCGTCTGACATTTCATACTTCTCTGCAGCTTTAAAGACTGCAGAGGAATTAGACATTCACCACTATTTAAAGCTATGTCTAACGACGGCTTTGTAGTTTAATTGATTTTCTATAGTTTTATTAGCCTTTGTGTAGTTTTATTTTAGGTTGTTATGAGCCTGCTTGGGGAAATAGCTGGTGCATTAACTATAGGTAGCACAAGCATCAATCTCTATGATAGAATACTCAAGAAAACCTACAAATGCTCTTTATGCGGAAGGCCTGATGAACACAAAGGAAAGAACGGCTTGTTTGCAGATATGCATTTTGCAGACGGACAGCATATTGAACTCCATCTTTGCAAACACTGTCTCAAAAAATATAGACCTGTTTTAGAACCAGCACTAAAAGACCCTTCTAATGGCACTTTTAGTAGTCCCTACAATACGACAAGAGATGAGCTGGTGGGAGAGATATTTGAAGATTAGGGAGACAGAGCAAAGGTCTATCCAAAACTTACGATAACTGTTTCTACTGTTAGTGGCGATGCCTTCTTGCAGATAACTTCCTTCATAGCCACAGACAATGTGCTGATGTGCATACCCAAACGTCAGTTCAAACTCACTACCCTGCTGTTTATGCAGTCGGCAATCAACGAGATTAAATGGAGATACTCTTATGGCAGGCAATGTTACAAGGAGACTTTCCAGAAAGCCAAAGTCTATGTTCCTCTGAAAGACAACGGAGACCTTGACGAGGACTATATGGATAGCGTCGGAAGAACGAGCCTATTGGGAAGCCTTCAAGCAAATGGTCGGTGCGTGATGTATTTTTATTCCTCAACCTGTAGTTTTATAGGTATTTAAACTACAAAGCTTCTCACGACAGCATTCTCCTCCTCGCCAGCACCATCACCACAAGCACCGTGGCGCCGATCGCCACAGCGCTGGGGTACAGCACCGTGGTCAGGCTCACCGACTGCACCGCGAACAGCGAAATGAAGAACGACACTGCGCTGAACGCAAAGACGCTTATCGACTCCTCCCCCGGCCTGGCGTAGGCCTTCCTCAGGGTCGGCACTAGGCCGAGCACGTCGACCCCGGTGAGTATTATCACGCTCCAGACAGGATCAGTAGTGGCGACCCACAGCGCCATTCCAAGGAACGCGAGCGCCAGGCTGGCCTTGTCCATCCGTGTTATCTCCTTCTCCCCTACGAACAGCGCGATGGCGAAGATCAGCAGGTTCAGGGCCGCCGGAGCGCCTATGGCCCAGGCGCCGGCCCCTCCTCCCTTGCTAGTGGAGGCGAAGAACACTATTGACTGCAGCAGGCCCCAGATCAGCCAGGAGAACGCGTGCGGCTTTGTCTGCCTCCTGACTACGTTAATCAGGTAGGGCGCATAGCCTGCCAGGCCTATGAACGCGGCCATCGCGCCGAGCACGACCTGGTATTCCAAAAGCGGCATCGTCACACCCCATCCTGCGAATCCCGGCCCGTACGGCTCATATGCGGCTCAGGGCCTCGGCAAAGGAACGCATGTCCCTGAACGCATACCTTGGCCTCTCCTTTTCCAGTGCGCCCGCGGAATCTATGCCGTCAGCGATGGCGCATGCATCCATGCCGGCCAGCCTGGCGGTTATCACGTCGCTAGCCATGTCGCAGACGTACAGGCACCGCCTTGCGGGCACCCTGAACCTGCGCGCGACGGCAAACAGGCCCGTGGGATCCGGCTTGTAGTAGCCTATCGACTGCGCGCTTAGCACGAAGTCGGTGCGCGCCGCGATCCTGAGCTGCCTTACTTCCCTGAACAGCCTGTAGTACCTGGAGTCGCTGAATATCGCCACCCTCTTGCCTCTGCTTTTGAGGAACGCGAGCGCAGTGTCGCTGCCCTCCTTGAGCACCGGCTTGAAGAGCGCGCAGTAGAGGTCTCCTAGCGCCGAATAGAGCCTGCCCGTCTCGGTGGCCACGGCCATGCTGCGGAGGCTCCGCGCGCTCGGCTTCACCGGCTTGAGCCGCCTTGCAAGGCGCAGCCTGCCCTCCCTCTTCCTGATCTGGTCGAGCGCCACAAGCGGCGTGGAAGTCACGAGAGTGCCGTCCCAGTCGAATATGAAGGCGTCGTAGGCGTCGAGTATGCGCATATGCATATAATAATGTTCGGCGAATAAAAAGCTGCGTGATGACAAAGGTGATCGCCGAGCTATTGCGATGACGAAAGATAGGCGGTCTGATGTTGTATTGCTGTGTTTTTGATGCCTGAGAACGGTGGTGTGCTCCAGAAGCTTAGGAAGAGCTCTATCTCGGTTACGGACATCGCCAACCAGTTCTGGTGCGAACGCCAGATGGAGTACAACTACATGTACGGGAAGAAGTACACCAAGTACATGGAGCGCGGCAAACAGCTCCACGAGATGCTCCAGAACGAGGTCTATGTGCCGCTCACGATAGAGCCTGTGACGTACGCGGACGTGATGTACAAGATATCCTACGAGAACTACGGCTCGCTGCTCTCGCTGGTTCAGAAGGGGGTCTGCAGGGAGCTGTCTGTCCACGGGTCGGTGAACGGCTACAAGATATCCGGCAAGATTGACGAGATGCGCGTCGAGGCCGGCAGGTCGGTGGTGATAGAGAGGAAGACCACCGACGCAAGGAGGCAGCTCAGCGAGGCGTACACCAGGCCGCACCGCGTGCAGGTAATGCTCTACAGGAAGCTGCTCGGCGACATAACGAGCGGCGCATACGGGCACTCCAACTTCGTCAAGTCGTACGGCATAGGCCACGACGGCATATCTGATACTTTCAAGCGCGAACTCAGGGCCATGGGGGTAAAGGATGAACTCCTGGACGCGTATTCCATTTCGGGCCTGGTCTTCGAGATGTTCCGTAAGATACCAGGATTGAGCGACAGGCTTGAGGTAATATACATGGACCGCTTCAGCGGCAAGGAGATAAGCAGGATAAAAATAGATTACGATGCAAGTATGATGCAGGGAATGCTTATGCAGGCAATGGGCTTCTGGAGGGGTGAACGCCATGCCGAGCCTGTGCCGGAGGCGGAGAAATGGAAGTGCAACTTCTGCAAGTTCTTCGGCAACGAGTGCAAGGCGTGGTGGGAGGGTAGGTAGCGTGCTCAGCGTAGACCCAAGCAAACTGAGCGTGCCGGCGCTGCGCGCAGAGTTCGGGAAGAACCCGAAGGAGTACTACTCGACAGAGCTCTTTGAGGAGAAGGGCTTCAAGAGGCAGCGCTGCAAGATTTGCGGCATGTATTTCTGGAGCATGCAGGAGAAGGACAATTGCGGCGATTCGGCGCACACACCGTACGGCTTTTTCAGGGAAAAGCCGCGCACGATAAGCTACAGCGCATTCTGGGAGAAGTTTTCCGATTTCTTCAGGAGCAGGGGGCACAAGATAATAGGCCGCTATCCCGTAGTGAGCAGGTGGCGCCCCGACCTCTACTTCACAATAGCGGGCATACAGGACTTCCAGAGGATAGAGAATGGGGTCATGAACTTCGAGTACAGCGCCAATCCCCTTCTGGTCCCGCAGCCCTGCCTGAGGTTCAACGATATCGAGAACGTCGGGGTCACGGGCGGCCATTTCACTGCGTTCATGATGGCGAACCAGACCGCCTTCAACTACCCGAAGGAGGGCTATTGGAGGGACAGGACCATCGCGCTTAACTTCGAGCTGCTCACCAAGCTTCTGGGGGTCGCCGAAGAGGATGTCATTTACCACGAGGAGGTCTGGAGCATGCCCGACTTCTCGGGCTTCGGGCCGAGCATAGAGGCGTTCCCAAGGGGGCTGGAGATCGTCAACAACGTGTTCACGCAGTTCGGGCTGTCCAAGGGCAAGGTGGCAGAGCTGAATTCCAAGGTGGTGGACGTAGGCTGGTCGTTCGAGAAGAATCTCTGGTACTACACCGGCTACAGCAACGCGTACGAGGCGGTATTCAGGGAGACGCTCGACAAGATACGCGATGAGCTGAGGGTCGACCAGGACCAGGAGCTGCTCGCGCGGGTCTACAAGTACGGAGGCGCCCTGAACAGGGACGAGGTAAAGAACCTGTCGGAATCAGAGAGGAAGGTGCTGCAGAGCGCGAAGCTGACGCACGAGGAGTACAGGAAGAGGGTAATGCCCATGCAGGCGGCCTACGCGCTGCTCGACCACACGAGGACGCTTCTTTTCGCCGTATCTGACGGTTCGCTGCCCTCCAACGTCGGCGGCGGCTACAACCTGAGGCTGCTCCTGAGGCGCTCCTTCGATTTCATAGACCAGTACGGCTTCGCGCTGGACATCAAGACGCTCGGCGACCTGGTCGCGCGCGAATTCAAGCGCATGTATCCTGAGCTCTCCGAGAAAACAGACATCTTCGCCAAGGTGGTGGACGTTGAGAGCGACAGGTACAGGCATTCCAGGGAGAGCGCGAAACGCGCAGTGGAGCTCCTGCTGGAGAAGGGCGGCGCGCTGACCGAGAAGCAGGTGCGAACACTGTATGAAAGCAATGGCGCCACGCCGGAGCTTATAGAAAAGGTGGCGGCAGAGAAGAAAGTGAAGCTGGAGCTTCCGGAAAGGACGTATACCGACATGGTGAAAGGGGACCTGGTGGAGAAGGAGAAACAGAAGGAATTGGGCATAGCGCTGCCGAAGGGCCTGCCTGCCACCAAGGGGCTGTACTACGATTTCACGGTAAGGGCTAAGGCTAAGGTCCTGTTCGCGAAGGGCAAGCACCTGGTGCTCGACAGGACCCCGTTCTACCCGGAGGGCGGGGGCCAGGCCGCCGACACTGGCACAGTAAACGGGATCAGGGTAGTGGACGTGCAGAAGCTCGGCGATCACATAGTGCACTTCACCGAGAAGGACAGCAGGCTGAAGAAGGGCGCCGCCGTAGAGGCGGTAGTGGATGGGGAGAGAAGGAACGCGATAATAGCCCACCACACGGCCACCCACCTGATAAGCGCGGCGGCGAGGAAGGTGCTCGGCGAGCACGCCTGGCAGGAGGGCGCCAAGAAGGAGGCGCACAAGGCGCACATAGACATAGCGCACTACGAAAAGCTGAGCGAACGCGACGTAATGGCGATAGAGGGCACAGTCAACGCGTGGCTGTTCGGCGGCATAAAGGTGAGCGCTGACGAGCTGACCAGGGGGCAGGCTGAAGGCAGGTACGGCTTTGCAATATACCAGGGCCACGGGGTGCCGGCTAAGCGCATGCGCATAATAACCATCAGGGACAGGGAGGGCAATCTCATAGACGCGGAGGCGTGCGGAGGCATACACGCTGTTGGCAGGGAGAGCCTGCTCGGCATAGTGAGCATAACGGGCACATCCAGGATAAGCGACGGCATAGACAGGATAGAGTTCGTGGCCGGCCCTGCGGCGCTGAAGAGATTCGAGGCAATGCACAGCCAGATAGACAGCATGTCGAAGTCCCTGAACGTGGGCGCGGACGCGTTGCCCGCACGCGTGGAAGAGCTGCAGAAGGAGCTGGCAGAGATGCGCAAGGCGGGCGCGAAGGGGAGCGAGGCGCTCGTGACAAGCATAGCTGCAGCGATACAGGACGAGGAGCTGGTGGAGAAGGAGCTCGATGTAGACAGGAAGATGCTGATAAAGATAGCCGACCTGCTCGTCAAGAGGAACGAGAGCAGCACAGTGCTGCTCCGCAACAGGGAGGGCAACGTGGTGTGCATGTCAGGCGTTTCGGCTAAGAGGAGCGCGGTGGATTTCATGAACGCGAAGCTTAAGGGAATCAGGTTCAACGGGGGCGGCTCTATGAAATTCGCAGAAGCGAGGATACAGGCGTAGCTGCCGGTCGGCTGGTTCCATGGTCACTAACCTGTTGTACTCGCTCATCTTCTACCCTATCCTGTTCATACTCCCTGCGTGGGTGGCGAACGGAACACCGGTGCTCTTCGCGGGCAGGATGCCCCTGGATCTCGGGGGCAGGCTATGGGGCAAGCGCATCTTCGGCGACCACAAGACAGTGCGCGGCACCGCCGCAGGCATAGCAGGAGGCATTGTGGTGGCTGGCCTGGAGTACTCGCTCATAGGCGTTCCGCTAGCGCTAGGCGCCGCGCTAACCACGGGTGCCATAGCCGGCGACCTCTTCGGCAGTTTCGTGAAAAGGCGGGCCGGAGCGAAGGAGGGCTCCAACGTGCCAATAATGGACCAATACCTGTTCTTTATCTTCGCCCTGCTATTCGCCCTGCCGTTGGGCCTTTCCTATTTCCCCTCGTTGATAGGACTGGTGGTGATAGTGGTGCTGACCGGAGTGCTCCACAGGCTCACGAACGTGGCAGCCCACAGGGCCAGGCTCAAGGATGTGCCCTGGTAGGCTCTTCGCATAGCCCGAGCGCTTTCTTGATTATGCCCTTTTCTTGGTCGGTGAATATTCCCTCGCCCTCCAGCTCCCTGCTTGAGGCAAGATAGGCGAGCACGTCCTTCCTCTCCGGGGCGCCCAGGGCCGCGGTGCTTGCGAGCAGGGCTGCCGGCTCCGTCTCCCGCAGCCCCTTCTCGGCGTCCACAAGCCATGCGTCGCACACGCCGCTGTATGTGTAAAGCAGCGAGATCTGCTTGAGCGCGAGCAGGAACTGCTGGAGCTCGTCTATGCGCGCCCTGTCCTTCTCGCCTATGCTCGCGCCCTCTATGTACTCGGCGAACCGCTTCTCCATGCGCTCGCGTTCCTGCAAGAGCTGCTCGAGGAAATACATGTCCTTTTCGTGCTGCGAGGTGCTCTCGTTCACGCTGAGCGGTTCGCCCTCGAGCGACAGCCTTTTCCTCTCTACCTGCTCGTACATAGTGCGGATAGCCTGCGACAGCAGCTCGTCCCTCGCCTTGGACAGTATGCCATCGCACACCAGCCAGGCGGGCATAGCGTCGTTTGCAGTTTGCATGCGGTTCTTTGGAAGCCTCAAGGCTTTAAACGCATCATAAAACAGCGCTACAACCGGGTTATGGGAAGCACCGACGACGTTAGTTAAATATTTAAACCTTTCATGCGCAAATTTGTCTCGCGTGTTAGGTGCTATTTTAGATCCCCACCCACCACACCTAACACCCACTTCTGCTTAACAGCGAGAGCATGGGCACAAGCTGCGGCTGCGCCCGGCGCATTTTTAAATCCCTGCACGCGCAATATGCACACAACGAGGCTAGGGAATGGCCAGAGTCATTGTCACATCTGCGCTGCCGTACGCATACTCTGTGCCACATCTCGGCAACTTCGTGGGCTCAGTGCTGCCCGCCGACGTATACTACAAGTACCTGCGCATGAACGGTGACGACGCCATATTCGTCTGCGGCTCGGACCAGCATGGCACGCCGATAGAGCTCGCCGCGGTGAAGAAAGGAGTGGAGCCCGCAGTGCTCGCCGATGAGATGCACCAAACGATCAAGACGCTCTTCGAGAGGTACGAGTGCACATTCACCTACTACGGTAAGACGCACACGGAAGAGAACAAGGAGGTGGCGTACAGCTTCTTCAACGAACTCTACAACAACGGCTATATATCGGAACATGAGGACATGCAGGCATACTGCAACATAGACAAGAGGTTCCTTACCGACAGGTTTATACAGGGCACGTGCCCCTACTGCCACAAGAAGAGCGCGCGCGGGGACCAGTGCGACAGCTGCAACAGGCTCCTCGAACCCTCCCAGATAATAGACCCGTTCTGCGCCATCTGCGGCAAAAGCGACATAACGTTCAAGAAGACGAAGAACCTCGCCTTCGATCTGAACAAGCTCCAGGATGAACTCAGGGATTTCATAAAGAGGAACGGGAAGTACAACTGGAGCAGGGATGCGGTGAACAAGTCGCTCAGCATGATAAAGGAGGGGCTCAGGCCCAGGGACATAACCAGGAACATGAACTGGGGCTTCCAGGTTCCGCTCTCTGGCTATGAGAATTCCAGGATTTACGTCTGGTTCGATGCCGTCGGAGGCTACATAGGAATAACCAAAGAGTGGGACTCGAGAAAATGGCGCGACTACTGGCAGAACGAGCACACGCAGCTCGTGCAGTTCCTCGGCAAGGACAACACACTGTTCCACACTATAATCTGGCCGGCGATGATCATAGGCTCGAAGCTCGGGTTTGTGCTGCCGCACACCATAAAGGAATCGCAGTTCTTGAACTTCGAGGGCAAGAAGTTCTCGAAGAGCAACAAGGTAGGCATATGGCTCGACGAGGCGTTACGCATAATGCCGGCCGACTACTGGAGGTTCGCGCTGATGTACGCGTATCCAGAAACGGCAGACAGCGATTTCACGCGGCGCGGGTTCGCGGACGCCGTTGACACCATAATGAACGACAAGATAGGCAACTTCGCGCAGCGGGTGCTGAAGCTGGCCGCCGCCAACAGGCAGCTGGTGGAGCAAGGGATAGTCCCCGAATCCGAGAAGAGGGTCAAGGCGGAGTTGGAAAAATATACTGCGGCGTTCGGCAAGCTGCAGCTCAAGAAGGCAATAGCGGCGGTGGTCGGCCTCGCGGAACAGGGCAACAGGATAATGAGCGAGAAGGAGCCGTGGCTCCTTGCGAAAGCGGCCAAGACGGATGCAAAGGCGGCCGGGGAGGCCAAGGACGTCTTCTCAAGCCTGATCGCAATAACCTTCGCGCTCGGCGTGATGCTGTATCCGTTCACTCCTGAGGCGAGCAGGAAGCTGCTTGCGCATTTCAAGGTGGTCGCCGAGCCTACGCTCGCGCTCCTCAGCGGCGCCACGGAGCTCGACCTGGAACGCGAGCCCAAACCGCTGTTCTCGAAGCTCACCGCCGATGAGATGGAGAAGCTGCGCAAGTACGCGTAGCACTACGTGTACTTAACGTCCAGGGATGCCACCTGCTGGACCACGTTCCCGTATCCGGGCACTGTATAGTTCAGCCAGACGAAGCCGTTGAACCCGTTGCCCAGCGGGCCCGTCGCCGCGCCACCGGAATTAAAGCAGTAAGGGAACAGCGTGGCGTTGCTTCCACTGTATATGCTTACGCCGGAACCGGGCGAGTCGCCGCTGAGGTAGTATTGCGAAGCAGCAGTGACGTATATGTTCCCGTAAGCGGGCTTGCTGCCCGTCGTGTTCTGCTGGGAGGAGCACGAGATGCCGTGCACCACTATCTCGCCACCAGTCGCCTGCGACAGGCCCATGGTGAGGAGCCCGTTGGTGTTAAGGGCGAAGTAGCTGCATGCGAAGCCCGGGGAGGCGGTGCACGACTGTGTCGCGAGAACCGGGGAGGTTATGGCTATGTTGTACATCACTGCGACAGCTATCACTATTATGATCAGCGCTATGCCGTACGAGACCATGAAGTCTACGGCAGCCTGCGCGCGCATCCTGGATGGCATGCGCTTATTTCCAGGTTAAAGCTAAAAAGCTTGCAACAAAGCCGGGAAAGCGCCAAGGGGCTGCGCGGCACCGCTACTTCATCCTTATCTCTACCTTCGCCTCGAAGTCGGAGATGCTGGGCTTGAACTCGTCGTTGCCCTTTATCAGGCCTTTCTCCTTCAGGTACTCCCTGGCTAGCAGCCAGTAGACGAGCGCGAGCGAGCGCCTGCTCTTGTTGTTGCACGGTATCACCAGGTCGACGTACTTTATCCAGTTGTCTGTGTCGCAGAGCGCTATTATGGGCACGTTCGTCTTGCTGGCCTCCCTCACCGCCTGTCTCTCGTTCCTGGTGTCGCTCACCAGTATGAGCTCCGGCTCGGTGAAATCCTTCCTGTTCGGGTTCGTGAAAGTGCCCGGCATCACCCTGCCCTCCACCAGGCGCGTGCCCGTGAGCTCGGCGAACTTCTTCGCCGGAGTTATCGCGTATATCCTGGAAGCTGTGACCACCACGCCCTTGCTGTCGTATGCGGCGAGCATCCTTGCCGCGGCCTTTATCCTTTCGTCGATCACGTCGAGCTTAAGCAGGTACAGCCCGTCGCCGCGCCTCGAGCTTATGAACCTCTTCATGCCCGGCATGCGTATCATGGTGCCCGACTGTATGTGCGAGTACGAATACTCTGTCTCTTCTATGAGCGTTTCCTTAGCCATTCCTTCACCACATGTTTCCGTTCGGGGCCGCCGAGATTTTCAGTTTTCACTTTTGAACTCGGGTCTTGTGCGCCCTAGGCACAAAGCCTAACCAAGCTAGCCGACAGCCCCGCGCTAGCCTATAGGCACACGATGTTCTTATTCCTATCTTCCAATCAGCTCCTTCCGTAGCCGATTATCTCGTCTATTAGATCGACGTGACTTATAAGCATGCGCCTGCAGCAGTACCTCTTTACGCCTAGGTCGTCGAGCACCTTGCCCGGGTCCTCGCCGTTCTGGTTCGCTCTCTTGTTGAATTCCTCCCACTTGTCCGCCACTACCTGCCCGCAGGAGAAACAACGCACTGGTATCATCATAGCATCACCTGTATGACTTCTGGAACCTGGCCCTCGCCTTCGGTCCCTTGTACTTCTTCGGCTCGACCTGCCTTACGTCGTCGACCAGCAGCATCCTGTCGTACTCTAGGTAGAGCTTCTTTACGGAATCACTGCCCGATGCGGAGGCTATCGCCTTGGCCAGGGCGCTCCTTGCCGCCTGCGCCTGCCCGCTCGAGCCGCCGCCGGTGACCATTATGCTTATGTTCGCCTTGCCGGCTATCGCCTTAGTGGCGTCTGATATGTTGACCGGCTCCAGTATGAAGTCCCTCACTTCCTTGGGCTTCACGGTGCCCACGTCGAACCCGTTGATCGTTATCGCAGCGTTGCTGTCGGTCTGCACGAGCCTGGCCCTGGCTATCGCCATCTTCCGCCTCGCCTTCTCTATGACTAGCCTCTTCTTCTGCACCCTTTTCTTCGGCGCCGCCCTCTTGGGCTCGGCCTTCGCTTCCTGCTGCGTCTGCTTGACTACGCCCGCAAGCTCCTTGTTCAGGTTCTCGAGCGCCTTGTCGGTCTTTTCGTCTGCCATAAGCATCAACCAAGCCTGTACCCCAGCCTTTCGCACAGCTCCTTGACTGTCAGCGTGCCCTCGTAAACTTCGAACTTGCCCTTCGAGCGCTCCTCTGCTTTCGCAGGGCTGATGCCCTCCGGGACGCCTACGTACACCCTGAGCCTCTTGAAAGCGTCCCTGCCCCGCGCCTTGTCGTAGGGCAGCATGCCCCGCACAGTGCGCTTCACCAGCATGTCGGGCCTCCTCGACCAGTACGGAGAGTGGTCCGGGTTTGCCTTGTCCTTCCACTCAACCTTCTGCTTGTACTCCGCGACTATGTCGTCAGCGTGCCCGCTTATCGCGGCCTTCTCCGCATTGACGAGCACGACGCTCGATCCCTTGAGGAGCAGTTTCGCAGCCCTGCTGGCTATGCGCCCGAGTATCTGGGAGTCGCAGTCAATAACCTGCTCGTTTGTCTGCATGCAGATTCACTATTTCACAGCTCTTCATTCTTATTCCTTGCCTTTAGCACCTTGCGGGGGAAGGGATTTGAACCCTTGCAGGTACTAAAACCACAGGAACCTCAATCCTGCGCATTTGGCCAAGCTCTGCCACCCCCGCGCTACTTCTTCAGCTCCTTGTAGGCATCTTTCAAGCCAGAACTTATTATACCCAGCGCCCTCTTCATTATCTCGTTCGCCGGCATCTGGCCGAATGACTCTGTGTAGAACTCGAAGTCCTTGCCGTTCGCTGTCTTGTAGCTAACTATCCCGGGCTGGAACTTGGCGCTCCTCTTGCCGTTGCCCAGTATCGCCTTGCAGTCTGCGCGCAGCCTCTGGCCGCCGCCCAGCTTTATTATAGGTATGCTGCCGTTGGCCACCTTGACCTCCTTGTCGCTGCTTTTCATGTCCTTGGAGTAGAGCGTGACCGGGCCCTCGCCCTCCAGGGAGAACACTATCTCGTCCTTCTCCGTATAGCCTTTCGGCGTCAGGAGCGGAACCAGGCCTATGCGCTCAGCTATGTACTCGTCGAACATCGCGCTCGTGTTCTCGTAGAACGTGACCACGTCCACTGCGAAGCACTCCACAAGGGCAGTGGCAGCTCTGCGCAGCGCGTTGGCGAAGCTGTAGTCCACGCCACTTATGTCGGCGCGCATTGCCATTGGTGAGTTCTCGATTACGCTAACCTTCATCCAATCAGGAGGAATAAGGCAACAGCCTTATTTATACATGCGCTGGCGTATTTAATAAAACTAGCGATGTGGGAGCGTGGAGCTGTTCAACGAGTACAGCAGCATGGCGGGCAGCCAGGATTTCGGCAAGTCCAGGCTGCGGCTCGCGTCAAGGGAGCGCATCCATACGTCGCTGTCGCGCATAGCCGCTTACTCGACACGTATAGAGACGAACCAGGTTAAAGCCGTGGGCTACGGCGAGGCAGGCCGCTATGTGCTCGCCGAGGGCATAACCAGAGACATGCTCTTGACTATATACGACGTGAACACGTCGCAGGCGGTGCTGCTCAGGCCCAGCAAGGAGCTGGGCGGCGCTATGGAGAAGAGGATTGCCGAAACCGTCAGGAAGCGCAGGATGGGCAACCTGGAGATGCGCGCCATAGGCCTGCAGGAAAACGACGCCCGCCTGCTGGCATGCGTCGGCAGGCTGCACTCGTTGCTGAAGGCGCAGCTCGTGGAGGTGGACCTGTTCGGGAACGAAATGAGGCACATAGCGTTCGACACGAGGCAGGGCATGTGCTACGACCTGCTGCTGCTGGACCGCATCTACAGGCCGCACGAGCTCGCCAATGCGGAAAGGCCGGAGGATTTCGAGAAGAGGAGGTCAGAGCTGGAGTTCGTATAGCGTGTTGTACACGGGCCCCTGTCTGGTGAGCACGCTCTCCTTCAGGGCCATGGAACCCACATGGAAGGAGCCAAACCCTGTGCCGTCGAGCCTGCTTATGGCTCCCAGCAGCGCATCCCTGTCAGCCACATACTTCACCCTCGCCAGAGTCGCGTGGGGCGTGTAGGCCCTGCCCTCCAGAGCGAGTCCGCGGCCGGAGAGCTCCTCGGCAAGGGAGGCGTACGCCGCGGAGAACGTCTCGGCTCCCTGCGAGACCTTCGCGAATACTATTTTTATGAAGTCGGGATTGAAGCACGAGACGCCGGCGAGAGCCGCTTCGAACGGCCTTGTCTCCAAGCACTGCAGCGCCTCCTTCGCCGATGCCACGCCCTTCGCGTCCAGCTCGCCGAGGAAATGGAGCGTTATGTGCATCGCCTCTTTTTTTACCGGGACGATGCCGTCGCCGGGCAGGTCGGCGGCAGCAGCGAGCAGCCTCACCTTTATGTCATCCGGAATGTCTACGGCTATGAATGCGCGCATGACCAACACTAATAAGGCTTACATACGATTGTAAGCCGATAATATGGTTAGTATAGAAGAATTCAAAAACATGGACATAAGGATAGCGAAGATAATCGGCGTCCAGGCGCACGAGAAGGCGCGGAGCCCGATGTACATACTCAGGCTGGACCTGGGCAAGGAGCTTGGCGAGCGCACGATAGTCGCCGGAATAAGGGACAGGTACACGCAGGAGGAGCTGCTCGGGAAGAAGATAGCGTGCATAGTGAACCTGGAACCGAAGCTGATAGGCAACGTGGAGTCCAACGGCATGCTGCTCGCCGCCGAGAACGAGGGCGCGCTAGCCATACTGGTGCCGGACCGCGAGATAGAGCAGGGAAGCAGGGTGCATTGACTGCTGGTGTGCATAACAGGCACCGCCGGCGCCGGAAAGAGCACGGTCGGCAGGGTCCTGAAAAGGCGCGGCTACAGCGTCTACGAGCTCGGGGACATAGTGAGGCAGCTGATGCATGAGGCCGGGGTGAGGATAACTCCGGAGAGCAACAGGGCGTTCTCAGAAAGGCTTAGGAGAAGGTACGGCGATGTGGTGACGCCGAGGCTGCTGCTGGGCAGGATCAGCGTGCGAAGGAACGAGAACATGGCAATCGTCGGGATCCGCAGCAGGAAGGAGCTCGATTACATAAAGAAGCGGCTGGGGAGCAGGGAGAGGATAGTCACTGTGGCCGTGGTCGCCCCGGCCAAGACAAGGTACGAGCGCACTAGGAAGAGGAACAGGCCCGACGCGCCGAAAAGCCTTGCCGCGTTCGTGAGGGATACAGACAGGAAGGAGGAGAGGTGGGGCGTGAGGGGCGCGATCGCTAGCGCGGACTACATAATATCTGGCGCCGGAAGCCTCGGCGAGCTTAAGAGGGACGCGGGCATGCTCTTCTCAGCCATCGAAAGCGGGAAAGAGAAGGCATTTTAAGTTTAACAAGCGTTTGGGTAGCATGGCTCCTGCGCGATCCGCATACGCTGTCTTCGCGATAGCCATGTCGGTGCTCATAGTGGGCGCTAGCGCCAGCTACCTGGTAGTCGAAGGGCCCGTATCTTCGCTGGTCTACGGCAACGGCACGCTGGCCCTGGGCAAGGTGGGGCCTGGAGAGAGCTTTTACGTGCTTGCATCGGCGACCACGGCCAACGCTTCGGGGGCTATAATAAACATAGGCTGGGACACGCTGGAGGCCGCCAGACTGCCGCCAGGCTGGGCCTCGCAGGCCTCGCCGGCGTACGAGAACCCGATGAAGCTCAAGGTCACAGTAGCACCGAACGCGACCAACGGCACATACACGATGGAGCTGCGCGCTGTCAACATAGGCAACTACTCTAGGCTCGGAAACCTTACTTTCAACGCAAGCATACGCGTAACGCCCAACGTGTTCATCACCAACGTAACCCCGGCCACCCTTGTTGCCGGAGTGGGGCAGCCGTCCAACCTGAACGTGGTGATAAACAACACTGGCGCATCCGACGACCCGTTCGTGCTCAACGCCCAGAACATTCCGGGCTGGTACCAACCCATAGAGGTCATATCCCAGCACTCCACGTCCAGCACCTACCTGTACCCCGTGCTGATAAACGAGCCGGGCATCTACCATTTCAACTTCACCATAAGCTCTTCCTCCAGCCCGCTGCTGCAGCACACGTACAACATAACGCTAGTGGCTGAATCGAGCCTCATGAACGACTACATGGCGACAGGCCAGGGGGTTGTGCTCTCGCCGGTCATATACGAGCCTGCTTACGCGGTGATGCTGGCCCTGAACTACGCCTACAGGCTCATATTCCGATAGCTGATATAGATGCCGAAGAAGAAGCAAGAACAGGGCAGACTGCTTTATGTGAAGGCAGCGTCGCTGGAGGACATATGCAGGCATGCGTGCAATTTCGACTTCACGGCTGAACCCCTCATCATGTACAGGCACAGATCTGGCAACAGGCTCATCGCGCTCGGAGAGCACATCGGCGATACGCAGCTCGCGTACTACGTAGAATCCAGAGGCGACGGCTCCATACTGCTCTACGAGCCGGGCAACGGCGAAACAGGGGAGAGCGCCCGCTTCGTGGGCAGCGCAGACCAAACGGGCAAGCATTACATAAACGTCGTCCACGCCGACCTGAGCGCATACCGCGAGAGCGCTGAACCTGACAAGAAAGGCATAGTGCTGATAAACGTCGAGAAGCCCGAGGACCTTGTAGGGGCCATAGCCAGGAAATCGGTGAGGGACGAGAGCATGGCGTGCGTGTACGCTACAGGAGCGGGAGCGAAGAGAATAGTGGCGTTCAACGCGCTTGGCGCGCTGGCCGACGACAAGCTTACAGTGTACTACTCCAGGCTAGGCTCAAAGCCGGAGGGCAACTTCGCGAGGTACGATTACAAGGACAACTCGCTGTGCTTCGTGAGGTCGATGGAGAGCCACGCCTACGTATACGCAAAGGTAATTAATCTTGCAGAGCCATTTCCTTTCCTGAAAGGCTAAGCCTTTTCATGCCCGAATAGCTCAGCGGTAGAGCGGCTGGCTGTTAACCAGTAGGTCGCAGGTCCGATCCCTGCTTCGGGCGATGGCCTTCAAGCACGACCCCTACGGGACAAGATATAAATATTCATCGCTGGCACAATGTCACGTCGATGACAAACGACATCGACTATTGGCAAAGGCTGGCCAACCGCCTCTATGACAGGGTTTTAGCTGACGTGCGTATAATTGCGCAAAATAGGCGCTATATCGAAGACCACGTAACACTGCTAAAGGCCAAGAATATGCACCCACGTAGCGTTATACGGCATATTTACGGCATTCTAAAGCTGATGGAGGCCCTAGGTTATGACAAAGACCTAAAGGAGGTAACAAAACGGGATATGGAAAAGGCCGCAGCGTTCATAAACTCCTGCGATCCGCCATATAGCATGGAATCCAGGCTCCATTTCCAGGCGGTCTGGAAGGTTTTCTACAAGGAGCTGTTGGGAGAGGGCGTATATCAGCCCCCAGTGACAGCCTGGATGAAAATAACGAACAAAACCAGAAAGAACCTTATGCCAGACAACATACTCACGGAACAGGAAATCGTTAAGATGCTGGACGCAGCCATAAACCTCAGGGACAAGTTCTTCCTTAGCCTCTTATATGAAACAGGCTGCAGGATAGGGGAGATAATGGGAGTCAGGAAGAAAGACTTAGACCTGACAGTGCAGCCAGCGAAGCTCACAATAACGGGCAAGACAGGCTGGAGGAAGGTACCGCTGCTTATGTCAGTCTCGCTGACCGTAACCTACCTGAATGCCATAAAGGACTTAAGGGACGACCAGATAATCTAGAGGCAGATAGGCAGTAGCAAGGGCAAGGATAAGCCTATGACCGATGACTCCGCAAGGAAGCTCCTTAGGGTCATAGGCCACGGAGCTACCTCCAACCGCTATTTCGAGCTTACCAAAAATGGAATAAGCGCAGCCCAAAATCCTGCTCAAAATGGAATAAGTAGAGCCTCAAAATCCGAGAATGGAATAAGTTATACGGGCACCGTGTTCCTTGTAATAAACGCCCAGCCATTCAAGGAGCTGATCGAAGGAGCGG
The DNA here is from genome assembly GCA_021792095.1 of Microcaldota archaeon. Classification (GTDB taxonomy): domain Archaea; phylum Micrarchaeota; class Micrarchaeia; order Micrarchaeales; family CABMGC01; genus JAJYVH01. Next base: position 322,971 of record JAJYVH010000001.1, on the reverse strand, counting down.
TCAGCCTCAAAGATGATGGGAGGGACAAGAAGGCCTTAATCAAGGTCGATATGAATGGCATCGAAATAAAGCAGATGGAGTCAAGCGGAATAGCGATGATCGTGGCTCGCATTCCAAAAGCGCAATTCATCTCGTACAGGTTTGGCAGTCCTGAGGAGCTTGGTATAGATTTGGAGAGGGTTTCAAAGCTTATCGAAGGTATGCCGAATGACAAGGAACTGACTGCGACCGTGCTGGAAAAAGACGGCAAAAGGAGATTAAATCTGAAATGCGGAGGACACGTAGGCAGCGTCCTAATAGAAAATGTCACAAGGTATGTGGAGAAGGAGCCGAGTGTTGCATTCAAGTCCGAAGCGGAGATTGATGGCAAGCTGTTGCAGAAAAGCGTCCACGAACTTATCAAGGTAGGCAAAAAGGGACACACAACATTTCAAATAACAAAGGAAAATCTTACGCTGACAACGATAGGAAGGGATGAAGAGGAGTCCAGCAGGATATTCGATAGGATAGAGGTAAAGCTGAAGTCGGACGCACAGGAACAAACCTCTAGATACAACACCGATTCATCGAAAGCATGCTCACCGTGCTGAAGAAGGACACGCCCGTAAACATCCAATTTACTACAAAAGAGCCCCTCAAAATCAGCTATCACATGGACGGAGTCGACTTCGCACACTACATAGCCCCATACATCAAAGATGAATGATTCGGGTGCACATATTAATATGGCGGCTACCATTTTACTTTAAAAGTGAGAAACCAATGACACTCTTAACAAAACACATAAGTTATGCCATTATCGCCTTTGTCATACTACTAGTAGTTGTGTATCTAGGTCTGATTCCGTTCACAGATATTCCTGCTTGGGCAGCGCTCATCATAGCGGCTTTCAGCATATACTACTCTAGCGAATCCTTGATTATGGATGTTAAGATTAAGCACTCTGAAGATCTGCATAAATTCATCGCCGAGTGGAAACGTGTAAATGAAGGGTTTTATTATAAAATTATACCGCTAATGGGCGCACAGTTCCAGAAAAACGAATTAAACTTTACTAGACCGCAGTATGCTCCTGAAAATATCAATAACGATATACTATACTCTGACCTCACACAAAATCATCTAGGAGAGAAATACAAAAACCTGTTAGGAGACTGGAATAGTTACTGCACAACGGTTAACGATTTTGAGAAGCAGCTTAATGGCCTGCATAAGTATATCGAAGAACTTGCAATGAAAGAACTCGAGAAAGCAGGTCTGTCAACAACAATCGATTACAACTACAAAGGCACAGATGTATTAAATCTCTGGTTTGTTGATGCGTTGTTCTCTAGTTATGTGGCTGGCGTCGATAAGAGCCAACAGATAAAAATTCAAGAAATGAACTGGAGCATACCAGAAACTCAGTCTATGGCAAAGGGATATCAAGTCACTTTAACTAAAAATAATGGCACGTTCAGTGGTGGGATAGCCATATCTAACGACCCGAAAAAGGCAGAGAAATATACGGCGATCTTCGAGGCTTTACAGAAGGAACCTTCTAATGCCAAAAATAAAGAACTCGAATCTTTAATTAGTAAGATTAAAGAAAAGGACAAAGAAATAGATACATCGTTTAGTAAGATTTCAAAGACCCTCGTCGATATGGATAGATATCCTGTATTCGGAGAAAAATGCGAATTTATTAGACGGGCGTTATGAATGGACAAGGATATTGGATATCACCCAACCTTAAAGGAACTCAAGGACAAGGAGGTCATGCGCCTAGCCAAAAAGCTCAAAGGTAACTCAGACAAAGAGACACTGACTAATATTTTAGAGTGGCAAGACAAGAACATATACTTTTGGACTGAGCGATGGCCCCTTGCTCCTTGGTCTTTGATTATAAGCTTCGGGTTCCTGTTTATATTCTGCGTCTGGGCTGTCTTCACAATTTTTCATCCGATTAATCCTGCCATCTATTCAACAGCAGATATCTATCTAATAAGGAACCTAGTTATCCTGACATTTGGCATGTTCTTGTCAGCATTCATCGGAATCGTCATGCTCCTAATATGGAACACGCATATCTTCAACCTGGAAGATAAAAACAAAGTTGTAACATTATTCAGGTTTGTCTGGTATTCCCTTCAGCCCAGCCTACCTGTTGAGAAGGTTATAAAGTATAAACTAGGGGTATGCAGAGATTATGCAAAGCTGACAGCATGCCTGCTCTTAAACCTGTATGTCAAGAACGAGATATATTTTGCTTTCTCCCCTGGGCATGTTGCAGCAGGAATCAGGATTAAGAGCAAGATATACATGCTAGACCAGCATCTGCCAATCTGGTCACTGGAGCACTGGGGATCAAGCTACAACAAAAAGAAGACTGAATACAAACTTATGAACTTCAAGGATGGAAAGCCTCATCCTCTCAAACAACCTCAGCTTGCATCTCATAAAATAAAAATCAGTGTAAATACTGCGGAACTCTCAAAAGACGCCATGAAGGTGTTAAACTTAAAGCAGTCCAATGGACGCATAAGCTACAAGGAAAGAATACCTTTAATGAAGAAGACCTCCGAGCGCTACGAAGACGACGACATCATCAAGTATTCCTTTTCAAGGGCGCTTAGAAACAAGATATACAACGAGCTTCCTGGAAAGGTAAATGCCATAAAACGAATAAACGTAAGGCTTGAGAAGGGTGCGATAGTGCTATACGCATACCTACCACGCACGCCCAAGCACCCACGCCCACTATACTTTAAATAACATACATGAATGTAAACGATATACACTCGTGTAAATTCATTTAAATGAATGTATATCTGGTATACACACTTATATGCCAAAATAGGCTAAAAATCGACGGTATAAAAATCCTTCTTGTCGGAGATGTGCCTCACGCACATCTTGTGCTTCGGGCGATGCGCTTCAGGTTCTGCTCCCGCAGAACACGTTTTTTTATAATATGCTTGGACACACCTTGCGCTCCTAGCGCTTGCATCTGGATCCGGCCCGAAGCACAGCAGGATGCTTTAAAAGGCGAAAGGCGCATACCATAACAAACCCACAGGGCACGCGTGAAATTATGGACGAAAAAACAACGGCGAACGCACCATCCAAACAGGCGCCTGCCGAAGGCAGGAAGAGAGGCAACACTAAAACAAACTGGCTGTATGCAGGCGCGGCTACCATAATCATAGTGGTTGTTGCCGCGGCCTACCTGCTGTTCGGAACGGCGCAGGTGGTGGCCATCGGCGACAACGTGAGCGTTTACTATACCGGCGCTTTCACGAACGGCACAGTTTTCAGCTCAAACTTCGGCGGACAGCCTCTCAACTTCACAGTGGGGGCTGGGCAGCTGATACCGGGCTTCGACCAGGGCGTGATAGGCATGAAGGTCGGGGAGAACAAGACGCTTACGCTTCCGCCAGCCGAGGCTTATGGAGAAGTCAACGCATCGCTTTTCGTCTCGTTCCCTATAAACGCGTTCGGTAACAGCACGCCGGTTGTCGGCAGGCAGGTGTCGGACGGCAGGAGCACGGGGATAGTGACAGCCGTGAACGCGACCAACGCCACCATAGACTTCAATCCTCCCTTGGCAGGAGACACCCTGATATTCAAGGTGGAGGTAGTCAAGATCTGGAAGTGAATGCTGGTAAGGACGCTCTGCACGCCGAAAAATCCCTGTTATATAAATTATTCCAGCTGATAATCACTGAAAGGCATGCTGTTCATACTCTATTTTGTCGCCTTGCTGCTTGCCGGGTTCCTGGCCGGCATAGTGGGCGCGATGAGCGGACTGGGCGGCGGGGTGGTGGTGATACCTGCGCTCACGCTTCTTTTCGGCGTGCCGCTCGAGTACGCAGCCGGAGCCAGCCTCATAGCCACGATAGCCACGTCGAGCGGAGCAGCGAGCGCCTACGTGAAGGACAGGCTAGCCAACATAAAGATAGGCATGTCCCTGGAGGTCGCCACAACGCTCGGCGCCATAGCCGGCGCGCTCCTCGCCGCATACATTTACACGCACGGCATAAGCAGCTACCTGTTCGTGCTGTTCGGCGTAATACTGCTCCTGATGCTGTACCCCACGTTCGCCGCGTATGAGCGGCACCGCAGGAGCAGGATGCACAAGGACTGGAGCACCAGCTTCTTCCAGCTCTCCGGCAGCTACTACGACGAGGCGGAGGGGAAGGCGATAAGGTACTCGGGCTACAGGTGGTGGCTGGGCGAGGCGGTCATGGGCGTCGCCGGATTGGTGTCAGGCCTGCTGGGTATAGGATCAGGGGTGCTAAAGGTCATAGGCATGGACTGGGGCATGAAGCTGCCTATCAAGGTCACAACCTCCACTAGCGATTTCATGATAGGCGTTACTGCTGCAGCTGGCAGCGCAGTGTACTGGGCGCTGGGATACATACAGCCTTTCGTGACGGCCCCGGTGGTCATAGGCATACTGCTCGGGGCGTACCTCGGCTCCAAAATGCTCCAGAGGACAGGAAGCAGGAGCGTGCGGCTGCTGTTCCTGCTGCTGCTCGGCATTATAGGCATCGAGATGCTGCTCAGAGGATTGGGTGTTGCATGATGGAGATTAACGACACTATCTCTTACGTGCTGATCACAGGGGTTGTTGCGAGCCTGCTGTTCGTGGTTGCAGGGGTCGCGCTTATTTTCGCAAACAACGGAAGCAACGGATTTACGCTGGGCGAGATCGCAAATGGACATGTTGTGGTTGGCCAGTCAATGTTCTCGGCTGCGGAAATAAGCCAAGGCATTTTCGCGCTCCAGGGGGCCGATTTTGTGCTGCTCGGGCTCATAGTGCTGATAGCCACGCCGGTGGTCCGCGTGCTCATGTCGGTGCTTGTGTTCGCGTACGAGAGGAACAGGCTCTACGCAGCCATAACGCTCATAGTGTTCGTGGACCTCATGGTGGCCGTGTTCATTGTGCCGGGGCTGCTTGCGCATTGACGCGATTCGTTGTTTACGGTTTGGCGCTAAGAGTGAAAGAATGAAAACAAGCGGAAACACGGTGCTCATAACAGGCGGTGCCACTGGCATAGGGTTCGCCATGACGGAAAGGTTCGCGGCTGCAGGCAACAAGGTGATAATCTGCGGGAGGAGGGAGAGCAAACTGGCTGAGGCCAGGAGCAGGCTCCAGGGGCTGAGCGCGATAAGGTGCGACATTTCCAAGGAAAACGAGCGCAGGGCGCTTTACGACACTATAGCCTCGGAGTTCCCGGAGACCAACATGCTTGTCAACAACGCAGGCGTACAGAGGCGCATAGACATGACGTCTGGACTGCGCGGCCTGGAGGGAAACGATGACGAGATAGACATAAACTTCAAGGCGCAGGTGCATCTCTCTGCAGCGTTCATCCCCTTCCTGTCAAAGCAAAAGGACCCCGCCATAATTAACGTCTCCTCCGGCCTTGGTTTTGTCCCGCTCGCCACGTTTCCGGTGTACTGCGCCACTAAGGCGGCGATGCACTCTTTCACAATGTCGCTAAGGCACCAGCTCAAGCCCGTCGGCATCCGCGTCTTTGAAATAGTGCCTCCGACGGTGCACGACACAGAACTGAAGGGGAAGCCTATCGACAGGGCGGGCTGGACCAGCTCGGCGGTCGAGGTGGCCGAGGCCGTCATTAGGGGCATCGAGACAGACACGTACGAGATAGGGATAGGCGCTGCTGCCCCTTGGATGAAGGCGTCGAGGGAAGAGCTCGACAATGCATTCGGGAGCATAAATCACTGAGCCGGCACCGCTAAGACAGGAGTTTGTTGAGCCTCGGGTACGCGTCCAGGGCGTGCTGCTGCTCCAGCTGCTGGTAGACCATGTACATTATGCCTACGGTAAGCAGTATGCCCATGCCTGTGCCCACCGCCCCGGTCAGCGTGGCCAGCGCAGCCAGGAGGGCGACGAAGATGCTGCCCAGCACCGTTATGGTAGGTATGTACTTGTTCAGTATGCTCTCCACTATCCTCGGGTCGCGCCTGAAGCCGGGTATCTGCCAGCCTACGTCCTGGAGCTGCTCCGCGACGTTCTTCGGGCTCTGGCCCGTCATCTCTATCCAGAACCTGCCGAATATCACGGCCAGTATCACTAGCACGAGCGTGTACACGAGGACGTGCACCAGCTCCGGCACCGCTATCACGCCGCCCCAGGGCAGGAAGAGCTGGCTCGTCCCGCTTATCAGGTAGCTGAAGTATGCTCCGTAGCCGCCTATTCCATAAGGCGCGGAATAAGGCAGCGGGAACGTGGGCGAGATGAGGTACACAAGGCCGCCCACCAGGTTTAGCGACGCGGCCCCTGTGCTCGAGGGCGTCACTTGGTAGTACGCGATGAACCTGGCGAGATTGGCCAAGGATCCGGACACGTTGGCCAGGAACCGGAACCATACGGTCAGGCTCAGCTCGAACGACGTAGCGAGTATGACTGGCAGCACGCTCACGTACAGGAAGGGTATGGGCAGCCTCCCGCCTATGCCCCTGAGCTGCGAGAACACCAGCGGCAGCTCCACCTTCATGTCGTACGCGAAGATGCTTATCAGGAATATCAGTATGGCGAAGAAGAGCGGCGCGAACGCCATTATTGCGTTCGGTATCGCCGTGGCGCCCCCGGCCTGTATGGCAGGCACAGCCTCGGCGAAGAAGAGTATGGATATCGTGCCCGCTATTATCGCATAGGCCACGCCTCCGGCTATGAACATGTTTATGCCTGAGGTTATGCCCCACTTGGTCATCGCTTCGTCAAGGAACACTATGAGTATGGCCGCCATGGCGAGCTGGAGCACCACTATCCCGAAGAACGACGTGCCCGCCAGCGGCACGTAGCCCGTGGCCACGAATATGTATGCCTCTATTATGGCGATGGACATGGCCCCTATCTTCTGCAGCCCCTGGAACCTGCCCTTCTGCTCCGGGTCGTTGAGGTCCACCTTGAGTATGCCGGCTCCCACAATCAGCTGAAGCACTATGCTCGCAAGCACTATCGGCCCTATGCCTACGGTCACCAGGCTGCCTATCCTGGAGGCGAAAACTATGCTTATAAGCTGGATCAGGGGCTGGTTTATCGTGCTTACGTTGACGCCTATCGCGGGGGCGCTGAACATGAGGAAATAGACGCCCATTATGAGCAGCGTCCACTTCATCTTCTGCCTGAAGCTGAGCGGCTCGGCCGGCTGCTTTATGCCAGGCACATATTTCAGTATAGGGTCTATAAATGAAAGGTCCATTGACTGCCCTTTGTTCCTTTCTATTTCAAAAGAAGCCTTATAATATAGGCGCCTGTCCTTGAAACGCTCCTCTGCACGCGCGGGCTTACGCCCATCCTGCCCTTGACGAAACCCGATACGAACGCGGCAGTAAGCTCAACGAAGCCACGCACCGAAGTTGCGTGGTCGTAAGAGAGAGTCACTGCGCTCGCCACGTTTTTGGAAACATTGACAGAGGCGCTTTTTATGCCCAGGAAGCCGGCGATTGCTTTTATGCGCCCATCTAACGCGCCGCCGCCCTTTGAGAGCTGCTTGCCGGCCATGTACAGGAACCTAGATGCCTCTGACAGCAGCGGCTCGCCGAAGAACGGGCCCATGGCGAGCACATACGAGTCGCTTGACGCGTTGCGCATGCCCCTGCCTATCGCGGAGTCCATCGCGTTGAGCACAGCCGTAAACCCCAGCGCAGGGCGTGTCTCCTCAACGTAACCGTGCGGTCGCGCCACGAAGACGCAGCTCTTGGCGCCGTTGAAGGCGCACCCCTCTTCCCTTGCATATATCCTGCGCCTGGAGTGCGCCGACAGGTAGCCGGATATCACGCCGGCCTGGAAAACGTGCATGTTCGCCCTGGTGCTCTCGCCCATCGGGTCAACGCCGCTGAAAGCGAGCACGCTCCTTGATTCCGAAACGTGGTACACCATGCGCCCGAAGCCGGAATTGTACATCAGCCTCTCCAAAGCGCCCATTCCGCCTCCGGAGATGCGGTACGCTTCGGCTCCGAGACCGAAGCCGTACTTGAACGCGAGCTCGGAAAGCTCAGGGGCATAGGCATAGAGCAGTTCCTGCAGCTGAAGGTGCCTCCTGGTCGGCTCCCCCTGACGCAGGACCAGTCTGTTGAGCAGGAGCGTGTCGTAATTGTGCGGCGCCTCTTTGGTGGATGGCTTCTTGCGCAGGACACGGCCAGCGGCGGCTATGCTGCGCCCCGTGCCCCGTGCCCTGCCCCGTGCTTTGTACACTTTGCGCTTTCTCATCCGCCCGCCCGATGCGTGCCCGGCCTGCTTATGCGCGATATCCTGCCGAGCTGATAATAGAGGAATACGAGGTTAACAGCTATAAACGCTACCAGCAGCTCCGCCTGGTAGTCACCAAGGAACGAGATGGCGCTGCTCACGCCCAGCGTGCCGAAACCGAGCGCGTAGAGCGCTGAGCTCAGTATCGGCGCGTAGCAGTTGCACCCCACAATGAGGCCGTTGAGGGCCGATGTGGCTATGCTGAGCGCGCTACCCTCCGCGCCTGCGTACTTAGCGTGTATGCTCCTCGCTATCGCGTAGACGCTTACAGCCAGCAGCACAGCCGCGCTAGCAACAAGCAGGTACACCAGGTAGAGGGGCGCTGTAACCAGGAACAGGCCCCTGTCGCTGAACACTATCGTGTAGTAGAAGAAAAGGTAGTAGAGCACTATGAACAGCGCAGTGAGCCCCAGGTACAGGGGCAACGTGAATATCGACTTGAGGACGCCAAGTCTTGTTGTTTTTTGCGCACTGGCAGAACGGCCGCGTACTCCGGGCACTTCAACCTACCTTGGCTTCTATGCCCTGTATCGCAGGGAGGCTGCAGACAGGGGCGGTGTTGCCTGTTCCCTTGCACAGGAGCGCCACATAGTAGTCGGCAGCCGCGTACTCGGACCATGCGAACTGGTTGTCAGGTTTTGCGAACTGCGCAAGCACCTGCGCGTGCGTCATGTGGGCTATGGGATAGTATGCGCTTGTCGGAGTGGAGTTCCCGAAGACTATGCCGTCAGCGCCTCCAACGACATAAGGCCCCCATACTGTAAACGGCGTCCCGGCAAAGTCCTTGGTCTCTATTATGAAAGCCAATGCATCCATGTAGGCAGTATTGCCGGTGGCATTCACCCGTTGCTGTATCGTAGACATAGGGTTGAGGTCGAAGCCCTGTGTTATCGGCATGGCGTCCTCTATAGATATGAAGTTTATGTACCTGCTGCTGTAGAAGTTGCCTAGGTCCTCGGCCGATTGGTTGTAGTGGGCCGGAGCCCAGTAGAGCGTGGGCAGGTCCCCGTCGCCGAACGAGCTGTAGCCCTTGAAGAGGTAAGTGAAGTTGCCGAAGCGGGAGAGCGCGAGGGCCATCGCCCACCTGTTCTCTCCGCAGAAGATGCAGGTTATGGAGCCCAGGTATATGACGCTTGGCTTGCCGTTGACCATGAACATGGGTGCGGTGCTCGCCTGCGCACCTATCGAGTTATTGATGGAGCCGTTGAGGAACATCTCCCCTGCCGTCTCGAAGTAGGAGGCGGGCGCGTAGTTGATTACTGCGAGCTCGCTCGCGTTCAGGGGCGAGTTTATGTTGGTGAGCCTCGAGCCGAAGGACTCGTTCTGTGCAACCACTGGTGCGCTGCTGAGGCTGGTTGGCGGCACGAGCAGGGAGCCTGTTATGTTGTACGGCTGGGGGCCGTTGATGTACACGACCTTGGGTGCGGGCGGGTTAAGCAGCGTGTACGACGACATGGCAATGGCTATCAGCCCTATCGCAATCGCTAGGAGCAGCAACTTGTTGTTCGTTCCCTTTATCCAACTCCTCTCTGAAGCGCGTTCTGGCATAGGAATCAGCACAATAAAGGCATATTTGCCATAGAAGTTATAAAAGAGTAACGTCGGCGCGCCCATCTTTAAATGTTGGCTGCGATGTTGTAATGGTGCAGAGATGCAGCAGACCGCGAGCATGACGCTTGAGAGGCAGGAGACAGCGCAATGGCAGGAATTCTCTGACGCGCACTGCCACCTCAACCTGTTCAAGGATCCCGCGGCTGTGCTAGACAGGGCCAGAAAGAAGGGGGTAGGCCTAGTGATAACATCCGGAGGGAGCGAGAAGGACAGCGTGGAGGGCGCGAGGCTCGCAAGCGTGGAGCAGGCGTTCGCGGTGATAGGCGTGGGCCCCGACTTCGCGGCGCGCGACGCCGGGTTCGTGGATGGCTTGGAGCGCATGATAAAGGAGAATATGAAGATAGTGGGCATAGGCGAGATAGGACTTGACGCGAAGGTCGCGGAGAAGGAAGGCACGGGGCTGCAGAAGAGGTTGTTTGAGGAGCAGGCGGCCATAGCCGAGCGCCTCGGCGTGCCTATAGTGATACATTGCAGGGGCATGCTCGGCGACGCCATGGACATATTGGAGCGGGTGGGCACGAGCAAGGCGATGTTCCACTTCTTCGACGGCGACGAGAAGCAGGCGGTCGCGCTTGCCGGCATGGGCTTTTTCATATCGATACCGCCCGCGCTGACATCGAAGAGGAAAAGGGTTATAAAGGAGGTGAGCCTAAGTAGCTTGGTCGTAGAGACCGATTCCCCTGTCGTGGGGGAGGCACCCGACGACGTCATAGAAGTTTGCACGGAGATAGCAGGCATAAAGGGTGTGTCCTTGGAGGAGGTTGCTGCTAAGACAACAGAAAACATAAGAAGGCTGTTCAATATATGACTATCCTGGGCTCGTAGCTCAGCTTGGATAGAGCAACAGCCTTCTATGCTTTGAAGCAAGCTGAAGGTCGCGGGTTCAAATCCCGCCGGGCCCGTTGGTGATTAGATGAAGGATGACGCGAAATATGAGGAGACGATTGCGCAGGCTAAGCAGCAGATAGAGATACTGCTGAACGACAACAGCGTTCCGAGGAACGTGAAGACGGCGCTTGAGGAAGCCAGGAAGGCGCTGTCGCAGACAAGCGGCAGCTACTCGGTGCGCGCATCCGGCGCCACGTACAAGATAGACGAGGTAAGCAACGACATAAACCTGCCTCCGTACGCCAGGACCGTCGTCTGGAACATACTCAGCCTGCTGGAGTCCATAAAGGACTGACGCCGCTCTCTTTTTATAGCTGCTTAGCGGGAAAACCCACACCCTTTATGGGTGGGATGAAAGCGAGGGTGGAAAATGAAAATGACCGCATATAACGACGAAAATAATAATAATCTGAAGGTCACAGAAGAGGATGTGGAAACGACGAAAGCCTACCGATACAGGCTCTATCCTGATGCCAAACGCCAGAAGAAGATAGACGAGCAGATAGAACTCGCAAGGCTCATTTACAACAAGCTCCTCGAAAAGGCGAAGGACGAACACAGGAAGACAAAATCATTCGAGATAAAGAAATCTGCTTTCAACCGACTTCTGAAAGAGGCTCTTGCAGAGAGCAAGGACTTCCGCAGGCTCTATTCCCAGACAAGGCAGAACATTTTTGTCAGGTTGCAAAAGGCACACCAAAACTTCTTCCGCAGGGTCAAAGAAAGAAAGGCAGGGAAGAAGGTCAAGGTCGGCTTCCCACGCTTCAGGGCAAGGGGCAGATACGCATCGATTACATATCCGCAGTTCGGCTTCAGTGTAGACAAAGAAAGAAGGAACGTACACATGCTCCGCGTCTCGAGGATAGGGGGCATGAGGATAGAGCTCCACAGGCCAATCGTGGGCGACATCAAGACACTGACGATAAAGAGGGAGGCGGGCCAATATTACGCAATCTTCTCAACCGTAAACGGAATTGAGCCGCAAAAGGTCAGGGACGCCAATCCTGTAGGCATCGACATGGGCCTGGAGACCTTCGCCGCCCTGTCGGATGGCAGGAAGATAACCAAGCCTGACTTCGCAAGGCAGGCAGAGAAGCGCATCGCCAAATGGCAGAGGATAGTCGCAAGGAGGCAGAAGGGCTCAAAGAGGAGGGAAAAGGCGAGGCTCAAACTCGAAAGGGAATGGCAGGCGGTAAACAACCAGACAAAGGACTTCGTCTTCAAGGCTGTCGATGACCTGATTGGCTCAGGCTACACCTCATTCGCGGTAGAGGGACTGCACGTCACAAACATGCTGAGGAACCGCAGGCTTGCGAGGTCTATACAGGGTGCCTCGTGGAGCAGGTTCATAAGCACGCTATCATGCAGAGCGGAAGAGGCTGGCATGACAGTCACGGTGGTGGACGCAAGGAACACATCGCAGGAATGCAGTCGTTGTGGCGCAATCAATTCCCTGTCGCTTTCTGACAGGACGTTCTCCTGCTCCTGCGGATACATGGCGGACAGGGACGTGAACGCCGCTATAAACATACTCAACAGAGCTACGGCCGGGCAGGCCGGAAGTCACGCTCGTGGAGACCTGGTCTCTACCCATTCCGCAAGGGACGGGCAAGCCGGGTCGCTGAAGCGAGAACATACTCCGCAAGTCGTTTCCACAAAAACAAATGCGGAGGAAGCCCACAGCCTTTAGGCGTGGGAGGATGTCACATAAGAGCTGAGCGAAAAACTGATGCGGGCTGTATGCTGCGACAGGTAACTTCGTGGGGGGCAACCATCTTCTCGAACTCGTTACGAGGCTCAATGGAAAGGTGATGATCAGCTCTGACGTCACCGAGGCCGACATCGAGGGCGCTGACATAGAGTCACTGATAGCGAAGATAACCGATAAGTACGCCGGCAGCACCGGCACGGTGCTTGGCGGGAAGGAGCTAAGGCAGATCGCAGGCGGAGCGGGCTTGGTCAAGGAACCGGTGCAGGTAGAGATAATAAAGGCCGCGGGCTTCAGGGCCGAAGCCAAGGAATCGGAGTCTATGTTCACAATGCGCGAGGTGCAGCCGGAGCACACGACGCCCGGAGTTGGCGACTTCGTGGCGCATTTCCAGGACAGGTTCCATAAACTCAAGAGCATAATAAGGAGCTACGGCAACGGGGCCGGCATGCTGAACAGCATAGACAGCGTGAAACAGTATGCGGCCGGCAGGGACCTTGGCATAGTAGGCATAGTCTACGACAAGGCGACCACCGGCAAGGGCAACCTCCTGGTGACTCTTGAGGACGAGAGCGGAATTGTGAAAGTGCTGTTCACGCAGCAGACTAGGGGCGCGGAGGGCAACATATTCGAGAGCGCGAGCAGGATAGCGAAGGACGACGTCATAGCCGTGCGCGGCAAGGTGTGGAACAACATGATAATCGCCAACAGGCTGCAGTGGCCCGATGTGCCTGTGCACCAGCCGAAGAGGAGCGAGGACGATGTGGCCATAGCGTTCCTTTCCGACATACACATAGGCCACAAGCTCTTTCTCGAGAGGCAGTTCACCAAATTCCTCGAATGGCTCAACGGCCACGTGGACAGCAGGAAGGAGCTGGCCGGAAAGATAAAGTACCTTGTGCTGGCCGGGGATGTGGCAGAGGGCATCGGCGTGTATCCGGAGCAGCAGAGGGAGCTCGCCATAGATGACATAGACAAGCAGTACGGCGTGCTATTCGATTTCCTGGAGAGCGTGCCCGATTACATAGAGATATTCGCGCTGCCTGGCAACCACGACGCAGTGCAGCGCGCCGAGCCGCAGCCGCGCCTGAGCAACGAGCTCGCGAAGAGGCTGAGCAACGTGCACCTTGTCTCAAACCCGAGCTACCTCACGCTCCACGGGGTGAAGGTGCTCGCGTACCACGGCGCGTCGCTCGATTCCATAATAAGGAACGTGCCCGGCTGCACGTACGGCAACCCCGCCGAGCCGATGAAGGAGATACTGAAGCGCAGGCACCTCTCCCCGATATACGGGGGCAATGTCTTCGTGCCGGCCGCAGTGGACTCGCTCGTGATAGACGAGGTGCCCGACATACTGCACATGGGGCACCTGCACAAGAACGCATACGACAACTACCACGGCACGATAGTCATAAACAGCGGGACGTGGCAGGACAGGACCGGCTTCCAGGTGAAGCAGGGCCACATACCCTCGCCCGCCATCCTTCCGGTCTACGAGACCGCGAGCATGCGCACCAGCATGGTGGACTTCAACAGCATAGGTGAGTGAACGGAGATAGACGATTATTTCGGCATGCTAGAGAAAAGGTTCAACGAGGTTTACGAAGTTGCAAGCAAGGCGAAGGCGAAGGGCCTGGACCCAAAGCCAGTTGTGGAGGTGAAGGTGGCTCCGGACATCGCGGGCAGGGTCGAGGGGCTCATAGGTGTGAAGGGGCTGGCAGCGATGCTGAACAGGCTGCAGGGCGACAAGAGCAGGACCGAGCTCGCATTCGACACGGTAAAGGAGATATGCACAGGCAAAGATTTCGAGGCCTACGACAGCATAAAGAGGATAGACCTAGCCGTAAAGGTGGGCCTGGCGATACTCACAGAGGGGGTGGTGGTGGCGCCCACGGAAGGCATACAGTACATATCGCACCTGAGGAATCCCGACAACTCGGACTACATAGCCATCTACTACGCCGGGCCGATAAGGGGCGCGGGCGGCACGTCCGCGGCCCTAACGCTGGCGTTCGCCGATTACGCCAGGCGTTTCTTCAACATAGGCGCGTACAAGGCGGAGCCCAACGAGGTGGAGAGATACGTGGAGGAGATAGAGATATACCACGAACGCGTAACGCCGCTGCCCTACAGGCCCAGCCCGGAGGAGATAAGGACGATAGTGGCCAACTGCCCCATCTGCCTCGAGGGCGTGCCTACAGAGGAAGTGGAGGCCAGCGTGCACATAAACCTCGCCAGGAAGGGCTTCGACAACAGCGACGTGGCCGTCTCGAACAGGATACGCAGCGGTGTCGCGCTGGTGCTGAGCAACGTGGCGCTGAAGGCAAGGAGCGTGTCCAAGGCCGTGAAGAAGGTAGGCCTCGAATGGAACTGGCTCGACAACATAATCACGATAAGCAAAGCAAAGAAGAGCAGCGAGGACGTGGGCAGCGTGAAAGCTGCGTTCCTGGAGAAGCTCGTGGCCGGCAGGCCCATACTCTCGTACCCCGGTCACTTCGGCGGCTTCAGGCTCAGGTACGGCAGGAGCAGGCTTACAGGCATAGCCGCCAAGGGCTTCAGCCCCGCAACCATGGCGATAGTCAACGACTTCATAGGCCTGGGCACGCAGGTGATGGTGGAGCTGCCGGGCAAGGCATGCGTCGCGGCGCCAGTCGACACGATAGAGGGCCCCTTCGTAAAGCTGAAATCTGGCAGGACGCTGCGCATAAACGATTCAGATACCGCACTGAGGCTGAGGAGCGAGGTATCCAACATACTGTCCCTCGGCGATATACTGATAGCGTACGGTGACTTCAAGAAAACAAACACGCCCCTGCAGCCTAGCAGTTACGTGGAGGAGATCTGGGAGGCGCAGGCCAGGGAGGCCGGGATGAAGGAGCGCATAGACCACGGCGCGATCGATTTCGGCAAGGCGTACGGAATTTCGCTCGGGTACGGAGTGCCGCTTCACCCAAAGTTCCTTTACGAATTCCAGGGCGTGAAGCAGGACGGACTGAAGCGGCTTGCCGCTGCGGTGGGCGACGCGCTCGGGGGCGCGAGGAGCGTTGACGAGATACGCGGCCTCGAACTTGCGGCCGGAGCCGATACCGGGATCCCGAGGACCCTGGAGCTGCTCATGGTTCCTGCCGAGCTGAAAGGGGACAAGATAGCGATAGAGGCCGACTATGCCAGGAGCCTCGCCGCTTCGCTGGGCTTCGTGCAGGGCAAGGAAGCCAGAGTGTCCAAGGAGGGCGTGCTGGAGAAGTACGACGCCGCTTACGAGGACAGTGTTGCGCTGGCGAACGCCGTGGCCCCGTTCAAGGTGATGCGTAGGTCGACGTTCATAGGGGCCAGGATAGGCAGGCCCGAAAAGGCAGGGGAGAGGCTCATGACTCCCGCGCCGCACGTGCTGTTCCCGGTCGGCTTCCAGGGCGCCAAGGACAGGAACCTGACAGGCCAGTACGCGCCTAGCCGTTTCGGCAGGCAGGGCGGCAACACAGTAGTCGAGATCGCGAGATACAGGTGCAAGAACTGCGGCGCGAGGCTCGACACGCCGTACTGCTACAAATGCAAGAGGAGCGCCTCGCTGGAGTATTTCTGCAGCAAGTGCGGCCTCGCGCAGTCCAGCCCCGTCTGCTCGAAGTGCGGCGGCGAGACCTCGGCCTACGAGCAGAGGGAAGTGGACTTCCACAAACTCGTCGCGGACGCAGTCGCCAGGCTCGGCTACGCCAAGACGCCGAAGCAGGTGAAGGGCGTGAAGGGACTGACCAACAGGAACAAGGTCGCCGAGCCCATAGAGAAGGGCATCCTGCGATCGATGTTCAACGTGATGGTATTCAAGGACGGCACGGCCAGGTTCGATGCCACAGACACGCCCATGACGCATTTCTACCCCAGCGAGATAGGGGTGAGCGTGGAGAAGCTGAGGGAGCTGGGTTATACCCACGACTACGAGGGCAGGGAGCTGACAAGCAGCGGCCAGTTGGTGGAGCTGAGGCACCAGGACGTGATACTCAATAAGAGGGGCGCAGATTACCTTGTGAACATCTCGAAGTTCGTTGACGAGATGCTGCAGCGTCTCTACGGGATGCAGCCGTTCTACAACATGTCTTCGGGGCAGGACATAGTGGGCCAGCTGGTGCTCACGCTGGCGCCGCACACATCCTGCGCAGTGCTGAACAGGGTCATAGGCCTCACCGACGCTAACGTGGGCTTTGCGCACCCGTACGTGATATCCGCCAGGAGGAGGAACGCCGACGGTGACGAGGACACTACGATGCTGCTCCTGGATGTGCTGATAAACTTCTCGCGCGAGTTCCTGCCCACGAGCATAGGGAGCACGATGGACGAGCCGCTGCTGCTCGTGACGCGCGTGCTGCCGCAGGAGGTGGACGACGAGGTGCACGCCATGGAGGTGGAGAAGGGCTTCGGGCTAGACTTCTACAACAAGACTTTCGAAGGCGCGTCGCCGTCCGAGGCAAATGTCGAGCTGGTGGAGGGCAGGCTGAAGGGCGGCGACCCGTACAATAACCTGAACTTCACCCACCTGTCCGGGCCAGACGCCATCAGGGAGTCCCCGAAGAAGAGCGAGTACACGCTGCTCAAGACGATGGACGAGAAGATAGATGAGGAGTTCAGGATAATGGACATGTTGGAGTCCATAGACAAGCGCGACGCTGCCAAGAGGCTGATCAACAGCCACTTCATACGCGACCTGACTGGCAACCTGCACTCGTACTCGAAGCAGCAGTTCAGGTGCGTGTCATGCAACTCCCATTACAGGCGCGTGCCCCTGTCCGGCAAGTGCACGCGCTGCGGCGGCAAGCTCCTGCTCACCATAAGCAAGGGCAGCATAGAGAAGTACATGAACACTGCGACGAAGCTCGCCGACAGGTACGGCTTGGACACGTACACTAAGCAGCGGCTGCAGCTGATCAAGGGCGAGATAGACAGCGTCTTCGGCAGCTACGAGATAAACGCCGAGGAGAATAGGGGGCAGTTCAACCTGGTCAACTTCATGTAACGTACGCTTCCCTTATGTAATCGAAAGCGCGCCTAAGTATCGCCTTGCGATCGGCGAACCTTGTCCTGGCGATCGCCTCGCGGAGCGGGAGCAGGTAGTACCTGGTGTGCTCCTCGGAAAGGTGTATGCGCCTCAGGTCGTTGCGGTGCATGAACGCAAGGAAGTAGATCACCCTCCTCTCCACCTGCACCGGCTTGAACGTCTTCGGGTCCTTGCTCAGCATCGTGAAGCTCTCCTCGTCTTCGAAACCAGTATCGATGTGCAGCCTGAGCCCCGTCTCCTCCCTTATCTCCCTGCTCGCCGCAGCTATAGGGCTCTCGCCGCTCATGACCTGGCCCTTCGGGCCTATGTCGACCACTTCCTCGTTGCTGCTCCTGCCGTACTTCTGCGAATAGTACGCGTTGTTCTGCAGAAGCATGAGCGCCCTGGGCTCCTTGCCCACTATGGTGAATACTATGGCTCCGGCGGAGAGCGATTTCTTGCGCTCCACACCCTCCTTGCCATTGTCCTTGTCCCTATCCTGACGCTTCGCGGATTGCATCTTCAATTATGTCAAGCCCCTTGTCTATGTTAGAATCAGACATCGTTATGGGAGGTATTATCCTGAGCGCAGATCTGCCTGCCGGAAGCAGGATCAGCCCGTGGTTGAAGCACGATTTCATCACAGCGTCGCGCTCCGCCACAGCGTACTCCTTGCCCTCCTTGCTCTTCACCAGCTCCATGCCGATCATCATGCCTATGCCGCGCACGTCCCCGACAAGCTCGTACCTGCCCTCCATCTCCCTGAGCCTCCTCATAATTCTCTTTCCCTTCCTCCTTACCTGGGACTGCAGGCTGCGCATGTTCCTCCTCACGTAGTCGAGAGATGCTTCGGCTGCGGCTACAGCGACGAGGTTGCCTCCGAACGTGCCGGCGTGCGCGCCTGCCGGCGTATCGCCCAACGACCTCCTTGCAACGGTAGCGGCGAGCGGGAACCCGCCTCCGAGGGATTTCGCCATAGCGTATATGTCTGCCCTCGCGCCGAAGTTGTCAAGGGCCAGGAACCTGCCGGTCCTCATGTACCCGGCCTGTATCTCGTCGTCAACCAGCAGTATGCCGTGCCTATCCGCCAGCTTCCTGAGCTGCCTGAAGAAGCCGGCTGGCGGCACTATGTATCCGCCCTCTCCCTGTATGGGCTCGAAGAATATTGCGGCCACCTCATCTGGTGGTACCTCCTTGCCAAGCACGTTGGTCTCTATATAGTCTATCGCATCCTTGGCGCACTCTTCAGGACTGCCTGAATTGAACGGGCACCTGTAGGGATCCGGGAACGGCACGTGAGTCACCCCGGGGAACGGGCTGAAGTGGGCCCTGTGCGCAGTCTTGGAAGCGGTAAGGCCCAGCGCCCCCATCGTCCTGCCGTGGAATGCGCCGTAGAAGGCTATCAGATGGGGCCTCTCAGTGAACAGCTTCGAGAGCTTTATCGCGTCCTCTATGGCCTCCGACCCGGAGTTGGAGAAGAACACGCGTCCGAAGCCAGGCGGGAACATGCCGACCAGCTTCTCCGCGAACCTCACAGGCAGTTCTGCGCGGAAATCTGCGAACATCGCATGCGTGAGCCTGTCTATCTGCCTCTTAGCCGCATTGCGTATCTGCGCGTTGGCGTTGACTCCAAGGGTGTATACGCTCACGAAGCTGCCGAAGTCTATGAACCTGTTGCCCTCTATGTCGAATACATGATCTCCGGCGCCATGGTCCACTACAAAAGGGAAGTCCTCCCTAGTAGTCGTGAAGATCACACGCCTGTCCCTGTCTATAACGCCCTTTATCTTAGCGCCGATCCTCACTTCCGTGCAAACACACCCGCTACGCCTTCATCTTCGCCTGCTCCACTTCGAGCGCCTTGGCCAGCTGCGCCTTGTCCTTGGCGTCCACCTTCTCAGAGAGGAATTCGAGATGCTTAACGTTGCATCGCCTCTCCTTGGTCCTGAGCGTGGTCACTATGCCGACGAAGTTCTGGTCTATTACCTTTGTTATCACTGCCCGCTTGCCGGCGTCCCTGCCGAATTTCTTCACGCATACCCTTCCTACCTCTACCAATGCCGTCCTAAACACCTCTCTTGCCAGCGCCTATGAGCTCCAGCACAGCGTCTGCAGCCCGCTCTGGCGTCATATTGTTAACATCCAAAACGATATTAAATGGTTTCATGTCGGTGCCAAGCTCTATGCCGTAGTGCTTCTTGTACAGGTCGCGGTTCTCCCTGTCGCGCGCCGCAGTGATGCGTCTCGCCTCTTCCTGCGCGATCCCGTCGCGTGCCGCGAGGCGCGAGGCGCGCACCTCTAGCGACGCTTCGAGCCAGCATTTCGTGCCCATCTTGGCCAGCCACGGCATCACGTAGCTCGTGACCACCACATCACCACCCTCTATAAGCCCGAGCACGCGCCTGTCTGCCTCCCTGTCGAATTCCGGGTTCGCTGCGCGCTCGCCCAGGAAGCGCATGCCTTCCGGAGTGTCCCACCAGTCCGCGCCCGTGACCCTGTAGCCCTTCTCCGACGCTATGTCCTTGAGCACATCGCCGGCGTTCATGGAGCGCACGCCAAGCTTCGCGGCGAGCAGCCTGGCCACTGTAGTCTTGCCGCTTGCAGGCATTCCGCAAACAATCAGCGCGTCCAAGCCACCAACTCAGCAATGCGCTTCCTGCAGCAAAGGAGTGACATCCTCCCACGAATAGAACTAGTGGGCCGTGAGCTGCAGCACGTAGGCCTTCTGCCTCATGCCTATGTCTCCAAGGCGCATCTCGCCGTTCTCTATCCTGCTCGCCAGCTTGATCACGTCGGCAGCACAGCGCGCGCAAAGCACGCCCCCGAACATCCTGGAGTTGCTTCTCCTGCTCCTGCCCTTGGCGCTCCTGCCTGTGTTTATGCCGTTGAGCTCCGCGCCGCAGATGCCGCAGTGCGGCATCCCGCCTCCCCTCCTCTTGTAGTGAATGACATGCCTGCCGCTGGGCGCCACCCTGTCCAGTTTCCTGAAGCTTCTTGACCTGTGCATCGGCTTTGGCATAACAAACACCAGCATTAGCAACGTAGGCTTTGTCTTGCAACTTATAAATAGCTTGTTGTCAGCGCAGTGCGCTGTCCTGCGCTTCGGCGCTGGCCTCAGCCTGCGCTATCTGTTGCTTCTCCCTGGCCAGCTCCCTCTTGTCCCAGAACATCACGACTATCGATGCGATTATGCCTGTTATGAACGCGACCACTATGAAATAGGTCTGGTAGCTCACCGTGGAGAGCACCGGTATGGTGAATGTGAGCGTGTGCGGGAACATCATTGGGAGTATCAAGTAGTACAGTATGAAGAACACCGGAAGCACAGCTATGAGCGGCTTGAACGACGATTTCATACTCTGGCCCAGCAGGTCCGTCACCTCCTTCTGCTTGGCCTCTAGCTCTGCCTTGCTCGCCTGGGCCTTGGCCATGTCGTTGAGCTCCTTGCTCTTAGCCTTTATCAGCTCCTGCATCTGGCGCATGCGCTTGGCGTCGCCGAGCTTGCGCTGCAGGAACATTGACAGCGCTACGTAAGCCACCGCTATGGCAGCCAGCTCGATCGCAGTTGCTATCATGCCGCTATGACCTCTCCACTATGCCCTCGATTTCCTTTGCCGCGTCACCGGCGTCTGCGTTGCGCACTATGTACACCGGAACCTGAAGCTGCAGCGCGTACGCCATCGAAAGCGACACGTTTATGTCCCTGAGCCTGTCCAGCTCCTCGGCGCTAAGGTTCGCACGCTTCCTGCTGCTGTCGTGCTTCCTCCTGGCGAGTATTTCCTTTGTGTTGGCGTCTATATATAATATGGCCTTGCACCTGCCCCTGAGTATATCGCAGTCGCGAAGCGAGAGGCCCTGCACATAGCCGTTCCCGGCTTGCAGGCACGCGTGCGTGTCGAGCAGCAGTGTGCCAGCCAGTCCCGCCAGTCTCTTGAAGATGCTGCTCCTCGTGCTGGCCAGCAGGCTGTAGGTCTCGAGCTCCTTGAACTTGATCGCATCCCTGTCCATGCCCTTGAACTTCCTGGAATACGCCTTGAGTATCTCTGTGCCCACGCTGACAGTCCTTGCATTCCCGACTTTTGCCAATACAGTAGTCTTTCCGGAACCGGAAATGCCGAACACTAGGAACAACTTCGCCATACTGGCACGGCGCGCCGATGCGGCTAATCCTACTTTGGCCGGGGCTGCTTTAATAGCTTTCAGTGGCGCTCAGTCTTCGCCCATGCCGCCCGGCATGCCGCCCGGCATGCCACCAGGGGCCCCGCCCGCAGGCCTGCTTCCCTTGGAGCTTATCATGTCATCTATGCGCAGTATCTGCACGCTTGCCTCCATGGCGCTGGAGATCGCCTGCAGCTTGACCTTGAGCGGCTCTATCACTCCGAGCTTCTTCATGTCGCCAAGTGTGCCCCTGAGCACGTCTACGCCGTAGGTCCTGCCCTCCTTGCCCTTCATCCTGCTCCTGAGCTGCACCAGCGTGTCTATGGAGTCCATGCCAGCGCTCTCGGCGAGCGTCTTCGGTATGGCCTCTAGCGCGTCTGCGAACGCCTGTATGGCGAGCTGCTCCCTCCCGCCTATGTCGCTAGCGTAGTCCCTGAGCTGCTTGGCGGTGTACTCCTCGGCGCTTCCGCCTCCGTAAACGCATTTGGCTATCTCCAAAGCGCCGGTCAGCGCGCCCAGCTCGTCGTTCAGCGCACGCTCCGCCTCATCCACAACCTGCTTCGTGCCCCCGCGCAGGAATATGGTTACGCTCTTAGGATCCTTGCACTTCTCTACGAAGACCATCTGCTCCCCGGATATCTTCCTCTCCTCCACTATGCCTGCGAATCCGAGGTCGTTCTTAGTGAGGTCGTCGAGGCTCGTGACAAGCTTGGCGCCCGTAGCCTTAGCGAGCTTCTCCATGTCGCTCTTCTTGACGCGCCGCACTGTGAGTATGCCTGCCTTGGCGAGGTAGTGCTGCGCCACGTCGTCGACGCCCTTCTGCGCGAAGAGCACGTTGGCGCCGCTCTTCTGCACCTTGTCGACCATGTCCTTCAGCATCTTCTCCTCCTGCTGCAGGAACGCCTGCATCTGCTCCGGGCTCGTTATCTCTATCCTCGCATCGGTCTCCGTCTTCTCTATCTCGAGCGCCTGGTCCAGGAGCGCTATCCTGGCCGCGGTTACGCTCTTCGGCATGCCGGGATGCGCCACCTCCTTGTCGACGAGCACGCCGTTTATGTACTGCGTGTCTCCTATGGAGCCGCCCTCTTTCTTCTCCAGCTTTATGAAGTCCTTGTCTATCACTACCTTCCCGTCCTTCTTCTCGGCCACCTGCTTTATAGCCTGTATGGCCAGCTTCGACAGGTACTTCCTAGTCTCGTTGGTGCCTATGTTCTTGGAGCCCACCGAAATTAGGGCCACATTGCCCAGCCTCTCGTCGTCGTCCAGCGTTATGGGCTCCGCATACTCGTTGAGCACGTAGCTCGCCCTGCCTGCCGCCATCTCGTATCCCTTGATTATCGTGTTCGGGTTGATGCCCTTCTCTATCAGGTCGCCGGCGTTCTTCAGGAGCTCGCCCGCTATTATCACTGCTGTCGTGGTGCCGTCGCCGACTTCCTTGTCCTGGCTCTTGGCTATCTCCACCATGAGCTTGGCCACCGGATGCTCGACGTTCATCTCCTCGAGTATCGAGGCGCCGTCGTTCGTTATCATTATGTCCCCGAGCTCGCTGACGAGCATCTTGTCCATTCCCTTGGGCCCGAGGGTGCTCTTCACTATGCTCGAGACGGCGTAGCCTATAGCGATGTTGGTGCGCTGCGCCTCCCTCCCGAGAAGCCTGGTCGCCCCCTCCGGCAAAACCACATACTGCTGTCCTCCCAATTGTTGATTCTCAGCCATATAGTTACCTTTTTAGTAGGAAATACCCCCAAACCGCAGATGTATTTTTTATGGGTATACGGGAATATGCTCGTTACATCCTTAAATAACTTACCTTATTTGGCGCCTTCGAGCTTTGCGCCGCAGCTTGTGCAGAAGAGAGCATCGGCGTCGTTTCTTGCCCCGCAAGAGCTGCAGTACACATAAGCGCCCTGGGCAGCCCTCTCTTCCTGCTCCCCGCCCTGCTCTGCGGCGGGCCCTGCGCCGTTGAACTCCGCGAGCTGCTGGTTTATGAAGTCTGCCAGCGCCTTGGCGTCGTTGTTGTTCAGCCCGTCTATCTCGCCCTCCTGTTTGCCGTTCTTCAGCAGGCCCTTGTCTGTGTCATAGCCCTGCACCCTTACGAAAACAGAAGACGAAACCATCCCGCGCTCAAGCCTGACGCTGGTTATCTGCCGGTACAGTATGACCTCGTAGTCCCTCCTTATGCCGAGCGTGGCCCTGTTCAGTATTATGAGCCTCTTGTTCGTGGCCACTACCGATGTTGGCGTCATCACCGAGCCTCCGGGACCCACGCGGCGCTGCTTCACAGTGAGCCTTATCTGCTCGCCGGGCCACATGAGGTCCTGCACCGCCTCCGCCTCCTCGGAATCTATGGGCATACGATCAGCATTGCATAGAAAAGATTTAACGCTTGCGTACCCGGGGCGCTAGGCAATCTATAAATACAGGGAAATGGCATGCATCTTGTGGTTGGATGGGCGCGCACACACACAATACTGCCACCAGGGACATAGTCTCCACATTCTACAACCAGGACAGCGTCAGCAAACGCATAGAAGAGTTTTCGGAAAAGGTGGACCGATGGGTGCTGTTTGCCGAAGGGGCGCGGGACCGCCAAGTGCTGGAGAATTTAAAGATGCATGGCGTGCACGATGCGCTATCGAAAGACACGTCGGGCGAGGCCAGAGATCTGCGCACGTTCCTGCTAGGGGTGTGGGGGCACGAGTTCGGGACGATGACAGAGGTCCCGAAGGAGATAGCGTTCTGGGCGAAAATAGGCTACGTGCAAATCAATACTGTAGAGAGCGGTGTCCCGGGCGTCTACAACCACGCGTTTTCGATTAAGGGCATAGGGGAAAAGCTTGCTGAGAAGCTCCACAACGAAGAGATAGAGAGACGGCAGGATAGCAAGGGCGACCTGGGGCCGAAGAGGGAGTAGCAAGCGCCCGCCCGCGGACGCATTGAGCGCGCTGAGCGTTCTTTGCTGGGCACGGGCCCGGGGGGCAGGTCAGCCTGGCATTGTGTAGTTATTGGCCACCCACGGGTCCTTCGCCTGCACCTTTGGCAGCGGGCCCGTGTAGTTGTCCAGGGCATATATCACGACGGGCCACGTGCCGTTCACATAGTTCATGCCCGTGAAGTTGGTCGGGTACACCATCTTGAAGCCGGGCAGCTGGCCCAGGTAGAACGCCTTGTAATAGTTGGATTGGTAGAACTCGGTAGGCGCGTCCGTAACTGTGCCGTTGGCAGCGTTCGGCTCGTACAGCGCTATGAACGTGAGGAACTGCTGCCCGCTGACATTGTTCACGCCTGCGTAGAACTGGCCGTTGGGCACCAGCAGTATGTTGGTCTTGCTGCCGTTCGTGGTCAGCAGCCTCGCAGCGTTGCCTGAGAAGTTGGTCGGCGCGCAGTACGTCTGGTTGAGTATCCTGTTTCCGGCCAGCACGAGCGTCCTGAGCGCTGTCACGTTGCCGCTGAGCTGGCAATAGTCGCTGACGGTGCTGGTCGATATAGGGACGAGCAGGTATGCGGGGTCGTGGTTGAGCTCGCAGGTAGATGTGCCGAGCAGGTACGGCTGCCCTACCGACTGGCCCGCCGCGATCGCGAACGCCTTGCTGGTCTGGTTGACGCCCACGCAGCCGAGGAAGTCCAGGGCCTGCCACTTGGCTGTGAGCTGGTTGTCGAAGAGCACGTACTTGGAATCGGTAACGTTGTTCATGAAGCTCGCCAGGTTGCTCGGGCCGTAGCCGTCGCTGGTGCCCAGAACGTACCTCGCGGCAGTCTGGTAATCCAGCAGCGCTATGGCGTTATCGCCCCTGAGCACCGCGTTGCTGTTCCCGAACCAGTTTATCCAATCGCCATAGTCCCACCAGGAGAGTATCCTTGATCCGTACGGGCCCACATTCTGGCGCATCCACGCGGTCGCGTTGAGCCAGTACTGGGGCACTGTGTTGCAGAAGAGGTCAAAGCCGAGGCTGTTGCCCGCGTTGTTGATCTGGGTGCACGTCTGCCCCTGGGCCGCGAATATTGTAACGAACGTTGGCACGAACTCCAGCAAAAGCACCACCAGGGCTATGCCCAGCAGCAGGTATCTCGCGCGCTCGCGGCCCTTCGTGTTGACCATGAGCAGCAGCTCGCCCAGTATTATACCTATTGCCAGTATGTAAGCTACCCCGAAGTGCGGCAGGTACTTCACCTCTATCATGCCGGCCACAGCGAGGGGCCATACCGCAGCCATAGCCAGTATGCTGAACTTGGAGTCCCTGACCAGGGCGGCGCGCACAGCCAGTATGGTGAACAGTACCAGCACAAGCAACACAACCAGGTTTATCCCGCCCACGCTCGCGCCTATTATGCCGAAGCCGCCCGCGCCGAAGTCAAAGTTGATGCCCGTAGGCGCGTACTCCTGCACTGTCATGAACAGCGGGATCGACGGGGTGGTGAAGTGCGTGCTGAGGCTTAGGTAACCCTTGACCGAGTTGCCGAGCGGCGTGAAGAGTATGAGCAGGAGCGCCAGCACCACAAGCACAGCCAGCCACGCTGCGCGTTCCGTGAGGTTGACGCTGCGTATTATGCCGCGCTTCTTGGCGAGCAGCGGCACGTACTCGAAAAGCGCAACGAGCACGAGCGACATTAGCGGGAACGCTATGGTCACAGGCATGCCCAGGAAGCCGGGGATGCGGTCGGCAAGCACCGAGCCGTACGGGTCGAAGACCACAAAGAACGCGGTTATTATGGCTATGACCACTATGTTCATCCTGTAGAAGTCCTTCATGTCCTTGTTCCTGAGCACGTCGAAGGCGCCCTGGAGCAGTATGTAGATGGCAAAGACGCCGGCTATGACGGTGTAGTAGTGGGCGCCGAGGAAGCTCGCCGCGTAGGCTATGCCGGCCAGCACCGCGTACCTCAGCTCCTTAGGGTGCTGCGCAGCGAGCAGGTACACGGCGTAGAACAGGAACATGGCGAAGATGCCCCAAGGCTCGAGCAGCTGCTCGCCGGCTATGAACGTGGTTATCAGGGCCGGCATGGCGGTAGCGAGGCCTGCGCCTATCACCGCAGGATACTCGCCGTACCCGTGGTACAGGAAGAAGAATATTATGAATACGAGGAGCGCTGCGGTTATCGGAGGGTACACGCCGCCCACGTCGCTAAGCAGTGTCGTGCTCACGGAGCTGGCGTTGGCGATGCCAGGCGAGGCCGAGAGATCGTACCAGTATGATTCCAGATAGGGCACTATGGGCTCTATCCTGTGGGGCGTGCCGTTTACGGCCGTGGGCCATGCCGATGTATCGTACAGGTACTGGGAACCGAAGGTGAGTACGGACATCGTGCTCTGCATGTCAAAATACGGGTCGAACTCGAAGAAGTTCGCCGCTATGCCCATGCTCAGCATCCTAGTGTAAAAAGTGAAGAGCATCAGCGCTATCAGCAGGATCCAGAACCAGTTCTTGGCGAGGACGCCGGCCAAATCGCCTCCCGAACTGCCCGTGCTGCTGAGAAGAAGCCTCTCCTCGCGTTCGTGCTCCTCCGCGAGCTTGCTCTCCTCCTGCGCGTGCATCGCCCTGAGCCTTTCGCGCTCCTCGCTAGACAGCGAAGCCGCGGTCCGCTCCTCCTGGGCGTGCCTCGCCGCAAGCTCCTCCTCCTCGCGTTCGTGCTTCCTGACAAGTTCGGTGTCGACGCCCAGCTCCGATATCTTGCGCCTCAGCCCGGCGAGCCTTGAAGAGTACCGCGCCGACTGGCTCCTGCGCGCTGGCATAGAGATGCCAAAGCCTGAGAATGCACCCTGCTGCACGCAGAGCGCTATGCCCAGAATCGTGAGCACTATGACATTGACCCCGTACAGGCCGGCCGAGAAGCTGAAAGCGTGTATGTAATCTATCAGGTATGACTCGAGCCACGTCATCACCGGAGGGAATATGAGGCCGAATATGAAGCCAATTATCGAAATCTCAATCATGTTCAGCTTTGTCCTCCTAAGAAGCGCCAATGCGAGGAAGAAGCCTGGCAGGATTATTGACAGTAAGGCTATCAGTGCCGGCACGATTACGCTCATCAGCAGAAACCCCAAGGTTGGATGATATATGAATAATAAGCATTAATAACCAAATTGTATCTTCAGGATTTGATGCAAAGCAAAGTACACATAGTGGGCGCAGGCACATCCGGACTGATAGCGGCCAGGGATATCGCTTCGGCCGGAATAGAGACGCGCGTCTACGACCAGAAGAAGCGCCTCGGATACCCCCCGAGGGCCAGCGGCATAGTCTCGATAAGGGGGCTCGAGGCGCTGGGCGTAGACTACAGGCAGGCGGCCACGAACACGCTGTACGGAGCCAACATACACGTGGGCGGCTCGAGCATGCACATAGCCGCGCGCCGTCCGCAGGCGCACGTACTGGACCGTGAGAGGCTGAATGCGGCGTGCCTGGGGCAGGCGGAGGGGAACGGGGCGGTAGTGAGCACGGGCGAGAAGATAGGGGACAGGGAGCTGGAAGCGATGCGCAAGGACGGGATAGTAATAGGCGCCGACGGCGCCGTGTCCACAGTAGCCAGGCATTTCGGCATGGGAAGCATAACCAAATACACGCTCACGTACAAGGCGGAGTTCGAGGCTACGCCGAACGACGCAAGAGCGGTAGACCTGTTTTTCGATAATTCAGTCGCACCCAAGTTCTTTGCGTGGCTCTGCCCGAACTCGAAGCATGTGGTGGAGGCGGGCATAGGCATCGGGCCCGGCCATGGGAACAGCAAGGCGGCGTTCGAGAGGTTCCTGAGGATGAAGTACGTCGCTGACGCACTGGACGGCGCAAAGCAGCTCAACGGCTACGCAAGCATGATACCGATGCAGACGGCGAGACGGGTGGCTGACGCGAAGAGGCGCATCCTGCTCGTCGGGGACGCTGCCGGGCAGGTAAAGCCCACCACAGGCGGGGGCATAGTCTTCGGCGGCGGGGCGGCGATGCTTGCGGCGAAGGCAGTGATAAGGCACATCAGGGAGGGTGCGAGCCTGGCAGATTATGAAAGCGCGTTCAGGAAAGAGTACGGCACGGACCTCAGGCTGCACGCGCTGGTGGGCGCGCTGTACTCCAGGCTAGACGCAGGCAAGCTGGAGTTCGTCATGAACATGATGAAGGCGCTTGGCGCAGAGGGCTTCCTCTCTGCATACGGCGATATGGACAGGCCGAGCCTCATCCTGAAAAGGCTCTTCACAAGGAATGCGGCCGAATAGCGGCTACTGCTGCGCGCCGTCCTTCTTCTCCATGAGCTTCCTGCCGAGTTCCTCCCTGCGTGCTGTCTGCTCCTTTATCTTCTCCATGTCCTCGGGCTTGAGCACCCTGCTGAGCACGTAGTTGTTGTACTCCATCGATATCTGCGCCACGTTGAGCAGCAGCGCCTGGAGCTCCGTCTGCTTAAGCAGGTAGTCCTTGGAGGGCCTCAGCACCTCCACTGCAGCCGGGGAGAAATTGAACATGACGTTCACTAGGGGCCAAAGGCTGTCGAAGAGCGCGGTCACCTCAGCGCTTGTGGAGAAAGTGTCCTTCACCTTCAGGGGCTGGTCTATCGCCCCGGAGCAGTACACTACGCCTGGCGACTTGAGCAGCCTGTTGTTTATCAGGTCCACCATCAGGGGCTGCAGTTCCTCTTCGCGCTCGCTCTCCATGTCGAAGTAGAGCTTGACAAGCAGGCCCCCTTTCTCCACCGTGATGTGCGTAAGCTCCTCGAGCTCCTTCTTGCCCTCGTTCGCCAATCAATCACTTCAGCTTCTCTATTGCCTCCTGAAGGCTAATTAATTCCTCTGTGCCGCTCGACATGTCCCTCAGCCTCACCTTGTTCGCCTCGCGCTCCTTGTCTCCTATTATCAGCACCCTGCCTATGCCCAGCGACGATGCGTACTCGAGCTGCTTCGACAGGTTCCTGCCTGTCGTGTTTATGTCGGTGTACACGCCGTTGCCGCGCAGCATGGTGGCGGCGTTTACAGCGTACGCGCCATTCTGATCGCCTATGTAGGCTATGAATACCTTTGCGTATGTGCTCGCCCCTGTTTTCTTCTGACCTAGCAAGTAGAAGACCCTGCTTATCCCGAGCGAGGAGCCTGTGGCGGGAACCTGCTTCCCCGAGTACACGCCTATGAGGTTGTCGTACCTGCCACCTCCACAGACGCTAGGCAGGCGCTTGCCTTCATCAAACACGGCGAACTCCCACACAAAGCCAGTATAGTACGCGAGGCCACGGGCCAGAGAAAGGTCCACCACGATTCTGCCCTTGAGCTTGTATTCGGAAAGCAGCGCGAGCAGGTTGCGCATCCTCTCGACCTCCTCCTTTGCACCATCTACGCCTGCGGACACTTTGTCAAGCAACTCTCCACTGTCTCCCTGCTGCTCGACGAAGCCGAGCAGCTCCTCCGCGGATTTTCGGCCGATGCCAGCCTCCGAAGCCAGAAGCTTCGCCACTTCCACGCTGCCCAGCTTCTGGAGCTTGTCTATTGCACGTATTGCTTCAGGCATCTGTTCTTTCGACACTTTGAAGTATGCGAGCACAAGATCGAGCAGTTTCCTGTCGTTTAGGAGCACTGTGTATTCATTCATACCCAGCTCCTCGAGCGCCATTGCGTTTGCGGCTATTACCTCGGCGTCGCTCGAAGGTTCCGTGCTGCCCACAATGTCCACGTCTGCTTGGAAGAATTCCCTGTTGCGCATCCTCTGCGGCTCGTCCTTGCGCCAGATTGTGCCAATCTGATATCTCTTGAACGGGAACGCTATGTCCTTGTTGCTCGCCACATACCTAGCCAAAGGAACTGTGAAGTCATACCTAAGGCCCGTCTGTTCGTCGCTGAGAACAAATATCTCATTGGTGGAGTCCTCGCCGTACGCCTTTGCGTTGAGCACGCTCATGCTCTCCACGGCAGGCGTCTCCAGCGGGGCGAACCCGAACCTCTTGTAGACTTCCTCCACCACACCTGCGATGTACCTGAGCGATATCGCTTCGCGCGGAGACAGATCCTGCACGCCCCTTGGCGTATCGATGGGCATTATATCTGCTTTCATATCTTCACCTTATTTTATTAAACCTGAGGCGTCGCCTCGTATCGCAAGCGCGACAGCCTCTCCTGGAGAGCTTGCGTACCCTTGACTCGCTCGCCCCGAACTGCGTACGTCATCGAGCAGGAAAAGTTTGCTCCTCAACAGCTCTCTGTTCGTGCCGCAATCCACCCATTTCATTCACCCCCTATTATGCCCAGCAGCCTCGTGGCACTGCTGTAGCCATCGGCCCTTGAAAGGATGAGAATCTGGTTCTTGTTGAGCGCCCTGAGTAAGACTGGCCTTAGCCCCTTCCTCAGTTCGACGGGCAGTTCGTTACAGCATGGTTGTGTTGGACAGCCATCACGCTCACTTTATAGGATAGGTTATGGGTTTCCAGATATATATGCATTGCGGGCAGGGCGGCTTTGCTAATAAAGTCCTCTTTTTAGCTTGCTAAATTAGCACAACTTTGAGTTTATTAGCACACCTTCCTTTCACCAAAGTATATAAAAGCCTATAGATAATGATTAGTTAGTGTGTGAGATGGCTGCTAAGAAAGCCACAAAAAGTATTACGGAAAGTTTCACACAGCCTGATTTTAATAGCACAAAGTTCGGGCAGGTGTTACACTATCTGATAAACCA
Organism: Microcaldota archaeon; assembly: GCA_021792095.1. GTDB lineage: Archaea > Micrarchaeota > Micrarchaeia > Micrarchaeales > CABMGC01 > JAJYVH01. Next base: position 291,680 of record JAJYVH010000001.1, on the reverse strand, counting down.
AATAGGTAGCAGAGCTACTGTTGGGCGAACAGTCTTGAATAAAGTGCTATTCTATTGTGACTCACGTTATTATGAAAAAACAGAGGAGTTTCTTACAGGCGAGCATTACATTAAATTAGAATACGGCCCCGTCGCAGAGCATTTTGGTACAACCATAAAGGAGTTAATTAAGCAAGGCAAAATAACTGAAACAATGATAAGAGAAAATGGCAAGATAGTTCATTATAGGTATAATTCTTTACAAGAACCAGAGCTAAAACATCTTAACGCTGAAGAACTGGATATGATTAATAGAGTAATGAGAGAGCTGGGCGAGATGAATAAAGACCAAGTAACTAACTATTCACACAATGATATTGCATTTAAAGCCACAAAAGAGAGAGAATTGATAGATTACAGACTCGTCTTCTATAGAACTGCCCCTTTCTCTGTAGTGGATACCAATGAATAACGCCATTCCTTCAGTAGATTCAACGAGCGTGACTGAGTTTCAAAAAGATTTGAAACGGTTAGCTAAATTCAGGCATATTGAAAGCGATTTGGAAGTAGCAGTAAAAGTAATACAAGCAGAACCTCTAAACGCAGCAAGATGTTATCGTGCAGAAGGATTGGGAGAAGACTGCTCTACTCCTGTATACGTATTAAAGAAGTTTCGTTCTACAGACTTGCGCTCAACAAACGAACTAAGACTTGTCTACGGCTTTAGCAGTTCCAAAAATAAGATTGTGCTTACCGAAATATATTTCAAAGGGGATAATGAAGTGGAGGATAAGGCAAGAATACGAAAATATTTTGCAGATGGTTCTGACTTTAAGATAGAAATGTAGGTGTGATCCCCAAGTTGAACATCTCTGCAATTACTACCGAAAGGTTGTAAGCTATGAGCTTGCACAGGAGTTCGTTCACCTGTGCTACCTCGTTCTTACTTTTCAGCGTGTCGCCGAACTTAGTCTTTATCGCCATAAAGGTGGTCTCTACATTACTGCGCTTGTGGTAGTGTTCCATAAACTCGGCTTCGTGGTTCTGGAAGAACAGAAATGCTTTCTTCCATACGAGACTGCCCCTTGCCTTTCCACTTGTGTATGCCCTAAAAGGTATGTAGCCTGTTCCGCCGAGTTCGTCTATTACCTCGTAGTTTCTGCGTGAGGCATAGGCGGTATCTGCGACTACTTCCTTTATCTGAAAGCCTGCTTTCGCAGTCTCCTTTATCAGAGGCTCAAGTTGCGGAGCGTCGCCAGAGTTATTCGGACTCATAGACACGGCGCATACCACGTTGGTTTGCGTTCCGCATACGCCGTGAAGCTTGAACCACTTGTGCGCTCTCGGAGTGCCATACTTGTCTCCTATGTATTCTGTGAACCTGTTCAACCTGAAACCAGTAGAGTCTATTGCGAAAGTTGTCTCTATGCTTCGCAGAGGCATAGCCGAGATTGCGAGTAGCTCGTGCAGTATTGGAGTTAGTTCAGGTCTGTTCAGCGTCAGGTTTATTGTGTTGTAGTTAGGTGCTTTCGCTATCTGGTTTCTCTGCTCTGCGAACTGATACAGCGAGTGCGCTCTCCTGCTTGAAAGCCCAGAGTAGACCTTCTGAATGGAGCAGAAAACTGCCTCTTTGAGAGGTATGCGTGGTCTGCCCATAGTCTGCGCTGGCTCTGGCACGTTCTGAACGAGGTCTTTCAGAAGCTCGTCAAAAAGCCTTACCTCTTGGTTCTGGGCTTGCGTATAAGCCGACCAGTTCTGCGGATACGTTATCCGCTTGGTCTGCGTTATCGTGGTTGAGCCGTCGGCGTTGGTTTTCTTCTCTATTGTGTATTCTACTGCCCAGACGTGCTTGCATCTTACGCCTCTTTTGGCGTAATCTGGGCAGGTGCAGGTAGCTCCCGTTATGGTCAGTTCAACCCTGTATTCCGCTTTCCTGCTCTGTGAAGGGACTATCCAGTATTTGCCTTCTCACCTCACCTTCTTGGTAGAGGCGATTTCCTTGCCCTTTTCCTTCCTTATTTGAACGAGCTTTTGGTATTCCATTTTCTCATCTTCTAATTAGAATATAGACGTATAGATATATAAACATTACTATGTTCTAATGAGAATAACGTATACTTTATATACTTTTCTAATTAGAATACTATCGAGTGTTTATGAAGCAATTGGGCACTTTCAGGGTTAAGGTAAGTTCCTCGTTCGATAGAAAGAAGCTTAGCACAGGTAAGACTAAGGATTATACTTATGGTAGCATCAGTTTGCGTAGTCCAAAATTGACCGAGTTTATAGGCAAAGTCCTGATGGTTAGGGTCTTCGATGAAGGTTCGCCGAGAAGTGTAGGTAAAGCTCAAAACAATCGATCATAAAGATCTTTGGATCCTAAACAATAATGATGTTATGAAGGCGAATAGTTTTTCTGCTCTTCCTAAATCAGCCTTCAAAACCATAAGACTAAATGGCACAACGCACGCTTTTGGAGCTGGAGACTGCTTAAAAATTATGTCTCTAATTCCCAAAAATAGCGTAGATCTTATCATTACAGATCCTCCTTATAATCGAGACATAAATTATGGCAAGACATACAAAGATAGGATGAAAGATGAGGACTATACAGAATACATAAACGAGAGATTGGAAAAAAGCATCAACCTTTTGAAAGACAGAGGAAGTATGTATATCATAACTTACCCTGAATTAGCAGTAGATATATTTTCAATGCTTAAACCAAAACTGACATTTAGAAGATGGCTTACTTGGCATTATCCCACGAATATAGGACATTCGAGAAAGAACTTTACAAGAAGCCAAAGGGCAATCTTGTTTTATACAAAAACCAAATCAAGTAATTACGTGTTTAATAGAAAAGAAATTCTGATGCCTTACAAGAACCCAACTGATAAAAGAGTTTCCGAATTGATTAAAAATGGATCAAAAGGGAGAATGATTTACGATGCGGAAATAGATCAGAAGATTACTCAGGACGACTTCATAAAGTTTAACCTTTTTAAAAATGTTGAAAAAGAAAGACAAAAATGGCATCTGTGTCAGTTGCCATTAGAATTATTATCTTTATTTGTCAGAGTAGGTAGTAATAAAAACTCTATCGTCTTTGATCCATTTGCAGGGACTTTTTCTTTAAGTAAGGTTGCTTCTGATTTAGATAGAAACTCGATAGGCATCGATATAAATCCAAAATATAGAGTTTTGGGAATGAAACGTATCAAGTCAGCTAATTAAGTTATTGAGGAAATTGCTCGGTAGATCTTCTCGGTATCGCTAAGATTCTGCCAATCTCTTTTATTAACTCACGATATGTTTGAGGATTTAGTTCTATAAATTTTCTCATATTGAATCCTTCCCCTTCCGTTCTTTTCGCATTTCTCACAAGATCGTATAACAATAAGCTGACCGAATTTATCCATCTTCCCAAGACGACATAGTTTGGTGATTGGGCATCGTCTTTGACTATTACTGCAACATCTTTATTGCTGTCAAAATTAAATTGTTCTTGCAACTTTGTAGCACTTCTCCAGAAAATATCTGCATCGGTTTCGCTCTTGATTAGTTTCTCTCTTAATTTTTTAAGACTTTCTTCATCCTTAGAGAGGCTATTTACTATATAATTCACAGCCCCAACAACAATATAGTTCCATCTTTTCATAAAACTGAAGTTTTCTGCGAGTTCAATGTATGCTGGTTTGTTTATCTCGGTTTGAGTATAAGATTTCATCTTTTTATCATACAACCCAGCATATGCCTCCGCAAGCTGATAGACGGCGTGTGCAAAGAATACATCTTCTATGAAATATTCAAGTTTTCCAGTTCGTAATTTTATCTCATTTTCCTTTATTCCGATGGTGTCGTTATTGAAACGCTGATCAGCAGGTAATTGGTAGGAAAATATCGTCTTATAGACCTCTTCTTCTTCAAAAATATCTTTTCTGTTTGTCTTTGCATATATGGGTTCCCCAAGCAATGCCAGATATAATTGTGCGGCAAGGATGTTGTCTATTATTCTTGGTTTTGGTCTTCCACTACCTAATGGAGTTGTATAGAAATGTTCTATGATATTGTCCTTTGATCTCTCTAATGCCTTGACAAGTCCTTCTCTATAATCGTAAAGAATTGGTTTGTGTCCGAACTTGCTGAAGGCAAAGAAAATCTCTTTTTGCTGATCGTCTCCTGCGTGCTTGTCTCTTGCAGTTATCGGATTCTGATTGTTAGTTGCATTAGTGACATCCTTTATATAATTCGGATCTTTAGTCTCTACTATGCGAGCATATACATATCCTTTTAGAGTTCTGTTAGCTTTTTGGCTTTTAACAAAAGCACTTTGTATTGCCCAAGACGTTTGACATCCATTCAGTATCTTCGGTTTGATTAGTTTTACACGTGTGGCAGAAAGAGGAATTAGAGATTCACACGCTATTGTTAGACCATTGTTTAAAATCGTAAGTTTTTCTGGATGCTTCATTATCGTAGCTTCTATATCAGATGCTATCTTACTCTGAGAAGAACCAGCAAGCTTATACCTAAGGTCGTCTATGAACAAGCCATCTTGGTATTTTTCTACGGCAGTTCCCACATCTGAAATATCTACAAAATAAGAGAAAGTTTTGAATTTTTCATCCTCATACTTCGTATTTCCCTCTTTACAAGCAAGTTCCAATGTTTCTGGTATGTCAAATACACCTTCAGGAGATACGTTTCTTATGTATTGATCTTTGATTCTTTTGAAGTCGTAGATGTCCACATTCTTTTCAATAGCATAGTTGATCACATCTGCTGGGAAATTACCGAATCCTGCCACTATCAGTTTCAGGTTCGAGCTATCAGGAGCTAACTTCTCTCTATAGGCATCTGCAAATTCTTTCCAATTATCGTTTCCAGATACAGATTCCGAAGTCAATCTATCTCTTGCTGTTAAGATATCATCAATTACATCCTTAGTATAACTTCCTGCACTTACGTTCGGGTTATCTGTAATAAGTTTATTCCCATCTGGGAATTTACATTGTGCTAAGGTAATTAGTTCGTGATCATCATCCGCAATCCCGATGTCTAATTTGCAATCGTTACTGCCGCCGATAAAATAATTTAGTGCTTTTTCTTCATTCATATTATTTAGAAGTATGTTTGAAGTGAACCAGATAGAAAACAAATCTCCTAATCTCACTATACGAGGTATGCTGTTGTTAATGTCTTTAAAATCAGCTAAGACCTTTTCAATGAACTTAGCATCTTCCATAATTAAGGTATCTGACCTTTAATCTTAAAAACCCATTCAGAATCTGATTTATCAATAACTTCCGTAATTTATCAACAAGCCAGATTTTTAGCAACCTTCGGACTTTCTTAGCAGACCCTACTTTATTAGCAAAGCCGGGCAGGGCGGACCTGCCAAACGGGCGGGATCAGAGGTTGCTGTCGAGCCACTTCTTGAACTCAGCCTTCGGTATGGCGCCTACGGACATCGCCTTGACCTCGCCGCCCTCGAAGAGCAGCGTTGTCGGTATGCTCATTATGCCGTACTCCTGGGCCACGCTCGTGTTATCGTCGGTATTGAGCTTGACGAACTTCACCTTGGTGCCGTATTCCTTCGAAACCTCTTCCAGCACTGGGCTGAACATCTTGCACGGGCCGCACCATTCGGCCCAGAAGTCCACCACAACCGGCATCTTAGACTTGAGCACCTCGGCATCGAAATTCTGGTTTGTTACGTCAGAAGTCATCATGACCACGAACTAGCATTATGGCTCTACGAATATATAAGTCTTGCCCAGCAAAATCAATGCAGTGATGAACCCAAGTCCTGATTACGAGATGATGTGGATCTTGAGTGCTGAATGGGGCGCGTGAATGGCGAGCATACCGGCCGAGAGCATAAAGAGGATGGTCAGCAGGGAGTTCGGGCTGCAGATAACCGACGACGCTGCGCGAGCCCTCGCCAAGATGCTGGAGAGCAGGGCGAAGCGCATATCAAGGTTCGCCGTGCTGAATTCGAGGAAGAGGAAGGGCGACAAGATAACAAAGGAGGACATACAGGAATACGTGCTGAAGGCAGGTTTGGATGATGCTTGAGGCGCGGAGGAGCGGCGACGGGCGCATACGCACCTGTTTCTACGGCGACGGGCACGGGAACGTGTTCTGCATCGCCGAGCCCACGAGGAAGGGCACGCTGATAACCGAGCTCACAGGCGACGGGGAGGTGCTGGAGCAGGTGCTGTCTGAAATAAACGATGCCGAGAGAGCGCTCTCGAAACACCTGACCGGATACGAGCTCAGCGTGACAGAGGTGAAGGAGTACGAGAGGGTCGGCGTGAACGCGGCGTGCGATGCGTGCGGGTCGCGCAGCATAGCGCGCGAGCTCGACGACCGCGTCCCGGAAGGCGTAGACAACGTGCCTGTGGTGCCTATCTTCGTATGCGGCTCGTGCGGAGCCAAGTATTACCAGCTAGGAGACACCTACCTGAGGCGCATGGTCGCCAGGAAGAGCGGGCTATTCGACAAGGCGGAGCTCGCGGAACTTGAGGAAAACGAAGCCGCTTTCGTCGATGCCCTGCAGGAGAACGTAATAAGAATATTCGCTTCCAAAAAGATTAAGAGGCTGAGACTAGGGGAGAGCAAATGACGGTTACCATATCTTCGCTTTACGGCAAGAAGATAATGTCGGGCACCGGCAGGTGGCTCGGCGAGGTGGGCGAAGTTGTGATAGACCTAGAGCAGGGGAGCGTGTCGCACCTGCTTCTGGGCAAGATAGACGCCAACGAGCCCGGCGAAGTGATAAAGGGCCTGTTCAAGAACAGCGTAGAGTACAAGCGCGTCAGGGAAGTCGGCAACACGATACTGCTGAAGAACTAACGCCGGCTAGCTGCTCGATACCTCCTTGGCAAGCGTGCTTCTCTTCTTGGAGAGCACCCTGTAGCCGCAGTAGGGGCACCTTATGAAATTCTTCTCCAGGGCCTTCACTTCTTTCCTGCAGTGCAAACAAATGTACGGCATAGCATAACACCTCACTTTATCTTCGCCTTGTCCTTCAGCCACTTCACGAACTCCATGTGCATCTCGGAGAAGCTCGTGTCTATGACCTTGACGTTCATGGTCGACTTGTACTCCGGAGACTCGAACGTTATAAGCGGCGTGTACTTGTCCATCCTCGTGTAGTGCACCTCGAGCCAGTGTATCCTGCCCTTGAGGTACTCCTTCACCACCTCCTCGGTCATGGGAACTGAGGAGAAGCTGAATAGCAGGCCGTTGCACCAGTACAGGGGCATGTTGCCGTTCGGCGTTATGCGCTCAAGCAGCAGGTCGTCCTTGCTTACCTCCACCACCTCGTGGACCACGAGCTCCTGTGCCGGAGAGAACACCACCTTGGTCATGAGCCCACCTTCCCAGACTGCATCATGCGCTCCAGCGCCTTGCCCGGCTCCGTCTTGAGCGTGTACGCTCCGCCCGCGAACACAGCGCCGCAGTGCCTGCACTTCCACATGCCGGTGCCTATCCTCTTTACTGCCTCCTTGCCGCAGACGTCGCACATGTAGAGCGCCTTCTTCTGAACCTGCACGGCGCCATACCTCTTCCTGAGGCTTGCCCCGTAACGTATGCTCCTGTTCGCCATCTCATTCACCCAATGCCTTGGAAATGCGGTTTCTTAGCTCTTTCGACTTCTCGAAGGCAACGTCTTCCATCTGCTCCAGTTCCTTGAACGACACGGAGCCGCTCAGCCCCTTCTGCATCGCGCGAACCACGCGCTCGTCGTTGGCTATTGTCACCCTGGCGTCCATTATGCTCTCCTCAGCCGCGTTGGAATCAAGCAGTATCCTGCCCTTCAGCTTGGCGAAGGTGCACGAGCTCACTATGTTCTTGGTCTTGAGCTTGCCGAGCGCGCCTTCCCTTATCACCTCCTCGCCCTCGAGCCTCGGCATGCGGGCGCTGAGCAGCGCGGTAGTTGCAGCGAGCGTCGAAGCGTCGAAGAGGTTGCCGTCGTAGTTGAGTATGTAGATGTCCGTGTAGACGTTCCACACCTTGTCCTTCTCTATGAAGAGCGCGTCCATGTCCACCACCTCCGCGGCCCTTATCCCCCTGTCCACCACCCTGGCGAGCTCTATGGCTTCGGGGCTCGGCGGGCCCATCTCATACTCCGGGGATGCCAGTGGAAGGAGCTCGGCGGCTGTGGCAAGGGCGCCCTCGTTGGGCTTGTCCTGCATCGGCGTGCCTACCGCGAGCTTGACCCCGACAAGCACCTTGGTCGAGCCGAGGTCGACCTGCGCCGAGCCCTCGGCGTGGGGTATCACCCCTTTCTTTATCTTTATCTCCCTGTAGTCGAACTGCCCGCGCTCCTGCTCCCTCGAGCCCTTGCCCAGGAGTTCTAGCACGTATTCCCTGTTTTCCTCTCGCATCACAATCACCTATACTTTGCCTCCAGCGCCTCGCGCTGGGCCCTCACTATCGTCTCTCCTGCCTTGCGCACCATGGCCAGGCCTTCTGAAACCTGCTCCTTTGTGAGCGCGCCGTCCATCTGCAGCAGCAGCATGTCGCCGCTCCTCGGCGCAATGGCTACCGGCATGTCAGCATCAGAGTAGTTGTCCTCTATCTTGTTGACGTCCAGCACCATGTGCTCGCCGATCCTGCCGGCCGAGACGGCGTAGGGTATGTCGCGCATCGGTATGCCGCTGCTCGCGAGCGCTACAGCTGCTGCAGTTATGCCCGCAGCCCTCGTGCCCCCGTCGCTCTGCAGCACCTCGACGAATATGTCTATCTCCGACCCGGGGAACTGGTCGAGCAGTATCACGTTCTCGAACACCTCCTTGGTGACCTTGGATATCTCTATCGCGCGCCTGTTGGGGCCTGTCCTGCCGTGCTCCTCCAGCGACGAGAACGGCGCCATTTGGTACCTGCACTTTATTATCGCCCTGTTCGGGTCTGCAATGTGCTTGGGCTGCGCCTCCTTCGGGCCGTAAACGGCTGCGAGCACCTTGTTGTCGCCCCATTCCAGGTACGCCGAGCCCTCGGCGTTCTTGAGCACATCCGCCTCTATCCTTATTGGCCTGAGCTCGTCGAATGCGCGCCCGTCAAGCCTCTTTCCGTCAACTATCAGTTGTGGTTTTTCTCCGCTTCCTCCCATATCAAGCACCGCTTGTGCCGCTGTTTGCGGCGAGCATCTCCTTTATGCGCTCCGTCAGCCCGTTGATGTGCGCCTCGTCCTGTATCTTGGCTATCGCCCTCTGGGCCAGCGGCACGTTGCCTCCCTTCAGCCAGACCAGGCCGTTGAGCCCGACGAGTATCGTGCTCTTCGTCATGTCCTGCAGCTGCGTCAGCATTGTGTTCGCCCTGCCCAGTATCCTGGGCACCTTGGAGGGCCTTACGTCGATGAGCTTGCCGCCCATGAGCCTCCTCGGCCTGTCTAGTATCAGTATTATCTGGTCCGACTCGCGCTTCACCTCCCTTACGAAAGCGCTGACCACGTCCCCGATCTGCAGCACCTCCTGCCTCTCGGTGTGCTCGTGCCTCATGTCCCTGAACCTTGGCCTCGGGGGTGGCAGTATCAGGCCCCTGAACGGCGATTCCATGTACACAGTGTACACCCTGTTCTTCGAGTTCTCCACTATGCCTATCACGTAGTCGCCCTCCCTCGGGTACCACACCGTCTCCAGAGGTATGAAAGCGCCCTTCGTCTCGTCCAGCATGCCAATCACAGTGGCATACGTCTTCCCGCCCTCGACTATCGTGTTCTCCGCGCGCAGGGGCGTGTCAGATATCTTGTCTCCCGGCAGTATTGTCCTCATTCTATACACTTTTTATACGCTTGTTATATTAGCGACAGCAGAACCCTTCGTGGCGCCGTTGAGCTTGTCGAAGAACTCGCTCTGGAGCCCCGCCGGGAACTCGAGGCTCGCCTGGAGCGAGCCGTCCTGAAGGTACCTCTCTGACTTGAGCCCGTACTGCTTGAGCAGGCCGTAGCACCTGTTCGCGTACTGCACGGGTATGGTCACCTCCATCTTCACCACGGAGAACTTGAGGGGCAGCTGCGTGCTCAGCTTCTTGACTATGGCGTCCACCTGCTCCGTGGCAGGCTTGAACGGGTCTACGTTTACCCTGGCCTCCTTCATAGCGTTCTCTATCCTAAGCGCGGGATGGGGCGCGTTGGTCCTCGGATCTATGGCGTTGGTCGCTATTATGTTCACTATCTGCTTCCTCTTCTCCTCAAGCATCCTGCTGCGCTGCTCAGTGGTGAGCGGCACGTTGCCGCTTTTCAGTATAACGCCGGCTATCTTGCTAAGGTCCTCGGTGCCGAACACCTTCTTCAGCTTGTCCTGGCTCTGCCTGTCCCCCTTGTTGGCGTCCCTGAATACGTCCTCCACTTCCAGTGCCGAGAGCGGGTCCGGAAGCTTACCCGTTATGTAGGCGTACGCCTTGTCAGAATCCACGAGGATTTCGAAGGTTTCTCCCTGCGCAGCATACTTGGCGATCACTGTCTTAGACATAAATTCTCACAAATCAGAAATATTTCGATATCTCCTGCTCTGAAAGCACCGAGAACTCTCCGCCGGACTCTATGTAGCCTATGTCGACGCGGTCTCCGGTGAGCTTGCCCTCGTTTATCTTGTTCAGTATCTTTATGCCGAGATTTATAGCGTCGTCGGTGCTTATTGTGTCCTTGTACTCCTTGTTGAGTATGTCCGTGGCTATCTTCTTGCCTGAACCTATTGAATCGGCCTTGTAGCCCAGCAGCGAGCCGGCCGGGTCCACCTCGAAGAGCTTCCTCTCGCTGTCTATGCCGCCCAGCAGGAGCGACACGCCGTAGGGCCTAACGCCCCCGTAGAACGTCGCCTGCAGCATGGTCGAGGAGAGCGCCTTCGCTATCGCCTCAACCGACTTGACCTCGTTGTAAACTAGCCTGTGGCTCTGGGCTGCCGACCTTGTCTCCTCCACGAGGTGGAGGCCATCGGCCACCATTCCGCTGTACGCAGCGCCTATGTGTGAATCTATCCTGAACACCTTCTGCATGCTAGAGGGCACCACTAGCGGGTCGTCTACGTTCTTGTGCGCCACGAAGGCAACCCCGTCCTTTGTCACCATGCCAACGACAGCCCCGCCCCTGGTCACTGCAGACTTCGCGTACTCCACTTGGAAGAGCCTGCCGTCGGGGTTGAACATCACTCCCCTATCATACGCTTGTATGTTTGGATACACAATTACACCGACAAATAGTACTCTACTCTCTGAAGCGTAAAAGCAATGTAGCTATTGGCGGTTTGTTATTAAATAGGTTTGCTTTTGACGTGAGTCAAGGGAAGGGCGCCGCGCTTCTGCCGTTTCCACGCAGGCATTATTATACTTGCATTGGCAAACCTGCTTTTGCAGATTCCATGCCAGGTGAAGAAGGAGCCGCAACTGCAAAAATAGGCAACGCCACAGTGAACGTGACGCACCCGTCGATACTGAACGTGGTGAAGCAGAGGCAGCGCGTGAAGCAGGCGCTTGCCGGAGTGAAGCACAGGATAGGCGTCTACAGCGCCAAGGGAGGCGTCGGCAAGACGACGATAGCAGTGAACCTCGCCTTCGCGCTCAAAGACATGGGCTACAGGGTGGGCCTGCTCGACGCTGACATAGACTGCCCAAACCTGCACCTCTTCCTAGGCATAAGGCAGGCGGGGGAGCCCGAATACCCGCTCAAGCCGCTGGAGAAGGACGGCGTCAAGGTCATTTCCACGGCCATGTTCGTGGATGAGGCCAAGAGGCCCATAATATGGCGCGGGCCCATGGTGGCGAAGATGCTGGGCGAGTTCCTGGAGGCGACCGACTGGGGCGAGCTCGACTACCTGATACTCGACTGCAGCCCAGGGACCAGCGACTCCAACCTTTCCATAATGCAGCTGCTCGAGATGGACGGCTTCGTGATAGTGACAACGCCGCAGCAGATAGCCGCAGTCAACGCGGTGAGGTCAGGGCTGATGGCAAGGCGGCTAGGCGTACCCATAATCGGCGTGGTGGAGAATATGTCGGGCGGCACGCCCACCGGGGCGAATGTAGTGGCGGGGGCGCTCCGCTGTGAGGTGCTCGGCACAGTGAAGGCAGACAAGAAATTCGACGAATTCAGCGACTCCGGGAGGGTCGCCGTGGCCGAGGATGCCGAGATAAAAGAAGAGTTTATAAGCATAGCAAAGAGATTGGTTAACGGGGGACGCTGATGGACGAGAGATTCGCATCGCTGTTCAAGGAATCGAAGATATTCGCAAACCGCGAAGTCCTCTCGCCCCACTACCTGCCGCAGAACCTGCTCTTCAGGGACAAGCAGATGGAGAGCATAGTCAAGGCACTAGCCCCGTCGTTGAAGGGAGAACGCGGCAGGAACGTGTTCATCTACGGCAAGACGGGCACTGGCAAGACTTCATGCGTAAGGCATGTAATCGAGGAAGTGCGGTCGCTGGCCGCCGCGAAGGCCAAGATATCATACATAAACTGCAGGATATACAACTCAAGATACAGGGTGCTGAGCAAGATAATAAGCGACCACCTGCCCTTCCTCGCGAAGCGCGGCTACGGGCTCGTTGAGATATACGAGAAGATAATAAACTGGGTGGAGGAGGACGGCAAGGTGCTTGTCGCGGTACTTGACGAGATAGACATGGTCAAGGACCTGGACGACCTCGTGTATACGCTGACAAGGGCGAACAGCGACATACGCTCCGGGGGCATAACGATAGTGGGCATAAGCAACAGGATAGATTTCAAGGAACTGCTCGACCCCAGGAGCCTGTCCACGCTCTACGAGCACGAGCTTGTGTTCCCGCCGTACAACTCCACGGAGCTTGCAGCAATAGTGAAAGATCGCGCCGCGGGCGGCTTCAAGCAGGGCGTGGTTGGCGACGACGTGCTCAACCTCGTGGCCGCCATAGCCGCCAAGGAGAGCGGCGACGCGAGGCTGGCGCTCAAGATACTCTCGAGGGCCGGAGAGCTCACCGAGGAGGAGGGGAAGAGCAGGATGGGCGAGCAGGAGGTCATGGAGGCCGAGAAGGACGCGGAGGAGGAGGTGGCGTACGAGGTCATAGCCACGCTGCCCGAGCACCAGAAGCTGGTGCTATACGCCGTCTCGCTGCTCTCGCTGCAGGGGGGCAGGTACAAGAAGCTGGTGGACGGCGACGACACATACATATTCAGCGGCGAAGTGTACAACAAGTACACGAGCATAGCGCACTCGCTCAGCAAGGAGCCCAAGAGCAGCAGGTGGTACAGGAAGTACATCTCTGACCTGGAGATGCAGGGGCTCATAGACACGTACGAGTCGGGCAAGGGCATCAGGGGGCACACCAAGCTCATCAAGCTCGCGTACGTGGCCGAGAAGATAAAGGAGACGATAGAGAGGAGCCTCTTCGCCGAGAACGAGGCGAAGGGCACTGGAGCCGCAACCGAGGACAAGGCCTGAGCCCATGGCTTACTTCGACCTGGTCGCCGTGCCTAAGGAAATGGCAGGCGAAGCGGCAAAGAGGCTCGGTTTCAGGCGCATATTCTGCCTGGGCAGCGACGTTGAGCTGCTGGAAGACATGGCGCAGCAGCCCGGCAGGATGAAAAGGATAGTGGCGGGGAGCAGCGCAGAGGCGCTGTCGCGAGGGATCAGGCGCAGCGATGCGGTAGCCGCCCTGGCTACAGAAAGAAGCCTGAACGGCAAGGAGCTCGAGCTGCTGAGGGAGATGGGCAAGCCGCTGCTCATACCGCTGGCGCAGGTAACGTGCGCGGGCGAGGTAGAGAGGGGCAGGGCGCTGCGCAGGGCGAAGGGCGCAGTGAGGGAGGCGATGATGCACAAAGCGCCACTAGCGATAGCTAGCATGGCGGGTAGCGTGGACTGCATGATGTCTGCGCAGCAGATGCTCGGCATAGCAAAGCTCCTGGGCATGAGCGACAGGGTTGCGGAACGCGCGCTAGGCGCGCTGGGTGAGGCACTATGATTTACAGGAGGAAGCTGCGCTATCTGCTCGTGGAGAGCAGCTCGCCGCTGGACCTCGGCAGCAGGAACGCGGAGGACGCGCTGGCCCGGGAACTGGCCAAGTTCATGGGAGAGCTGGAGTACTTCAGGGCGAACGCGCGCGTTGCCGCCCAGCTGAGCGACAAGTTCTTCATACTGAGCCTGAACAGGGGCTACGAGCACAGCCTGACGCTCGCGCTCACATTCATAAAGAGGCTGGACGACAGGCAGACAGGATTCAGGACGATAAGGACGTCGGGCACCATAAGGAGCCTGAAGGAAGCCTACGAGAAACTGGCGCATAGTGGTTAGGGAGAGTTGGGCGAATGGCGTGATAAGTGACTCGACGATAATGTGATAAAGGACGTAAGCAGGCTGTATGCCAAATATTGGAAATATGAGATGACGAGGCTTACTAAGGATCCGTACCACAGGTTAGAGTATGACACTACATTCAGGTTCCTGAACAAGTACCTGCCGAAGAAAGGCACCATACTAGACGCAGGAGGGGGTACAGGCACATACACAGTAAGTCTCGCGATGAGGGGCTACGATGCTGTGCTGCTTGACCTGTCTAAAGAGAACCTGAAAGCTGCGCAGGCTGAGATAATTAAGACTGACACCAAAGGGAAGATCAAGAGCCTGGCTCAGGGAACTATAACAGATCTCTCCAGATTCGGTAGCGATACGTTTGACGCTGTGCTTTGCCTGGGCGGGCCGATCTCACTTGTGTATGGCAGGGATAACAGGAGGAAGGCAATGAATGAGCTTGTCAGAGTGGCTAAGAAGGGCGCACCATGTCCATTGCTCCGGGCAATTCACTCTACCTCTGCGACGATCCTATGGAGCAGGTGAAGGTGGGAAGGATAGTCAACTCCAGCGGAAGATATCACCTTGAACTGGATAGACGGAGGCTTCACAAGGTGGTCTCGCTTAGGGACGCCACAAATTTAGTGGAATGCGAATCGTGCCCGGTGAAACGCGGTGGCGGATGCGCAAAAGAATCGCTGGATTACTACAGAGACTTGAGGCACTGAGGAAAGTCAAAAGAGTTCTGCGATGCCAGGAGGCTGGCACTGCATGAGTACATAAAGTTGGTGCTATCAGAAACAGGCATAGCGGTCGCAAAAACACAGCGGATGCCAGATGGTGTTTGCGTCATCTGAACACGTCTGCTGAGATTTTCGTGATACAAGTTTAGTTTACTTCTTCACTACCTCGTCAGCCCACACGACGCGCCACGAATTCTCGCCGTCAGGGACGAAGGCGACCTTCCTGTTCTCGTCTTGGTCCTTGCCTGGCAGCGAGGCTTCATGCTGCGCATGCCTGCCGAGGAACCTATATAGAAGCTTCTTGTCCATTTGTTGCACCCCACGAATCACAGGATCGAATACACATAATGCCCTTTTATCAGTGTCGTTTCCGAGCCGCGGGTCGCCTTCGACACCGCATCGTGCACCGCCTCAGGGGCGTACTTGACTCCGCCGCTGGTGTGCACCACGAAGCCGTAGTCGCCGCTAGTGAAGAACACTTTCCTTACGCCCCGGCATGCAGCTATGGCCTTGGCCACCGTATCCGAATTCTGGGGATAGGCGGGCCTTATCAGTATGAAGCTTTCGTCTGATGCCTTCCTTCTTATGCTTTGTTTCGCGGCCATAATGTGCGCCTTGTGGAGAGCGGGGCTAGAGCTCGCTATTTGTCAAATAAAAGAGAGGTGCGCGGTGGGATGGGATGTTAGGAGTGGGTATCTCAAGAAATAAGCCCGCACACCTCGACAGTATAACCGTAGAGTTCATCGCCCCACGATTGATAGTATGTGCACCCAGGGGTATTTATATGTTTGGGAACAAAAGTATATGTATTTGAATAAATAATTCAAATTATGACAATATTATTTAGATTTTGAGATTGATGATATGCCGGCTGCCAAAGAGACGCAAGAGTTCGTAGAGAGGGAGCTCCCGTACAAGCTTCTGATGGCCCTCTACAAGGACTCACGCATATCATTGAGAAAGCTCGGGAACGAGCTAGGCATATCGTATCACGTAGTGCAGTCTACTATAAAGGAACTGGAAAAAAACTACGCTTTGTTTTATACATTGGAACTTGACGAAACAAAACTCGGTTTTGCTGAAGGAAGGATAGTTACGTTGAAATTTAAAGTAAGGCCGACACTCGAGTTTTTGGAAGAGCTGTTCAAGAAGGACGTGTTTGTCCAAGATGCGTATCTGGCAGAAGGAGATTTTGATCTGCTTCTTTATGTCATAGGGCTTAGCCCGCAGGACTTCCAGCGTTGGCAATGGAAGTTGCGCACTGACTTAGGGGATTATGCGCCTATATTCAAGACTGCATCAGTATCAAACAGCTACATCGGTTTCTTGCCGTTGAGAAGCGAGTTGATAAACGAAAGCGCAGTCCTGTCTAAAGCCGAAAAGATGATTCTGACTACACTGAACAATGATTCCAGAATGAAGCTGAGCGAGCTGTCAAAGAAAACCAAATTAACCTCTAATAAAATAATCTATTTGGTCAAAAAACTCAGGCAGACAGGCATTATAAAGAAATTTTCTGCACTTACTCAGAAACCTGATAAGGGCGTATTGCTAGCGTATGGTGTGACCTTAATCCCTATCAAAGAATGGGGAGCACTATCTCTGTCTTTCGCTAAAGAAATTTTGACTGAAAACGTGCACGAGATAGTAAACGACTATCCATTGGTTCTAAATACAAACGGAACTTGGGATGTGTTTCATATTTGCGCTTTTACAAGCGGGGAGTCTCTAATCAGGCGGGGTCCTGACATGTTGAGCACAATCTGGGAAAAAGAGGCCCCGAGAGTGGAAAAGGCAGTGCTTACAGGGGTGCTTGCTGGAAAGTGGCCTTTCCACTTAGAAGAGTATTCCACGTATAAAAAGTTCGTCGCTTCTAAAGAATCACAAAGCACTGATTCTCTCTAGAAGGGGCTTCTTTAAAGCAACATTACCATTGAAGTCATCCTTGACAATGGTGCCAGAACCGAACACAAGCAATCTTGGGCAACTGGTATCGCTAGGAGGACTCATAACCAACACCTTCTTGCCTTTGTATGCTTGAAACTTCACATTTAATCTAAATACCATAAACTAACCTTCGCACCTTCTAATGAAATTCATTACTTTAAAAGCATTGTGGTTTTGAGACCTTTACACGCATACAATGCCATTCTACGCCTTTAGCGGAATTTTGGCCCGGAAACGAGCATTCCTTATTATACCTTGCCCTGTATAATCTAGCTCACGGTGAAGAAATGAAGATCTCTGAACTGAAAGCAGGTGCTACTAGCGTAGAACTTGAAGGCGTGATCACTGAGAAGGGAGAACCTAGGGAAGTTGTGACGAAGTTCGGCAAGCCGCTGAAGGTGGCCGATGCCGTGATAAGCGACGACTCCGGAAGCATTGCCATCTCGCTCTGGGAGGCGAACATCGACCTGGTGAGCGTTGGCGACAAGGTAAAGATAACCAACGGCTACGTGAGCGAGTTCAAGGGCAACCCGCAGCTGAGCACCGGCAAGTACGGCAAGATAGAAGTCGTGGGCAAGGAATAAGCCCGACGACCCTTTGCCCGTTCCTCATACGTCTAGCCGGAGGCTTTCCCCCAGCCTGGGCACGTGAGTCTTGAAGCCGTCTGCCTTCAGCTGCTCCGCGAACGCCTCAGCGCTCAGCTTCTCCCCATGCACGCAGACCACCACCTCGGGATTGCTCTTCCTTATGTACTCGTTGAGATCCCTGCTGCCCGAATGGGCCGAGAAGTCGTAGTATACCCACGGCGTCCTTATGCGCTCCTTCCTGCCGTCCAGCGAGATCGGCTTGCCTTCCATGAGCTTCCTGCCGTTCGTGCCCTCGACCTGGTAGCCGGTCAGGAATATCTTGGACAGCGGGTTGAGCTGCGTCAGGTAGTTCAGCACAGGGCCGCCGTTCAGCATGCCTGCTGTAGTAAGTATTATGCTGGGGCCGCTCACCGCGTCGTGCCTGTGCTCGCCGCTGCCCACCACCGTTATCCTGTCCAGCGCGTCGCGCAACAGGCCACTGTTCCTTATGAAGCTGCCGTAGCGCATCACTATCTCGGTGGCCTTCCTGGCCATCCCGTCCATGAACACGAAATCGGAGAGGCCGGCCCTGTGGAGTATTGCGAGCAACTCCTGTGCCCTTCCGACCGCGAAGCTTGGCACCAGGGCTATGCCCCCGGCGTCCAGGGTCTGCTTGACTTCGTCCACGAACCTGCCTATCAGCTCGCCCCTGTCCGGGTGCTCCCTGCCCGCATACGTGGTCTCGGTTATTAGCACGTCGCTCCTCACTATCTCAGCCCCCTCATGGAGCAGCTGCGGCTCGAGCTTGAAGTCGCCAGTATAGACTATTGTCTTGCCGCTCTTCCCGCTTCGCAGCTCGGTTATGGCGCTGCCGCTTATGTGCCCGGCGTCGTGCAGCGTTACAGTGTACTCGCCCAGGTCTATCTCGCTGCCGTACTCGTAGGGAGCATAGTGGGTCAGCATGTTGTTCAGGTCGTGCTTAGAGAACCTTGGGGGCAGGTGCTCCTTCCTGCCTATCTTGAGCGAGTCCTCTATCAGCAGGGTGCTGAGCTCCCTGGTGGGCTCCGTGCCGTAAGTAACGGGGAACGCGCCCCTATACAGGAAGGGCACGTTGCCGCTGTGGTCCAGGTGTGCGTGGCTCAGCACGCAGGCGTCTACCGGCTCCGTGCGGGCCGGATACTGAGTTTTGTGGTCCAGCTTCACCCCGTGGTCGAGCATTATGCGTTTCGAGCCGTCCAGCAGGATGGCGGACCTGCCCACCTCGCTTGCGCCGCCTAGGAACTGGATCTCCAAAGAAATCAACGTTTATTGAAAGTCTATAAATGCATAATATTAATATTGTACTTGACCTACATGCCAGCCGAACTGTTGGATGTTGTTGACGAACACGGCAACAAGCTCGGGTATACTGTTTCTAAGGATGCTGCCCACAGAGAGGGGCTGTGACACCAGACGGTAGACGTATGGATATACGACTCAAAAGGAGAGATACTTTTGCAAAAACGTTCTATGTCAAAAGAAAGCTTCCCCGGACTCCTGGACATATCGGCCGCAGGACACGTGTCTGCCGGAGAAACGCCGATACAGGCAGCGCTCAGGGAACTTGAAGAGGAGCTGAACATAAAAGCCGACGCCAAAGAACTGAAAGAGATTTGGGCGTCAAGGGTTAGCGTTGACCCAAAACCAGGCTATCATAACAGGCACGTCTATCGAGTCTACCTGCTAAAGCACGACGCTCTGCCGCAGACGCTGCAAAAGGACGAGGTTGAGTCGGTAGAGTTTATCCCTTTGGACAAGTTCGAAAAGGAAGTAAATGACCCAGAACTTTCCAAGAAGTATGTGCAACGCGATTATTACCCTATGCTAATACGGACTGTGCGTGAGGCGCTTGGCGGCGTGCAAGGGTTATAATCCTTAACATGGTAAGGATAAACGGTAGAATGGCGGCGGACTCCGAAAACGTGAATTTCCTAGAACTTGCGTGCCTGTTCAAGATAGGCCCAGACACCACGCTGGAGCGCTTCGGGGGCATGATAAACGCCAGCGTCTTCGACGCGGCCAACATAACAGGCGGCCTGAAGCAAAAGGGGTTCATCGACTTCACGGCCTACTATCCCGGCCCGAACAGCATAGCGCTAGCCGATGCAGGGAAGAAGCTCAAGGAGGATGCGGAGGCCAAGAGCGCCGAGCCGCTCGACCATCTCGATGAGGAGATACTGGCTCAGATGTCGGGGGGCAAGAGGTATCCCGCGGAGCTGCAGGGCACGCTCAACGTAAGGCCGAAGGACATGGCGTTCAGGATATACAAGCTGTTCAAACAGAACTATGTGAGCTACGAGCTGAAGAGCGGGAGCGTGGAGCTCATGCTCACGGAGCAGGGGTTCCTGAAGGCCAAGGCGCCGACGCAGGCTCCCGTGCAGGCACCTGCCCAGGGGCAGCAGCAGGCACAAACGCAGCAGGCGCAGACACCAGGGGCTTCGGCAAGACAGGCGCCAGCCCCACCGCACGCGGAGGCCGCAGCTCCTGGAAGCGGCAACGGAAACGACCTCAACCGGATGGGTGAGGAGATCAAGCTCCACGGGAAGCCGCACACCAAGCGCAACCTCGCCGTGGCGATATTGGTGATAGTGGTGCTGCTCCTGATCGCCTACTACTACGGCATGCTATAGTTGGTTCAATGGCCCTGATGGACTACATGCGCGCGAAAGCGATTCTTGACAAGTACAAGATACGCAGCGTGCCTAGCAGGTACGTCTCAAGCGCTGAGCAGGCGGTTTCCTTCGCCGGAAGGGACAGCATAGCGCTCAAGCTGCTCTCCGACAAGGTGCTCCACAAGAGCAGGGCGGGCCTGGTGAAGCTCAACCTCAGCGGCGCCGGGGAGATAGGCAGGGCATTCGGCGAGCTGAAGAGGAAGGGGAGGGGCATAAGGCAGTACAGGATAATAGCGCAGAAGATGGCGAAGCCCGGAGTCGAGGCCATAATAGGCGGCAACACCGACCCGCAGTTCGGCAAGGTGCTCCTCCTGGGCCTCGGAGGCGTATACGTGGAGGCGTTCGGGGACACGCAGCTCCGCCTCTGCCCCATAACGAAATACGACGCGGGGCAGATGATAGACGGGCTGCGCTCCAAGGACATACTTACGGGCAACGGCAAGTCCAGGGACATGCTGGTGGAGCTTCTTATGCAGGCGTCCAGGCTGCTGACCAACAACCCCAGGATAAAGGAGCTGGACCTCAACCCGGTCATACTGCGCGACGGCTCGTACGATGCCGTCGACATCAGGGTGCTCGTATGAAGGCAGACCTCAACACGCTGCTGAAGCCGAAGGCGGTGGCCATAATAGGCGCGTCAAGGAACCCGGACAAGGTGGGCAACGTCATACTGAAGAACTACATAGACGGGGGCTACGGAGGCAGGCTCTACCCTGTTAACCCCAACGCAGATTCGGTGCTCGGGCTAAAGGCGTACAGGAGCGTGCTCGACGTACCGGAGACCGTGGACGTGGCTGTAATAGCAGTGCCTGCGCAGATAGTGCCGGGGGTGCTCGAGGAGTGCGGACAGGCAAAGGTGAGGTCACTTGTGGTGGTGAGCGGAGGCTTCGCCGAGGTCGGCGAGACCGAGCTCCAGGACAGGATAGTCAAGATAGCGAGGAAGTACGGCATGCCGATGATAGGTCCGAACTGCCTCGGAGTGATGGACACCAGGTCGAGGACCGACACGCTCTTCCTGCCCACATACAAGATCACAAGGCCGCAGGTGGGCTTCGTGAGCTTCATATCCCAGAGCGGGGCTGTCGGCAGCACGGTGCTCGATGTGATAGCCGGCGAGGGCTTCGGCCTCTCCAAGTTCATCTCCTACGGGAACGCGGCTGACCTGGACGAGGTCGACCTGCTGCAGTACCTCATGGACGACGAGGAGACGAAGGTCATAGTGATGTACATAGAGGGCATAAAGCGCGGCAAGGAGTTCGTGGAGCTGGCGAGGAAGATAACCAGGAAGAAGCCGGTGATAGTGCTCAAGGCGGGCAGGACCAGCGCGGGGAGCAGCGCTGCGCATTCGCACACGGCTGCGCTGGCCGGCGATTACGCTGTGCAGGAGGCCATGTTCAGGCAGTTCGGGTTCACAGTAGCGAACGACCTGAGCGAACTGATATACTTCTCCAAGATATTCGCTTCAGAGACGGAGCCGAGGGGCAACAGGATAGCTGTGGTGACCAACGGCGGAGGGGCGGGGGTGCTGACGGCCGACGCCATAGCGTCTTCCAAGCGCCTGAGAATGGCCGAGCTGTCGGCAAAGACCTCGCGCGCGCTGAGGGGCAGGATGCCGAAGCTCGTCAACATAAGGATGCCACTTGACCTTGCCGGGGACGCGGACGAGAAGAGGTACGGGGACGCCATAACCGCGATCAGCGGCGACCCCAACACAGACATGCTTGTGATAATAGTGCTCTACCAGACGCCTGGCGCCGACTCTACTGTCTCGGCAGCGATAGTGCACCTCAAGGAAGTGGTTGACAAGCCGATAGTGGTGATGAGCACCGGCGTAGGCTACACGCAGGCGCAGAAGGTGCAGCTCGAGAGCGGGGGCGTGCCCGTGTACGATTCGCCTGCAGCGCTGGTCAGCTCGTTGGAGGCCCTGCTCGAGCACGCAGAATACCTGGAGACGCACAAGTGAGCCGCGGCTCAATCGGCAAGCAGCTTCTCCAGCGCGGCCTTGACTGCCTTGTCCTTGCTCGTGTCAGCGCTGAGCAGCTCGAAGAGCTGCGACGCGCTTATCGGCAGGCTGTACTTGCTCGCCTTCAGCTTTTCCAGGAACAGGCCGAGGCCGTAGTCCTTGACAGGCATGCTCTCCAGCTCGCCCTTCCTTAGCGAATCGGCGTCCGCGTCGTGCCCTACGTCCTCTATGCCGGGCTTCGCTATGTCTACCACCGCCCTGCCCTCGTATGCCTTCACTATGGAAGCATAATCCACATCTATGCTCCTCGCGCCGCCGTCCAGCTTCCCGCTCACCTCGACCCTGACTATGGGCACCCCGCTCAGGCCGGATAGCGCCGCGTCTATGGCCTTCCTTATACCCTTCTCGAGCTCCTCAGCGCTCTTGCCTCCCGCTTCCTCGCGCACCACCACGAAGGCGCGAGACTTTATACTATGGAACTCGTACTCGCCGGTTTCGGTGTCGAACACGAAGAAACCCTTGGGCTCCTGCTCCATGGCCTTTAGCTGCGTGAGCACAGTGCTGCCCGGAATGAGCAGGTGCTTGCCGTGGGCCTTCATCTCGACCCTGTTGTGTATGTGGCCGTCCACGTAGAGGTCGAAGCCCCGGGGCAACTCGTCGGCGTGCACGAAGTCGTCGCTGAACGGGAGCAGCTCGTGCACGGACTGGTGGAACATGAATATGCTGAAGCAGCCCTCCCTCGGCTTCGGGTCCAGGCCCTTCAACACATCCCCGAAGCGCTCCTCGGAAATGCCGCCTATGCCATACACCATGACCCGCTCCTTGCCCTTCTCCAGCACGGCGTAGCCGTCGCTAACATCAACAAGCAGGCCGGCAAGACCCAGGAGCGTGACTGCGTTCTCAGCGCCCTGGGCGCGCCTCTCGTGCGTGCCCGGAATCGCGAGCACTGGAACGTTGGTGTACGCTTTATTCGCAGCGCTCACCTCTACGGCCGCGGCCTTCCACTGCCTCTTGGAGAGGTTCCTGAATATGTTTATTGCTTCGGCGATCACGTCGGGCTTAGGAGCTCGCATGTCGAATATGTCGCCGGGTATGATTATCGCATCGGCAGCCTCCGCCGCCTTGGAGAGCGCCTCCTGGCACTGCTCGAACGCATCCTTCCTGAACCTCTCGTAGCCCAGGTGGAAGTCCGATGTAATTGCTATTTTCATACTACGCCACCTTGCCAGAAGAAGAGAGCATTTTCTCCTTTATCTGCCTTACAGCCTCCATGCCAGCCTCCGTTGCGCTCTCCCTCTTTGGGCCATATGCACCGGCTGCGCATGCGTGGCCTCCCCCTTCGCCTCCCAGCATAGGGCCTATGCCCTCCATGATCACGCCCAGGTGCACATGCAGTTCGTCGCTGCACTGGGCCCTGAGGCGCGCTGACAGGGACGCCTCCGAGGAGCTCACAGCCCAGAAGACGCTGGCGTCGCAGTCCAGACGCAGCGCCGCGTCAGCGACCACGTTCGCGTGCTCGCTCGCAGTGCCGTACACGAGCAGGTACTTCCCTACTGTCTCCACGTTGGCCGAAAACACGTCCTTGATTACCCTGTACTTGTTCGCCAGCGGCACCTCTGTCTTGAAGTGCTGCACCACGAACGAGAATTGCATGTCGGCAATCTCCAAGAGCTCCGCTATCTGCCTGAAAGTAAGCGAGGACGCGTTCTGCAAGTCAGCGGAATCGGCCACAATCCCGTTGAGCAGCAGCACCGCCGTCTTCTTCGACACCTGGGCGCCGAGGCTCTTGAGAACGTCGTAGACTATGCTTGCGGTGGAGTTGTATCCCTCATCGTTGAAGATGGAGCCTGCAGGCCCGTTATCATGCAGGGCGTGATGGTCTATGAACAACAGCTCAGTTCCTCTCTCCACTATCTTCTGCCCCATGGATGCGAGCGCATAGGTATTGTTGGCGTCGCAGACTATGACCAGCTCTGCGCCTGCGGGCAGCTTGCCCGTGACCTTGCCACCAAGTCCGAGCACGGAAAGCATGTGCTTCGCGTTCGATGTTATGAAATTCGGAGTCACCACAGTAGCGTCGGTAAAGTACGAGGAGAGAGCCACGGCGGAACCAACCGCGTCCCTGTCGCCTATGGTGTGGAACGTTATCACGACGCGCTTGCCCCTGCTGCTCTCCAGCAGGCCGCGGAGTTCCTGCATAGACAGCACTCGCATGCGGATCAGCCCGGGCCTTTGCTGCCCAGCAGCTGCGTGAGCTTATCCCCGAGCAGCTTCTCTTTGGCCTTCATGTCATTGTACTGCTTCGTCACAGAACCTATCCTTACCTGGGTGAGCTCCATCCTGCTGCCTATGTCCTCCAGGGCCTTCGCCTTGTCCGTTTCCACTATGACGCCGCCTACCGTTATGTACACCTTGCCGCTCGCGCCGCTAACTTCCTCTTTTGCCCGCTCGAGCTCCGTTTTCTGCGACTGTAGCTGCTCCAGCTGCAGCGCAGACGCCCTGAGCTGCTCCTGCACCAGCTGGTAATCGGCCACCAGCCGCTCTGCATCACTGTTGTTCTGGTTTTGTTGTGACATGCGCGCACCTCATTTCGGGGCTGCCTTCAGCTCCTCTACATGTACGTCGCTCGAATCCACGCCCTCGAAAATGTTCCTGAGCAGGTTGTCTATGCCAAACTTCATAAGCTTCGCCTGGTACCTGGAGAGGAAGACCTTCCTGCCTGCCTCGTCCTTTATTATCACAGCACCGCCGTCGTCTACCGTCACGTAAAGAGTTTGCTTGGAGTCATAAACTTTGTAGTACCTGGGCACGGCGATACCGATGATGGTGATAATGGCGAAGAAAAGCATATAAGTATGAAGATGAATAACAACAGACTGGAAATCCTGCAGCATTTCTCGGGTTTGGTAGAGTGCCGGAGCTAGGCGAATCGGAGCTTATAGACAAGGAGATCAGTCTGAGGAAGATGCGCCTCACCAAGGAGGTGCTGGAGACAAGGCGATCGATAGCGAGGTGGCTCGCGCTCTCCCTGGGCGTGATAAACCCCGGCGAGTCGAGGCTCGGGTCTGTGGCCGTGCTCGACGCACTGATGAACTTCCAGTTCGTAAAGAGGAGCGACCCGAGCGTGGGAGAGCTGGTTGATTACATAAGCAAGAACTGGGAGCCCATAAACGAGAAGACGCTCAGGTACCATCTGCTGCGCATGAAGAAGATGGGCCTGATCGAGAACTCGCAGGGCAAGTTCTACCTCAAGCCGCCGTCGATGGGAGACAGGTATGATGCAGCCACTTGGGCCGGAGGCCTGTACGACAGTGATTACAAGGAGATATCGGCCAGCATAGGCGAAGCGGTTAAAGAGCTTAAGGCCAAAGCGACTCTTGCGTGAATGCATGAAGAACGAGATATATTTCTGGGTGGCCGTCGTGGTGGTGATAGCCATAGCGGCGTTCCTGTTCAGGTATCTGTACCAGCCAAGCATAGACATGGGCGTAAGCGTGCACGGCAGCGTGCCCGCGCAGCTTTACCCGTACCAGAAGGTGGTGCTGGACATACTCGCCTCTAACAACGGCACCACGCCGATACAGAACATGAGCCTCGGCATCTTTGTGAACGGCAACCTGAGCACGCTCTACAAGGTGACACTGCCTGCCGGCAAGCAGACAACGATCTATTATAACTATTCACCCACCGAACCAGGCGCGTACAACATATTGGTCGAAGCGGACCCCGCGAAGGTTTACAACATAGCCGACCGGCAGTCCAGCTCAGGCAGCCTCTCGTTCTCGGTTAATGCGCCGGCTCCGGACGACCCATGGGCGATAATGCCTGGCAACTATGCTTATTCTTCGGGCGGGCTCCTCTCAGCCGGCGGCTATGCCATATCCGAATACATATACGACAATTATGGCGTGCCGCGCTTCGACGCCTTGCCTGCAGGGCGGGCTGGCGCTTTCATAGAGCCTGTCCTCAACCTCACTTACAACTACATCAAGAACATGAGCATCGCCGAAGCGCAGTACAGCAATTACAGCGCGTATTCACTTTGGCTTAAGGGCTACCTCGCGCCAAGCATATTCTCAGTGGCTGCGCAGGGAGCCAACCTTTCCTACGAAAGCATCAACAGCACAGCAGGCAACGTGACGCTGATAGACATGCGCAACGGCACCAGCTTCTGCAGCTGGTATTCGCGGGGCTGGCTCAAGGTGCTCGTCGTATCTTCGAACACGATAGGCTGTGCATCGCTGGTAAACGCCTCCTCCGCCTCGAATGCGCACGCGCCTGCAAACAACGTGAGCGCGGCGTTCAGCGGCTACCTAGTTCCGGCCAACGCCACACTTCTCGGCGCTTCGAATGGCACCGATTACCTGGGAAGCTACGCGTCTTCGCTTTACGTGCTCAACAACGCCTCCTTCATATCAGAGGCTGTGACCAGGCAGACCACGAACAGTAACCTGTGCTACGGAGTGCTTGGCACGTACAACAACGTGAGCTACTGCAGCACATACCTTGTGCCGTCCAGCGGAAAGCTCGGGAGCATGGCCCTGGTCGAGACTACTGCTTACAGAGGGGGCTACAACGTGAGCGCGTTTTCGCTCATAAACTCGAGCGCGGCTCTGGACCAGGTCTCTGTGGCCGAAGACCTGCTTGGCCGCATCAACGTGAGCGGCCCTTCGGTAACGTTCCTGTCTGGGATTAGCAACACATGCGCACTCGGTTCCGCGTTCGGGTGCAGCAACCTGACTTACGACAATGGCACAGTGGGCTTTACCATAAGGAGCATGCTGAATGAGAGCGCGCACATAAACAGCGCAGGCTGCTACAAATTCGCCAACGAATATCCTGCCTTTGAGAACAGGACCCTGGCGCCGGGAGCGTCCATGGCCCTTAGCCTCAGGTGTTACAACATGACCACTCCGATAAGCGGAGTGGCGCTCAACCTGCATACGAACCTGGCCGTCAACTACACTGCGGGCAACAGGACAGTAGATGACGTGGGCAGCGCCTTCATACCTTTCGGCTAACGTTCATGCACATCGACCCTTACGACATCCTCATGCGCAAGTTCGGCAGCATTACCGACGTACAGAAGGCAGCCATCCCGATAGTGGAGGAAGGGACCAACTGCGTGATACTGGCGCCGACGGGCAGCGGCAAGACCGAATCTGCCATCGTGCCCCTGCTCGCCAGGCTGCTGGAGCGCGGGACTGGAAAGGGGATAGCGATAATGTACATCACTCCGCTCAGGGCGCTGAACAGGGACCTGCTCAAGCGGTTGTCGCAGTTTGCGGCGGAGATGGGGGTCAGCATATCAGTGAGGCACGGCGACACGCCGACAAAGGAGAGGCAGTTGCAGGCTGCCTCGCCCCCGTATCTCCTGATCACTACGCCGGAGACGCTGCAGAACCTCTTCCTGTCGCAGCGCCTCAGGAACGCGATGGGAAACGTGAAGGCAGTAATAGTGGACGAGCTGCACGAGCTCTACTACACTAAGCGCGGTGCACAGCTCTCCGTGGCGCTTGAAAGGCTCGAGGAGCTGGCTCCGGGATACCAGCGCATAGGCATAAGCGCCACGCTCGGCAACGCCAAGGAGGCAGGCTCGTTCCTCTGCGGCGGCAGGGGCTTTGAGACGGTAGACACGAAGGCGAGCAAGGAGATACACATAGGCATAGAGATGCCGCGCAGGGCCTCGAAGGAGCACGCAGGATTCGCGGAGAGCTTCGGTCTCGACGGCGCCACCCTGGCCAGGATCGAGAGGGTGGCAGAGCTCATCAGGGGCTCGACCTCCACGCTGATATTCGCCAACACCAGGCAGGTGGTGGAGTCCCTGGGCAGCAAGCTCGTATACTTCGACAAGGTGGCGCACTTCGGGGGCATAGGAGTGCATCACAGCTCCCTGGACAAGGAGGAGAGGATAAGGAGCGAGAACGAGTTCAAGGAGGGCAGAATAAAGAGCATCATAGCCACGAGCTCGCTTGAGCTTGGCATAGACATAGGCGCCATAAACCTAGTCATACAGTACGGCTCTCCGAAGCAGGTGGTTAGGCTTGTGCAGCGTGTGGGCAGGGGAGGACACAGGGAGAAGGAGGCATCGTTCGGTAGCGTGATAGTGGCGAGCCCACTCGAGATCCTGGAGTCGGAGGCGATAACAGAGCAGATGCAGGCCGGTGCGATGGAGAAGGGTAGGATGGAGTCTGGCGCGCTGGACGTGCTTGCTAACCAGATCTGCGCCATCGCGCTGGAGTACAGGAAGATAAGCGAGGAGAAACTGCTCGGCATTGTGAGGCGCGCAGCTCCGTACTCTGGGCTTTCCAGAGGTGCGTTCGAGAGAATAGCCGATTTCCTGGACAAGGAACGCCTGATAAGGCGGAAGGAAGGCAGCGTGGGCATAGGCTACAGGTCCAGGCGCTACTTCTTCTCCAACATAAGCGTCATACCCGACACCGTGCGCTTCGAAGTAAGGAGCGTGGTAGGCAACAGGACAATCGCGAGCATGGACGAGCAGTTCGTCATGAACTATCTCGAAACGGGCGCCACGTTCATAACGAAGGGGCTGCCGTGGAAGGTGATCAGCATAGACAAAGGGGTGGTCTCCGTGGAGCAGAGCGACGACATAAGCGCTGCCGTACCCGATTGGGAGGGGGAGGACATACCAGTGTCGAAGGAGACCGCGAAACGTGTTTACGGCCTGTTCTCGCGCGGTGTCGGAAACAGCTCATCCGTGGCCGACAAGGACACGATGGCCGCCGCAGAGAGCTTCATAGATGCCCAGAAGAAACGTTTCACTCCAACGGACGATGCGCTAGTGATAGAGGACGCTGAAGGATATGCTGTTGTGCACGCGCCGCTCGGCAAGCTCGCTAACGAGTATCTCGCAAAGCTGGTGGGCTATGCGGCATCGGCCGCGTCAGGCGCAAGGGTGTCGGTGAAGGCCACTCCGTACGCGCTGATAGTCGATTTTGCCGGCGCAAGGCGGAGGCCCGACATGCGCAAGGTATTCGACATAATAAAGCACTACGATGTCGGCCGGGACAACTGCGCGCCTTTCATCTCAGGTACGGACACGTACAGGTACAGATTTGTGCGCATCTGCAAGCTTTTCGGCGTGGTGGAGCGCGGGGCGCAGATAGGCAAAAGCAACGCAGAACGCCTCGTGGCATTCTACAGCGGTTCGCCCATAGCCGAGGAGACCCTCCGCGACCTGGAGAAGAACAACTTCGACATAGAGAGCGTGGAGGAGTTTCTGGGAAGGTTGAGGAAAGGCGCCATTCGCATCGTGGTCGCGGGCGGGGGCCTGTCACCGCTTGCGGAAGAGATAGTGCGCGCCTCCCACGCGTACAGGGAACTGCTCCTGCCTGCCCTCCCAGAAGACTCCGAGATAAAGGAGCTCGAGGACAAGATAGACAGCAAGAAGCCGCTGCTCGTCTGCACCTACTGCGGTACAGAATTCCAAAAGCAGCTGGATGCGGGCAGATACGAACGCGTCGCATGCCCCAGCTGCAAGAGCCCACTGGTGTGCATGCAGAGCGACGCGAGGAGCGCCGCCATAAGGAAGAAGATACAGGGCAGACAGCTGAAGGAAGACGAGCAGATACAATACAGGGACGCTGTGCGCGAGTCCGGACTGGTAGATGCGTACGGCACCAAGGCGCTTGTCGCGCTGTCGGTTTACGGCGTGGGCGCGGTCACGGCCGCAAGGGTGCTCAGGCTCCTGAGAAAGGACAAGAAGCAGTTCTTGATAGACCTGCTGGAGGCGCAGAAGAACTTCGTCAGGACAAAGCAGTACTGGAAGTAGCGCGCTCCGGCTTCGGCAGCTAAAGTCAATTTATTTAAAGGGAGCGAAGCAAGGCCGATTATGAAGACACTCATATACGGAGAAAACCACAGCGAGAAGAACTCGTTGGACAGGAACACGGAGCTGCTGGCTGGCTTGCCGCGGGATAAGGCAACGATATACCACGAGGCGCTGCCTCGCGGCTGGATGGAGAAAAGCGCAGAGGCGGTCTTGAGAGGGAAGATAACTTTCGATGAATTTTGGAGGGGCATCGGCCTAGAGGAGCATTGGGCCCCTGCGGATAACTACAAGCCATTTTATCAAACGGCCTTCTCCCTCGGCTTCGAATTGCGCGGCCTGGACCAAGAGATAGAGTTCAGATACCTTTATGCACGCGAATTTAGGGATTGGACAATCCAGGCGTTAGAAGTCACGACCGGCGATCGGGCTGAAGAGCTTAAAGTCAGGTTTGATTGGCTTCGGGCATGGGTTTCGCCAGCTCGCGAGCTCATGTTCGCGCAGGTAGTTGCCGCAGACGCGCCAAGAGTGGCTGACAAAGGGGGCATTCAGGTAGTGGTTACGCACCCTCTGCACATCCAGGGCGTGAAGACCAATCTGCGCATGCTGGGCATAGACGACATAACAGTGTCAGAATACCCAGAAGCGCAAAGGATTGAGAATGGGAAGAAAGAGGACGCGATACAGCTTGCGGCCGCACGCAGGCAAAACATCCTAGAACGCAGATACGGGAGCATACCAATAGTTCCTGCAATAGTCCTGGCATTCGACGTTTTTGAGAAACTTGGCAAAAATGGCACGCAGAGAGCTGATACTTCAATACTTCGAATCGAGAACGATGATGAAGACATAATCACTTTCAGGGATGCTCATGGTTTGCTTTGAGATTAAGAAGCGCTGAAAACGAGCGCCTTTACGTCGTCAAGTAGCATCGGGAAGCGAGTGTAACCGGCTTCCGCGTTGAAATGGCCGGCTCCGCGGACCAATTTGAATCTCGCATCCAGCTTCGCGCTCAGAAATTCGCCCTTCTCTATCGGCACGTACGGATCGTTGTCCGAACTGTATACGAAGAAAGTCCTGCAGTGCTCCTTTATCCTTGCCCAGTTGAACTGGTGCTCCGTGAACGTGGCGTTGGCCAGGTCAAACCGCTCTATCCCGAGCTTGCCTACGAACGGAGCCACAAGGAATGCGGCAGCTATCCCTGTTCCGCTCCTCTCCAGGAAGTTGAGTATGAACGCAGGCCCCACGCTGTGGCCTATCATCATAGTCTGCTCGTCCACGGCGTTTTTCCATCTGCTGAATTCATACATCCAGTCCGACAGGCTGTGCCTTTCGCCTGATGGGAATTGGGGCACTATCACAGTAAGCTTTAGTTTCTCAAGCTCTGCCTTGAGCCATGGGAACCAGTTCTCCTGCGGCGAGCCTCCCGCACCGTGGACGATGATCGCCTTAGTTATTGCCATTGGCGCCCACCTCGGAGTCCAACATAAGCCTGGCGTCTATTACCTTTGCTCCGGGCTCCGTTTTCATGAGTCTCACGCCGCTGGCGGCCCTGCCTGTGACGCGTATGGAAGCAGTAGGAATCATTATGCTCACTCCCTTCGAATTTATCAGCAGCAGCTTGGGCTCCTTGTTCAGGAACAGCACCTTGGCCACGGGCCCCGTCTTGTCGTTAACCTTTAGGTTTATTACGCCTCCGCCTCCCCTGCCCTGCATCCTGTACTCGGCCACGTCAGTTATCTTGCCGTAGCCCTTCTCCGAAACGGTTAGCACGCTGCCTTCGTCGCCTGCTGCGATTATATTCTTGGCGCTGTCGCCCTCGTGCGTCCTTATGCCCCTTACGCCCGCCGCGGAGCGCCCCATGGGGCGCACGTCATCGACGCTGAACCTTATAGACTTGCCGTTTTTCGTTGCTATGATTATGTACTTCTGGTCCTTGACCACTATGGCGTCGGCTATCTCGTCGCCCTCGTTGAGCGATATCGCATGCACGCCGGTGACCCTCGGCTTGGAGAAGAGCTTCGCGCTTGTCCTTTTTATCTTGCCTTTCGCAGTTATGAAGAATATGCTCGACGTCTCGAAGTCCTTGATCCGGAACATGGTGACTATGCCCTCATCCTTGAGGTTAAGCAGGTTTGCTATGGCCCTGCCCTCCGAGTACCTGCTGCCCTCCGGCACGCTGTACGCCTTGAGCCAATAGAGCCTGCCCTTGGTGGACAGGAACAGGATGTAGTCCTTGTTTCGCAGCGTTATCATGTGCTTTACGAAGTCGCCCTCCTTAAGGTTCATCGCTATTATCCCTTTGCCTCCCCTCTCCTGCTCCTTGTAGTTGACGGTGCCCATACGCTTGACATAGCCTGACGCTGTGAGTATCACGCTCACTTCGTCGTCGTTTATGAGGTCCTCGTCCTGTATGGTGACCTCCTCGTCCATGTGCACTATCTCTGTCCTTCTGGGCCTGCCGTACTTCTTCTTCAGCTCTAGCATCTCCTCCTTGATTATCGCGTCTATCTTTGCGGAGTCGGCGAGCACATCCGAGTAATGCTTGATGCTTACTCCGAGCTCTACCGCTTCCTTGTCCAGCGCGCCTTTCTCGAGCTGCGTCAGCCTGCTGAGCTTCATGTCCAGTATCGCTGACGCCTGCTTCTCTGTGAGAGAGAAGCCGGACATCAGCTTGCTCCTCGCCTCTGCGACCTCATTGCTGCCCCTTATCGCTGCAACCACATCGTCTATTCTCGATATGGCCACCTGCAGGCCCTCCACTATGTGCAGCCTCTCCCTCGCAACCTTTAGCTCGTGCTGGCTTCTCTTCGTCACCACGCCTCTCCTGTAGTTGATGAAAGTGCCGAGCAGTTGCAGCACGCTGAAGCTCTTGAGCACGTTGCCGGTGACTGCGAGGCTTATTAGCGGGAACGTGGTTTCGAGCTGCGTGTGTTTGTAGAGTTGGTTGAGTATCTGCTCCGCGTTTGCGTCGCGTGTCAATTCTATCACTATGCTTATGCCGTTCCTGTCGCTCTCGTCCCTAAGATCGCGCACGCCGACCACCCTCTTCGCCCTGGCCATGTCGGCTATGCTCTCCATCAGGGCCGCCTTGTTCACGTTGTACGGTATCTCGGTTATTGTTATCCTGCCTTTCTCCGCGTCGACGTTCGCCCTGCCCCTGACTGTCAGCTGCCCCCTGCCGTACTTGTACCCATTTGCGGCATTCTGGCTCATTATCGCTATGCCTCCGGTGGGGAAGTCGGGCCCCTTAATCCTTGCGAGCACGTCGTCTATCGTGGCCTCCTTGTTGCCCAGAACACAGAGCACAGCATCGCACACCTCGGCAAGGTTGTGCGGCGGTATGCTGGTCGCCACGCCTACAGCTATCCCCGAAGCTCCGTTGACGAGCAGGTTCGGAAACTTGGTCGGAAGCGTCTCGGGCTCTTCCTCTGTATTGTCGAAATTTGGGACAAAGTTTACGGTGTCCTTGTCGAGGTCGGCGAGCACCTCATCGGACAGCCTGGAGAGCCTTGCCTCTGTATATCGCATGGCAGCAGGAGGATCGCCGTCGATAGAACCCCAATTGCCCTGCCCTTCCACGAGCGTATGGTTCATCGCGAACGGCTGCGCCATACGCGCGAGAGCGTCGTATATCGCCATGTCTCCGTGGGGATGGAAGCGCCCCATTACGGCCCCCACTATCTTAGCGCTCTTCTGCGTCGGCTTGTCGTGCGTGTTGCCCAAATCGAGCATCGTGTACAGTATCCTCCTCTGTACCGGCTTAAGGCCGTCCCTCGCGTCAGGTATGGCCCTGCCTATGATTACGCTCATCGCGTAGTCCAGGTAGCTGGACTGCAGCTCTTCCTCAAGCACTACATTCTTTACATCCACCAAGCAATCACTACACGTCAAGGAACTTCACATCGCCGGAGTGTTCCTCGAGGAACTTCCTCCTCTGGCCCACATCCACGCCCATGAGCACGGAGAACAATGTGTTGGCGCGCTCCGCGTCCGTTATGTTCACTCTTTTGAGTATCCTGTTCGATGGGTTCATCGTAGTATCCCAGAGCTGCTCCGCATTCATCTCTCCGAGGCCCTTGTACCTCTGCACCTCCATCTTGCCGTCGTACTCCTTCCTCTTGGCCTGGAGCTCATCATCGGTGTAGCAGTAGGCCATACTCTTGCCTGCAGACACTTTGTAGAGCGGCGGCTGGGCTATGTACACGTAGCCATTCTCTATGAGCTTGGGCATGAACCTGTAGAAGAAAGTGAGCAGCAGCGTGCGGATGTGCTCGCCGTCCACATCAGCATCGCTCATTATGATTATCTTCTTGTACCTGACCTTCCCTGGGTTGAAAGTCTCTTTAATGCCTGTGCCAAGAGCAGTGACCAGCATGTTGAGGGCAGCGCTGCTAAAGACGCGCTCGTCGCCTGCCTTCTCCACATTGAGTATCTTGCCCCTGAGCGGAAGTATCGCCTGCACCTGCTTGTCCCTGCCCTCCTTGCTCGAGCCGCCTGCGCTCTTTCCCTCCACTATGAAAAGCTCCGTGCGCTCGGGATCGTCGTCTATGCAGTCGGCGAGCGTACCTGGCAGCACAGCGCTCTCAAATACATTCTTCTGCCTGGCCAGTTCGCGGGCGCGCCTGGCACTCTCCCTCGCGTTCATCGCATTGATTGCCTTCTCAGATATCTTCCTGGCCTCTGCCGGATGTTCCTCCAGGTATCTGGAGAGCGATGCGTACACGCTGGCCTCTACCAGGCTCTTCACTGCAGAGTTCCCGAGTTTCTCCTTGGTCTGCCCCTCGAATTCGGGATTTTGCATGAAGACGCTGACTATCGCAGTAAGGCCCTCGCGCGTGTCGTCACCGGTAAGCTTGAAATCTGGTTTGTGGTTCTGGTTCCTGCTCGCGTAGCCTATGACTGCTCTCGAGAGGCCGCTGTGAAACCCGATTACATGGGTTCCGCCCTCGGGCGTGCGTATATCGTTTACAAAAGATTCAAGGCGTTCCTCGTACGTGTTAACGTACTGGAGCGCGAATTCCACAGATACGCCGTCTCCCTGCCTCTTATCACGTATTATGGAGCTTATCGCCTCTTGCTCCTTGTTGATGTGGCGCAGAAAGTCCTCGAGCCCGTTCTGGGAGAAGAAAGCTGATTCCTCATGGGCGTTGAACCTGTCGTCTATGAGCTTTATCCTGAGGCCGGGGTTGAGGAAAGCAGTGTACCTGAGCCTGTCCTTCAGCAGGGCAGAGTCGAATTTCGGCGACGGAAAGATGCTAGCGTCAGGCTTGAACTTCACAGTGGTGCCCGTCTCCTTCGTCTCGCCGAGAACCTCGAGCGGGGTCCGGACATTGCCCTTTGAGAACGTTTGTCTGTACGCCTTGCCTTCGGTCTTTACAGTGACCTCGGTGTACTCGGATAGCGCGTTTACTACCGTGAGCCCCACTCCGTGCAGGCCTCCAGATATCTTGTATATCTTGTTATCGAACTTGGCCCCTTTGTGAAGGGTGGTCATTACTATCTCCAGGGCGCTCTTTCCGTACTTCGGTATCATACCGACAGGTATGCCCCTGCCATCGTCGCTCACCTCTGCTATGTCCGCGGTATCGTTCTGGGACAGGCGCACCGTTATGTTCTTGGCGTAGCCTGCCAGGGCCTCATCCACTGCGTTGTCGAGCACCTCGAAGAGAAGATGGAGCACGCCTGCGCTGCTGGTGGTGCCTATGTACATAGCGGGCCTCTTTCTGATGCCCTGAGCGCCCTCGAGCACTATTATCTTTGAAGCGTCGTATTCCTCATCCTGCTGCATGCTATCACTAGGCACCTATGGGATAATGATGCCAATTCAACCAATATAAAGCTTTGCGGAGCATTTTGTCGTCGTAAAATTGTCGTCGGAATCGGCAATGCGGCGCACGCGGAAGGTATTATTACCTATAGGAACTCAAGTTATAATCGGCGAGCATTTGGAAAGGGAAAAAATAATCATCATGGGGGCAGCGGGCCGCGACTTCCACACGTTCAACGTGCTTTTCCGCGACAATCCAGCGTATGATGTTGTTGCGTTCACGGCCACACAGATTCCATTCATAGCAGACAAGACATACCCGAAGGAGCTTAGCGGCAGGCTCTATCCTAAGGGGATAAAGATATACGACGAGGCGCAGCTGCCACAGCTGATAAAGAAGCAGAAAGGGCCTGTGGTCTGCATACTGGCATACAGCGACCTGAGCTACCAGACAGTTATGGAGAAGGCGAGCTGGGTCAATGCAGCAGGAGGGGACTTTACAATGCTTGCACCTCAGGATTCGATGCTGAAGTCGAGCAAGCCTGTCATCGCCGTCTGCGCCGTAAGGACGGGCTCGGGGAAGAGCCCCACGTCCAGGTACATAATGCGGCTCCTCAGGAAACTTGGCATCAAGACTGTCGCCATAAGGCACCCGATGCCGTACGGCGATTTGAAGGAGCAGATTGTGGAGAGGTTCGCCACGCTCAAGGACCTTGACAGGTACAAGGCCACGATAGAGGAACGCGAGGATTACGAACCACACATAAGGAACGGATTCGTGGTGTACGCTGGCGTGGATTACGGCAGGATACTAAGGCAGGCTGAGAAGGAGGCAGATGTGATTATTTGGGACGGCGGCAATAACGACGCTTCGTTCATCGAACCGGACTTGCTCATAACAGTAGCGGATCCGCTCAGGGCCGGGAACGAACTCACATATTACCCCGGTGAGATGGTAGCCAGGATGGCCGATGTGTTCCTGATAAACAAGGCGGACACAGCCACCAAGGCGGAGGTAGAAAGAGTGAGACGCGACCTAAAGCAGCTTAACCCAAAGGCGAAGGTGGTACTCTCGGATTCACCGGTAACTGTGGATAACGAGCGCATACTGAAGGGCAGCAGGGCGCTGATAGTGGAGGACGGCCCCACGATAACGCACGGGGGCATGCGCATAGGCGCGGGCAGTGTTGCCGCCAAGAAGTACGGCGTGCGCTCTGTTGTTGAGGCGAAGAAGTATGCGGTCGGCACGCTGAAGGAAACGTTCTCCAAGTACCCTGCCCTGGATAAAGAACTGCCGGCGATGGGCTACAGCCCAAAGCAGGTGCACGATCTGGAGGCTGTGATAAACAGGGCTGACTGCGATGTCGTGCTTTCTGCCACCCCAACAAACCTAAGAAGTATAATAAATGCTAACAAGCCTATAGTGCAGGTCTCATACGAGATACGCCCGCACGGAAAGGAATTTGATTCTATAATAGAGAGATTCATAAGCGACAGGGTAAAGAAACGAGGCATGGGCTCGTAACTCAGTTTGGTCAGAGTGGCTGGCTCTTAACCAGCAAGTCGAGGGTCCGAATCCCTCCGAGCCCGCATCATTTTGCGCGCCAGCGGATGCCAGGAACTCCGGACGGCGACTCGCTTGCTGCGGAAAACCAGTAGGGTATAAATATCAGGAAGCGCATAATATGTTTGTGCTGACGGAACGAAAGCCACGTGCGCAGAATAACAAACATTGTGTAAATTTTGCAAAATAAAGGACTATTTAAATATAAGAGCGTGCATAACTTATTGTGGCTTAGGGAGTTGGCTGGAAATCAAAGGAAATGTTTTGTTTGAGGAAAACTAGTCTTGTGGTGCGTTAATGAACTATCGTAAAAACAACAAACTACGCGGCGCTACTGCGCATCGCACAGTGCGTGCTCCCGCACGCGTTAAGGCAGTTTTGAGGAAGAAGGCGGCCGCCAGGAAGGCGGGCGCGAGCAGCAGGCCGAAGCTGAAATCTAGAGTTACAGTACATACGGCATACCGCAACCCCAACACACGCACTGCAAACGCAGCGAAACATGCCTCTGCAACTCCGATTGCGCAGGAACGCAGGCCCGACGTAAACGCACTCCTTGAGAATGTTGTTTTCTCCGAGTTCATATCGAAGAACATAGGCAAGAAGGCGATAAACATAGCCAAGATGCTGCCCGAGTACCCTACTGATGAGAAGCTTGCTGCGGCGCTGGGCATAAAGATAAACGAGGTCAGGCGCATACTCAACATGCTAGACAGCTACGGCATAGCGCGCTACGATGCCAACAAGGACAGCAAGGGCTGGCTCACTTTCGTGTGGCACATCGACGCCGACAAGCTCGAGGAACTGCACAACAGCATTACCAACGACAAGCATGATGACGACAGCCACAAGATGCCAGAGAACTGTAACGACTTCTTCTACTGCGCGAAGTGCTACGAAGACCAGAAGATAATACTGCCTTTCGATGCTGCCTTCGAGGCCGGCTTCAAGTGCGAGGGCTGCGGCAAGGCACTCAAGCAGATGGGCAAGGAAGAGGTGCAGGCGATATTTGCGCAGGAGAACGCAGTCAGCATCGCCTGACGACGCTGCGCAGCCTCGAGCGCGAGGCCCGCGCCAGCACAGACATACCAGAAATACAGCGCGTAATGGGCCAGCAATCCCGCTCTATTCACACGTTTGCAGCTTGCGGCAAACATTTTCTGGTTCCAAAACCCCTATATACCTTCTACTCCAAACCCAATAGCATAGCGAGGTAGGGTAGCCTGGAGTACCCGCCGGGCTCATAACCCGGAGATCGGTGGTCCAAAAAGAAATTCTTGGAAATCCACCCCTCGCTATACACCCCACACTTCCGCTATTCGCGTCTCTTATCTTTTTATTAAACATTAAAGATTGAAGGTTGAGGTAGGTATTAAATATCAACGACAGAAAATAATACTGGAACATAGGGGTACTCGCTGTGCCAATAGCCATAACAACCGAACTACTTTTCTCTGCGCTCCAGAAGGAAAAATCCACCGGAGAGCTTATGCCATTGCAGCAGGACTTCTACGCCGAGGTGGAAAGGTTTCTCTCCGCACTCGAGGCGAAAATGCGCGATGTGGAGTCCAGGAACACCGCAGAAAACGCCAGGAATGTGTTTGCAGCGCTACGCGAGCGCAGGAAGCAGAAACTGCTGCTCTACATCGCTTACGGCAAGCAGCTGCCCACCTCGCTCCCTATAGAGGAAGAAGGCTTATATAATGAAATAATCAATGTACTAAACCAAACAGCGCAGAGGCCAAAGCCCACAAGACTTAGGATTCTGGCTGATGTGCCTGAAGTGCTCACCAAGACAGGAAAGAAGATAGGCCCCTACAAGAGGGGCGAGGTCGTAGAGCTCTTCGACAGCTCAGACGCTGAATTCGTTGCCGAGAACAAGATCGGCGAAGTGGTGGCTTAGGTGCGCACGCAAGCGCCCGAACGGATGATCGTATGAAGATACAAAACCAGATTATGGCATACTGCCCATACTGTAACAAGCACACGCTGCACAACGTGAAGAACTACACGGCCGGCACCCACCGCGGGCTCAGCGTGGGCACCAGGAGGCACGAGCGCGCCATACGCGGCTTCGTGGGCAGCGTAGAGGCGAAACTGCACCCGAAGAAGCTCGCAAAGAGGCAGAAGGTGATACTCACCTGCACCGTGTGCAACAAGAAGGTCGAGCGCGTGCTGGGCGGCAGGTCCAAGAAGAAGATAGAGATCAAGAGATAATCGGTGGGCTGAACGATAATACCCAAGGCCCTTCCAGACAAGGGCGAAATAGTCCTGGTAAGGATAACCAAGATAATGCCCCACGGGGCGTACTGCGAGCTAACGGAGTACAAGCTCGACGCGTACCTGCCCATAAGCGAGATCGCCAGCGGGTGGGTGAAGAACATACACGAGTTCATAAAGGAGGGGCAAAGCGACGCGGCCAAGGTCGTTTTCATAGATCCCGCAAAGAGGGCCGTCGACGTATCGCTGAAGAAGACAACGGTCAAGGAGAAAAAGGACAAGATAAACGATTACAACCTGGAGAAGCGCGCCGAGAAATTCTTCAACAGCGCCCTAAAGTCGGCGCACGAGGAGGAGCAGGCCCCGCAGATTAAGGCGAGAATCGCGCAGACGGTGCAGACGTACGCCGAGTTCCTCGAGCGCGTGCGCGAGGACAAGGAGGAGAAGGGGCTCGTAGACAAGAAGCTGAAAGAGGCGCTCAAGGACATAGTGCTGAAGAACTACAAGCCCAAGGAGTACTATGTAAGCTACTCCCTCTCGCTCAGGTCCATAGGCAGCAAGGGGAACATAGGTATGGTCAAGAAGGCGCTCACCGACATAGAGAAGACGGGCGTGAGCGTGCTCTACGAGGGTGCGCCCCATTACAAGCTCACGGCACGGGGCGAGAGCTATCCCGCCGTGGAGGGCATGATAAAGCAGGCCGAGGCCGTGCTGTCCAAGTACCAGGCCAGCTTCTCCGCCGAGCTGAAAAAAGAGGGTGCGTAGCGCGAAGGAGACGAAGATCTACTACAAGAAGATGAAGTTCAGCAAGCCCGTGCTGGTTGTGGGCCTGCCCGGAGTGGGCAGCGTGGGCAGCCTCGTGGTGGAGCACCTCAGGAGCCAGTTCAAGGCGAAGAAGTTCGCCACGCTGTATTCTCCGCATTTCCCCTACCAGATAGTGCTGCTGAAGAACGGCGCCTTCAGGATGATAACGAACAGGTTCTACTACATAAAACGCGGCAAAGGCAAGAGAGACGTGATCCTGCTCACCGGCGACGCGCAGCCGCTCTCTTCGGAGGGGCAGTACGATGTCAACGACAAGATAGTCGAGTTCTTCAAGCTCATGGGCGGCAGCGAGATATACACGATAGGCGGCTTCGGCACCGGAGCGCAGTACGTCAAGAGTCCCAAGGTCTTCGGCCTCGGGACCGACAGGCAGGCGGTCGCGTACATGAAGAAGCACGGCATCACGCCAACTGACTCGCTCAACATGGCGGTGGTGGGCTCGGCCGGAATGATAGTCGCGTTCGCAAGGAAGCACGGGATACGCGCGTCGTGCATACTGGGCGAGACCGGAGCCCTGGAAGTGGACGCCAATACTGCCAAGGCAGTGCTGCAGGCATTGGGCAAGCTGCTTGGCATGGACATAAAGCTCGATGACATAGACAAGCTCAAGGCGGAGACGGAACGCCTGATGAAGGAGCTCGAGGACGCGCAGAAAGGGGCAGCGGGCCAGGGCGCTGACAGGAGGCCCCAGGACACCGCAAGCTACATAAGGTGACTCGGCTGGTTCGGCCACACTTCGGGCGCACGTAGTCTAGCCTGGTAGGACAGTGCCTTCCCAAGGCACTAACTCGGGTTCAAATCCCGGCGTGCGCATGTCGCGTTTCCATCTGGGCAGCTTGCTCGAGCCTCGCATGTCGGAGCGGGCAGCAAGCATACGTTGCATGCCGTAGCCGCCTAGAGCGCAAGCAGCAGGGCGCAGGCTGCAGCGCCCGCTATCGCGCAGGCAAGGTTGGACGTGTATTTGTTCCCTATTCCGTTCTCCTCCCAGTAGCCGAAGAGCGAGTCCACCAGGTTGCCCACAACCCCCGCAACGATGACCACGGCTACCGGAACCAGCGCAGCCAGTCCGTATATTGCCAGCAGGCTCAGCCCTATGACCAGTGAGGCTACGGCTCCGCTTGCCAGGCCAAGGGGTGTGACTGCGCCAGACATGCCCTTCTTGACGCGCCTAAGCGTCACCAGCATCACCGGCTCTCCATCAAGGACGCCGAGCTCGCTCGCGAACTTGTCCGCGGATATGGCGGCTACGCTGGCTACGTACACGATAACTATGAACTGCGGCTGCGCGAAGCCAAGGTACTGGTTGGCGAAGTAGAGCAGCACTATGCCCAGCGGCGCGATGCCGTTGGAGAGCACGTTCCTCCACCCACGCGAGCGCTCGTAAACGCCGATGCCCTTCTTCCGCCTAGTGCCTACGTTCGTGACCACCGCGGCCATGGCCAGGAAGAGGAGCATGTCAAGGAGGAAGAAAACACCGTAGCTTCCGCCCAGTGTGAGTATAAGGACGCCTAGCGCAACGGCAGCGATCACGCCGTTCCTGTCTAACGTCAAAATGCCGCTCATTATTCCATCTTTTTGGAATTAAGATAGTTTTTTAAGCTTAAAGAAACACATATGGCTTAGGTTCTCGTACGTATCCTCTACTGTGGGGATGTATGAAACTGGTCGCCTTGCCAGCATGCATCTGCATGCTGGCCTTTTCCTTAAGAGCCATCGAGCGTTAATGCTGCGGAAGCAGTTAAATACCCAACCTATCGGGCGCCCTGCGGAAACTATTAAAGTTTGATATGAGCTATTCCCAAGGGGTTTCTTTGGCCAAGGACAAAAGCGTTAAGGAACTCGAGGACCTTCCGGGCATAGGGCCAACCATGGCCGAGAAGCTGAGGAACTCCGGCTATGCTACCCTGGAAAAGGTCGCCACTGCGTCGCCGTACGAGCTTTCGGAGCTCCTTGGGATAAGCGCTGAGAACGCCAAGAAGGCGGTGGATGCGGCCAAGGAAGCCACGAACATCGAGGTGCAGACGGGCACTGATGCCCTGGAGAAGAGGAAAGCGATAGGCAGGATATCTACCGGAGCCCCGGGGTTCGACGAGCTGCTTGGGGGCGGGGTGGAGACCAACGGCATAACCGAGGTCTACGGGCGCTTCGCTAGCGGCAAGACGCAGATCGGCTTCCAGCTCGCGGTCAACGTGCAGAAACCAGTTGGCAAGGGCGGCCTTGACGGAAGCGTCCTTTTCCTGGACACCGAGGGCACGTTCAGGCCGGAGCGCATAGAGGCGATTGCCAAGGCCCAGGGTATGGATGCGAAGAAGGTGCTGGACAACATATACCTCAGCAGGGTCACAAGCACGGACCAGCAGATACTAACTGCCGAACGCGCCGACAAGCTGGTGCGCGAGAAAGGCATAAAACTTATAATAGTCGACTCCCTGATGGCGCTGTTCAGGTCCGAGTTCATAGGGAGGGGCGCGCTGAACGAGAGGCAGCAGAAGCTCAACGCACACATACACAAGCTCCAGCGTCTCGCTGACATGTACTCGCTCGCTGTGTACATAACCAATCAGGTTATGGACAACCCTGGGATGCTTTTCGGGGACCCCACTACTCCGGTGGGCGGCAACGTGGTGGCGCACGCGGCAACGACCCGGCTCTACATACGCAAGAGCAAGGAGGAGAAGCGCATAATCAGGCTCGTGGATTCGCCAAGCATGCCGGAGGGCGAGACAGTTGTGAAGATAACGCCAGATGGCATAAAGGACTAGCATGGTGCCATGGGAATAGCGGCTCTGTCTGGAAGGCGAGGGATGCGGCCAGTGGCTGCCTCCGGTCAATCAGGGATTTTGGAGGCATGCTGCGCATAGCGAATCTGGCAATCGGCAATCGGTGCTTGCATGTTGTTTTTGCTTGGTCTGGGGCTCGGGAAAGGGGACATCTCGTCACTGGCGATGGAACTCGCGAAGGGTTGCGATCTGCTGCTCTCCGAGGAGTACACGGCGCGCCTTCCCGAAGGCTATATGGAGTGGCTGGAGGCTCAGACAGGGAAGAAGATACGGTTGCTATCGCGCGGCGACCTGGAGGAGCGCGCAAAAAGCACGGTGGCTCTGGCAAAAGACAAGGATGTGGCCATACTGGTTCCCGGAGACCCCCTGATCGCCACCACGCACAGCATACTGCTGGACGAGGCCAAGGCGCAGGGGATAGGGACAAGGGTGGCGCACGCGCCTTCCATCTTCTCCGTGGCGATAGGAGAGAGCGGCTTGGACGTATACAAGTTCGGCCCCACCGCCACTATCCCGCTCTGGCACGATAATTACAAGCCAGTCTCGTTCCTGGACCTGATAAGCAGGAACCTGGAGGCTGGGCAGCACACGCTCGCGTTGCTGGACCTGGAGCAGAAGACCGCCAGGCCCATGCGCGCAGGCGAGGCGAAGAAGATAATGCTGGACGCGCTCGTCGCCAACCCCAAAAGCAACATGGGCGCTGGCACCAGGGTAGTGCTCGTAGCGAATGCGGCCAGGGAGGGCGCGCGCGTGATCTGCACAAGCATAGGCGACCTGGACTCGGGCGCTGCGGGGCAGCAGGACGGCAAGATGCTCGCGCTCGTGTTTCCTGGCAAGACCAGTTTCGCTGAGGAAGAGAGCCTGTCTAGGATATGCGCCCCTTAGTGTCCCAGTACCTGAAGGTGTACATGAGGAAGGCCGAGCTCACCCCTTCCGCAAACCACATGCTCGCTATCCTGAACATTATCACCACTGCGGCCGCAATCCCGAACGTGAGTCCGTAAGGGGTCAGGAACGCCACTAGGTAGCCTATCATCGCAGCGTCGCTTATCCCGAGGGCGCCTGGCGCTCCTGTAACCATCCCGAGCAGGAGCGATGAAGTGTATATGAAGACGACAGTGGGGAACAGGTCCAGGGTGAGTGGTATGCCGAAAGACGCTATGATGAGGTAGAGCGCCAGCCCCAAGAGCGCCACCGAGGGTATGGTGAACAGCATCGCGTATGCGTATGTGCCCACATCCAGCGACCTGCTGCTCTTGAAGTATAGGTCGCCCACGCCGAATATCTTCTTCCAGAGCTTCCTGTGCTGCAGCTTGCCTTTGATCCACTCGTACGGCGTCCTGGCGTATATGAAGATGAACGGTAGGAGCAGCAGCACCGCGATGACTACGGACACTATCGTGTACGTGTGCACCAGGAACGCAGCGACAAAAGACAGGGCAATGAACCCCAGGAAGTCGGTGAATATGTCGGCCACGACTGCGGGGAACGTCTTGCCGAACTTCACCCCGGTGAGCCTGTTGAGCGTGTATGAGACCACGCCCCTCCCCCACCTGCCTGGCGTTATGTCCATGGAGAACATCGACTGGTAGATTGCGAAATTCTTGGAAACAGGTAT
Source organism: Microcaldota archaeon (assembly GCA_021792095.1). Lineage (GTDB taxonomy): Archaea > Micrarchaeota > Micrarchaeia > Micrarchaeales > CABMGC01 > JAJYVH01. The sequence continues at coordinate 246,936 of JAJYVH010000001.1, read as the reverse complement.
GTGCACGCCCAGCTTGCTCACGAACATGCTCCATTTAGGGAAGCCCACTACAGTGCTCGCGAAGACGCACGCCAGCGCTGCTGCAAAGTAAGTCACGTTAACCGAAGCCAGAGTGGAGAGGAACTTCTCTGGCCCCTCGTTTATCATGGCGAGCGCCGCTATCACTATGAACATTATTGCGCTGAGGCCCAGTATCGTCAGCACAACGGCCCTCGCCCTGGCTATCCTCCTGCTCAGCCCGCCGCGTTCCATCGAAACAACTATGTGAAATGCTTCAAACTTATTAAGCTGCCGCAGCAGCTTATAAAACTTCAAAAGCAAGGCATACCTGTGTTAACGTGCTGCAACTCGAGCTAACGCGCAGCGGCGGCGTTGTCGTCTCCGACCCGTCCACAAAGGACGCGCTGATCCGCGGATTCTACGGAAGGCAAAGGAATGGCGTCCTCGAGCTCCGCCCGGAGGAGGCTCTCTACCTTATGGATGTGCGGAATGCGACCCTCGGCTCTGGCGCTAAGCGGCTCTCGTTCAACGAGTTCGCGTCAAGGTATTGGCGCTCTCCCAAGTTCATGGCGCGCTATTTCACCTACAGGGACTGGCGCAGCCGCGGCCTAGTGGCCGCCTATGCAGACACGGTGCGCCGGAGCAAGACGCTCGCAAAGGCCGGAGAGTACCCGGCGGCCAAATTCAGGCTGCCGAGAGCCATGTTCACGGGCACTTTCTTCAAGAACGACCTCGTGTCGGTGCTCGACGACAATAAGGCTAGCAAGGAGCTCTACGAGAAGCTGTGGTTCGGCCAGTACGGTTCCTACAAGGCGCCAGGCATAGGGTGCATGAACAAGCTCGACGCCTACGAGACGCTCTTCCTGCTGGATTCGGGAGCTCTTTACCTCAGGAACGTGACCAGGGGCAGGCTCGTGGCCTATGCGGCTGAGCGACGCAGGGAGTTCCCGAGCCTCTACGCAGTGTATGCCGACTGGAGGAGGCGGGGCTACGTGGTCAAGACAGGCTTCAAGTTCGGCACGCACTTCAGGCTCTACATGCCTGGCGCCAGGCCAGGCGAAGCGGGCAACGCCGAATGGTCGCACTCGAGGCACGTCATACAGGTGTTCGACAAATCGTCGCGCGCCCTGATATCGGAGTGGGCCAGGGCGATAAGGGTGGCGCATTCGGTGAGGAAGACATTCATACTCGCGATTCCAGGCGCATCGGCAGCGTCGCGCAAGCCCATCGACTTCGCGCTGTACTACAGGCACGGGGGCGAAGCGGATACGCCAGTCGGCGGCAGGCCTGCATTCGCGATGCTTTCGCTGGGGGAGGAGGAGTACCTTGGCGGCAGGGAGCTGGCTGGGGCCATAAAGGAAGCGCAGCGGCTCGGGTTGGGGCTCCTGCTCGCGATAGCCGACAGGGAAACGGCGGTAACGTACTACAAGGTCAACAGGGTCAGGCTGCGCGGCAGCGCGAACGACTACTTCGAGATAGAGTGGATGCAGCCCTGATTTTGCGACGGAAACCGCCTATTTGGCATAATAGGGGACGATAACGCCGTTTAGGAAACAATTTTTAATATGCGCTTTGCATAGTTCAGTGGCGACAAAGGCGTTAGGATGAAGATATCTGAAATATACAGGATGGATATTTACAGCGATTCTGGAGAGTACCTAGGCGAGGTACAGGATGTGATACTCGACCTGGAGAAGGGAGAAGTGAGCAGGCTCCTGATGATGCCGATGAAGGGCATGCGCGGCGACGTGAAGAAGATGCTCATGCAGAAGAGCGTGCTCTACAAGAGCGTGAAGAACGTCGGCGACGTGGTGCTCGTATCAGCTCCTTCAAGGGTGCAGGAGACAAGCAAGGAAGAGGTAAGCGACCTTTCCAGGTAGGCTCGCAAAAAAGCAATACCGGCCCCCAGCGGTGCCACTATTCCGGGTTCTCGGCCACTTTCGGAGGCCTCACGCCCAGCTGCCCCAGGTAGCTCCCCGAGTAAGCGTTCTTGACCCTGTTGAGCGTCGTGGCAAAAATCACGTGTGCGAACCTCGTGCCCGCCTTCAGCTTCAAGGGATAGGGCCCGTTGTTTATCACCTCTAGCGTTATTGTGCCCCTGAAGCCAGCATCTATTATAGAGGGCGGCACACTTATGCCGTGCCTGCACCACGTGCTCCTGAGCTCTACGAAGCCCATGAGGTTGTCAGGCAGCTCGAGGTACTCTTTGGTGACCATGAGTATCTGCGTCATGCGCGGCACCGCGAACTCCTGCAGGCCCTTCTTCACCACATACGCATCCCTTACGCTGCTTTCGTCGTAGGGGTCCATTACGAAATCGCTGCCCAGCGAATCATTCCTTACTGCTATCTCGTCGCCCACCCTAAGGTCTATGCCGTTCTCGCGGACTATGCTCTCGTCGAAAGGCTTCACCACCAGCCTTCCGTCGCTTATGTAGCTCTTCAGGTCGAAATCTGAAAGTATCGTGCATTCACCCCAGAGCAATCGAATGGCAGCATTATCAAACCTAGCCCCTGAACGGTAACCTGAAGTAAACCGCGCCCACGCGGTCGGCCCCAGCGCACTCTTTTTAAAGTATAAGCTCCAGTAGCTACGGAAGTGGGTATTTCGGTGAAGCGTGGAGCATTCATAGTTTTCGAGGGCCTTGACGGCTCGGGGATATCCACGCAGGCTGAGCGCCTCGAGCTGTACCTGAGGAAGCACGGGAGAAGGACGCTGCTTACCAAGGAGCCCACCAACGGGCTCATAGGCGGCATGATAAAGGAGGCGCTGAAGCAGGACTGGAAGACTTCGTTCAAGTCGCTGCAGCTTCTTTTCTGCGCTGACAGGGCGAAGCACCTTGAGGACGAGATAGAGCCTGCCATAAGGGACGGCAGGATAGTGGTGTGCGACAGGTATCTGTTCTCCACGCTCGCGTACGGGTTCGCCGCAGGTGTGGACACGCACTGGCTCTTCAACGTCAACAGGGCGTTCCGCATGCCGGACCTCACCCTGTTCCTCGACATGAGCCCTGACGTGTCCATGAAGAGGATTGCGAACGGCAGGGAGAAACGCGAGCTCTTCGAGAAGGCGGACGCGCTCAACAGCGTGAGGAAGGCGTACCTAAACCTGGCGAAGCGCTTCAACTTCAAGATAATAAACGCGGAGCAGAGCCCTGATGATGTGGGCGAGGAAGTGCAGCAGGTGGCGGCCAAGTTCCTGGCGAGACGGTAGGGCAAGGATAAGCAATATATAATCAGGGAGAGGATTAGCTTCGGCTCCCATCGTCTAGTCCGGCCAAGGACATAGGGCTTTCAACCCTGCAACCCGGGTTCAAATCCCGGTGGGAGCACCAAGTGCCGGGGGTCATGTATAAGTCGTTCAAATATCCCTTTTTCTAACGTAGTTTTAGCGCCAAGCCCTAGAAGGATTGCACTTAACTAATCCAGTTCGCACAGACATAAAACTGTGCCCTGCAGAAGCAAAGGTGTGGGGGCTCGAAGAGAACGCAAAAAGATTCGATATAGGGCTGGAGTTCGCAAGGGACTCATTCTCGAGGTACTCTAGGGAAGGGTTTACTGTGCTTACCTTCTGAACCGCCCCGGTTGCGCATGTAATATACGCGACTTCCCAGCAACGTTTTTAAGCATTGCACGCTAGCGGTATTGCAAGGTGGAATGGCAATGGACACGAAGCACACAGTAAGCTGGATAACGGGCATCATAGTGGTGGTGCTCGACCTGTACTGGACGTACATCGCTTTCAGTGCGGGAGCAGCTGTGCCAGAAGCGCTAGGCATAATCATATTCCTGGCCGCTCTCGTCTGGCTCTGGGCAGACAGGAAGTAGGCTCGCCTGCTGCGCATCCCTTGGATGCAAGGTAGCGCGCGCTGTGAAAGTTGTGCAATGTTTTTATTCTTTGGCTGCGCATAATGCAGCGCTAGTGGTGAGTGGAATGAGCCTTATAGACAAGAAAGCACCGGATTTCGAAGCAGACGCGTTCAAGGAGTCGGACTTCACGAAGATAAAGCTGAGCGATTTCAGGGGCAAGTGGACGATACTGTTCTTCTACCCCGCAGACTTCACCTTCGTCTGCCCAACGGAGCTCGAGGGCTTCGCGAAGGAGTACGAGCAGTTCCTGAAGAAGAACTGCGAGGTAGTGTCCGTGAGCACAGACACAGTGTTCACGCACAAGGCATGGGTTGGCGCAGATCCGCGCCTGAAGGGCATAAAGTACTATATGGCGTCCGACAGGAACGGCGAGATATCCCGCGCGTACGATGTTTTCGAGAGCAAGACTGGCAACGCGTCCAGAGGCCTGTTCATAATAGACCCCGAGGGCGTAGTGAAGTACTTGGTGGTGACGCAGGACAACGTGGGCAGGAGCACCGAAGAGACGTACAGGGTGCTGTCGGCTCTGCAGACAGGAGGCCTCTGCCCTGTCAACTGGCAGGAAGGGGAGAAGCTGCTGAGCAAGTAGGCGCCCCTTGCCAACCAAACCAGCGGCCCCAGGCAGCTTAAAATAGGAGCTGAGCCAATATTGTTCGATGAAGAAATCAGAGCTGGTCAGGAAGGCGGCCGGTGAGCTCAACGGCAGCGGCTTCGCCACGGTGCTCGCCGGCAACATGCACACGCTCGTGGACGTGCTCGCCGAGCGGCGCGGCAGGAAGCTCGCCATAAAGGCGGTGACGAACATAGACTCTGTAACGCAGGAGGAGGCGAAGGAGCTTGAGAAGCTTGCATGGTTCCTGGGGGCCGAGCCCATCATACTTGGCGTCTGCTCCAAGAACGGCGCGCTGAAGGACGGCACGAGCTACAACCGCTTCTCGCTGAAGTGCGTGCCGATCGACATGCTGCCCAAGCTTGCTTCCAACCAGCCCGGCCTTGTGGCGTCGAGGTCCCTCGGCTCGAAAATCGCCGTGGACGGGGCCAAGCTCTCAAGGCTGATCAAGCTAGCCGACATTGGTGTGCCTGAGCTGTCCAGGAAGGCCAAGGTCTCCAAGTCCATGCTGTACAGGCACGAGCACGGCTACCTCTATGCGTCGAGCACAGCGGTGACGCGCCTCGAGTCCGCGCTGCACGGTAGCATAAGGTTCGAGGAAGAGCCTTACCGGGAATCAAGGCAGTGCCTGCGCCAGTCGAGGTTCGCCAACATGAAAATGCAGACACTCAGGCTGCGCTTCGCCCCTTTCGACATAGTGGCGAGGTCAAGGAACCTCTATGAGGTAAGCTTCGACGCCAACGAGCGCACCATGGCCAAGCGCGCAGAGCTCTTCGGCGCGATACGCGACACGTTCGATAACAACTACCCGTTCTTCGTCAGCGAGAGGAAGAGCGGCCGGATACGCGGCGTGCCTGTAGTCAGGAAGCAGGAGCTCATGTCGCAGGAAACGGAGAGCGGGCTTCTCGACCTGCTCTACCCCTGATCTATATTATGAAGAGGGCCACATTGCCCACGAGCAGCGATATGGCTGTTCCCATGAGTATGAAGACAGCAAGCGGGGCGGCGTTCTTGTACACGGGCAGCGTGCTACGCATGCCCTCGAGCTCGCGCATCAGCCTCTTGGTCACAAGCCTGCCCGAAGCGGCGTGCACCGAGAACGCCTTGCGTTCCCTGGCGCTCATCATGTTGACCGCTATTATGTCGCCTTCCTCCAGGCCCTTTGCGCTCACGCGCTTCACCATCCTTGCCGTTATCTCGTCCCCGAACATCATCGTGACCGATGACGGTATCGCGATCGCGAGCACCAGTAGCGCCCTGCCGAGTGTGAGGCCCACTGTGGCGTATATGAAGACGAGCAGCGATATGTACAGGAAGAAAAGGAGCAGGCCGTAGCTCATCTGCTTCTCGCTCATCTTCCTGCTCCACTTCCTCCTTATGACGAGCAGGTAGTATGTGGGCACCGTCCACAGAGCGGCGAAGCCAGTGGCTATGAACACGGAGAGTATGAAGGGCAGCGCGAACTGGTTGGCGAGCACGAGGAGCGGGAGCGGCTGCACCGGGAGCAGCAGGCTGACGGCTACGAGCTCGAAGTAGTCGCCGGCGCCCCACAGCCCGCGCTTGTACACCACGTAGCCTATCGCGGCTATGAATGCGGCTATGAGCAGGCTCTCCAGGAGCACGCTTGAGTCGTAAACGAGCGTGACTACGATACCAAGCGCCACGCTCGCGTAGGCGAAGACGTCGGGCACGTTGCGCTTGTTGAACAGGTCGAAGGCAGCGTATAGCACAGTAACCGAGACAAGGCAGAGCAACGGGACTTCTGTTTCCAAAAGCAAGCACACACCAGTTTGTACAAAAGTTTTAAATACTGCTGTCGATAGATATGAACGCAAGTGTATTTATGCAGAGCGGTCAGGGACTATGGCAGCCGGCGGACTCTTTCTCCGTGATAGCCGGCAGCATGCTCCTGACATGCTACGTGAATAAGGACAGGCCCACTGCTTAAGGGCGCACAAAGTTCTTTTTTCCTGGTGCTCTTATGCAAGTGGGTAAACAAATTAGCTATGCTCTTGAAGTGTTCAGGCTCAGCGGCAAGGAGGCGTGGCTGCTGGCCGAAATAGGCATGGACTGGGGGTCCACTGCCACGAGCTTCGTAGATTACGTCTGCTCCGCCTACGACATATCGCGCAGCGGGGTGTGGTACTGCTTGAAGAAGCTTCAGAAGGAGGGTGTGGTGGAATTCACGGAGAAGGGTGAGGGATACAAGCCTCTCAGGATGACCGAGCAGGGACTGGAGGCGTTCCGAGTCTATATGTGCGAGGTGAGAAAGCATGAACAGATACAAAAGAAGCGCTGTAGTGCAGCAGCTCCTGTTTGAAGCGAAGCAGGAAAGCAAGCGGGGCGTGGACCCTGAGCTGACTTCGGTGCGGCGCGATGCCCCGAAACCGGGGTTTGCCAATAGCGGCAACTTGAAGTGAGTGCGCCTCCGTCGTTCCGCGCGCGCACTCGGGTTAGCAGCGCCCCGCGCGTTGCGCCCAGCCGTTGATACTGCTTTTAATCTTTAGCTCCATATTTCCTCATGGCATCAAATCGCTACGTCTGGCTCGACGGCAGGTTCGTGGACTACGAAAATGCGGTTGTGCCCCTGCTCACCCACTCGCTGCAATACGGCAGCGGAATATTCGAAGGCATAAGGGCCTACGAGGCAAAGAAAGGCACCGCTATCTTCAGGCTCGACGACCATGTCAGGCGCTTCTTCAACACAGCCGAGATTTACGGCATGAAACTGCCCGTGGACAGGAAGAGGCTGCATAACGCAATCGTAAGCACGGTGGCCAAGAACAAACTCGACGCGTGCTACATAAGGCCCTTCGGCTTCTACAACGACCAGCAAATAGGCCTCAGCCCTGCGGGCAAGAAGGTGAGCGTGGCCGTAGCGGCAGTGCCGTTCGGCAGCTACTTCGCAAACAAGAACAAGGGGATAAGGTGCAAGGTGTCGTCGTGGCAGAGGATTAATTCGCTTATAATGCCCCCCGAGGCGAAGGGGAGCGGCAACTACCTCAACTCGATACTCGCCTCGATGGAGGCGAAGAGGGCCGGGGCCGACGAGGCGATACTGCTCTCGCACGACGGCTATGTCGCAGAGGGGCCTGGAGAGAACATATTCCTTGCGCAGGACGGCAGGCTCGTTACCCCTTCGAAGGACGCCGACATACTGCTGGGCATAACCAGGGACAGTATAATCAAGCTGGCCGAAGCCGAGGGTTTGGTAGTCGAGGAACGCGGCGTCCACAAGGAGGAGCTCTACACGAGCGACGAGATCTTCTTCACAGGCACTGCGGCTGAGCTTACGCCCATAGTCTCTGTCGACTCGCGCAGGATAGGCAACGGCAAGACAGGGCCCATAACAAGAATGCTTCTGGATGCCTACTACGATGCAGTCACGGGCCAGAATGAGGAATTCTCTGACTGGCTGACTTTCGTGTGATAATACGTCTCCCCTGGCGCCGCAGCGGCAAACGCATTCTGCATCGGGCGATCAGTATACGGTGTGCTCTGGCCTCCTTGGGGTTTCTGGCCAGGGATCAACATCGCCCTCCTTTTCTATCATTTTAGAGATGAATAAGTAAGTGAATATCCTCTCGGCCGCAGCCCGAAATCCATCTTCCGTAAATCTGTCCTTGTCTGCGCTCAGAGTGACTGTCATCTCTATTGAAGTGCCTTCTTTGCCTATCCTGTGCCGCACGTCAGTGCCAACCAAAACATAATTAGGAATTAGGCCATCCCTCCGCACATTTTCAAGCGCATTCAACAAAGACACAGCGTCTTTGGAATCGGTGGCCTGTTGTGTTTTAGAAACGCTATATCTGGCTGGTCTGTCGTCGAGTCCCGCCATTTTACCACATCGTGCTTCAGACGCCTGTCTTTATATGTATTGGCTTTAACTTCCCACTACAGCAGTTTCAACGGCTTGGTGAACCTGTCTATCCTGGCCGCCAGGTCGGGCCCTACGCCCAGCGCCGTAGTGGTGCCCGGGGGCAGCTGCGTGAGTCCGGCGTCGTCAACTAGCGCGCAGGGCACCTTCTCGTACTTGAACGCCTTGTAGAGCTTCTCAAGCGCTGCCTCATCGTCAACCTTTAGCACTATCTTCTTCTGTCCCGTCGAGAGCCAAGCCTTTGCCATCTCAGGATCTTTCTTGGCAGCCTCGGCATAGCTGAGCATCGAGGCGTGCGCCGCTTGGGCCGCCGTCTTGCCCACGCCCATGCCCAGGTCCTTCCTGATGACTATCACTTGCTTTATCTCTTCCACGAGAGAGCATTGTGTTTAACCTATTTATAACCTGAACGGCTACTCTAATCGTGTCAGAGGCAGGCAACAAGATAGTGACCGAGCTGATAAAGGGCTACTACAGATTCCACCGCGGCCTCTCGCCGGACAGGGTGGAGCAGCGCGAGTTCGCCTTCGGCTCCTTCGAGTCGAAGATAGCGTTCCGGCACATCGCATTCAAGAGGCCGGCCGACCTGGACAAGTACCTTGTGGAGAACGGGCCTCCGTTCGCCGATTACTCGGCCGCCTATTACAGGTTTCCAGACGCCAGGCCCATGGAGCGGAAGGAGTGGCTGGGCTCAGAGCTGAGGTTCGATATAGACGCCAACGACATACCCACGCAATGCAAGCTGGATCACGGCAAGGAGTGGATCTGCGAGAAGTGCCTGGTGGCGGCGAAGGAGGAGGTGACCAAGCTCGTCGAGGACTTCCTCGTCCCTGATTTCGGTTTCTCCGAGAAGGAGATTGAGGTGAACTTCAGCGGCAACAGGGGCTACCACGTGCATGTGCGCGACCCTAGGATACTGAAGCTCGGCGCCCAGGCACGGGAGGAGATAAGCGACTATGTATTCGGCAACGGCATAGACACGGATGCATTCTTCAAGGTGGATGCGGGCGTCGGCGCCAGGGGCAAGCAGCTGGGCCCCTCGCCGTCAGACGGCGGCTGGAGGGGCAAGGTGGCGAAAGCGTTCCTCGAGGCAACGCTCAGCAAGGAGGCGATGACGTCGCTCGGCATAGACAAGGACACCGCCTCGTGGATATTCAGGCACCACGATGCTGTGAGGGAGCAGGTGGGCATGGGCAACTGGGACTTCCACCCTATACCCAACAGGCAGGACGTGCTTAGCACGCTGCTCCACACGCAGGAGGTGAAGCAGGGCAACAAGATAGACAGGAACGTCACCAGGGAGCCCAGCCACCTGATACGCCTGCCCAACACGATCCACGGCGGCACAGGCCTGGTGGCGAGGAAGCTGCCCTCGATGGCGGCGCTCGGCGCGTTCGAGCCGCTGAAGGACGCGATCGCTTTCGGGAAGGGAGAGCTGCGGGTGCGCGCGAGCTCGAAGTATGCGCTAGTGCTGAACGGGCAGACGTTCGGCCCGTACAAGGAGGAGGCCGTTACACTGCCAACGTATGCAGCAACCTATTTATACCTTAAAGGGCTAGCAGATGTGCTTACTGCGCGCTGAGGCAATCTTGTCCTTGAGGTGTTGAGGATGAACTCTTACAAGTACATAAACAGGACATTCAGGAACGAGTACAGCGAGAGGAGCCAGGAACTGAAGCAGCACATAGCCGCCTGGCGCAGGCAGGCGCCGGTAGAGCGCGTCGCGAAGCCCACCAACGTTGCGAGGGCCAGGGAACTCGGCTACAAGGCCAAGCAGGGAGTGGTGGTCGCCCGGGTGCGCGTCAGGAGGGGCCTTAGCCACAGAGGTAAGATAACCGCGGGGAGGAAGCCCTCCAAGGAAGGGCGCTATTACGCTTTCAGGAAGTCGCTCCAGTCCGTGGCCGAGGAGCGCGCCGCGGCCAAATTCACGAACTGCGAGGTGCTCAACTCTTATTATGTAGGCGAGGATGGCGATTACAAGTTCTTCGAGGTGGTGCTGCTCGACGCCACGCATCCCAGCGTGCTCGGAGACAGGAGCTATGCTGGCGTAGTGGCGCAGAGGGGCAGGGCGTCGCGCGGGCTCACTAGCTCAGGCAGGAAGCACAGGGGGCTGGTGAACAAGGGCTTCGGCACAAGCTGGAACAGGCCTAGTGTAAAGTCGGGGCAGAGCAGGAACTCATGATGCGCATGCAGCGTGCAATCCTAAGCATAAGGCTCGACAGGCCAGCGGCCGAGTACGTGAAGGTCATCGGAATGGGCACCATGCACAGGAGAGGCAGCGTGTCTTTCCGCGCCAGGGGCAACACGCTAAGGCTGAGTGCGGAGGCCGACGATGCTGTCGCCCTTTTCGCATCGCTTGGCAGTGCGATAAAGAGCATGGGTGTTGTGGCCAGCGTCGGGTCGCTGCTGGGCGGGAAACACGGAGCCGGTCGAATCGGGCAGTCTAGGCGCTCCGCGGTGCGGGCTTAGGCTGCGCGGCAATGCAGCTTATGCGCTGCCTGGTGCGGTGGCCTTCTGCGTCCGCGCATTCCTCGGCAACTCCATCTTCAACTCCCTGAAAATAGGGTGGATGTTCGCCGCGCCATACTTGCGCAGCATATACTGCGCAATCGCGTCAGTGTTCAGGTACAGCACCATGGCCGGTATTTTCCATTCAGGCGTACCCCAATTCAGGCGGTATCCGCCTGCAGCAGCGAAGCGCATTCTGAATTCCTCGCTTTTCCTTTCGATGTGCCTATTCAGCTCTACCGGATCGGCCACCCTGATTATCTCCAGGTCTGCTTTTTGGGAAGAGAACACACTCTCCGGCAGCGTGTGCCTGAGCCAGTAGTTGTATAGCTTTTCTCCGCTCTTCGCATCGACAACATAATCTGCAAACACGATATTGTATTCGTTGCCTGGCATCACCCTGTTGGCGTCGTGAGTGTTGTTCGCTATCCTTCCTATCACTATCGTGATCTTCGGATAGTATACTGTCTGTGTGCCGTGCCAGCTCCCGGCAGAGCGATGCTCCTCGCGCTCCTCGCTTCGCATCAGCTGGGCCAGTACCGGCTCTCCGTTCTTCGCTTTCTCACCTATGCTTCCGGCAAAGTGCCTATAGTTGTCAGAGATCACAGGACCACGTTTCTCAATCTGTAGCCCCTTATTTAAGCATTTCTAGCAAAATGCGCCAGTCGCGGCGTCAGGCTGCCCTGTGTTTTGCTCCCTTCCGCAAAACGCCAACGCTTATAAATCTGCTAATGCCAAAAGGTGCATTAGCTCTGTCATTTCAGGCGTAAAAAGCCCGTTTGCATAGGCTATTTTTAAGTGTGCAGTTATGCCTCGCCGAGGTTCAATGGAGTTCTGGCACCACAGACGTGCCCAAAAGCCACTGCCAAGAATGCGCCACTGGCCCGAGAGCAAGGAGCCGGAGGTGACCTCCATGCTCGGCTTCAAGGCTGGTATGACCCATGTGTCGATGATAGACGACTCGCTGTCGCCTACGAAGGGACAAGAGGTGGCCAGGGCGGCCACGCTCGTAGCTGTCCCGAAGACATTCGTGTACGGCGTGAGGCTCTACAAGAAGAAATACCTGTACAGGCAGCCGGCCTACGAGGTTTACGACAAGAACGCCGCGCAGAGACTCGGGATAAAGGAAACAAGGAACGTAAGCGTCGATGAGGCGAAGAAGCACGTCGCCGAATGCGAGGCTGTTGCGCTTCTGGCCTATGCCGACGCTTCTACGCTGGGCACCGGCAACAAGAAGCTTGTCAGATTTGAGATACGCCTCGGAGGCAAGGACGCACAAACAGGTTTCGCTTTCGCGGAGAAGCTGCTCGGTAGCGAACTCAAGGCCAAGGATATGCTGAAGCCCGGCGACTTTGTAGACGTGATAAGCATAAGCAAGGGCAAGGGCTGGGAAGGGCCTATCAAGAGGTTCGGTGTGGCGAGGCAGTACCACAAGGCGACAGGAAAGATAAGGCACGTCGGCACGCTCGGCCCGTGGCACCCGGCGAAGGTGCAGTTCGGAGTGCCAATGGCAGGGCACATGGGCTTCAACTACAGGACGGAGCTAAACAAGCGTGTTCTCAAGGTGGGCGCAGAGCAGGATGCAGGCGACGTCATGCCGGCTGGGGGCATACTGAATTACGGCTTTCTGCGCAACGAATACCTGCTTCTGGACGGCTCGCTGCCAGGGACCGCCAAGAGGCTGATGCGCATAAGGAAGGCGATAAGGCACAGGGGCAAGGAGCAGGCTCCTAACGTGCTTTACGTTTCCAGGACTTCTAAACAGGGTGCTTGATGTGGAGGCGCAGGTGTATCAAACTAACGGAAGCGCGGGCAGGAAGCTGACTTTGCCCAGCGTCTTCGATACAAAATACAACGCAGACATAGTCAGGCGCGCGCTGCTCGCCGAGCAGAGCCTCGGCCACCAGCCGCAGGGCCACTATCTGGGCGCCGGCATGGAGACGTCGGCCTCGTATACAGGAAGGCTGGGCAACTACAGGACGCAGAGGCACATAGGCTTGCCGCCCAGGCCAAGGCAGAGGCTCGCTAAAGGAGCCATGGGGGCGGTTAGGCGCATACCTTCCTCGGTGAAGGGAAGACGCGCGCATCCGCACCACGTGGAAAAGACCATAATCGAGCGCATAAACAGGAAGGAGTACGAGAGGGCGCTGGAGAGCGCTGTGGCGGCAACGGCAGACGCGCAACTGGTGAAGCAGCAGTACAGGGTGGCAAACGCACAGCTGCCGCTCGTCGTGTCCTCAGACATAGAGAAGATATCGAAGACCAAGGAGCTGCTCTCCGTGCTGAAATCGCTCGGCATCTCTGACGACCTGGAGAGATCGCACTCGCCAAGGCTTGCCGTAGGCAGCAGGAGGAAGGTGCAGAGGAGATACTTCAGGAGCAGCGTGGTCATACTTGCTAAGGACGCGAGCGCCGTATCTAGGGCGTGCAGGAACATACCGGGCGTGGAAGCACTTGGCGTGGACAAGCTGCGCGTGTCCTCGATGGCGCCGGGCGCCAAGCCGAGGCTCGCACTCTGGTCAGAGGCGGCTCTCGAGGCCGTAAAGGACGGCATAGCGAGCAGCGTCCGCTCGTTCAAGGCGATATCATGAATGCGCTGATGTTCCCACTGGCCACGGAGAAAGCAATAAATATGATTGAGAGGAACAACGTTATCACTTACATAGTAGACACGCGGGCCACCAGGGACCAGGTGAAGAAGGAATTTGAGGAAGTATTCAAGGTCAAGGTGGACAAGGTCAACGTGATGAACGAGCCGAGGAACAGGAAGAGGGCATACATAACGCTCAACAAGCAGTTCAAGGCCAGTGACATAGCACTGAAGCTGAAGCTGGTGTGATAGGGTAATAGAATGGGCAAGAACCTGCGTCAGCAAAGGAGAGGAAGGGGCACGAACGCATTCATGAAGCCCCCCAACACGTTCAAGGCCGACGTCATGTTCACGAACAGGAAGCAGGGAGAGAGGCTCACCGGGGAGGTGGTGGAGCTGCTGCACGACCCGGGCCACAGCGCGCCTTTGATGAAGGTGCTTTACGAGAACAACACCGAATCGTATCTCCTGGCTAGTGAGGGCATAAGGGTGGGCTCAAGGATACACGAGGGCGATGCCCAGCCGCTGGGCATAGGCAGCATACTCCAGCTGAGCGACATACCCGACGGCATGCTCGTGTACAATGTCGAGGTCAGGCCTGGCGACGGCGGCAAGCTCGCGCGCGCGGCAGGCAACTATGCTACCGTAGTCGCGCACTCGCCCAACTCCGTCTCTGTGCTCCTGCCCTCGAAGAGGGTGGTGGACTTCAATCCTGGGTGCAGGGCGCAGATAGGCGTTGTTGCAGGGGGCGGAGCCCAGTCGCAGCCAATAATGAAGGCGGGCAAGAGTCATTATATTCATCATGCGATAAACGCCATGTGGCCCAAGATAAGGGGTGTTAAGTCGAACCCTGTTGACCACCCATTCGGAGGCAAGCAGCACCACAAGGGCAAGTCGAGCATGGTGTCGCGCAACGCGCCGCCAGGAAGGAAGGTCGGCCACATAGCGGCGAGGCGCGTCGGAAGGAAGAAGAGGGGTTAGAGTGCCAAGAGTGTTCACGTTCAGGGGCAAGACTGTCGAGGAGCTGCAGAAGCTCAGCATAGACAACTTCGCGAAGCTGGTCAACTCCAGGCAGAGGCGAGCCATCAAGCGCATGGGGCTGGAATACAGGCTGCTGCTCAAGAAGATAGAGAAGGCTAAGGTCCAGGGCGCAGGCAAGACGATAAGGACGCACGCCCGCCAGGCAGTCATACTGCCCGCATGGATAGGCATGAAGTTCGCTGTGCACGACGGCAAGGATTTCAAGGAGCTCCTCATAACGCCCGAGATGCTGGGCCACAGGCTCGGCGAGTTCGCGTACACGACCAAGCGCGTGCTGCACTCCGCGCCCGGTATAAGGGCGACCAAGGGAAGCAAGTTCCTGGCGGTGAAGTGATGCTGAGATACTCGATTAACATAGGCAGGGACGACATAGCTCTGGCATACGGAAAGGACATAGACGCGAGCTTCAAGGACCTCACGCAGGTCTGCGGAGAGATACGCTACATGAAGGCGGACGACGCTGTGGCGCTGCTGGAGCGCGTTGCAGACATGCGCACCGCCATACCGTTCAAGAGGTTCAACAAGAGGTTGGGCTCCAGGCACGAGCTGGGCGGGAAGAAGGGCGCGTATCCGGTGAAGGCCGCTAGGGAGGCGAGGAAGGTGCTGCTCAACGCCATGGCCAACGCAGCGAACAAGGGCCTCGACACAGATGCGCTTTACGTGGTGCACGCGTCAGCCAACAAGACGCACATAGAGAGGCGCAACCCATCTAAGGGCTCGCTCTCGTGGGGCAGGGGCAGGTACGGCTTCCCGGCCAGGGTGCACAGCGACCTCGAGTACGCGAAGGTGGAGATAGGCGTGGCCAGCAAGGAGCTCGAGCAGCTTACCGAAAGTATGCGCAAAGGCATAAGGTTTAAGGAAAGGATTGCTCCAAAGGAACCTGCCAAGAAGCCAGCGGCAAGGGCCGATGCCCAAAAGAAGAAGCAGGAGAAACAGGGGAAGCAAGGGAAGCAGGAAAAGAGACAGGAGGCGCAGGAAAAGAGGCAGGAAGCGAAGCAGGAGGCCAAGGCGCAGGAGGTGCAGGCGCAAACGAAGTGAACGGATGGTAGTCGAGAAGAAGTTCATAGAAGATGCCCTCGTGAAGCACGAGATATCGAAGTACTTGGAGAAGGCCCTGGTCAGGGCTGGCTTCTCTAGGATAGACATACAGAAGACGCCGGTGATAACCAGGATTACAGTTTACGTGCTCAACCCTGGCAGGGTCATAGGCAGGGGAGGGCAGACCATAGACGCGATAACGCAGGACATAAAGAACAAGTTCCACGTCGATAACCCGCAGATAAGCGTGGCCGAGGTTAGGAACGAGATGCTCGAGCCCAGGCTGGTGGCCCGGCACATAGCAGATGCGCTGGAGCGCGGCGCGAACGCGAGGGGCCTTATGCACTCCACGCTCAGGTCGATACTGGAGAACGGGGCCATGGGTGCCGAGATAATAGCCACTGGCAAGCTCGCAGCGAAGGGAGCAAAGGCGAAGCAGATCAAGGTAAGGTCTGGCTACATACCGAAGGCCGGCGACGTGGTCAAGCTCGTGGACGAGGCGCACGTGGCATCGTATCCCAAGTACGGCGCCATCGGGGTAGTGGTGAGGATAGTTCAGCCGGGCACTGTGTTCCCGAGCCCCAAGCCCAAGGCGAACGGCATGCCTAAGGAAGCGGCAGCAGTAGTGCAGGCCGTAGAGCCCGTGACTCCGGCGCCCGAAGCGCCCAGGCAGGAAGCACAGAAGGCCGACGCGCCCAAGGAGCCAGAGACCGCAAAGTAATAAATATATGGGAATGCAAAAGGGTATCGTAATGCGCATCAAGGATCTAAGGAGCATGAGTGCCGATATGCTGAAGAGCAGACTTCAGCAGCTGCAGTTCGATCTCAGCGTGGAGAAGAGGAAGGTGGCGGCCACCGGCGTGCAGGGCAAGAAGGTCAAGGTGAAGGAGATGCGCAGGACCGTAGCGCAGATTCTCACTCTCCTGAAGGAGAAAGGTGTCAGCAACTAATGCCCGAGATGTGTCCAAAGTGCGGTCTGCCGAAGGAACTCTGCGTATGCGACATACTGGACAGGGAGTCCACCGGCCACATAAAGATATACAAGGCAAAGGCCAAGTTCAGGAAGTTCATAACCATAGTCGAAGGCCTGGGTGGCGACGAGCTCGAGCGGACTGCCAAGGAGCTCAAGAACAGGCTCGCCTGCGGCGGCTCCTACAAGAACGGCATGATAGAGCTGCAGGGCGACCACCTCGACGCCGCGAAGAAGGAGCTTGTCACGCTCGGCTTCCCGGCTGACAGCATAGACGTGGTCTACTGAGCGCACGCCTCGGCGCAGCGCGCAGCACATTTTAAATAAGTGCAAACCCTATCCCTGCTCAAGTTGGGCAGATGATCCCTCTCCTTGCGCTAGTCGTCTTCGTGCCGTTCCTCTCGATAATAGCGCTCTTCCTGGTGCCCGAGCGCCATTCGTTCAATGTGGTCCTCGCGGCAACGCTGCTCGCTTCGGCGCTCGCGCTAGCCGCCGTCGCCTCGGGCCTGGGCCAGGGGTTCGCTCAACTCTCGTTCACGCTTCCGTACATTAGCAGCCTGGGCATAAGCCTGGTCTTCTCGCTGACCCAGTACAGCGACATATTCGTGGTGATGTCGGCCGTAGTGCTGCTCGCGTCGGCCATGGCGGCTGGCAGTTTCATAAAGGAGTCGCGCAGGATCTACAACACGCTCTTCCTGCTCGTCGCCGGTTCCGCTTTCGGCCTGTTCCTTTCCGGCAATCTTGTCTTCTTCTACCTGTTCTTCGAGCTCAGCGAAGTCTCCATGTTCTTCATGATATACATATTCGGAGGCTACGACAGGCGCTACGCTGCGATGAAGTTCCTGGTTTACTCGATAGCGGCCAGCCTGGCGCTGCTGATAGGCGTCATGGTTGTGTACTCGGGCACGGCGCCGAACACGTTCAGCATAGCTGGCATACTCTCCCAATCGCTCTCCATACCCGCGGGGACGCAGGTGCTCGCGCTGGCCCTGCTGCTGCTCGCGTTCCTTATCAAGCTGCCCGTGTTCCCGTTCCATGGCTGGATGGCAGACGCGTACACCGAGGCGCCAACCACAGGCAGCATGGTGCTGGCGGGCATACTGCCGAAGTTCGGCGGCTACGGCCTGCTGCTCATGTTCCTGATGCTGCCCGTGGCGTCGGATTACTCGATATACATAGCCGCGCTGCTCGGCTTCTCGGCGCTCTACAGCGCGCTTGTCGCCGTCAAGCAGGTGCACATCAAGCGCACGATAGCATACGCGAGCATGCTGGACATGGGCATAGCGTCGTTCGGGATAGCGGCGATAGGCACTCTGGGCGTGCAGGGCGGCCTGTACCTGATGCTGAGCCACGGCATAGCAATCTCGCTGCTCTTCCTTGTAGCCGGCGCGCTTGACGAAGCCTACGGCACGCTGCTGATATCGAAGCTCAAGGGAGCGATAAGGAACACTCCTGTGCTCGCCTATTCGTTCATTTTCGGCTCGTTCGCGACCATAGGCATACCGCTAACGGCCGGCTTCGTGGGGGAGTTGCTGGTGTTCTCAGGCGCCGTGCACGCGTTCGGGAGGTTCGGGGTCGTGCCGCTGGCGGCGGTGCTGATAATGGGCGCTGTGCTCTTCTGGATAATCGAGCGCTCGATAATGAACTCCTCCAAGGGAACGTCGCCGTTCGCCTACCCGGGCAGGGCCATACTTGCGGCCATGCTGTTCCTTGCGGCGTCGACCATAGTGCTGGGCATCCTTCCCGGAGTGCTCCTGGCGCCTTTCGCGGCCTAGGCTCAGAACCGCTGCGCTATGCCCTCGGCGTCGATGGTGCGTATCACTTCCTGGAGCATGTTTATCATGTCTCCCGCGCTCTCCGTTATGTCACCGGCGGACAGCAGGCCTACGGTCTTGTTCTCGCCGTCCACAACGCAGAGCTTCCTGACCTTGTGCTCGTTCATCTTCTTCACCGCCTCGGCCAGCGTTATGTCTGCCAGGACCGTGATCACAGGCTTGCTCATTATGTGCTTCGCCTTGATGAACCATCTGCTCTGCCAGCTGGGCACGAGCCTGTGCACTATGTCGCCCTCGGTGATTATGCCTATCGGCGTCTCGTGCTTATCCACGACGATCACAGAGTCTACGTTGTGCTTCTTCATCAGCCTGGCCACTGCGCGCACGTTGGTCTTCTCGGTGACCGAGACAGCTGGCGCGTTCATTATGTCCTTCACGGTGAGCGACATGCGACCGTTCAAAGAAACAAAATCGGCGTACGCCCTCCTGCCAGGTCCGCTTCCTGTGCTTGATTCCTCGGCCATCCCAACCACCCTCAAGCCGATATAAAGTTTAACTCTTTTAAAGCGATGCAAACAACTGATTTATCTGCATAAAGAAGAATGGAAGCGAGTAACGAACGCCTTCGGGAGCGGCTGGTCCACCCCGTAAAAAGAACGCTTTGTTTGCGTCTCTACCGTTTCAGGCCGGATAGCGTTACTAAACTAATTAACTGCATCCCGTTCTCCTTAAGCAGCTCCGCGCCTCCGCGTTCCCTGTCCACGACGCAGATCACTTTCGTCACTATAGCGCCTTCTTTCCTGAGCAGCGCTGCGCCCTCCAACACAGAGCCCCCTGTGGTTACCACGTCCTCTATCAAGTCAATACTCTCGCCGGCATTCACTTTGCCTACGAAACGATCCTCGATTCCGTGGGCCCTTTGCTCCTTCCTGATCACCACGAAAGGCAGGTTTAGTTTTGCGGACACGGCAGGAAGGAGGAGCGCAGCTCCGAGTTCCACACCCGCAATCTTAGGGGCGGATACGTTCTTCGCCAGCAGCGACGACACTTCCTCCAGGGTTTCAGGATTGGTTATGGCGCCTTTTATGTCCACATAAGTGTCGCTTACCTCCCCGGACCTTAGCTTAAAACTCCCGTATCTTACCGCCCCGACCCTTAGGAGACTTTCTTTCAGCAAGATTCCACCATTTGCGCAACCGCAAGCGCCTTGGCCGGGATTCGAACCCGGGTCACAAGCGTGACAGGCTCGTATGCTAGACCACTACACTACCAAGGCGTATTATGTTCTCTACCTGCAGCTTAAATTAGTTTCCCGCAGGCCGGAGTCGAACCAGCAACATCTCGCTTTCTGACTCGTGCGTCAGTATCAAACTACAGGCGAGCGCTCTACCATTGAGCTACTGCGGGAGCCATTATCATACCTGTTAGGAATATTAATAGATATTGGGTTTAGTTAACTGTAGGCGACGGCCGGGAGCGAGCCCGGGCCTGCCCACGGGTGTATTGGCTTTGCCGAAGAAGGGATTGGGATTAGCCGGTTTCGGGCGCAGGATTACGCCGCTTTCGCTATACGCGCTCAAGGATTACGCGAAGCAGCTTGTCAGCAACCGCAATTTCCACGACTCGCTCGCCACGAGCTTCGCCTTCATAAGCATGGGCATCGCCTTCCAGTTCTACCCCCTGCCTTTGTTCATAATACTCATAGCCGTGGTCTTCGCCTTCACGTTCCTCCAGCCTCTGCTCGGCCTTATGGCCCTGCTGCTGCTCGCGCTGCCCATGATAATATACCAGGCGCCGCTCCTCGCCTGGATCGCCACCCTGGCGATAAGCGCGTCGCTGTTCCTTGGCTACAAGAATTACAGGACGATCTCCTATGGCGTGGCCCTGAGCGTGTTGCCGCTGTCGTACCTGGGCGCTTACCTGGAGCTGCCGGCCCTTGTCTTCGCTGTGCTGACGCTCGGCTTCAAGAGGAGCGCCGGGATAGGCGCAGTAGCGCTTGTGGTGGTGGCCATAGTATCCACTATGGCGAACCTGCCCGTCTCCGGCCCGTTCGTGTTCAGCCCATTGCAAGGGCACGCGTTGCTCAGCAGCCTCCCGTTTGTCAACGACCTGACCGCCGCGAGCCCGCCAACCACGCTCGGCAGTTTCGGCAGCGCCTGGAGCAGCGCCTTTGCCGGATTCTTCAGCGGCGAGGCCGTGGATAACCTCTTCAGCGCGTTCTACTATGCCGCAGTTGCGCTGGCGTACAAGGTACAGTACACTGTGTTGCAGCTGCTCGTCTGGCTCTTCGTGGCCTTCACTATGAGCAGCTACGCAATAAGGAGCAGGCACGCGTACAAGGGCACGCTGTCGAGCCTGCTCGGCGCGCTGCTCGTGCTCTCCTACCTCTTCTTCTCCCTGCTGAACCACTCGGGCATAAATTTCATGGTGGTGGTGAGCTTCGTAGCGACGCCAATATTCCTGTTCGTGCTCGAGGCATCGGATGTGGACGTGGTGCAGGCCCTTGACGTTATGAAGCAGGACATACTCGGCAAGTTCGGCGTAGCTTTCGAGGACATTACAAGAGGCACCTCGGAGACCCTTGACGATGTGGTGAACTACGAGGGCACGAAGCGCGAGCTCAAGGAGGCGATACTCGCCCCTATCGAGCACAGGGAGATTGCAGGGGCGTACAACGTGAGCCCGGCAAAGGGGCTGCTGCTCTTCGGCCCCCCGGGAACAGGCAAGACGCTGATAATGAGGGCTCTGGCCAACGACATCCGCGCTGCCTTCTACTACGTGTCCACGTCGTCGCTGATATCACCGTACCCAGGGGAGAGCGCAAGCACCCTGTCGAAGATATTTGCGACCGCCAAGAAGCACACCCCGTGCATACTCTTCTTCGACGAGATAGACAGCATAGCAGGCAAGAGGGAGATGCAGGAGAGCCAGAGCGGCAGGGAGCTCATAACGACGCTGCTCAGCGAGATGGACGGCTTCAAGACGATATCCGATGTGGTGATAGTTGGCGCCACCAACGTGCCGCAACTCCTCGACCCTGCGCTCATGCGCCCCGGCCGTTTCGACAAGATACTTTACATGCAGCTCCCCGACCAGTCCGCGAGGGCGAAGCTGTTCGAATACTACCTGAAGAAGCTGCCTGTAAGCAGCGACATGGACTACGCCAAGCTAGCGAGCATAACAGGCAGGTACTCGCCGGCAGACATAAAGAACGTCTGCGAGAACGTGAGCAGGGAGGTCGGCGAAAGGGCAATCTCGAAGCACGAGGTGCTCGCCATAAAGATGCTGGACGTGGTGAGGGCCATAAAGAACACCAAGCCTTCCACATCCCTGGCCCAGCTCGAGGAATACAACACGTTCAAGGTGGATTACGAGAGGCGAATGCATCCCGAGACGCAGATCGAGGAGGTCAAGAAGGTGACCCTCGACGAAGTCATAGGCCTCGACGAGGCCAAGAAGGCACTCCACGAGGCTGTGGAGATACCCATTGTGCACCCGTCGCTGCTCAAGAAGTACGACATAGGCAACATCAAGGGCATACTGCTCTTCGGGCCGCCAGGCACTGGCAAGACGATGCTCATACAGGCTGTGGCGAACGAGATAGGCGGGGTCAAGGTGTTCTCCATATCGGGCTACGACATAGCCAAGTACGGCCAGGACAAGGCGAGCACCACGGTCAAGGGCATATTCGACAGGGCCAAGGAGAGCGCGCCCGCGATAGTGTTCATAGACGAGATAGACGCGCTGGTGCCTTCGCGCGACACTGCGTCGCAGTACGGGCTGCAACTTACAGGCGAGCTGCTGGAGGAGTTCGACAAGCTCAAGGACGTCACCGACGTGGTGGTCGTGGCTTCGACAAACAGGCCGGACGTCCTGGACCCGGCCATGCTCAGGCCGGGCCGCTTCGACAGGCTGGTGTACGCTCCGCCCCCTGACAAGAAGAGCAGGGCCGAGCTGTTCCAGCAATACCTGGAGAAGGCACCCCTCGCAAGCGGCATGAGCTTCGACAAGCTGGCTGACGAGACCGAGGGCTATACCGGGGCCGACATCTCCAACATCTGCAGGCAGGTGAAGCTCAACACGCTCGAGGAGAGCCTGGAGGCGGGGAAGGAGCTCGAGATAAGCGAAGACAGCATATACGCGCTAATACAGAAGGCGAGGCCCTCAGCGCCGGCAACCGTGTTGGGCAGGTATCTTTCGTTCTACAGCAAGTACGGCAAGCGCTAGCATCCGCCTATGCGCCTGCGGCGAACAGGTACGATGAGGCGCTGCCGGCCAGGTGCACCAGCGGCTGCGGGTACACTCCGAAAAGCACGGTGAGCGCCAGGCAGACGCCCACTACCGCAAGCGTCTGCGCGTCTACCCTGATCCTGTAGCCGCCCACCTTCGCAGTGTACATGGAGGTGAGCACCTTCGCGTAGTAGAAGATGGAGATGACGCTGTTGATTATTCCCAGTATGGCGAGTATGGCTAGCCCGCTGTTGACAGCGCTCAGGAATATGAGGAACTTGCCCACGAAGCCGGTGGTGAACGGCAGACCCACCATCGAGAGCAGGAATATGCTCAGCGCTATCGCCATGAGCCTGTTGTCCTTGTACAGCCCCAGGGTGCCGTCTATGTCGCTCCTGCCCTTGCTCTCCAGCCAGGCGACTATGCTCATGGCGCCTACGAACAGGAACATGTGGGCGAATATCTGCACGAGGCTGCCGCTTACGCCAGCCTGGTTCGCGACAGCTATGCCTAAAAGTATGTAGCCCGCCTGCGATATCGACGAATACGCGAGGAGGCGCTTGAGGTCCGTCTGGAGCAGTGCCACCAGGTTGCCGTAGAACATTGTGGCAACTGCCAGTATCGCCACTACCGCGAAGTCGGCCTTTAGCGTTATGAACAGCAGGATCAGCACCTGCAGCAGCGCGGCGAAGCCCACCTTCTTGTTTACACCCCCAAGCATGGCCGTCATGTATGCGCCCGAGCCCTGGTAGACGTCAGGCAGCAGCACGTTGAACGGGAAGACAGACGCCTCGAAGCCCAGCGCGGCCACGAACAACACGAAAGCGAAGCCCACCAGCGCGCCCTCGTTAGCCTGCTGGAAGGACAGCGTGCCTGACGCGCCGTAGATGAGCACCATGGCCATAGAGAGCGTAGCGATCGAGAGCGCGGCCATTATGAACAGCTTAGTGGCGGCCTCCATAGAGTCCCGTTTTGAGAGCAGCACCATAAAGACGCTCGGCAGGCTCATGAGCTCCAGGCCTATGAACACCGACACCAGCGAGTTGGCGAACGCGACCAGGTACATGCCCGACAGAGCCAGCGCCGCGAGAGCGGCGAAGTTGCCGTAATCGCGGGCCCTCGCATAGGCGAGCGTGTTGACGAGCAGCACGCCGGCCGTGAACAGCATGGCGAAGAACAGGGAGAACGGGTTGAATGACAGGATACCCATGCTCGTGGCACTGCCCCCGGTGTACTGGAGCAGGAGTGTGAGCGCCAGTATCACGGCAAGCACCACGCTACTGAACCAGAACATGGCCCTCTTGCTAGAGGCGAGCCTGAGCGTCACGCTGCCGAACACGAGCGCAGCGACCGAGGCCATGAATGCGTAGTCGAGCAGCACTATACCACCACTACAGCTATCGCAAGCAGCGCCAGGCCTATGGCGAACACGAGCACGTATGTGTTCACGCTGCCCGAGGCTATCCTCCGCAGGCGCGAGCCTGTGAGCACGGAAACGTGTCCTGCAACGTCGTATGCGGAGATAAGCCAGTCGTCGAAGAAGGCGAAGCCCCTTGCAACCGCCTCCACGAACGCGGCCAGGTGCGCGTATATCGCATTGGTCGCCTCCGCCACGATGGTTATGCGCGTCGGCGCAGCAGAGGCCACGGCCGCTGTTTTATTCACCCTCGCCTTCCTCGTGTAGAACAGGACAGCGGCGACCGCTCCGACAGCCACAACAGCGGTCTCGACAACAGCCGCGATCGCGCCGGCATAGCTTTGCAGGCTTATGCCCTGCAACCCAAACACGTTCGGGAACACGAAGAATGCGCCACTGGCAGCAATAGTGGCGGCGGCGAGCACAGCCATAGGGTACGTCATGCTTCTGGGCAGGCCCAGGAAGCCCGTGGCAACTGCCGCGCTCGCCGGCTTCCTGTCCTGCAGCATGAACCATCTGAAGATATAGAAGCTCGTGGCAAGGCTGGCCGCGCTTATTAGCGCATACGCAGCGAGGTTGGCTGCAAACGCCGACGCTATGCCGAAGTTGGCGAAGAATCCGTCGAAAGGTATGAAGCCCGCCAGGGAGAGCGCGCCGAACAGCACAGTGTACTTGACAAGCCTGCTGCTGCCGAGCCCTGTTATCGTGTAGAGGTCCTCCGAGCCTGTTGCCTTCATCGAGTTTCCGGCCCCGAAGAAGAGCAGCGACTTGTAGAAGCTCTGCGCAAAGAAGAAGTAAATGGCCGCGAAGACTGCGCCCACAGAAGCAGCGAGCAGTATGAGTCCAAGCTCCTCCACCGTCGAGTAGGCGATGACGCGCTTTATCTGATGCTCGCGCAGGGTCCCTGCTATGGCAACCGCTATTGTCACTGCCGCTATCGCAAGAAGCGCAGGCATCATGCCGGCTGCCGAGAACAGCGGCAGCAGCACGAGCACCACGAAGACTCCTGCCTTCACCATTGTGGTGCTATGGAGGTACGCAGAAACGGGCGTGGGCCCTGCCATCGCATCTGTCAGCCATTCCTGCATCGGGAACTGGGCCGATTTGGTTATCACTGCTATGAGCAGGAGCGCCATTGCCGCGAGCTGCAGGTTGCTGCTTATGCCGGCAGCAAGTATCGAGGAGAAGCTGAGCGTGCCGTACACGTTCAGGAACATCACCACCGCGGCCAGCAGCGCGATGTCGCTTATGAGCACTATGGTTATGGCCTTCCTTGCGGCCGCCACCGCCTTCTCCCTGCCGTGCCAGAAGCCTATCAGCAGGTAGCTGGAGAGGCTGAGGAACTCCCACGCGATGAATAGGAGTATGAAGCCCCCCGACATGGCGAACGCCAGCATCGCGGCCTCGAATGCAAGCATCTCTGTGTAGAACCTTCTCTGTTCGCTCGGCAGGTCCATGAAGCCGAAAGAGTAGGCGAGCACCAGGCTGCCTATCGCCAGCACCAGGAAGAGCAGCATGAAGCTCAGCGGCGTTATGCTTGTGGTTATCTGTATCGCGGTGCCGCCTACGGAGAACCACGTCAGCGAGTGCGTGCCGAAGCCGGCGAGCGGAAGCATGGCGAGCCCCAGGGCCGAGCCGATGAGCGCATAGTACCTGGCCCTGGCGCCGTTCCTGTCAGCAGCCACGGCTGCCATCGCGGCGAGCAAAGGCAACAAAAGGAACAACGGGTCCATGCTACCACCTGAGCTTCGCGAGCCTGCCCATGTCGAACTGCGAGCCGTGCGCCTTCATGTATACGTAGAGGGTCACGAGCGCTATGGCCTCAACCGCGGCGACCGCCCATATGGCTATGAGCATAGGTACTGCCGAAGGGCCCGGCGAGCTGCCGTAGGCGACGAAGTACATAAGCAGTATCGTGCTTGCCATGAGTATCAGCTCTACCGCAAGCACCATCGAAACGAAGTGGCGCTCGGATATGAGCCCCGCGAGGGCTACGGCCACGAGCAGCACAGCGCCTAGGAAAATGTAGTCCAGCGTCAGCTCACCAGTTTCACGAACCTCTTTATCACGAGCACGCTCGCGATCGCGGCTGCGAACAGCAGGAATATGGAGGCGAGTATGAGGCCGTAGTACTGCCCTATGGCCGATTCGGCGAGCTGCACGAAGCCCGTGCCGCCGTACGCCTGCGCGGGCAGCTCGTACACGGCGTCGGCGAGCACGGCGCCCAGCAGCACGAACGCGGCCGCGAACGAGGCAACGCTGCGCATGTTGACGAACTTCTCCTCTGCAGCCACGGCAACCATCAGGTATGTGGACAGGCCGCCGATGAATATGAGGAGCTGGAGGAGGGCGACGAGCGCCTGGTCCAAGTACAGGAACATGAGCGCGCTCACCGCGGCCGCCGCGGCCAACGCGGTCACCGCATGCAGCAGCTTGCGCTGCACGAACACGAATATGCCTGAGATCACGAGCATAGCGCCGAGCAGCGCGGGAAGGGCGTCTGGCAGCATAGTCATCCCTGGAGCTCCTCGGGCCTCTTCACGAACTCGCGCCTGTCGTACGCCTCGAGCTCGTAGTCCTTGGTCAGCGTGAGGCACTTGGTCGGGCACACCTCCTCGCAGAGCGCGCAGAAGAGGCAGCGGTCCAGGCCTATCTGCGGCATGCTCTTTGGGCCCCTGCCCGTAAGCACCTCGACCATCGTTATGGTCTTGTTCGGGCAGATGCGCTCGCAGGCCGCGCAGCTCACGCATGTCTCCATGTCGAGCCTGAACATGTAGCGCTCCCTGTCGTCCAGTGATTCCCGCTCCTCCGGAAACTCCACGGTGAAGCGCTCTCCACCGAGCTCCTTCACGCTTTCCAGCAGCGGTCTCAGCATTCGGTCACCCGATCAACAATACGTATGTAACAATTAAATTAACGAACGCGAGCGGCAGCAGTATCAGCCAGCCGAAGCGCAGGAGCCTGTCTATCCTCATCCTCACCATGGTGGCCCTGACTATCATTATGAAGAAAGCTATCGCGAATACCTTTATCAGCAGCCAGACTATCGGCGGCAGCACGGGCCCTTCCCATCCACCGAAGAAGAGTATCGCTATAAGCATGCTTCCGAGCAGCATACGCGAGTAGTCCAGGAAGAGCGCAAGCACGTAGTACGGCGGGCTCACGTCGGTCAGCCAGCCGGCGATGAGCTCGGAGTCGGCCTCGCGCATGTCGAACGGCGGCCTCTCGAGCTCCGCGAGCATCGCTATGAAGAATATCACGAAGCCTATGGGCATGAGCAGCACGTACCAGAGCTGCGACTGCGCGCCCACTATGCCGTTGAGGCTGTAGCCCCCGGCTAGCGCCGCGGCCGTCGCCACCACTAGCACGAGAGGTATCTCGTAGCTGAGCAGCATCACCACTGAGCGCTCCGCGCTTATCGCCGAGAACTTGTTCCCGCTCGCGAACCCGTTCACGAATATCATCAGCGGCATGAACGACACGAGCACGAGCACGACGAGCAGCACGAAGCCGGAGCTGGAGCCTGAGAGCGTCGGCGAGAACGGGATGAGCAGCACCAGGAACAGGGTGACCGCGAGCATTATGGGCAGCGTCGCGAGGAACAGAGGCTTGTCAGAGTTCGCGGGAGCCATGTGCTGCTTTGACAGCAGCTTGAGTATGTCCGCCATGTTCTGCAGTATGCCGTACTTGCCCGCGTACGTTGGGCCGTGCCTCTTCTGTATCTTCGCCACCACCTTGCGCTCCAGCCAGCCGAAGACGTAGTCGAACACTATTATGATTACTGCTACCGCTATGGCGTACTCCACTATGCCTACGAGTTCCCCGAGCGCAGAGCCCGGGCTGGCAGAAGCCGGAAGGAACGGCGCAATCGCTAGCAGGCTACTTATCTGCATCTCCCATCACTATGTCCAGGCTCCCCAGTATCGCGAACACGTCGGCCAGCCTGCAATCCTTTGCGATGTGCGTAAGCGCAGCGAGGTTCACGAAGGTGGGCGACCTTATCGCGAGCCTGTACGGCCTCTGCGGGTCCGCAACCATGTACATTATGCCTTCGCCCCTCGGCGTTTCCCTGCTCGCGCTGGCCTCCCTGTTCTTCGCCCCCGTAGTTATGAGCCTTACCGGCATGCCTATTGCATCGCCATCCGGCATCCTGTCCAGCGCGTCCCGCACCAGCCTTATGCTCTCCGCTATCTCCATCATCCTTACCCTGTACCTCGCGAAGACGTCACCTTCGCTCCTGGTCTGGGGCCTGAACGAAAGCTTGCCGTAAACATAGTACGCGTTGTCCTTCCTGGTGTCGTAGCCCACGCCTGACGCGCGCAGCACCGGCCCGGTGACCCCTAGGTTTATCGCATCCTCCTTGCCCAGGACGCCCACGCCTTTCGTCCTCTCCATGAACACAGGGTTCTTCTCCAGGTATGCCTCGTACTTCTTTACGCGCCTCTCTAGGTAGTCGAGCACATCGCGCGCGCCCCCTCCGAACCCGGGCGGCAGGTCCTGGACCAGGCCACCCATGCGCATGTTCACGTAGAACATCCTCGCCCCTGACGCGCTCTCGAGCAGGCGCAGTATCATGTCTCTGTCCTTCATGCACCACATGAAAAGCGTGAAGAACTGGCCTAGGTCGTTGGCCGCCGTGCCCAGCCAGAGCAGGTGGCTGGCGATTCGCTGCAGTTCGAGCAGCACTACGCGCACCCACTGGGCCCTCTCCTTCACCTCTACGCCCATGGCCTTCTCCACCACGGCCACGTAGAGCTCGTCGTAGGACATGGGTGCGGCGTAGTCGAGCTTCTCCATGTACGCGGGGCTCTGCATGTACATCCTGTTCTCCACCAGTTTTTCCACGCCCCTGTGCAGGAATCCTATGTGGGGCTCCACTCTGAGCACAGTGTCTCCTTCTATGTCCGCGACCAGGCGGAGCACTCCGTGCGTGCTGGGGTGCACGGGCCCTATGTTTATCCTTGTGCTCATTTCATCTTCTCGTAAGGCTCGCTCCACGCGAAGTTCTTGCGCAGCGGGGCCCCGCTGCCGTTCCATTTCTCGAGTAGCAGCCGCTCCGCCTGCCTGCCTTTTATCGTGATCGCGAACATCTCCTGCATCTCGCGCTCGTACCAGTCTGCCGCCTTGTAGACGCGCATGGCGCTGGGCACCCAGGCGTCGGAAGGGTCGAGCTCCACCTCCAGCCTCTCCTCCTTCGCCTCCTCCATGTTCCTGACTACGTAAACTGCCTCCAGGGTCTTGACGTAGTCTACGGCGTATATCTTGACCAGGTAGGTATAGCCCTTCGAGTAAAGCCCCTCAAGGCCGTTAAGCAGTTCGTTCCGCTCAGTCTTCAATCCTACCACCTATCCTATCCTGCAGCTTCATGAAAGCGGCGTAGAGGTTCTCGGGCTTCGGGGGGCAGCCCACAGCGTACACGTCGACCGGCAGCACCTGGTCTATGCCCTGTATTATGTTGTAGCTCTCCCACCACGGGCCTCCCGAAGTGGCGCACTCCCCGAACGCGACGACATACCTGGGCTCCATCATCTGCTCGTAGAGCCTCTTTATCTCAGGCGCCATCGACTTGGTGACCCAGCCCGCCACTATCATGACGTCAGCCTGCCTCGGCGTGCCCCTGAAGAATAGATAGCCGCGCCGCTCGGCGTCTATGCGCGCCGAGCCGAAGTTCATCATCTCCATGGCGCAGCAGGAGAGGCCGAACTGCAGCGGCCAGAGGCTCCTTATCCTGGCCCAGTCGACCATGCCCTTGGATATCGCCTTGGTGGCCTCAGAGAGCTTTGCGAAGAGCACGTTCGGCTTCGCCCCGTACTTCTCCATAGACTCCGCGACCAGCTTGCTCATCTCCCGCTCGGCATCCAGGAACCTTTCCCTGTCGTATGGCGCTTCTCCTTCCATCATGTCGCCCTCCTGCTCAGCACGACGAGCAGCGCCTCGAGCGCGAGGCCAGCCGCAACGAAGACGATTACATACGTACCGTCAGCTGCCTGCATCGGCTTCGGGAACACGGACCATACTATCACGATAGCCGCTATTATCTCGAAGGCGAGGAACATCACTAGGTAGTGCAGGTACTCGCGCATCATGCCGACGCGCTCGCCGACCGGCTCCTCCGCGCTCTCGTAGGGCTTGCCTGTGACCGCGTTGCCCCTTCCGCTCTTCCTTATGAGCCTTGATATCGCGAGCAGGGCGACAGGAATGAGCAGCGCTATTATGGCGAAAACTAGTATTTGGAGGTACTGGTACACCATGCATCTACTTATTAATGAAAATCGTTAATATCCTGTCGTTCCAGCGGTGGAACCTATGGAGCTATCGAGCAAGGCGATGGAGATACTCAAGGCGGGCAGCGCCAAGATAAGGGTTAGGCGGAGCGGCATGTACCAGCAGATCACCTTCACTGTGAAAAAGGCGAGGCTGGGCAGCATAGAGTACAGCGAGCTCTTCACAGAGAGGCTCATCGAGATGCCGGACATGATGAGGATAGCCGAGGAGATTGGCCTGCCGGTGGAGTGCCCGTCGGGCAGGGCGTTCCCCAAGGGCAAGGGTGCGGCGGATTTCGCAGAAGGATAGCTACACGCCCGCCATCCTCCCGCGCCTGCAGACTACGCAGATTCCAGTCCTCGGGTCGAGATGCTCGTCGCAGGTGATGCGCCCGCAGAGCTTGCAGCTCCTGCTCGCCCGCTTCCCGCACACATGGCATGCTCCGTACACTTTCATGGCATCAGCCTATGTCTACCGTGTCCCTGAGCAGCTCCCTGGCCCTAGCCAGCGACATGGGCCTGCTGCCCTTCCTCTTGGCGTACTTGCACTGGTACCTTATGTACGACTCGTTTATCTTGGTGTTCGGGTTCACCTGCTTGCACTTCTCTATGTAGTCTGTGATTATCTTCGCCGCCTGCTCCTCGTCCATCCCCCTGACGTTGACCAGGTATGGGGCGAATATCAGGTTCACTGACCTGTGCCTCACGTCGGCTATGGGGCTTGCCAGCAGCTTCTCTATCCAGGCGTAGGCGCCCTTGCCCGGCGCCTTCAGCGTGCTGCTCGGCTCGTACTTCTTCAGCGCCTTAGCCATCTCCACCACCTGCCTGGGCAGCTTCAGCCTCTCTATCGGCAGCCTGCTCCTTATCTCCTGCTCCACAGCGCCTTCCATGAGCTGCAGCATCTCCTTCCTGTCGAGCCGCACAATGCCGTTGGCCAGCCTCTGGTTCACGAGCTTCATGCTGTCTGTCTTCTTGGGCACGGACAGATACCTCTCCACCCTCATCAAATAGGCGCCGTTGCCCACCGTGGCCTCCAGGCCCAGCTCCTTTGCTGCAGCCAGTATGTTGTCGTTGGTGTCGAAATCAAGCGCTTCCCTGGCCCCCTTCGCCTCGGCCTCTGCGAACCTCGCTATGGCGTAGTCGCTGCCGGTCGCGCTCACAAGCATCCTGGCGTAGACATAGCCCATCACGTACTCGCGCTTCAGGGAGCTGAGCCCCTTTACGCGCACCTTAGGCACCGCGCCGTACTTGAGCTCGGATTCCAGCCTCGAGAAGCCGGCCCTGAGGTACTTGTCGTTTACGCCAGTCTCGCCGGAAGCGGCAACCACCTCCCTGGCTTCGCTGGAGAAAGGGTATTTGTACGCGAAATCGAGCTTCGCCTCGCCGCTGGACTGCATAATGTTATTCCCAAAGCCTGTTTTATATGGGTGCGCTAGCGCCAGCAGCCTACTCCTCCACGTACGGAGCCAGGAAGTAGGTCACAGTGGCCTCCCCTATGTTGTACGACACCCTGAGGGGCTGGTCGGACTTCAGCGAGAGCGTGAGCGGGTTGCCGACGGGGTTGGAGCGCACCATGTTCTCAAGGAACTCCAGGTTGAAGGTGGCCGCTGCGTCCTTCGACACGTCGAGCTTCTTCACGGAAACGCCGTCGACCTCGTTCATCTCCTCCAGGTCGCTGCTGTCTCCCTTGGCGTTTATCGCGAACTGGTCCTTGGCCGCCTTGAACGCTATGTACGATGATATGAGCGAGGCGTCCTTGAGCACGTTCTTCAGGTGTTCGCCGTCCATCTCTATGTTTGCGTCGAACTCCACCTTTGGCTCCTTGTCCTCCTTCTTCCTCATGTCTATCAGGTGGAGCCTGTACCTCCTCCTGCTCTTCTCGCCGATGAACTCCATGAGCAGCCTGCCGTCGTTCTCCTTAATCATCAGCGCCTCGCCGTCCCTGGTCCTCGACATCACCTTGCTGAGGTTGTCCATGTTCAGCCCGAGGTCCACGGGCTTGTCTATCTCGTACTTTGAGAACGCCTTGCTGGGTATGAAGAACGAGATCATGCTTATTCCGCTCGGGTCCATCGCGTGCAGGCTTATGCCGTCCTTGCCCACGGTGAATATGCCCTCGTCGACAAGGCTCACTATCGCCTCTACGCAGTCCCTCCAGTACTTCGCGTTGTCAAGCTTAAGCTCGAACATCCAAGCCCCCTTGTTACACTATTGTCGAAAGGTATTAATATATGGTTTGCTCTCTGCCGTGTCCGGTTGCCATTGGCGCCGCGCTCTCGTGCGGGCCGGGCGCCGGCTGGCTCATTTGGCCTTTCTTGCCGCCCCGGCTTCGACAGACTGGCTTGCTATGTCGAGCTTGCACGAGTCGTGGGTGGAGCACCAGGCGAAGCAGGCGTCAGCGAGCTCCTTCTTTGTGTAGTGCAGCTTGCATATCCTGCACATGTAAAGCTCGGCCATACCTGGTTATCGCTTGGAAAGCGTATTAAGCTTGGGGTGCATGAAGACTGAGGCGCTGGATTGATAGGCATAGTGTACTCATCGCAGGACGGCGTCGCTGTGCGCATGGCGAGGCACATGGCCGTGTCGAACGGCCTGGATGAGGTTACGGAAGGGCCGATGAAGTACAGGGGCGAAGGCATAGTGGTGTACGGGCTGGGCGAGCCCGCCCTTTATACTAATGCACCGGATCTCTTCGTGTGCGAAGCCATCGTGTTCCTGAGCAAGCACGCCAGCCAGGCCGGCGTGGCGTCGTTCACCACCCACTCGCTGGGCAACTGGGGCGACGAGGCGAAGCTGGGAGGCAAACCCAAGGAGCTTTCCACAGCCACGCCGCTCCTCATGCTGCAGGTGCTGAGGGGCATGGCCGCCAAGGGTGCGGAAGTGGAGAAGACGTACGAGGCTACGCACCACGGGCCGCTTATGAGGACACCTTGCCTGTTCGCTGAACTGGGGGGCAATGAGAGGATAACGGGCAACGAGGAG
Source organism: Microcaldota archaeon (assembly GCA_021792095.1). GTDB lineage: Archaea > Micrarchaeota > Micrarchaeia > Micrarchaeales > CABMGC01 > JAJYVH01. Next base: position 213,766 of record JAJYVH010000001.1, on the reverse strand, counting down.
GCGCTCGGCGAGGTGGCCGATGCCGTGTTCGCCGCCGCGACGCAGTTCCTGGACGGCGAGCCTGAGCACGAGAAGGTGGTGATAGGCATAGGGGGCACGCACTATCCCGGCAAGTTCACCAGGCTGGCGCTGGATAAGGGCTATGCGTTCTCGCACATAATGCCAAAGCATGCAATAACTAACGCCGACGGCACCGACAACCTTGGCATGCTGTCGCAGGCGCTCGAGAGGAGCAGCGTGAGGCCCGAGGCCGCTGTGCTGGACTGGAAGAGCCTCAACTCGTCCGCGAAGGCGGAAACACTTAAGAAGCTGAATGAGCTAGGACTTGACTATGAGAAGGTATAGGCTCTTCTCCGTTGCCGCCCTGCTGCTGCTCCTGCTAATGGCCTATCCTGCCGGCGCCCAGTACTGGTTCCAGAGCGGCGTAAGGGCCGCGTCGCTGTCCGCAAGCCAGAACGGCGGGGCCAGCGTGCAGATACAGACGATAACGCCGCAGAACGTAAGCTCGGGCTCGGCTGCCTTCTGGGTCGGCGAGAGTCTGTCGAACGGCGCCTTCCTGCAGGTGGGCTACACCATATTCAACAGGACGGGCAACGTGCCCAACGACTGCACGCCTACAGGCTGCGCCTCGAGGCAGCAGGTGGTGGCCGGCAACGCCGAATGGTTCTACGAGTATTTCCCGGCGGGCAACGACTCGTCTTTCTTCGGCTCCATAGGCCCTGACGGCTCGGCCGGGGCCAACGGCACATTCATGAACTACTCTTTCTACTCGCAGGGAGACACCTGGTACTTCGAAGTCAACGGCACGGTGGTCGGGAGCGCCAACCTCGGCGCAAGCACGTCGGGCCCCTACACGCCTACCGCGCTCGCCGAGATAGCCAATACCTCTACGGCAAGCGCATACCTGCGCCCAGTGGCGTTCGCGAACCTTTCCGCATACAGGTACGGGGCGTTCCTGCCGGTGCAGAACGCGTACGGGGTCGTGGGCTACGGCACAGGCAGCGAGACGAGCCTCCGCAACCCCTATGGCGTGAAGGAGCTCGACAGCAGGGTGAACTACTTCGAGGTGGGCTCCGGCCTGCCGCTCTCCACCAACGGCACGCAGATGTGGACCCTGGGCTACAGGCTCACGGTGGTGTCGCAGTACGGCAAGATCGCGAGCAGGGCCTCGTATATGGCCTACAGCACGCCCACGCTCTACGCGCCGAGCGTGGTTGGCATAGGCCCGGGCGCGAGGGCCGTGTTCGCCGGATGGACCGGGTCGGGCAGGGGCTCCTACACCGGCGCGTCGCAGTCGCAGCAGCTGCTCATGTCCTCCAACATAACCGAGACGGCCAACTGGCAGGTCGAGTACTTCGTCAACGCCTCGTCGCAGTACGGCACCACGAGCGGCTCGGGCTGGTACAGGAACGGCTCGACAGCCACTTACGCTATAACTAACACGAGCTTCGTCAGGAACGGTAAGCTCTTCAGGTTCTCGGGCTGGAGCAACGGGAACTCCAACTACACCGGGATGCAGAGGGTCACCGGGCCAGTGAGCGTGACTGCCGATTGGCAGTACAGGCAGGTGCTCGCGGGCACGGACGCTTACGGCAGGGGCATAGAGATAGGCGCGGCGGTGATAAACGGCAGCATAGTCAACTCCACCCCGTTCCTCGGCGCCGGCGTAGTGTCCGAGCTTACCGGCGTGTACTACAAGGGCCTGCTGCTCTCAGTCTCGCAGAACATAACACAGAACTCCACGCCCACGGTCAGCATAGGGCTGCCTGTCTACGACGTCTACCTCAAGACGACCGACATATTCGGCCTGCCGGTGAACGCGACCGCCATGATGCAGTTCGAGGGCGGGGGCAGCGAGGTGGCGTACGGCGGCGCCTCCGGCACGATAAACGTCACTGACGTGCCCTACGGCTACGCCAACGTGACTTTCAGCTACTTCGGCCAGAGCCAGCACGTGATAGCAAGCTCAGGCAAGCAGGCCGGCGCTGCGTTCGTCTCGCCCCTGGACATACTGCTTATAGCACTAGTGCTCTCAGCGGCCATAACGCTGATCTCCTGGGTCCTGAGGCACGAGAGGGACCAGGACCCAGAGGAGAGCGGGGAATAGCAAGCCTTATCTTTTTTGACGCGCAACGCATCAGTGATGGCATGAAGGTGGCTATAGTACTTGCGCCTAGGGATTTCAGGGACGAGACGCTGTCCCAGCTTAAGCTGTTTTTCGCCAAGAAGGACGTCGAGGTGAAGCTGGCGAGCACGAGCCTCAAGCAGTGCTCGGGGGCCCATGGGGCCGTCGCCAAGCCAGAGCTCGAGATAGACGCGATGAACCCGCTGGACTTCGACGCCGTGCTCGTGGCCGACGGGCCCGGCGTTGACTCAATGAAGCTGTTCGACCACAGGCCGCTGCTCGACCTCGTCAAGCTCTTCAAGGAGGCCAACAAGGCGGTGGTGGGCATAGGCAACGGCATAAAGGTGGTGGCGAGGGCCAACATAATCAAGGACAAAAGGATAGCACTGGCGGATGCGGACACAAAGAAGCTAATAGAGCTCTACAGGGGCAAGCCCGTGGAGGAGCACGTCGTCAGGGATGGGAACATAATAACCGCCGCCGGCAATGACTTCATACCGGAGCTCGTCTCCGCTATGCTCGCTGAGCCATCGGAGGCCTAGTCCTGGCCTGCTTGTAGAAAGAGTGCGTCTCTGCGCCGCACTCGCAGAGGTATGCTAGGTAGCCGTGCGAGCTGGAGAGCCTCACTTTGCAGTTCACCCCGGGAACAAGGAAGCTGCCGCACTTTTTGCAGATCCTGTGCTTGAGCCCGTCGGGCACGCGCACCTTGTAGTGCATGCTTATGCGCCTGGCTATCGCCACGTAGCGTTTCTCCAGCGTGATGGAGGCGGCCGTGCCTTCCTTGGCCCGCTCCTCCGCCATGCCAAGCAGCCTGCGCATCCTGTCCGTGGCCATCTTCTCTACAATGGGCGGCTTCTTCATGGGATTGCCACTTGACGTACTCAGGATAAAGCTAAGAATAAGTATAAATATGCCGAAAATCACAAATTAATACAGGGATCTTGTGGTTAATATAGCAAGGCAGCATGAGCAGTCTCTCGGCCAGCTCCAGAGACACGAGAGCCAGGAAGGGATAGAGGGCTCGTGGGAAAACTGCTTTACAGACCCGAGGAACCATAATCCCAGCAATTTCCGCTATGATGTATGGGCCTACAACCCGGGCTCCGGGCAGGACCAGAGGGAGCACGCGATACGCAGCGGGAAGACCGAAAACATGGGCAAGTACGTGGACCTGATAGCCAATCCAGAGCAAATATCAACCAGGCCTACGATATCGACATCTGTCATAACGCAGGACCATACCGACACTTTCGGGCACTTGGGCCTTGTGCTGAAGTTTCCGGCGGAGAACATACTCTCGGCGAATCCAGAGGATGCAGGCACCTTCGTAGGGAGCAGGGCGGAAATCAAGGAGCTGAGGAGGGGCAGGTCCCTAGACCTGTCCATAGACGAGCTGTTGGAGCATACAGGCATGAACGAGGTCGTCATCACGGGCGAAACGGAAGCGGGCAAGGTGGAGATAACTGGCATATTCTACAAGGTGGACAAGCGCACCGGCGACGCGTGCCTTGGCCCGCAGGAGCAGCGCGCCCTGGAGCAGCTGCGCAGCAAGCTGCCTGGCGTTCCGGTGATACGCATAGAGGCAGAGCCATTCCATGGCCTGGGCGGCATGTAGCGCCTCTCGAAAGCAGCAGCATGCTTAATAAGGCAGGAATGTGCAATCGGGTTGCGATAAAAATGAGAACAGCGGAAGCGAGCGACAGACAGCTCAAGGCCGAAGTACGCAAGGCGATGGCGAAGGACAGGAGGCCCGACAGTTTCGAGAGGGCGTACGAGAGGCCTTACGGCACCATACTCCACATCCGTGTAGGCGAAATGAACATGTGGGATTTCATCCCCAGGGACGGGCATGGCCAGCGAGCTCTCAAGCGCGCAAGCAAGATGGCCGAAGCCGAGATGGAGAGGATAGCGCAGGCGGAGAGCGAGGTACTGAAGGAGACCCGCCGCAGAAAGTGATAGGCCAGTAGGAGAAGAGCGCTTTAGAACAACATGCAGCAAGCCACTAAGCAGCCTTGACACATATAGAGACCGAACCCTTCCACAGATTGCAAAGCATGTAGCGCTTTGGGTCTTTGCCTGCTTATTATCACATGTTGGTCATTGTGGCGTTATTGTATTCGTTGCAGAGTCTGTTTGGTTTCTTTGAGCATCTTTTTCATTTCTACAATTAGCGTTTCTCTCTTGCCTATTTCCTTATCTATCCTCTTTGCGTCAAACACAGCGGTCTGGCGGTCCCTCTCTTCCTTCAGCTCCTTTATCTCCTTTTTCTCCTTCTTTACCACTTCTTCGAGTTGGGTGCCAATAAAGGCCACGGCTTTGGGTATATTCGTCCTGATTTCTGGGCGGCAATTAGTAGCGTCATTCATCTCAAAAATTCCCGATGCATCTAGCACTTTTACATTTTGAGTTCTTCCTCCCATTTCACCACGTTTAACACATGCAACGCGTCCTTAAATGTCTTGCCACGTTGCAACCACACAATGGGCCCGCGGAGATTTGAACTCCGGACCTACGGCTTATAAGACCGCCGCTCTAACCAGGCTGAGCTACGAGCCCATTTTACGTCCTTATATACCTTCAATCTTTAATAATATCTCGAACAGTTGGCAGTTCTCTCCCATGCAAACAACATCTGTATATAGGTGGTTTACCATATATCTCTGTTGTTTATGCCGACTTCGAGCAGCACTAAAATACAAACATTTACTAGTCCTTTTCAACCAGAATTATCCTCGTTTATTGATAGAAATGTGTTAGTTGTAGGTAACCATGATTCTGGGAAAACTACATTGCTAAAGAGGTTTGCAGGACTCTACATTACGCGCGATTCTGAAATATTCGTTTTAGATACTGTATCCGAACATCCAACTAAATCCTTGATCTGCCAACTAGATGCACCAGAACTGAGTAAGTCCATAGTATTAGAAAACACAGTTGTTCCACAGGTGTCCGAATACCTAAACGATTATGGCAAACTCATTCGTATAGATTTGTCTCCGGGTCTTGAGGCTTCGAACAAAGAAGGACTCAGTTTAGAAGCAAAAAGACTTTTGAGGGAGAAACATATCGATTTCGCCAGCACTCTTCTTTTAGATGTACTTAATGTGACTAACAGAAACGGAAAAGAAGTTGTAATCATCAGCGACGAAGTAGACTATCGCAATGCTGTTTTGGCTTCTGCAATCGATTGCAAATACATTAGAATAGTTATGGTTCCAAACAGTTATGAGTATAGCGATGTGGGTTTTGACGATATTATTGAATTGGTTAGATAGGTATGATAAAAGCGCTAATTTTTGACATTAACGGGACCTTGGACGCCGATTTGCCCATAAAGCTCGCTGCGATGCAGAAAGCACTAAAAACTGCAGGGATAGGCAACCCAACCATTCTTGCGAGAAAAATATTAGTAGACATAGAGCGCATCGACTTGGGTAATCCGTCGATGGGAATGAGCGAGATTGTGTATGGCGCCTTGGATAGGCTTGGCATCAGAGACTCTCTAAAGCGCCGCATATGTCGTGTGTACGATACGTATAGGCATAGCGGCGACGATATCAGCGAGTCGGTAATGCTAATTATGCCACGCCTCGCAAAACATTATGTCTTGTTCTTGTACAGCCTCTCTTCAAGGGAAAGTGTTGATTCTTGGCTCAAAAGGCACAAAATAGGGAAATATTTCAGCAAAATTTATACAGCGCAAGATTCGGGTATAGAGAAACCAAGCGTAGATGCATTGGAACTGATCCTGAAGGAGAATGGGCTGAAAGGAAATGAGTGTGTTATGGTGGGAGATGACGTGACTAAGGACATGCTTCCCGCGAAGCTGATAGGTATGAAGACAGTGCTACTGTCAAGCATCGTAGATCATCACATAAAACAGGTTAGGTCGTTGATGGAGGTTCTCTCGAAGTGAGCATGTTCTTGTTTATCCAGTCCTTTATCAGGTACAGGAATATTCCCTGTCTTGCATTGCATTCGGGGTCTTCCCTGTGTGCATCACCGAATGCGCCATATGTAGAATATGCGCACGGGCCACACATGGCATGGAATGCGCACGCATTGCACTTGTCGCTTTCCTTCCACGATCTGTTCCTAAGTTCTCGTATCTTTGGCTTCTCGAGCATGTCGCGTATGCTCTCCTCTAGTATGTTTCCCATCTTGTATTCTTTTACGCTCTTAAATCCGTCGCAGGGGTATACGTCTCCGTTGGGGTTTATCGACACTACTTCCCTGCCTGCGCCGCACGGATATCTGAGGCACATGTAATCCCTAAAAGGGGTGTATGTGTTCTCTTCGTATATGCTCGCTGAGGCATTCGTCAGTCCGAGCTTTTCAGATTCTACACGTATCACTTTGTATGCCTCCAACCATTCTTTGTTTTCGGCTGCGGTGTGGCTATCTTTTTCTCTACCTGCTATGTTTACAGGTCTCGGCTTGAAGGATTTCAATCCAGAATCATTGAAAAAATCCACTATCTCCTTGGGATGCTTTACGTTGTATTTGCTGATTGTGCATACAACGCCCAGTATTTCTATGTTATTTTTTCTTAGTATGCTGACGCCGTGAATTATCTCATTATACGAACCGCTGCCGTCTTCGTGTATTCTAGTAAGGTCGTTAAGCTCCTTGGGTCCGTCTATGCTGATTCCGATGTGAAACTTTTTCTCTTTGAGGAACTTGGCAATTTCTTCCGTGATGAGTGTGCCATTGGTTTCGATTCTGTATGTGACATCCTTTCCGAACTCCTTGTTGGTCTCTTCGGCTATGGAAACAAACCTCTTCATGCCTTTGAAGTCCATAAGGGGCTCCCCTCCTTGGAACTCAAAAATGATTTTCTTTATGTCGGGGTGCGAGAGCGCTTGGATTGCAGTAGTGCGCATTACGGCATCGCTCATGTTCTCACTGGGCTCCACGCTGCCAACAAAGCAATATTTGCAACGCAGGTTGCACTGCAGCGTCGTGTTTATCACGTAGAGGCTGGGGAACTCTGCAGGGTTTGGGAATTTGGATGTACTCATCTTGCCATTCGAGATCTTCTTCGCCAAGCTGCGGATGTATAGCGCGTCCCATTCTGCGCTGCTCAGTCGTCCTTCCTTGAGCCTGACGTGGTCCTCATGCGTTAGCGCCATCCACGAGCCTATGTCAGGATTCAGTATCACATGGAATTTTGTGCCCTCTATGTCGAGGTGTAAGTCGCGTACATTGTCAGCCAGAGTATAAGCGTCGCTAAGCCAAGGAGAATTCATTCTACCACTATGGATGCCCGCTACTTGGTCTTTGAGGCCCAGCCATGGCTGTGTGAACCAAAGCCATCATAGCCCATCCTGTAGTCTCTTTTGTAGGCTACCTTAACTTCCCCGTTTTCCACATATATCTCCAGGTCGTCCATCTTCCCCATTTACTTGCCTTACTAACGTTATACGCTCACATATTAATATTTCTTTTGGTATAGGCTGGCTTTGCAACTGATGCCCCTACTTCATAACATGATACGCCACTCAGCGTGCCCTATACCTTTAATTCCTTGGCATGGCAAACAATATAGGAGTGCTTACATGGACCTGGGCGAGGGCCTGCGCAAGGCGGTGGCAAGGCTTACAGGTGCCACCATAATCGATGCGAAGGCCATAAGGGAGTTCAACAAGGAGCTGCAGCGCGCGCTCATATCCGCTGACGTGAACGTGGAGCTTGTGCTCCAGCTCACGCAGAAGCTCGAGCACGCGGCGCTGAGGGAGAAGCTGCCAGAGGGCGTGGCGGCCAGGGACTACATAACCAACATGCTCTATGAGGACCTCGTGGGGCTGATGGGGGCAGGCTTCGAGCCTGTCATGAAGCCCAAGCGCATCCTGCTGCTAGGCCTCTACGGCTCGGGCAAGACAACAACGTGCGCCAAGCTGGCCAAGTACTACCAGGACCGCGGCCTGAGCAGCGCGCTGATAGCCTGCGACGTTTCCAGGCCGGCGGCCTACGAGCAGCTGGAGACGCTGGCCAAGCAGGCCGGCGTCGGCTTCTTCGGCATCAACGGGGAGAAGGACGTTAGGAAGATAGTGAGGGAGGCGGCCAAGGCGCTGAAGGACAGGAAGGTGCTCATCTGCGACACGAGCGGCAGGAACGCGCTCGACGGCGAGCTGATAAAGGAGCTCAAGGCGATCGCGGACGAGTTCAGGCCCGATGAGAAGCTGCTCGTGATAAACGCTGATACAGGCCAGGTGGCAGGCAGGCAGGCCAGGGAGTTCGACGAGGCAGTCAGGCTGACAGGCGTGATAATAACCAAGCTGGACGGCTCGGGCAAGGGAGGCGGCGCTCTGAGCGCGGTGGCCGAGGCCAGGGTTGGCATACAGTTCACCGGCACCGGCGAGAAGCTCAACGCCCTGGAGCTCTACAACTCCAAGAAGTTCGTGGGCAGGCTTCTGGGCATACCCGACCTGGAATCCCTGGTGGAGAACGTACAGAAGGCGATAAAGGAGGCCGAGGTGAAGCCTGAGCAGCTGGTAACAGAGGAACTGAACTACAGCACCTTCTACCAGCAGCTGAAGGCGCTGAACAAGATGGGGCCGCTGAAGAACGTGATGAGCATGATGGGCATGAGCGACGTGCCCAAGGAGACGTTTGAGCAGAGCGAGGCCAAGCTGGCGAAGTACAAGGCGATAATAGACAGCATGACGCCGGAGGAGAGGACGAGCGGCAGCCTGCTGAGCGCTGGGAGCAGGATAAGGCGCATAGCTAAGGGCAGCGGATGCACCGAGAAGGAGGTGAAGGCGCTGGTGAGCGACTTCAACAAGATGAAGAGGCTCTACGCCAAGATGCAGAACGACAGGAACCTGAGGAAGCAGATGTCAAGGTTCATGCCGAAACAGTAGCGGTCCAAAGCCCCAGGAGGGAGCTAGAATCAGAGGTTGCATGCATCTTTAGTACAACCATTCCGATTACCTCAATAGCGTTCATTACTTTTCTTTATCCTTCCCAATAATTAAACCAACAAAAGTTACTAGCAGACCTATGAATATTAACAACTCAGGTATTAGTAAAGATATCTACCCTACTGCCTGGCACGATGCCGCATTGCCTGGAGGAATGCCTGTTGTAGAACTGTATAGAGGTAGCCCTAAAAGGCAGTTTGTTATTAAACTTTGATTCAATATTATTCCGTTAATACCCAAAACAGATAGAAGAGATAGGCCAACTAGTGTAATGAAAAATTCCCAAAGTACTAACTTCTATTTCATAGGCTCTATTGCTCTGATAATTAATATAAATGTTACCGAAACAGAGCATTCTCTCTTTAAACCCTCTCGTCTTTGTCTAGAGTGCATTAGAAATCAAAACGTCCATTTTAATAAATGTCTGTTAAGGAGGGCAGAACTGTTATTACATAATGTTTCTCTTGTTGTGTCCTTTCTTTTTCTGTATCTTTGCATTCCAACTGAATTTTGTTGCCAATATAAAACAACTGACTATCTATATTATACGTATGAATCTTGCCGCACTGAGTGCATCTCACTTTGATATCTATTTGTTTTGAAAGCGAATAAATTCCATTAAGAACTGAAGTTATTTTTGCTATAGCGAATTGTGCTTCGCTATCAACTATATTGCTTATGTCATGTATCTTGTTTCTTAGTGTTCGCAAGTACTGTGCCGTTTCTTTTTGATCAGCGTAATATATCTTGCCAGCTTCTATTAATTCGAGCAGACTTACCTCTTCTAAGTCTTTATTTTTCGTAGCGCGAATCGCTTTATCAACATTGTTAACAAAATTTGAATCGTTTGCAGGAAGAGTGGCGGCATTACTTTTTAAAGCATTATATTTTTTCTTTAACCCTACTTCTAGGCATCTTACAGTATTTGGAAGTGAAGCATTAGGAAAGCCGTATAAATAACTGTTGACAGAATCGTAATACAGCCTTCTAAAATCGCTATTGAAGATGAACAAGTTTTCTGGTATAGTCACTTTATCATTCGTTAATGGAGAAAGCATAGCTATGTATTTTCGACTGGCGGTAATTGTTCCTCTGTGCAATTCGGCGCCATTAACCGCAAGTCTCTTGTAATGCACAAATGGGATTATGAGGACTAAACCAACTGCTGCAATTATATATCCAACAAAAGTGAGCAAAATTGGGGGAAAATAAGTTTCTATTAGATTATACTCATAAATGAAAAGAATGAAAGCCATAGCGGCAATTGCTAATAAGACAACTACAGAGGCTAAGAACGCGTCTCTTCTTGCTTCAACTTTAGTCAAATCAGAAAAATCCACCAACTCATCTTCTAAAGAAAATGTAGCAGATAAAGGATAATAATTGCTAGCACAAGATCCTAGATTCTATCTATTCCGAAATTCTCGAAAAAAAGACCTAACGCCCAAGCACCAGTAATACCACCAAAAACTTCATAAGTTATTATTTGACTTACGCTAGCAGAAGCAAAATCTAATGCAATCCATAGAAGGATTATCAATATTGGGATAACACGTAAAAATACAGCTATAGGTACAAAAACCATTCTCTTCTTTTTATCTTTCCAATCCTTCATAAACTTTATTTCCAACCACGCACATAATTTTGTTTGAATGGGTATTGCTGCGTATTTTAGAATTAATCCATAAATAAATATCGAATATGCAACGAGAACCCCTACTAATGTTTCAAGTATTGTTGTTGCAGACCAATTGGCGAACCTGAATAATGACCATAATCCAATAATCACAAATAACGTGATTACAGAACTTATGACTAGTATAATTATCCACCTTTTTGTTGCCTTTTCATCTGTCTTATTTTTTAATATTTTTATATCACCCGAGCCGAACAAAAAGTATCTCTCAACTATTATCACGCCAAGCATAACAACTGCCAGCATACTTTCCGTTGGCACGATGTATGTTGCAAGTGCAGGTTGAGAATATAGAAATAATAATATTTGAATGGCAGCGAGTGCAACCAAAAATATCGTAAGTACGCCTAATGCCGTTGATGCTTTGTCGCTAGATCGGTTAAATTTAATGATGTTTTCATTGAGTTGCAACTGATTTAATACTTCTATACCTTTTATTTTAATCATATAGCAATTCTCTTCCTTACCATTTACGGATAAGGGTTCCATATCGATAAGTTTGGTTTGCCATATTTGCGCGATAGCTCCCAAGTATTCTGGTGTGTCGGTTTTGGGGCGCCCAATCTTGTCATTAATCCCCTCTGCAAAGATTAATGTGTTTTGCAAGCTATTGTGCAAAGCAATCTGATCTAACTTATCTTTAAGATTTAGTCTTTCTTTGAACTCTGTCTCAAGCTTACTTAGAGGTAAGTATTCATCTGGATGCCCATTTAAAATTTCTAGTATCGTTTGAAGATGTTCTATACTTTTTAGTTTACTTGGTATTGGTATCTTGTTAGGATTTGTCTTCAATTTATTCATAAAGAGCACTTTGTTTTACTTCGCCATCGATATTAATTCTAATGGTTTGCTCTTGTAGGCGGAATAATTTTTCTCTATCATTTTTAAGTCATTCATAAGTCCAGCAAGATCGTGCTTTAAGGTGTCTAGATTGAGAAGCGTTTTTGTCTTCTTTGAAGCCATTTTATAGAAAACGCTGTTGTAGTATCTGCAAGACTTAATCTCCGCTTCTCCTATCTCTTTAGTTTGCTCATATTTGTCGATGCTGTTGTGAACTTCTTGTATATTTCCACCCATAATTTCCACCAGATAGTTGTACTTATTGGCCTCTTCTCTCCACGCCTCCTCAGCTTTTCTTATTTCAGCGTCTTTCTCAACTATCTCTTTTCGTCTATTCCAAATCTGGTCTCCATAGTGCGGGTACAGCCTCTTATACTGCTCCACGCTGCCATATTGAAGTGAGTCAATATCTACATCCTTTAGCTTTTGCTTTATTATGGCTCTTCCCTTCGCTTTCATTCCTTTCAAGGTCTTATCTAACATTTTGCTTTCATACTTTTCCTCTTTAGCAATAAGGTTCTGTAGAGTTGTGAACGCCCTATCCTCTTCTTTCTTATGAGATTCTATGTTTTCTTCGAGTGCTTCTGCTTTATTCTTTCTTTCCATTGTTTCGTTATTCTTCTCTTTCAGGTAGCTTATAATTCGTTTTACCTGATCATAGTCTCTATCAAGCTCTGCTTGATGTCGATTCCTGATGAATATCATCTCGTCTTTTCCTAGTACATCTAGGCCTCCTTTCTTTTCATCAAGTCTCTCTGTAAGATCGTTTGTATCACTCATATTTTCACCAAATTTAGCATCGACTACAACATCGTATATGTTTAGGTTTCCTTCTCTTCGTTTAGTGAACTTGCATTGTTGAAATGGGACAAAGAACACAGGAAAACTGCCCGCCGCAGACCATATCTTAACAGATCCAGTTCGATGAATGTAAAACCCGCCTATATGCTCCTCGCTTCCGAGATGAATAATCACTCTCCCTTCCCTATGAGGTTCATCTCTTTTATTGCCAGCCCTATAGCCAGCGTAATTTATTCTCCATCTTGGCCTCCAGTTTGCAAGGTTTTCATCATTCATTTTATCACTTAAAGTATTCCTTTTCACCAACATTTTTGGGCTTAATGCTTACTTCAAAATGGTTTATCATTGCCCTGATAGCTTCTTGTTTTGTTTTAAGCTTATGCACTGTTTTGTAGACCTCTACAGTACTGTTTTCTTTTTCAGACAATTCTAATTGAAGTTTCACCATATAATTCCTTGTTATATGATATAACATTATAATATATAAACCTTGCTACGTGCCTTCTCAATTTTAATGCCGCCTTCTTGATGGGCTTATGTCATATAAGAATAACACAATTGCAAAAGAAACATAGTCTAATAAGATGGCTATTTCTGTAAGTATAATCGGAGGGGAACTGTTTATGAAAAATCTGTTGTTAATGACTGTCTGATTTATAAAGATACCAATTTCGTTAGTGCCAATAACCGTAGCATTATAAGTCGTGTGATTAACAATTGCGATGTTTGGGTTACCGACTATGTACGGTATTGAAACTATGCCAAGGATTGCGGAAAAAATTCCTAAAAATAGAAGGACGTTTACTATAATAATTATTTTTTTGATAGCATTAAAATTTTCTTTAGGTATCAAACTGATAACAATAAGTACGATGCTAGAGAATACGATTAATGCTGCGTCAAGCGCATTAAGATTGCTGCTTATTTGGGTTTCAAAATTCTGTGTGTTATAGAAATTTAGAGGCTGTGATAGCATCACCATAAAAGTCAGAATAGCAAAAACCAAAGCGCCCCCAAAATATATGTAATACTTGAATACTACCTTCTTGCCCTGGGTTTTTCGCGGTATCCCAAAACTTAGAAAATCGAAATATTCGAGATAATTGTCAACAATATACAACATAAGAAAATAAGATCCAAAAACGATTCCTAAAAATATGAAAAATCCGATAGCTGAAGCTGTTTGCCCATATAACAACTGGATGTCTAGCGAAGGAAGAATAATTAGCAGAATAATCATCAAAGCCAGATAGATTATGAGTACATTAAAACCACGATAATCCTCTTGATTTGATCGAGTCACCGTCATGTTATTAACCCAAATTTGAGAGCCGAATATGAAAATACTGTAATTAAAACCATTAAACTGCCATAAAATAGACTTTCTATTGCTGAGTCTGTGTAATTAAGTGTATTTTTGTACGGCGTAATGACAGAAGTGTATATGTTATTTACTCCCAAGCAGCTTGTTGATGAACCATTACCTGTTGGCACCATTATCGTAGAATTGAAACGACTGCAAAGATTTTGCCACCCAATCACATTTAGATAGGTATTTGGAGGAACTGTATTGTATCTAAAAAATGTATACCAATCTATTGCCCCGACTGCATTTATTGTTGAGAACAACGGCAAAGCGAAGCTGAAAATTGCGAAGATTAAGATTATTGATTTAGTTATGTTAAGTTTTCTCATATTTTTGTCTGCTATGATGTTTAAGAGCAATACCGCCGAAACCCCGCTAACGATACCCGCTATAACCAAAACTGACTGTATAAGCCCCATATACAAAGGAAAGGAATAGTCTGGCGCCAAAATTAAAGATGCGCTTATCGATTGATTCGTGATACTGTTGTTTATTGGAGTAGCAAATAAGCTCACAATTTTGCTTGCAAATTCGTATATGAATACAGTAAGGATTGCGATTAGAAGGACAAAAAGGCTTCTCTTGGTCTTCCAAGACATACTTTGAATTGGGTTAATAATTATTTAACAGTTTCTTTAGACGTTACCTCTGAGCATCCAGCCCAGGAGGGAGTACTCAAAAATCTGCTGGTGTATCGGGTTTCTACCAACCGCAGCGCTTTATTGCTATGCCTAAGAATTTTTAGGTAAGTGCATATGCGCTGTATGGGCTGCTCGGAACCCTGCAATTACTAGTTTGACTGAGCTCCCTCAATTATTCAATATGCTTCAAGGAACCCGCCTCGGGAACCCGATGGGGCCGTACTTCTTGTTGTATGCTGTGTAGCTGCCCGGGTTCGGCGTGGGCGCCATGGCGTCTTCCCTCAGTATCCTGGCGTTCTCCTCCACCATGTGCCTCATCGTGCCGCCCCTGCCGTCGCGGTACAGCCTGAACAAGATGGGCTGCGGTATGCTGCTGTCGGCCAGCGGCGATTTCATGTAGTCCATCGCGTTCGCGTATATGTTGTCGACAGGCGAGAAGAGCGCGGTGCCGTTCGACAGGTGGTGCCTGAAAAAGTCCACTATCTCGTTCTGGCGCCTGCCGGCCCACGTGCTCCAGTCAGGGAAAGCGTCCAGTACGAGCACCCTCAGGTACTCGTCCAGCTCTGCTATATCGTCCAGCCTGAGCTTGCCTATGTCCTCTATCAGGAAGGGCGCCACCTCCTCGTCGTGCCTGAAATCGTGGTAGTATACGAATACGTTGTAGTCTCCTTTGGCCTGCACGTCGTCCAGCACGTAAACTGTGCCCTTTTCGAGCGCGGGGCGCTCCGATTCCGCGTGCATGGCGTTGAAAAACCAGTTCATGTTAGTAACGTCCAGGATCGCGGGCAGCGCCTGCGAGACAGTGAGCTGCTTTGCGGCCCTCTTCCCGAAGAAGTTCCTGAGCCTCTGCGCGTACGGCAGCGTTTCTGGTTCGGCGCTCGTGGGCTCCACGAACGCGTGCAGCACCATTGTGCCCTTTTCATCACCTGTGTCGTAAAGCAGGTGCACGCCTATGCCGTCCTGCGAATGCGACATGTCGTCGGCTATCATGTAGCTGCGCCCGGGCCTCAGATACGCCTGGTTTGCGCTGAGCCTGCCGAGCAGCTCTGCCGCACCAAGGGCGAGCGGTTTCGTGCCTTTCGAGCTTATTCCTGCTGCGCTATCATCAAACGTCAGTATTTTATCCTTGGACAGCGCCCCGAACGCTGCCAGGTAATTTATCAGGTACCTGTTGTAGTCCACAACAGCTGTGTAAATGTCGTTGTCCTTCCTCAGCACCATCCCTATCTCTTCCCTGAACGTTCTGCTGCCCGCTATCTCATAGTTATCGACGCTGCGATCAGCATTGTACATGAACGTCTCGAGCTTGTACGTGCCTCTTTCAAGGAACTTCAGGCTTTCAGGAGCATGGATGTTGTCTCCAGTCTCCTTTGCTTTGTCATCCACGCCTCCACCTTACCAGCCTATCCCTGTGTTTTGGTGGTATAAATCGATTGCGTTGGGTGGCTCTTGCCTGCAAAACACGGGCGCCGCGAGTGAGGTGTGCGTCGCCATAGGCTTCCCTAATTATGGTCGCTTTTCGCGCAATCGAAGATCATGTACCGCGGGTATTCTTTCGCGTACGCGTAGTATTCCGGGTTTGTCCTTTTGAGCGCGGGCTTGGGTTCAGGTTCCAGTATGCTCCTTATCGCAAAACCGGCCTTCGCGATCGAACTGCAGTAATCCTCGAGCGTCCAGTGGTACGCCCTGGATTTTAGGCTTTTGCCACCGATGCGCATCTCGAAAGTGTATTCGAGCCCGTGCGCGAAATAGTCGAAATCGCCGGATGTTAACCTGTTCCTCATATAAACGTCGAAGGAAGGGTGCGGCTCCGCAATCACCAGCCTGCTTTGGCCGGCGGCGTTTGTTTTTAGCAAGCCGTTTATCTCGTTCAATACTCTTGAGATGTCAGGAAGACTGGGCAGGTGAGGGAGCAGCAAGGCGGATATAGCCAGGTCGAACCCGCCCTCCAGTGCGCCCAGCCTTCTAGCGTCCATCGTTATGAAATCTATTTTGAGCTTCTTCTTCTTGGCCTCGGCCTTTGCGATTTTTATCATCTCCTCGGAGTAGTCTATCCCTGTGACTATCGCCCCGGCTTCCGCAAGGTGCGTGCTGATCCTTCCAGTGCCGCAAGCCACATCCAGGACCCTCTTGCCCTTGGCGTTGCGCGCGAGCCCGTACAACTCAGGATCAAGGACTAGTTTCCTCGAGAGTGTGCGGTCCCTGGAGTAGTCCTGTGCTATGCGGTTCCAGAATTCCTTGCCCTTGAGCATAGTCCCTGACCTGGCGTTTATGTGCTGGATGTTGCATTCTGCCATTTAAATAACCTAGTCTGGATTTTGGCCATCAACCCACAGTGCAGGAATCAGAACTGCCTATGGGGTGTGGCGGTCCGCACCCGGAGCGTTAGGCCTGTAAGGGGCCGGCTTCCTGAACTGCACTTCGCCCTTGCAGTCTTGCCTATCGCCTATTCTCCCCAAACCTATGGAAAAGGTTAATATTCCATGAAGGCGATTAATCATGGCGATCACATGGCGATAAGGTACTGGGAGTTCGAGGATGCACCGCTCAAGGAGAAGCTCAAATCACCCAACGTAAAGGAGGTGTCTCGCATCTTCTTCGACAACGAGACGCGCGCATACCGCTTCTCCAAGGCGCTGCTCGCTGTCAAGGCCAAGCAGGCGACGCAGCAGGCACTGCGGCTGAAGGACTGCGACGACTCGCTTCCCCTTGCTACGTGGAAGCGCTACCTGGACTTCGGGGTCGCGGTTGGCATGCTCAAGCACGAGGGCAACGCCTACGCGTTTACAGACAGGTACTCCAAGCCTTTCAAGAACATGACCACTTACATAAAGAGCTGGATGGAGGCCAACGACAGGGAGGATCTGGATGTGCTCTTCGCGCAGGCGCGCGTAGGCAAGCAGCAGAAGCGCGGCGGAAGGCCGGCGCCGGAGGGAGCACCGGATCCCATGCCCGAGGTGCATGCTTCGGCAGCGTCAGATCCCAAGGAACCGGGCGCCTAGGCCCTCTTCTTCTCCTTGATTTCGACTACTAACAGGGCCGCAGTTGTCACCGCTAGTGCTGCGGCTACCGAAAATCCGATTATCGCAGTGTGCATATGGATCATGCCCTGCTGGTATATCCAGTGCTGAAATGCCTGCAAAGAGGGGTTGTTGAAATTCAAGCTCTGCAGCTGATACTGGATGGTTGTGTGGTTTGCCAGCGCTTCGGGCTGCGCCACCCCCTGGGGTGTGCTCCTGAAGACGTCGGTCGTAGCGGTCTTAAGCTCAGTGTACGCGCCACTCCCTGCCAAAACGCTTTCTGCCCCTGTTAAAATTCCAGCAAAAGCCTTCCACGTCATGCAATCACATGTATACGTGTGCGTTTCGAGGTATTTAAGAATAGGCATAATTTGCATAATCGCAGCGATGGTTGTTATTTTGCTCCAACCAAGGAGTCTGTGATACAATACGCCTATATTCATGTAGGGTGTTTGGATAGCGTTGCGATAGACAGCAAGATGATCCTATGGCAAGGGCGAACATGATGTGGCGCGGTTCTTTCGTATGCATATTCAACAACAGGTTCACCAAGGTGCTCCTGCTGAACCGTAACTGGGAAAAGAAGAAGAAGGAAAGGAAAGTGTGGGAAGGCAGTCCGAGATGGGGCAACATAGGAGGCTCCGTGGAGGCCGGGGAGACCCCTCTGCAGGCGTGCATAAGGGAGGCGAGCGAGGAAATAGGCGTGAACCTGGGCCCCGAAAGGCTGGTGCTGGTTCATGTTAGGAGGAGACCTGCAGCAAAGCCAACCCCGTACGTGGCGCATTTCTATGCCACCACCATGGGCGAGGGCACTAGAATCAGGCTGAACGACGAATCGAAGGGATATGGTTGGTTTAGGCTTGAGGACCTGCCTGACGGGCTGCTGGATGACAAAGAGGACCTGATAGGCTGGAGGGATACGGCTAAGGGAAAGCTCAAATTGTCCACCGCCGGTTCGAAAGGGCGTGCGGGCTAATGCTGCTCTTCCTTCCGTTTTATGTATTTTGAGATGAAACTCTCTTTGTCTATGCCTATCTCCTTGAACGCCTTCCAGACCTGCTCGGGCACCGTGCTTGGGTCAGTGGCGTAAAGCGGGTGCATCCTTAGCACCATGGTCCTGAAATCGCCCGTGCTTTTCGCCTGCTCGAAGAAGCTCTGCGTGAGCTCCAGCGCCTTCCTTTCCCTGGCCTGCTCGTCCGCCTTCAGCTCCGGGCTCAGCGAGGACTCGGCCTCCTCGAACCGCATCTCGTACCTGTCCCCGAACGCCTTCTCGAATATGTAGCGCGCCCTGGGCATGTGGTAGTCTGTGGTTACCAGGATTATGCGCTTGATTCCCTGGAGCCTGTCAACAATTTCCACCGAGTAATAGGCGTTGCCTATCGTGTCAAGCGACTTGTCCTCGATTAGAATGTGTCCGGCAGGGACGCCCAGGGAAACAGCATACTCCTCCATCCCCTGCGCCTCGGTCTTGGCCGGCTCGGAAGGAAGCGAGAAGCTCCATCTGCCTGACATCAGCAGTGTGCCTGCCCGCCCTGACTTGAACAGCCCCACCCCTTTCTCAACGCTCCTCTTCGATTCTTCAGTCAGGCTGCCGTCCAGGTTGTTGTACTTGCCAAGCACTATACCTATCGTCACGCTCTGCTCCGATTCCCCGCTGCCCACGTACCTGGCGAGCAGCGCCTCCGTCTTCCT
Organism: Microcaldota archaeon; assembly: GCA_021792095.1. Lineage (GTDB taxonomy): Archaea > Micrarchaeota > Micrarchaeia > Micrarchaeales > CABMGC01 > JAJYVH01. The sequence goes on along the minus strand of JAJYVH010000001.1, from coordinate 194,662 downwards.
GTCCTTCAGCACGCCCTCGTCGTGGTCGTAGCCCAGGTTTATGAACTGGGCATTCGCGTCAACGGCCTTGTTGTACTTGGCGTCGTGCTCCAGCTTCTTCCTCAGCCTCCTCTCCTTATCGCTTGTTTCCTCGGGAGTCATGGCAGTAATATGCAGCAGCCGTTATTATTTTTGCTGTTTGCCCAGGAGCCCCTCCAACTCTTTCACCAGTTCGGGGTAGAAGTCGGCGAACTTCGGGTACTTCTTCCTATCGGATTCGTACGCTTCCAGGCTGCGGTAAAGGTCAGTCATGCACGTGAAGCCGCCCCTCTCCTCGCCCTTCATCCAATCGAGCACCCTGCCTTCGCCGTTGATGCGTGCGTCTATCCTGTTGCATACCGCGCGTATCACGTATTCGTCGACCATGTTCTCCCACCCTGCGTAGCCCCTGACGGCAAAGCCGAACTTCGAGAATCTGGGCCTAAGCCGGCCCCTCATCCTTTCCTTTAGGGGCTCTACTATGTGGTGGCTGAACTCGTGCCAAAGGGTGCGCACCTGCTGCCTGCCAAAATAAGGCAGCGAACCCCTCACCTCTGTCGGGCCTATGATCGCGAAACCGTCGTAACCGCCTCCGGCGCCCATAATCCTGAACCCATTCCCGCCTTCCCTGAAGAGAGGGGCGAGCAGTACGCTGTAGCTGTCCAGCTTCATGCCGTAGTAATCCTCCAGCGGAGGGACCACGTCCCTGGTCCTTATCGCCTCCCTCGCCGTTTCCTCTACCCTGCCGAACATCTCTTCGTGTGCCTTGAAGAACGCGGCGAAGCCAGTCTCGTCCGAGAACTCCTTGGCCACCCCGGCGAACTCTTCAAAGAATCTCCTGTCTCTGGCGAAAGGGCGCATTATCCTGAGCTCAGGCGGCCTGGACAGGTTGAACATCACGGCTCCAGATACGTTGAGGGGGAAGCTCCCGTGGCACATGCTTACGTAGCGCCTGATTGCGCGGCCGTTCTTGTAGGGAGAGAAGTGGTCTACGAATTCCTTCTTGTAATCCGGCTCGAGCTTGGTGAGCGACACGAAGCCCGGATTGGCGAAGCCGCTCAGGAACTCAAGAGCCGTCAGGAGCTCCATCCTGGGGTCGACTGTTAGCTCCATTCACACACCGCCTACGCGCTTGCGTTTATAGTCTGGTTGACCGGCTGCGTAGCGCCCCGCGCCGGCTCGCTGCCCATGTAGAAGCCGGTTACTGCTATGTAGTTCTTGCCGCTCGCGCTGCTGCCCGTTATGCCAGCAACCACCTTTATGCTCACTTTCCTGCAGAGCAGGCTGGCTACCGGTATGCTCGCGTTGACGAACGTGCTCGCCGGGTTTGCTATCCCTGCTGGCGATACGTACGTGTTGTAGTGCGTCGTTATCGTGGGTGCGCCGCCGCTCAGCACCTGCACGTAGAGCAGCGAGCTCTGCGAAGATATTATCTTGAAGTTGAGGTACGGCTCCGTGACAGTGAAGGTACCGGATGTCAGGTTTCCCGGCGCCACCGAGAGGCCTTTGGTGTAAGTGGTTGCCGCGAACATGCCGTTGTAGCCGCTCCAATTGGCGCTGTAGTACTCGTAGTTGGCGTTGGCGTAAGTGAGGTTGAACGGCGCCGTGCTGAAGCCCGTGCCGGTCGCGTTCCAGGGAGCGAAGGCGCCGGTGGAGAAGTTGCCGTTCGGTATCGGCTCTGTCGCGTTGGTGCTTATGCAGCTGCTGTACCTTACTGTGGTCGTGCTGAGGTTCAGCGGCAATACTGTCACTGTGCCGGACTGCGTCACCGTTGTGGTGGCGGTGCTCGAAGCAGTGGCGAGCGAGGTAGTGGTTGTCTTAGGGGCCGAGTAGGACTGGTAGAACGAGAATGCGATTATTGCGAGTATGACGAAGATCGCCAGGTATACCAGTATGCCCTTGTGCACCGCGACACCCTCAAACTAACCTTTTATATTATAGGCAGTAATAAATAAGCTGCTTAAAATCGGTGCTGACCTGGGAAGCATACCGCGCAAATGGAAGAAGAAAGGGCGCATGCGCTGGAAGTGGGTGAAGAAGCGCAGGAAGAGACTCAAGCGCGCGCAGAAGCGAAGGGTAGGGGAGCTCTAGCGGTGCTTCTTTGCGCGTAGTGGGCCTGGATCTTGCGGGCAGCGAGAAACGCACCACGGGCTTCTGCTTCATGGAGGAGGACATGAGCTGCAGGACCGTGCCGCTCCATGCCACTAGCGACATACTGAAGGCTACGCTGGATGCAAGGCCGGATGTTGTGAGCATAGATGCGCCCCTCTGCCTGCCCAAGGGCCGCAGGAGCCTGGAGCAGCGCGGACCGCCCCACTTGAGGGCCTGCGACAGGGCGCTGCTGAAGATGCACATACGCTTCTTCCCGATAACCCTTGGCCCCATGCGCATGCTTACAGCGAGGGGCATGGCCCTGAAGAAGGTGCTGGAGAGGAAGGGGCTTGAAGTCATAGAGAGCTTCCCCGGCAGCGCGCAGGACGTGCTCGGCATGCCCAGGAAGCAGGAGGGTCTCGAGAAGCTGAGGAGGGCGCTGATTGGTTACGGCGTGAAGGGCGACATCAGGAAGATGGCGATCACCCACGACGAGCTCGACGGCATAACGTGCGCCATAGTGGGCCTGAAGTACCTGCAGAACGATTACACAGCGCTGGGCGACGCGTCCGAGGGCTACATGATACTTCCGAAGGTAAATAAATCCCTGCGGAGCACTTGAAGTGGTTCCGTGTCGGATTCAAGCAAATTTTACGAACAGAGGAGGTGGCTGTTCTTTGTCGGGATAAAAGCGCTTATTGTGAAGAATGGGAAAGTTCTTGTATTGAGTTCAGGCCCATCCGAACTTTCGTCTACAAGAAGGAAAGCGGCGTTCTGGGATCTTCCTGGCGGCAAAGTCGAATGGGGCGAGAGCGTAAGCGACGCACTGCATAGGGAAGTTATGGAGGAGCTTGGGGTGGGGAAGGGGCAGCTGAAGACAGTGCGGATCTTCGATGCCTCAGTTTCGCGGATAAGGACGTCGCATGGGATCGAGGTGCCCTTGATACTGATAACCTACCTGTGCCGGCTCAGGAATCCGAGAGCCAGGTTCAGGCTTACGGATGAGCATGCTTCATACAGATGGGTGGACGCCAAAACTGCGGCAAAACTCCTCAAGGTGAAATTCAGCAGGCAGTTCATACGAATGCTTAAATAGCAGGCTCGCGGAGATTCTGTTAGGCAACAGGTCGGGAATATGGGCAAACTTGTATTCAGTGTAGATATCGAAGGCACTCTGGCAGATGTGTACCGAGCTGCGGTTCCTTTCCTGAAAGACGAGATTCCGGGTTACGGCAACATGTCTGTAGATGAGGCAGTACGGTATATGGCGCCAAGAATCGACCCGCAGCATATAGCCGAACTAGTGCGCAAGGTGTGGGTGTCAGAGATGAGCATACCTTTGATAGATAACGGCATACCTGCTTATATGGAAAAGATACACGAACACTACGAAATCTATGTGGTGACTGCTTCCCCCGGATCTGACGAGCGCATACAGAAGTGGCTTGATGAGAGCGGCATAGTGCACGATAAATATCTGCATTTCGAATCCAAGGCCGAAAAGATCGCATTGGACGCATCCCTATACACCGACGACGATCCAGAAGTTGCAAAGAAACTTGATGTGCTAGGCAAGCAGGTGCTATTCCTGCCGCAGCCGTGGAATCAATTTGCGATTCCAAAAATGGGATTCAGCGACAACGTAATATTTGTAAAGAACTGGGGAGAGCTTTCCGGGGCGGCGATAAGGGAGGCGGACTCAGCCAAGCCTGTTCGCAGGCATGCTTAGGGAGACGGCTGGGTAGTAAACCGAAACCTCAGGTATGGCGCAGATCCAGGCGCTGCGGAAAGATTCAAGCATCTGCCTGGATGAGCCTGCGTATTATGATGCTCTCGTAGCTCTCGTTGGGGTAAGCGGCAAGAGTTCCCAGCGCCTTTTTGGTCTTGTAGTGGAGCTTGATCGTGCTTACTCTGTTGTTGCCGCTGGCCCTGAGCTCGGCAGCGTAGACCTCGTTCTTGAGGTTCTCCTCTAGCTCGTGCCAATCCTTTCTTAGCCCGTCAATCATGAGCGAAAATTCTTTGTCGTTCATTGTCATAGTCTGCCACCAATCTCCTTATCAAATGCCTTGTCCTTATGAGCGCCTTCCCAAGTTCTTTTCATAAAGCGCGTTCCTGATCGTCCTATCAATCCTGTTCCCGCGGCCGCCATAACTCCTCTCTTTCACGCTGCCCAGCACCTGTTCCGGACCCTTGGATCATAGCTCGTCGTATATTCTGCTTCTGTGTTCCACTCTTTCCACAAATATCAGCATCCGGTTAGATTTGATGTCCATTATGACCCTGTAATCGCCCACTCTCAGGCTGAAAAGGGGTACGCCGACGAGCCGCTTCACATGTGCGAACGGGTTATCCCTTATGCTTTCTAGTTTGCTCATTATGCGTTTGGCTGCCTGCTTGTTCATGGCCCGAAGTGCCGCGTCTGCCGTATCCGAGAACTCTATGTCATAGCTCATTTGATCCCCAGGTGCTTTTTCACTTCACCCAGAGAGTAGACCTTCCCCTTCTTTATATCATCAAGAGATTTCTCTATGTCGTTGATCTCCTCTTTCGAGAGGGGGTCGTAGTCTGTTGCAAGTTCCGCCAGCCGACCTATTACAGAGTTCATGGACTCGGAAGGATGCGCCTTCAGTTCGTCAAGCTTCTTCTTCAGAGATCTCTTTATCTGTATTGTAGTAGTCTCCATGTCTATTATATCGCGCTATAGCTATTTATAGGTATCTATTAAATTAGCCTAAGCTGCTTTACGCCAGCGTCCTTGTCTGGTACCGGCCTCTCCTCTCTATTTCTGCAAGCCTGTCAAGCACTTGCTTAGAGCCTGCGTACTCTTTAGAGTAAGAGCCGAGCAGTGCGCCGAACTCCTCCCTGCCCGCCGCGCGCTTCATGAGCAGCAGGTCCAGCGCCTTCTCCTCCACGCTCTTCGTTATTTCGGCCAGCCCGAAGTCTATGACGCAAACATTTCCGTTATCGAGCAGTATGTTCGCCGGCGTGAAGTCCCCGTGGGCTATGTCTGCCCTGTGCATCTTCGCGAGCTCGCCCCCGATTTTGGCGTAGGTTTGGGTGCCTGGCTTCGTGTCCTTCAGCAGCCTGCCCCCTACCTTCTCCATGTATATCGAGTACTCGCCGAGCGCCAGCAGGGCAGGCACATTTACGCCACTGTTCCTTGCCCTGAGCATGGCCCTCGCCTCCTTCCTGGTCCTGCCCCTCCTGAGTTCCCTGTCGAGCGCAGCTATCCTGTATGCCTTGGGCTGCCTTATCTTGGCTATCACTCGCGTGCCGAACATGCCGGTCTCGAAGATCTGCGCCTCGGCGCCCTCTCCTGTTTTTCTTGTGCGCATCCAGACACCTATGGCACCGTAGCCTCCTCTATCCTGTAGCGCTGCTTTACGTCGCAGTCCCGTAACCTTGCGTGTACCCCTTTCTCGATCAGCCTCTCCGCTGCGTAGGCTATCATCGCGCCGTTGTCTGCGTTGTACTCGTTGCCTGCGTAGCCGAACCTTATCCTGTGCTCCTTGCACATGCCAGCTAGCATCTCCTTAAGCCTCTCGCTCTGCGCCACCCCGCCGCATACGCACAGCTCGCTGCTGTTCGTCATAAGCAGGGCGCGCTCCGTGGCCTCGCAGAGCATGGCAAAGGCAGTTTCCTGTATCGAGTAGCACAGGTCCTTCCTGCTCCTGTCCTTGGCCAAGCCGGAGGCGTGGGTGAGCAGGCCAGTGAAGGAGAAGTCCATCCCCTTGACAGTGTAGGGCATTGCGATGTACCTGCCTCCCCTCGCCTCCATCGCCACGGTGGAGCCCCATGCCGGGTTGAGCCCTATGCCCCTGGCGAACGCGTCGAGCATGTTGCCCACGCCTATGTCGAAGGTCTCGCCGAGCACGGTGTAGTGCCTGCTCGGCTTCTCCTCGAGCCTGAGTATCTGCGAGTTACCGCCGCTGACGTAGAGCGCTATGGGATTCTTCAGCCCCGCCTCCTTCTTGGCTATCTCCACATGAGCCACGGCGTGGTTGACGGGCACTATGGGGACGCGGAGCCTGTCAGCCAGCGTCTTCGCAGCGAGCATGCCTACCTGCAGGCACGGCCCCATGCCGGGACCCCTGGTGTAGCCCACGCCCCCGATGTCCTCTGCGGCTATGCCCGCCCTGTCGAGCGCCGCCTTTATCACCGGAGCCGCATTCTTAGCGTGCAGCTCGGCCACCCTCGCCGGTATCATGCCCTTGGTGCCTATCCTGTACATGCGCTTCTCGTTGGCCAGAACCATGCCGCGCTCCACTACGCCTGCGCCGAACGTGTGCGCGCTGCTTTCTATGCCAAGCACAAGCATGCTGCCCCTCAAACGGCCCTTTTTAGTGGAAGTTCAGCCCGCGGCTACTAATTAATAAATGTTTCACACTTAAATGTATGCTGTGCTCCTTGCGTCTAGCTAGCCCAATCTTTTTTCAGGTTAAGTGGTGTTTTTGAATAGGCCTGCGAATGAGCTCGTGCCCCCACACAAGATACTGAGCCCCAGCGAGGCCAGCGCCCTGCTGAAGAGGCTGGGCCTTGCGGCCAACAACCTGCCCAAGATGCTGAACACGGACCCGCAGGCGGTCGCGCTGGGCGCCAAGCCTGGCGACATACTGGAGATGGACAGGAACGATTTCGGGAAGAAGTACAAGTACTACAGGCAGGTCGTGGAGGAATAGTTGGTGCTTATGTCCAAGAATGTTTTGCTAGAGTCGTTCCTTGCGTCCAATTCGCTGGTGCAGCACCAGGTGGAGAGCTACAACAGGTTCGTGGCTAACGACCTGCAGAAGATAATAGACCAGCAGGGGCTCATAGAGCCGAGCGTCGAGGGCTTCGCGCTGAAGCTCGGGAAGATAAGGCTGGACAAGCCCTCTGTTATAGAGGCAGACAGCTCGAGGCGCTACATACTGCCGAACGAGGCAAGGTTGAGGAACCTCACCTACTCTGCCCCTATGTTCCTGGAGTTCGTGCCGGTGATAAGGGGCATAGAGAAGGAGGCGTCGTACGGCGAGGTGTTCATAGGGGAGCTGCCGGTGCTGGTGCGCAGCAACCTCTGCCACTTCAGGACGATGACAAGGAACCAGCTCGTGGAGAACGGCGAGGATCCCGACGACCCGGGCGGCTACTTCATAATCAAGGGCACAGAGCGCGTGCTCATAGGCCTTGAGGACATAGCGCCCAACAGGGTCATAGTCAGCAAGGAGCGCAGCGACGCCGAGGTGGTGGGCAAGGTGTTCTCCACCGCGCCAGGCTTCAGGGCGCCGACATCGGTGGTCAGGAACCAGAACGGGGTGCTGAACGTGGAGTTCCCGACGCTGCACAAGCCTGTGGGCTTCGTGCTCCTGCTTAGGGCGCTGGGCATATCGGTCAACGAGGCCATAGAGGCCGCCAGCGACCTGCTCGTCTACAAGAACGACATGCTGCTCAACATAGAGCTGAGCGAGGCCAAGGATATGGGCCCGAGCGAGGCGCTGCTCGAGCTGGGCAAGTTCTCGGCGCCGGGCCAGGCCAAGGAGTACCAGACCAAGAAGGCGGAGACGCAGCTCGACACCTACCTGCTGCCGCATATAGGCATGAAGCCGGATTCCAGGAAGGACAAGGGCAGGTACCTGATCCAGATGGCTCGCAGGGTCAGCATGACCGCCAACAACCTCGCCAGCGTTGACGACAAGGACCATTACGCCAACAAGCGTGTCAAGTTCGCAGGCCAGCTGATGGAGGAGCTCTTCGCTTACGCTTTCAAGTTCTTCGTCAAGGACGTCAAGTACCAGATAGAGCGCGCTAGCGCCAGGGGCAGGAAGCTCAGCATACCCACGATAATAAGCCCCGAGACGATGACAGAGAAGATACTGTATGCAATGGGCACCGGAACGTGGGTGGCCGGGCAGACAGGCATATCGCAGGTCCTGGACAGGACAAACCTGACGAGCGCAGTGGCGAACCTGAGGCGAGTCAAGTCTCCGCTCGCGAAGAGGCACCCGCACTTCAACGCCAGGGACGTCCACGGCACGCAGTGGGGCAAGATATGCGTGATAGAGACGCCCGAGGGGCTCGACGTGGGCCTGACCAAGTACCTGGCGCTGATGGCCAAGATAAGCGTGGGCGCAGAGGAGAATCAGGTCGAGGGCAAGCTGAAGGAGGTTAAGGGGCTGGTGGATTAGATGGCGAAGGCGCAGGTTAGCACTAAATGTTACGTACTGCTCAACGGCAGGAGCATAGGCACTGTATCCGACCCGATGGCATACATAAGCGAGGTAAGGGCGATGCGCAGGAAGGGGCTTATATCAGGCGAGGTCAACGTCGCCTACATAAAGAAGCTCAACGAGGTGCACGTCAACGCTGACAGGGGCAGGGTGAGGAAGCCGTACATAATAGTGGAGAACGGGCAGAGCAAGCTCACCAAGGAGCTGCTGGAGAAGCTGGACAAGAAGGAGATAGACTTCAACTACCTGATCAGGAACGGCATAGTGGAGCTCCTCGACGCTGAAGAGGAGGAGAATGCGCTCGTCGCTATGGAAGAGAGCGAGATAACGCAGGAGTCCACGCACCTCGAGGCGGACCCGGCCGCAGTGTTCGGGTTCACGATCAGCACGAGCCCGTTCCCGGAGACGAACGCGGCCCCTAGGGAGCTGATGTCTGCCAGCTACATAAAGCAGGCGCAGGGCTTGTACGCGACCAACTTCAACCTGAGGTACGAGTCCAGGGCATACGTACTCTACTACCCGCAGGCGCCGATGATGACCACGGCCACTTACGAGTCTGTGAAGATGGCTAAGCACGCGTCGGGCCAGAACTTCGTCATAGCTGTGGCTACTTACTACGGATACAACATGCAGGATGCTATCGTCATCAACAAGGGCGCAGTGGACAGGGGGCTGGCGCGCAGCATGTTCTTCAAGACGTACTCCGACGAGGAGCGCAGGTATCCTGGAGGCCAGAAGGACACGTTCAAGATACCTCCCGCGACCACCGAGGGCTACCTCGGCGAGCACGCCTACTCGAAGCTCAGCGAGGACGGGGTCATAGAGCCCGAGACCGAGGTGAGCGAGGGCGACGTGCTGATAGGCAAGGTTGCTCCGCCCAGGTTCCTCGAGGAGAGCATAGGCACCGGCGGCCTGGAGGAGAAGATGCGCGACGACTCCGTGGCGCTGAAGCCGGGCGAGAAGGGCATAGTCGACGACGTCATATTCAGCGAGTCTCCCGGGGCCACAAGGATAGTCAAGGTGCGCGTCAGGAGCATAAAGATTCCGGAGACAGGCGACAAGTTCGGCAGCAGGCACGGGCAGAAGGGAGTGGTCGCGCTCGTAGTGCCCGAGGAGGACATGCCTTTCACGGAGCAGGGCATAAAGCCAGACCTTATACTCAACCCGCACGCCATACCCGGCAGGATGACGTTCGGCTACCTGCTCGAGGCCTTCGGCGCCAAGGCGGGCGCGCTCAAGGGCGTCAGGCAGGACGGCACCTCGTTCACTCAGAGGGGCAGGAGCAGGGTAGAGGAGTACGGCAGGGTCATGGAGGCGCACGGGTTCGAGAAGTCGGGCGAGGAGACGCTGTACAACGGCGTAACGGGCAAGGTGTTCGGGGCCAAGCTGTTCACAGGCGTGCTCTACTACAACAGGCTGCACCACATGGTCAGCAACAAGATGCAGGTCAGGAGCAGGGGCACCGTGCAGATACTCACGCACCAGCCCACGGAGGGCAAGGCCAGGCTCGGAGGGCTCAGGTTCGGTGAGATGGAGCGCGACGTGCTGGTGGGCTACGGGGCCAGCATGGCGGTCAAGGAGAGGATGCTGGACCAGAGCGACAAGGCGCCGATACTAATATGCAGGGACTGCGGGAGCACAGGCTACAGGGACTTCGCAAAGCGCGCCAGCGTCTGCCCGCTCTGCGGCAGCACCAACCTGGTGGACGTGGAGATAAGCTACGCCTTCAAGCTGCTGCTCGACGAGATAAGGAGCCTGCACATAAGTCCCAGGATAAGGGTGGAAGAATGACGCTGCAAGCAGAGGTAATAAAGGAGATAAAGTTCGGCGTGTTCTCAGAGGAGCAGATAAAGCGCATGAGCGTGGCCAAGCTCACAGTGCCCGACACGTACAACGAGGATGGCTACCCCATCGACGGCGGTCTGCTCGACCAGCGCCTCGGCGTCGTAGACCCGGGCCTGGTGTGCAAGACGTGCGGCGGCAGGGCGAAGGTCTGCCCCGGCCACTTCGGCCACGTAGAGATGGTGAGGCCTGTGGTGCACGCCGAGTTCGCGAAGATAATATACATGGTGCTACAGGCGACGTGCCAGAAGTGCCACAGGATACTGCTGAACAACGAGCAGCTAGCCACTTTCAAGAAGGAGACAGGCAAGGAGCTGGAGAGCGACGAGCCCCTGCCCGAGAGCGCCGAGCCGGGAGACAAGCACGCCGAGCAGGCGATGCTAAGGAAGCTCAAGGGCGTAAAGAAGTGCCCGCACTGCGGCACGGTCCAGGAGAAGCTCAAGTTCTCGATGCCCACGTACTTCTACCTAGGCGAGCGCAGGCTGAAGCCCGACGAGCTCAAGGACATGCTCGTCAAGGTGAGCGACAGCGACCTCGCAGTGCTCGGCGTAGACCCCAAGGTGAGCAGGCCGGAGAGATTCGTGCTCACCACGCTGCTGGTGCCGCCGGTGACCACCAGGCCCAGCATAACGCTGGAGACAGGCGAGAGGAGCGAGGACGACCTGACGCACAAGCTCGTGGACATAATGAGGATCAACCAGAGGCTCGAGCAGAACATAAACGCCGGGGCGCCGCAGATAATCATAGACGACCTCTGGGAGCTGCTGCAGTACCACATAACAACCTATTTCAACAACGAGACGTCGGGCATACCGCCCGCAAGGCACAGGAGCGGGAGGGCGCTGAAGACGCTCGCGCAGAGGCTCAAGGGCAAGGAGGGGCGTTTCAGGTATAACCTTTCCGGCAAGCGTGTCAACTACTCTGCTAGGACAGTGATCAGCGTCGAGCCAGCCATAGACATGGACGAGGTGGGCGTGCCCCGGGCGATAGCCGAGGTCATGACCGTGCCCTTCTACGTCACGGAGTGGAACTTCGACGCCGCGAAGGCGCTCCTGGCCAGGAACGAGTACCCGATGGTGCTCAACATCATAGCGCCCGACGGCAAGCGCAAGAGGGTGCTAGAGGCGAACAAGGAGGAGCTGGCGAAGGAGGTTAGGCCCGGCTACGTCCTTGAGCGGCAGCTGCAGGACGGAGACATGGCGCTGTTCAACAGGCAGCCTTCGCTGCACAGGATAAGCATAATGGCCCACAGGGTCAGGGTGCTGCCAGGCAAGACGTTCAGGATATCATACCCCGCCACATTCCCGTACAACGCAGACTTCGACGGAGACGAGATGAACCTGCACATACCCCAGACGCTGGAGTCGCAGGCCGAGGCGAAGTACCTGATGGAGGCGCAGTACCAGATCTTCTCGCCTAGGGACGGCATAGTGATAATGGCCAACGGCGAGGACAGCATAATAGCGCTCTTCCTGCTGACCCAGGACGGCACCAGGCTGAGCAAGGAGGACGCGAGCTACCTGCTGAGCACCGCACAGATAAGGGGCCTTCCGAAGCCAGAGCGCGACGGCACGTACTCTGGCAAGTCGATATTCTCCATGCTTCTTCCCGAGGACCTTACGCTCGAGTACGGGTCCGGGGACAGGCGCGTGTCCATAAGGAAGGGGCAGCTGCTGGAAGGTATCATAGACAAGAAGGTGTACGGAGGCGGGGCCAGCAACAGGCTCTTCGCAACGATAGCGATGCAGTACGGCTTCGACACGCTGCGCGAGTTCATAGCCAAGTCATCGAAGCTTTCCTACGCCTACGCGACCACGATCGGCGTCTCGCTCGGCGTCAAGGAGTACCTGGGCACGGCAGACACTCTGAAGAGCAAGGCGGACACGCTGGCGGCAACGCACAGGAAAGTGGCCGAACTGATAAAGCAGTACAGGGACAAGAAGCTGGAACCGCTCCTCGGGCTTACGCTCAGGCAGTCGCTCGAGCAGATGATAGTGGTGGAGCTTGACATGGCAAGGAGCAGGGCCATACAGGAGCTCACCAGGCGGGTGCCAAAGGACAACATAACGATGCTCATGGCCAACTCCGGCGCCAGGGCCAACGTGCTGAACATGGAGCAGATGAGCATGTTCCTCGGCCAGCAGACGGCCAGGGACGGAAGCAGGGTCAAGCGCGGCTACTACAGCAGGCGCGTCATACCGCACCTGAAGGCCGGCGATAGCAACACCTCCGCGCACGGCTTCATAGAGTCGGGCTTCGTGGACGGCCTCGCGCCTGTGGAGCTTATGATGCACGCCATAGCCGGAAGGGGCAGCATAATGCAGAAGGGCCTAGTCACGCAGAGGAGCGGCTACCTGCAGCGCAGGCTTGCGAACGCGCTCCAGGACTACTACGTCGCCAGCGACAAGAGCGTGAGGGACGTGGGCAACAACATGGTGCAGACGATATACGGCGGAGACGGCATAGACCCCACGAGGGTGCAGATGGCCAAGCTGGAGAAGGAGGAGTGATGCTATGCAGAACAAGAGAGTCAACCTTGAAGTGCAGCCCGGCGAGCCGGTCGGCATGGTGGCCGCGCAGTCGCTGGGAGAACCAGGCACGCAGATGGTGCTAGGCACGTTCCACTTCGCAGGCATAGCGTCCTATGCCGCGATAGCCACGTCGGGGCTTCCGAGGATAATAGAGCTGCTGGACGCGAAGAAGGCGCCGTCCTCGCCGCTGATGCGCATAATGCTCAAGGAGAGCTACGCGAAGAGCTTCCCGAAGGCCGAGGAAACGGCGAAGAGGATAAGCGAGATACGGCTCAGGGACATAATGAGGCGCATGGTGGAGAACTTCGCCAAGGGCAGGATACTCGTGATCCTCAACCAGCAGGCCATGCAGATAGCAGAGCTCACGCCGGGGCAGGTGTCCGCGAAGCTCGCCAAGCAGCTGGGCGTGGAGGCGAGGGTGGGCGAGCACGGGAACGTGATACTGCACACGCACATCAAGAACCTGAAGGAGGTCAGGGCCATTGCGGTCAGGGCGGCAAAGACGCTGATAAACGGCATAGAGGGCGCAGGCAGGGCGATGGTGTCGCAGGATGAGAAGACTGGCGAGTTCTATATAGACGCCACTGGCAACGGCATAGATGCAGTGCTGGACGTTGAGGGCGTAGATCCCACGAGGGTGTACACCAACGACGCGTTCGCTGCGTACAGGGTCTTCGGCATAGAGGCAGCGAGGAACGTGCTTGCGTCCGAGGTAGCGAAGACGCTCAAGGACCAGGACATAACGGTAAGCGACAGGCACATAACGCTCGTAGCCGACGCGATGACGGCGAGCGGCACCATAAAGAGCATAGGCAGGCACGGCCTGGTCGGCAGCAAGGAGTCCGTTTTCGCCAAGGCCGCTTTCGAGGAGACGGTCAAGCACCTCATAAACGCGGCGGCGTTCGGCCAGTCGGACTACATGCGCGGCGTCACAGAGAACATACTGATAGGCAAGCAGATACCGCTCGGCACAGGCGTGGTGAAGCTCACGATAAAGAACACGCAGGAGCACGCCAAGGGCAGGAAGGAGAAGGAATAGCGTTTGCGTTTTTATTGGTTGGTTTGATGCAGCAAGAGAGGCCTTTCGACCTGCTGAACAAGACGATAGGGAAGAAGGTACTGATAAGGCTGAAGAGCGGCGACGGCATAAGGGGCACCGTCTCCTCGTTCGACGCGCACATGAACATAGTGCTCGACGAGGCCGAGGAGCTCGGGGACGACGGCGCTCCGAGGTCCAAGCTCGGCACCATACTGCTCAGGGGCGGAAACATACTCTTCGTGAGCCCGGTGTAGCATTTCAGAAGAGCATTTAAACCTAGAGCGGCTAGTTTTACCGTTGGGCTCTTGGCGCAACGGTAGCGCGCCTGCATGGCATGCAGGAGGTTGCGGGTTCGAATCCCGCAGAGTCCACGAATGACTGATTTTGTGGAAGGGCTGAAGATACGAAAAGTGCGCAAACGCGACCTCCTGGAGCTTAGTAGGGTTTATGCCCAAATATACAGGAAGCATGATGTTGGCGAACGCTGGAGCGCGCCGGCTGCGCAGAAGATGCTCGGGTGGTACCTGAAAAGCACGCCCGATTTGGCGTATCTTGCCGAATACAAAGGCAAGATTGTCGGAGGCTTCTTTGTGGTGCTCAAGCCGTACTGGGACGGGAACCATCTTATCGAGGGAGAGATATTCGTGCATCCAGGCTACCAGAAACGCGGGATAGGCTCAATGCTAATGGAACGGGTGCTCGCGCGCAGCATTAAAAAACATAATGCAATTGTTTGGGAGCCTTTTGTGTTCAGTTGGGACTACCCGCTCAAATGGTACAGATCGCTCGGGTTCAAAAAAGCCGGCAACCGAGGGCTTATAAGCATAGTCGGTAACACTAGAAAGGTGCTGAAAGGCTTAGAAGTGGCCGATAATGATCGTAACCTGGCGAGTCCGTAGGCTATTGTTTTCGTTGTTTTTGCTGTTAGGCTCTCACGATGTTTGTGTTTCGGCGTGCTGTGCGCTTTTGCCTGCTCCCTTTATTCCCTCAAAACCTCAGCTATCCTTTCTACAACTTCCTTTGCAGCGTCCTTGCCCTCGTCGTTGTCCACAGGGATTTTGGCGTCTATGAACGCCAGACCTGGAGTGTAACCACCGGCCGCCTGGATGTTGGGCAGTATCTTCGCCTCGAACACCTTTGAGGTTAGGCCGCTGACGTCCACGCCAAAATACTTTTCTATGCTGTTTTCGGGGTAAGGCAGCAGGGAGACCAGCCAGGCAAACGCATCCTCCCGTTTCATGTTCTTGAACTCTTTGTAGAGCTCCTCCTTGCCTATCCTTAGAACGTTGTCCCTTTCCTCTTTTGTTTTCGCGCTCTTGTTCCACAGGTGCTCGATCGGCAGCGCCAGGCCGTCATAGAGCCATGCTTCTGTCTCCCTCCAGCGCATGCTGCGCAAAATCGCGTTTACCCTGTTTATGCTCGAGGTCTCGTATCCTGCGTCGTCATGCTTTATCACGGCAACGCTTTGCAGCGTCTCAAAGATGCCGAAGCTTACTTCTATCCGCACCATGTCTTCGAAGAAGCCTATGGACACCTGGTTCCCCACGGAGGAATCCACGTTTACTTTGTACTTGTTAGGCACCGAATCCCAGTCGCCTCTGTATTTTACAACGTTGTAGTCCTGCACCACGCCCTTTCCGCTAAAGCCTTGGCCCCTCTTGTCTTGGGCGGGAAAAATGTGGCCGAGGGCGTCGTGCTCGAACACTTCCTGATTGCACCAGGCGAAAAGGTACTGCGAAATAGTCGGCACGCTTCCGCCTTCGTGGCGGGCGATTATTTTGGCCTCGCTCGGAAGTGCACTGTATGGCAGGATTGTTATGCGCCCCTGTTCACCGACACCAGCGTTCCTGACGCTTTCCGATGCCATATCCTCACAGTACTGCTTTTCTTGGGCTATTAATATAACTTGGCATTATTGCTTGGCTGCGTGCGCACACGCGCCCGTATTATAAAGGCGGCAGTACCTAACAGACTTGTTATTTCTAACAATTTGTTGAAATGAAGCAAATATTTTTATATTAGTTCTAACTATATCTTAAAATATGCCAAAGGCAGAGAAGATAGTGGTGAAGACTGTCACGAAGCCCAGCGTGGAGAGCGCGCCGGCGCTGACAGACTGGTTCTTCGACACCTTCGGCCTGGCGGGCAAGGGAGACGGGCCGGAGCGGAAGATGTTCCAGCTGATAGTGAGCAACAGCCTCAAGGGCGCTGGAACGAGCAGCAAAAGCATAAGCAGGTCGCTGAAGGTGCCGCTCAGCACTGTGATCTACAACCTGAACAAGTTCATAGACTGCGGGCTGGTGGTGAGGAAGGGCAGGGAGTACTTCCTGCGAGCGAGCGACTTCGAGAGCACTATCCAGGAGCTCCAGGCTGAGATGTTGGCCGAGTTCAACCGCATGATGCAGTTCGCGAGCAAGCTCGACGAGCTTATAGAGGATGAGATTTATGGCAGAGGAAGATGAGAAGAAGGAGGGCCAGGACAAGCGGCAGGAAGGCGAGACCAAGCAGCCCCAGGAAGTCAAGCGGGACGAGGCCGACGAGCTGAAGGACCGCCTGCTAAGGCTGGCCGCTGAGTTCGACAACTACAAGAAACGCTCCCTGGAGGAGGTAAGCAACGCTAAGGGCCTCGGCAAGGCAGAGCTGGCGAAGGCGCTGCTCCCGGCCCTGGACGAGTTCGAGCTCGCGCTCTCCGCCTTCAACGCATCAGAGAAGGAGGATCACATAAAGGGCATAGAGCTTGTCTTCTCCAACATACTTGGCGCGCTGAAGGGCGCCGGCATGAAGGAGATAGATGCCAAGGGCAAGTACGACCCGTACAGGCACGAGGTGGTGATGACCAGGGAAAGCAGGGAGCCCGAAGGAACCGTAATAGAGGTTGTGCGCAAGGGTTATACCTTCAATAACATGCTGCTCAGGCCTAGTGCCGTGATAGTCTCAAAGAGTAACACTTCAAAAGAGGAAAAGAAGGAAGGTGAGATTAAATGATTTCTGAAAAAAATGCAATCCAATCTCTTGCAGAAATGAATGGAGTCAGGCAACATGGCAATTTCCAGACAATTAAGAATGAGTTTGGTGCGAAACGCCTTCAAAGACTTCTGCTCGCTCTTTATCCAAAATACACTATAAAAGAAATAGAAGCGATGATTGGCGTCCCAGATTCAACGTTGGCGCGTTGGTTTGAATCTTTCAACGTACCGTCTGACATGCGTTGGCACGTTAAAATTTATGCGAGGGCGGGGGATAGGCACAGCGAACGTATTGTTAAAAATGGGAAAATTCTGGCAAAACAAGTAACTGTGCGGATTTCTCCAGATTTGGCTTATTTGATAGGGTTCGCTTTAGGCGATGGAGCAGTACAAACTTACATGGTAGAGGTCTTCAATAAAGATTCTAAGCTATATCAAAACCTGAATAAAATACTGAAAAATCACGGAGTGGTAACGGAAGACAGACGCCCCAATGGCCTATGGAGATTACGACTATCGAGTGTTGCAATTGCAAATTTGATAAAGAAAAACAAAGAACCCAACGAAGCAACTCTCGATTATATCTTCAAACATGAAAAATTGGCAAAAGAATTTATCGCTGCGTTTTGGGACGCAGAAGGGACAGTAAGGAAACAAGGCAATTATTACCATATTTATCTGTGCAATACAAACAAACGCTTGATGGAACGTATCTCTGATTTCTTAAATAGAAATAATATCAAATTTTCAACACTTGAGCGACCAACTAGAGATAACCCCTATCTTCTTAACGGGCGCGTAATCAAATCAACTAAAACTTTACTGAGAATAAATATTCATAAACAATCGTGGGGCGTATGGGTTAAACTAATAGGGACGCACATGCACCACTCTAAAAAGAGAGATGCTGTGATGGAAATCATGAGTAAAACAAGGGTTGAGAATGATGACAAATAAAAAAGTTTTGGGCGTGGATTTGGGAACTTCGAACTCTGCAGCAGCGATACTGCAAGGAGGTAGACCAGTGCTCATACCTAGTGCCGAAGGCACCTCGTTATATGGCAAGTCTTTTCCTAGCTACGTCGCTTTCACAAAAGATGGGCAGCGCATAGTTGGCGAGCCGGCAAGAAGGCAGGCGGTCGCGAACCCGGAAGGAACCGCCGCGGCTTTCAAGAGGAAGATGGGGACTACTTTCAAGTATAAGATGTTCGGGAAGGAGTACACACCGCAGGAACTGTCTGCAATCCTGCTTCAGAAGATAAAGCACGATGCAGAGGCGTTTCTTGGTGAGGAGATTAACGAGATTGTGATAACGGTACCCGCCTACTTCAATGACAACCAGCGCCAGGCGACAAAAGACGCCGGAGAGATAGCCGGGCTCAAGGTGATAAGGCTGGTCAACGAGCCCACGGCCGCGTGCCTTGCCTACGGACTTGACAAGGCAGGCAAGGAGCAGAAGATAATGGTCTATGACTTTGGGGGCGGAACCCTTGACGTGACCATAATGGAGTTCGGGGATGGTGTATTCGAGGTCAAGTCAACCAGCGGTGACACGCAGCTCGGAGGAACAGACATGGACAACACGCTAGTCGACTTCCTTAAGGCTGAGATAAGGAAGAAGCACAATCTTGATATAAGCAGGGATGCCCAGGCGCTGCAGAGAGTCCGCGAAGCGGCAGAGCGGGCCAAGATAGAGCTGTCCACCACGCTCACGAGCGAAATAAGCCTGCCCTTCCTGGGCATGGTGGACGGTAAGCCGGTGAACTTCAGCTACTCGCTTACTAGGGCAAAACTCGAGGAACTCGTAATACCGATAGTGGAGCGCACCCTGAAACCGATGCAGCAGGCGCTCAAGGACGCGAAGCTGGAGCCAAGCAGCATAGACAAGGTTATACTCGTCGGAGGCCCCACGCGCATGCCCATAGTGCAGCGCTATGTGGAGCAGCTCTACGGCAAGAAGATAGAGCGTGGCGTGGACCCGATGGAGGCCGTGGCTTTCGGGGCCGCGGTGCAGGCAGGCGTGCTCACTGGCGAGGTCAAGGACCTGGTGCTTCTCGATGTGACCCCGCTCTCTCTTGGCATAGAGACGCTGGGCGGCGTGTCCACAGTGCTCATCCCGAGGAACACCACCGTGCCCATAAGGAAATCCCAGGTGTTCAGCACTGCCGCGGACAGCCAGCCCGCTGTGGACATAAACATACTCCAGGGCGAGAGGCCGATGGCCAAGGACAACGTCAGCCTCGGCAAGTTCAGCCTTACTGGCATACTGCCCGCGCCGAGGGGCGTTCCGCAGATAGACGTCACCTTCGACATAGACGCCAACGGCATACTGCACGTGAGCGCCAAGGACCAGAAGACTGGCAAGGAGCAGGGCATGCAGGTGGTTGCGCCCAACAAGATGGGCAGGGACGACATAGACAAGAAGGTCAAGGAGGCCGAGGAGTACGCCGCGCAGGACAAGGAAGCGCTGGAGCGCGTGCAGTCGAGGAACGAGGCCGAGTCGATGGTCTACACCACCGAGAAGACGCTGAAGGACAACGCGGGCAAGATACCCAAGGACGTGGCGGAGCGAGTGGAGCAGGCGAAGAACGAGCTCAACGACGCCCTGGGCAAGGACGACAGCGACGCCATAAAGGAGAAGCTAGACAATCTCAAGAGCGTGCTCCAACAGATAGGCTCCAGCGTCTACGGCAACGGCCAGCAGGGGCAGGGAGGGCAGGGGCCTGAGCCTGGTCCGGACCAGGGTCCCGGGCCCGAGGGGCAGGGCGGCGCAGGTGACAGCGCGGACGCGAACTTCAGGGGCTGAATGCGAAGCAAGCGGTGAACGATGACAGCAGATTACTATAGTACGTTGGGGGTCCCAAAAAACGCGAGCGAGGCCCAGATAAAGGACGCCTACAGGAGTCTGGTGCTCCGTTTTCATCCTGACAGGAACCCGGACCCCAAGGCGCAGGTGCGCATGCGCGAGATAAACGAGGCGTACGCTGTGCTGGGCGACCCGCAGAAGAGGCAGCAGTACGACATGATGGGCCCAGGGGCATTCAACCAGAGGTTCAGCGAGGACGACATATTCCGCAACTTCGACTTCGAGAGCATACTGCGCAGCTTCGGCATGAACATGTCCGATATAGGCGGCTTCGAGCAGATGTTCGGCGGCCAGCAGCAGCGAGCCGACGCTTACAGGCAGCAACAGCTGAACCTCAACATACCCCTGGCGGATCTAGAGAAAGGCGTCAACAAGACCATAGTGGTGCAGTACTACAAGCGCTGCGACAACTGCAAGGGCAGGGGCGGGGAGCCTGGCTACAAGGACATGAAGTGCCCGGAGTGCAACGGCACAGGGATGGTCCACAGGGGCGGCTCCAACTCTGCCTTCGGCTTTCCCTCTTTCTTCATGATGACGGGCCCGTGCGCCAGGTGCGGAGGCGCGGGCGTGGTGCACGAGAAGGTGTGCCACGTCTGCAAGGGCAGGGGCCAGGTCCTTGTGAAGGAGAAGTTCAGGGTGCGCGTCGACAGGGAGGAGTGATCACTCTATCCTTGCGCTCAGCCCCTTCCTGCTCCTGCGTATCACGGTGACGAGCATCAGCGCAAGTATCGCAGCAGCGGCAACGAAGAGCAGCGCTGCGAGCTGCCAATCCGGGGCGCTCGTGGAGAGCGTATATGCGCCCAGGCCCACGCACGCGGCCGAGAAGAGCGGGGGTATGGCCGGCAGGGCGGTGCCCCATCGCTTAGACACGTACATGGCGAAGACCAGGCCAAAGCAAGTAGAGGCGACGAGCACGACGCTGAAGAAGTAGCTGAAGTATGTCATGTATGCGCTGACCGCGAGCATGAGCGGTATCGCAAGGTCCCCGGCCCCGAGGGCGGAGAGCGAGGGCAGCGGTATGCCGCCGCGTTTCACGAGCTTCCTGAGCTCCTCGTTCTTCGTGCCCTTGAAGAGGCTCAGCATCCTGGACGCCTCGGCCTTCCTGACGGAGCCCCTTGGCACGAGCTCCACCTCATAGCTTCCGACCATGAGCGCCGTGTTGCCCTGTATGCTGGCCTTGGCGAGGGTGAGCATGTGCCTCGTGACGAAGACGGCTATGTAGTCGTAGGCTGCCACGAGCGCCATCAGCACGAACGCTGCTATGAAGCTGAAGAAGAGGCCGAGCACGAGGCCCACGCCTATGCTGGATATTATGGCAGCGGTGTTCCTGAGCCACGGCCACTTGTTTTTGCCAGCGACCAGCGCGACCGCGCCAAGAGCGGCGATGCCCACCGGCAGCGCAACGCTGCCCGGGAACGCGAAGGAGAGCACGATCAGGAACAGGTAGAACGAGGCGATGCCGACCACTATCGCCTCCATGCCCTTGAAGAGCACCGGCCCGTGCCTGGAGCGGAACAGGAGCACCAGCACCACCGCGGCCGCAACGAGGTACGCGAAGTAGATGAACACCTGGCCCGAGAGGCCGCCGCCGGCCGCGGCAGCTGGCTGCACCACGCCAGGCGTTATCAGGCCGAAGGCGATGAGCACGCCGGCGAGCTGCACTATGAGGAAGAAGCCCAGTATGCTCGCAAGCTGCCTGTACTCTATCGATCTCATGTCCGCTACCCGACGATTAGACGATTCGCCCTTGCGCCTAGATAAGCGTTTCGGGTGCCGGAGGGCGGCTCATGGGGCCCTTCTCCTGTGCACAAAATCAATGTTAATTAAGGGGTTCGGCGCATGTATCGGGGTGTGGGCAGATGAGGATTAAGGCCACCAGGAACGCAGAGCCAGACACGCGATCGCTTGTCAGGGTGGACGATAGGAGCGAGCTGCCGCAGGGAATGTCGTACAGGCAGCTGTTCTACCTTTCCAAGGATGCCGCAGCCGTGCTTAATTCCGCGATGAAAGACGGCAGCACGCAACCCCTGTACGTATTCGTGGACGCATACGAGATACTCGTGAGCGTGTATCCTGGCAGGGAGACCGTCTTCAAGGTGGTGGTGCCTGGCGAGTCCGGGAATCCGACCTTCCTTGCGGAGAAGAGAAGGATGCCTGCAGAGGTGAGTACGCTGTTGGAGGGCCAAAAGGCAGCAATGAGGTTGAACAAGAAACTGATAGGGGCTACTCTGCTTTTCAACACCGAGTTCTTTGAGCAGCACGAACGTGTGCACCTGGAGATCGGTTCCGGAGACGCGCGCAAGCTGGGCATAGAGGAATTCAGGGAGGGCTACTACCGTGTAGCGATGGATGGTACCGCAGCCAGAGGCAGCGAAAGGGCAGTGGCAAGCGCAAAGAGGAACTGATGCGGGCGGAGGCCCAAACATTGCAGTGATAAAATAAAAGCGGGCATGACGGGATTTGGACCCGCAACCCCCTGGTCCGAAGCCAGGTGCGCTATCCAAGTTGCGCCACATGCCCTGCTATTGCTTCATCTGCAAGTAATATTAGGCTGAGCGCTTGCCGAACGCCTATTCCATCTCCCTGCTCTCCAGGGGCTCTATGCCGTCAACGAAGTCGCTCTCGAGCTCAGAGAACATCTCCTTCAGCGTCCTCCGCTCAATCTTCTCCGGGAAGCAAGTGAGCAGCATGGAGAAAGAGTGCTCGCCCACGGGAAGCGTGAGCACCTCCTTTATGTCGTTCTCGTTTATTTCCTTCCAGCCCCCCTTGCAGGCAGCTTCTATCTCCACCTTTATGGCATCCTTGTTGAAGTCGTCCCCGTTGTGGAGGTACTTGAAGGTGCGCCACGAGCGTGAGGAGAGCATCGCAACGAGCTTGGCCATCTCCACAATGTGCATGTCCGAGCTGTCAAGTTCCTTCTTCTTGAGCACCTTGTGTACTTGCGACACAAATAGGCCGTATTTGTTCAATACAGTTCTATTTGGCATGTATTTCGGTGCTAATGGGTAATAAAACTATTAATATACAGCGTTTTCTCAAAAAATGTGCGAATGCAGAGCGTGGCATGGCGCCATCGGTAATGTATATAATACCCAAGCAAGATAATATTTTGCAAGTTGATCGCATGATAACAGGCATAGGAATAAACCACGTTGAGGCGGACAGGCCGGCAGCAGACCCCATAACTGGCATGAAGTTCAACATAAACTTCGATGATGTGAAGGTCAAGGGGGAGAGCGTAGAGATCACCTATACTTTCTCGGCGAACTACGAGGGCGGCGCCAAGGGCGACAAATCGGTAGGCGAGCTGAAGATTAAGGGCATAGTGTCTGCCAAGGAGACTGCAGAAACAATAAGCCAGATAAACGACGCCTGGGGCAAGAAGAAGACGCTGCCAGTCAAGTTCGCGGAGGACCTGATAAACCTGCTGAATTTTGAGTGCGCTGCAAGGGGCACGTATCTCGCCGGCTCCATAGGCCTGATCGCTCCGCTTCCGCTGACTAAGGCCAAGCTGGAGGAGACGACGCAGCCGAAGTAGTAAGAGGAAAGCTTTTGTCCTTTGAAAGCAACCCACAGCTGAGGCTATGCGAAAGCTGCCTATAGCAACGCTTTTTATCCTTGAAATGCCATCAATATTCACTCTTTCGATAACATGGGGGACTTGGATCTCAAAGGCATAATACTCGACGCGAGTTACGTCACTCGCAACGACCGCGGGGTGGTCAGGGTAAGCCTCAAGACCGCGAGCAGAGTGTACAACCTCCTCGACCCGTCCTTCTATCCCTACTTCTATCTTGTGCCCGGCAACTCCAAGGTCAGCGCGGAGCAGCTCAAGGGAATGAAGGTGGTCACAAGAGAAGGCGAGCAGGCAGGCATAGAGGATGTTGGCGAGGAGGAGCTGCTGGTGGGGACGGAGAAGCGGAAAGTATTCAAGATAGTGCTAAGGAACCCGAGGCACGTGCCCGGGGTCAGCGAGGTCATGGGAGAGCTGGGCACGTGCTACGAGAAGGACATAGTGTTCTGGAAGAGGTACCTGATAGACAAGGGGCTCTCGCCCATGTCCATCGCCGTCGTGAAGGCCCACGAGGATGGCGGCGACCTGCTCATAGACGACATACGCGCAGGCGACGGGCAGCCTGATATCAAGCTCAGCCGCCTCAGCTTCGACATAGAGACGTACAATCCGCGCGGCGTGCCCAACCCCAAGCGCGATCCGGTGATCATGATAAGCTACACGGACGGGAGCGAGAAGAGGGTGCTGGCTACCAAGGAGATAGCCAGGGACTTCGTCTCCGGCTTCAGCGGCGAGAAGGAGATGCTGCAGGCCTTCAGCGCCGCGGTGCAGCGCATAGACCCTGATGTCATCGTGGGTTACAACTCTTCGGCCTTCGACATCCCGTACCTGATGGAAAGGGCGGCGGCGCTCGGAGTCGACCTGAAGTTAGGCAGGTACGAGGGCGGCAACGCGAAGACAGAGCACCACGGCCTGCTCGAGGCTGTTCGCATACCAGGCAGGGTGAACCTGGACCTGTACAACGTTGCGAAGTTCGTTTCCGTGGTGGGCGCATCGGAGCAGGTGATCAAGGTCAACAACTTCAAGCTAGTGGAGGTGTACGCTGCTGTGACCGGCAAGAGGAAGAAGATGGTCGACAGGGCGAACATCTGGGAGCAGTGGGACGCCGGAGGCAGTCGGGTGGAGGAGCTGGCCGACTATTCGCTGGCCGACTCGCTCGCTGTGGACGAGCTTTTCGAGTTCTTCATAACTATAGAGGTGGAGATGGCCCACGTGGGCCGCACCACGCTCGGGGAGGCGAGCATATCCACCACCAGCCAGCTGGCTGAGCACATGCTCATGTGCCTGGCACACGAGCACGGGGAAGTGGTGCCCAACAAACCAAACCCTGCGGAGATCGCCGCGAGGATGGCGAACCCGTACGAAGGCGCTTACGTGAAGACGCCGGATGCAGGCATCTACGAGAACATATCCGTGCTCGACTTCCGTGGCCTGTATCCATCTATCATAATAGCGCACAACATAGACCCCTCAACTATATGCAAGGATTGTGGCGACTATTACGAGTCGCCCACCGGCATAAGGTTCAGGAAGGACCGCGTTGGCATAATGCCCCTGCTGCTGAAGATGCTGATAGACGAGCGCGCATCGGTCAAGAAGGCGTTCAAAAAAGATCCCGACAACAAGCTGCTGGGCGCTAGGAGCACGGCGCTCAAGATACTAGCCAACTCGTTCTACGGCTACCTGGGCTACGCGCGCTCCAGGTGGTACTCCAGGGAATGCGCGTCCAGCATAACTGCGTTCGCGAGGCAGTTCATACTTAGGACGATCGAGGAGGCGGAGAAGGCAGGCTTCAAGGTCATCTACAGCGACACGGACAGCACCTTCCTGCTGAGGGGCAGCAAGAGCGACGAGGACGTCGTGGAGTTCCAGAAGCGCCTCAACGGCTCCCTGCCCGGCGCCATGGAGCTCGAGTTCGAGGACACATACACGCGCGGTGTCTTCGTGGGCAAGCGCGGCGCGGAGACGGGAGCGAAGAAGAAGTATGCCCTCCTGTCGCAGTCAGGCAGGATAAAGATAAAGGGCTTCGAGCTTGTACGCAGGGACTGGTCCAAGGTGGCGCGCGACACGCAGCACGCGGTGCTCGACGCGATACTGAAGGAGGGCAGCAAGGAGAAGGCCGTGTCCATAGTGCGCGACGTCGTGGCGCGGATACGCTCCGGCAGCATGGACATGCAGGAGTTCGTCATACACACGCAGCTCAGGAAGGGCATAGGCAACTACGACGTCAGGTCGCCGGAGCTTTACGCAGCGCAGAAGGCGATAAGGCAGGGAGTCAAGACGAGCGAGGACCTGGACGGCGCGGCCATAGGCTATGTGATAACGAAGCACGGGAACAGCATAAGCGAGAAGGCGGAGGTGGAGGAGACCGCGAAGGACTATGATCCTGACTACTACATAAACCACCAGGTCATACCCGCTACGCTGAAGATACTCAAGGAACTGGGGGTGACCGAGGAGGAGCTGACGGGCTCAGGCTCGCAGAAGAGGCTTTGATATGCAAGGGCAAGAATACGACTACGAGAAGCTGAAGGAAGTTGGCAGAGTTTCATGGGAGGCCGCGCAGTACGGCAAGAGCCTGGTGAAGCCCGGCGCAAGCGTGCTCGACGCGTGCGAGAAGATAGAGGCTTTCATAAGGGGCAAAGGTATGCAGCTCGCTTTCCCGGCCAACATATCGGCCAACGAGCGCGCAGCGCACTACACGGCAACCACCTCAGACGCCAGCGTCTTCGGGGACCGCGACGTGGTGAAGGTGGATGTCGGCGCAAGGCAAGGGGACGTGCTGGGCGACTGCGCAGTGACAGTCGACCTGTCCGGCGATAATGCGAAGATGGTCGAGGCCGCAGGCGAGGCGCTGGAGGCAGGCCTCGCGGGCGTGAGGGCGGGCGCCAGGCTCAACGACATAGGCAGGGAGATCGCCAGGGTGGCAGAGAAGCGCGGTTTCAAGCCCATAAGGAACCTCGGCGGCCACGCCGTGGAGTACGGAGAGCTCCATGCCTCCATATTCATACCCAACTACGACAACGGCGACACGACGAGGCTGGAGGAGGGCCAGGTGATAGCGCTGGAGCCCTTCCTGACTACAGGCGATGGCTTTGTGGTAGACAGCGACGTGGTGCAGATATTCCAGCTGAACGGTCCCGTTGCCGCAAGGAGCCCCGAGGCGAGGAAGCTGGCGGAGATTGTGGAAAGGGAGCACAAGACGTACCCGTTCGCGATAAGGTGGCTTGCGAAGGAGTTTGCTTCGGAGTTCGGCATAAGGAAGGGACTGAACGAGCTCTCCGGGCTTGGCGTCCTGCAGTCGTTCCCCGCGCTCGTGGAGCGCGGCCATGGGATTGTGGCCCAGGCCGAGAAGGAGGCAATAGTGGAGAAGGACTCGTGCGCTGTGGTCACTAAATGACAGCGGTGTCTGCGGGCAGGCCCATCATGGCCAGCAGTTCGTCGAGCACGGCGGGCAGCTGCGTCACGTCGTCCTCTTCTGTGAAGTGCCCGCGCCCTGCGTCCAGCACCATCTTGGCGCCCAGGTTCCTGCCAAGGAGCTGCGCATCCGCCTCGGTCACGTAGGGATCGTTGTCAGAGTATATGCACACGAACGAGCCCGCGCTCGCGGATGCCTTCCGCCAGTCTATCGGCGTGTTCTCCCACGGGGCCGATACCGCCTTCTCGCTATCGCTGAGGCCTGTGAGGGAGGTCCATCCGGCCACAAACACGGCGCCGCCTATCTTGCTGCCCTCGGGCAGCGCCTCCAGATACCTTAGTATCGTCTGGCAGCCTATGCTGTGGCCCACCAGGAACAGGCTACTGTCAGCCCCGTTTATCTGCTCTGAGAGGAAACGCACCCATTCCGTTATTTTCGGGTTCTCGGTATCGGGCATGTCCGGAGCGCTCGCCTCTATGCCTCTCTGCCTGATCTCGCCGGCGAGCCACGGGATCCAGTCGCTCTCAGAATCGGAGCCCCACCCGTGCACGATCACCACTCTCCTCGTCAATCCATCTCCTCGTGCTTCTCCCACACTTCGGAAGGCCTTTTCGTGGCTCTCGGGCCGGTGTGCGGTATGTAATGCCATTCGTTGCCCCACGGGTCCTTGACCTTCGCCTTGGCGGGCCTAACCTTGGTGTACTTGGAAAGCGAGAATTCGTCCTTCGTTGGCTCCTCGGTGAGCATCGGTCCCTGCTTGGGCGCATACCTCGGCTCCCTCGGCACCTGCACTATCTCTATGCACGACACCGGGCACTCGGTGGGGCAGATCATGCAGCCTATGCACCTGTCTACCTGTATCGGATACTCGGTCATGTCTTCAGTGGACGGCGGCTGGCCCCTCGCGTCCTCTATGTTCTTGTGCCTCGGCCTGGTGAAATCCAGCGCGTTGACAGGGCACACGTCGCCGCATATGCCGCACTGTATGCACTTGTTGTCGTCGAACGTGTACTTGAACGGCATCGGCGCTCACTTGGCCTGTGGCGGGTTGATCGTCTCCTTGACGGCAGGCTTGGGTTTTGGCTCTATAAGCCTGTTGAGTATCCCGCCCCTGAACGAGTAGAGCAGGGCCACAAGCCCGCAGATGCCGAGTATGCCGAAAGTGACGTAGAACGTGTACATTGACAGGTTGGGGTTGTTCATGGAGTTGAAGTTTGCGTTGAAGTATCCCCATATGTTGCTCTGGCTCAGCGACACGGTGGCCGGAAGAACCGCAAGCTGCGTAGCGCCCTCCGTGACGAACACCACTCCAGTTATGTAGAGCACTGTGCCTACCAGGACTAATATGGTCATCAGGCTGTTGTAGAGGGGCACCTCGTCGGTGTCCACCACCAGCATGAGCACCAGGGCCATGGCGAAGAAGTCTATGGCGAGGGGCATGAAGGGCACAGCTATCGGGAAATCCTGGTATATCGCGGGCCAGAAGAGCATGAAGCCAAGGAAGACAACAAGGAATATGCTGGCGTCGCGCAGCAGTATGTACACCAGCCACCAGATGTCGGCGCCGAGCCTGAGCGTGAACTTCTTGAGTATGCGCAGGAAGTAGCCCCTTGCTATCTGCACCGACAGCGCCAGTACCGTGAGCATGGTGATGAGCACAACTACTGTGTTCTCAGTGTACACGGAACCAGCGGCAACGTACGTAGCCACGTTCACGACCGAGCCTGCAGCTTGCAGAAGAAAGGGCGCCCACATGCTATCAAGACCATTTGGGGTTAATGTAATAAAAAAACATAGGTAGGATAAGTAGCATGCGACAGCTCAGGCAGCAGTCTGCCATGGAGTACCTGGTGACCTACGGCTGGGCCATACTGGTGATAGCAGTCGCGCTCGCAGCCCTCTTCGCGCTCGGCGTGTTCAGCCCGGGCAGCGTGCTCGGTAATGAGTGCGTGTTGCCGGCCGGCTTCTCCTGCACCAGCATAGAGCTGGCCAGCTCCGGCGTGGTCACGATAAACCTGGAGCAGGCGACGCTCTCCACCATAAACATAACCGCCTACGGCTGCAACACCAACACGAGCGCGGCGCACATGTACGTGCCCAGCAATCCGCCTAGCAACCAGATAAGCATGCTCATAGGCTCCAACTACACGTTCAGCGCGCAATGCTGGGCGGGCAACAGCCAGTACTCCGCTTCGCCAGGCCAGGAGTTCCAGGGCTACCTGCTGATAAACTACACCAACACGTACACAGGCTTCTCGCAGACCGCAGTCGGCCAGCTTGCCGCAAGGGTAAGCGGGTAGCCGTCCGGATAGGCCAGCCAGTCTGCTCGGCGCGCGTCCCATCGCAAGCGGCGTCAGGCGCACTTGGTGTAGCCGCAGTTCTTGCACGTGTAGCATCCGCTCTCGTGAACAAGCGTCATTTCGTTGCACTCAGGGCACATCTCCGGCTTTATGGCGGTGTCTGCGACCTGCTGCTGGACGCCCATCTGGGAGCCCTGCTCCTTCCCGTCCTGAGCGTTGAGCGGGAACGCCTTGAAGTTCGCAGTGCCCACCACTATCTCGAGCGCCTTGGCTATGGCGTCGGGTACGCTGTACATCTTTATGCCCCTGTCCCACGCTATCGCGTCGTTGGACTTTATGCCCTTCAGGCTGGATATGACGCCGTTGACGTCGCCGTTGAGCTGCAGGTACTTGCTTATCAGCCTGCCTATCGCCTCTGTGTAGCTCTTCTCCTGGCCGCCGCTCTTGCCCATGTTGATGAACACCTCGCGGACGTTGCCCTCCGAGTCTATGTTGGCGGTCACGTACAGCGAGTCCTGCTGCACGTGCAGCTTCACAGTCTTGCCTATCAGTATCTGGGTCTTGTCCCTGTCCCACGCCACCGCCGGCTTCGGAGCCTCCTCTTTCTTCTTCTCCTCCTCTGTTATGAGCACGCCCTCCCTGGAGCCCTCCCTGTACACAGTTATGCCCTTGCACTTGCCCTTCCACGCGAGCATGTATATGTTGCCCACGTCCTCCACCGCGGCGTTGGCCGGCAGGTTGACCGTGGACGAGATCGCGCTGTCCACGTGCTTCTGCATGACCGACTGCATGCGCACCCTGAACTCTGCGTTTATCTTATGCGCGGGCACGAAGAAATCGGGCAGTTCGGCGTCGTCCTTTAGCGACGTCATGCTCATGTACTTCATCACCAGCGGGTGGTACACCTTGAAGTACTCCTTGCTCAGCGACTCGCTCCTTCGCGTGTAGCTGAAAGCGAAAATGGGCTCTATGCCGCTGCTCGTCCCGGCTAGCACCGAACCGCTGCCCACCGGCGGTATCGTGAGTATCGCCACGTTGCGGAGCCCGTTGTCCTCTATCTTCTTCCGCAGATCCTTGTTCAGGTTCTGTATGAATGGCATCGAGAGGTGCTTCTGCGCGTCGAAGAGGGCGAAGGGGCCCTTCTCCTTTGCTATCTCGGTGCTCTCGTCGTATGCAGTTTCCTTCAGCTTCTCGAAGAGCTTGTCAACGAACGCCAGCGCGTCGTCGGAGTCGTACTTTATCTTGAGCATAGCCAGCATGTCGGCGAGGCCTGTAACGCCTATGCCAATACGCCTGCTCTTGCTCACCGACTCCTCCTGGTCCTTGAGCGGGTGCTTGCCAATATTGTAATCCAGCACGTTGTCCAGGAAACGCGTCGCATACCTCGTCGCCTTCTCCAGGCTTGCCCAGTCCAGCCTCGCGTTGTCCGTGAACATGTCGAGCACGAAAGCAGCAAGGTTGAGGCTACCCAAGTCGCATGCCCCGTATGCCTGTAGCGGCTGCTCGCTGCAGCCCCTGCTCACATAGCCGTTCGTTACCCATGTGTCTGTTTCCTTTTCGTAGATGTCGTAGACCGTCTCCTTGCCCAGGTAGTCTATTGACTTTATCTTCGAGAAGTCGGATGACGTGCCTATGGACATGTCGCGCAGCCTATAGAGGCGCTCCTGCTTCTCCGGGTGGCTTATCGGGAATATGGATGCGAACCTCGCAAGGTCGTTCCCGTATATGTGCAGGACTGTACTCTCGTGTTTCGTCTCTATGGTCCTGCCCCCTAACCTGTGCGAAATGCGCCTTGTCCTGTATATTCTCGCGTGAATTCCGTGGAATGCGAGTATCAGCTTAACGTCGTTAAGCAGGCCTATGCTGGTTGAGGATATCCTCAGCGCAGGGTTCGTCGGATTCATGTTCACGTTGCCGTCAGTCGAAACCAGGCCGTCTATCAGGCCCTTGTGCAGCTCGGCGTTGCTGTTTATGTACTCCATCGGTATCCTCTTCTCGAAGGATTTGGCGGGTTGCAGGAGCGTCTTGTCGAGTATGAATTGCGTTCCCTGCTTCTGCAGCAGTATGTAGTAGCCGTTGCCGCTCGAGTTCGTGACGCTTATGTTGTCCGATGCGTAGTGCCCGAAGGTCCTCATTATCGTGTCATTCCACTCTTTCTCCCTGTAGTCCGAGGCTATCTTCGCATGGCCCCTGGCGACTATTTTCGGCGTGTAGCATCCGTCGCCCAGAAGCGTGCCCAGCATGAACCCGTATTCCCTATCGGGCACTCCGTGCGTCTCGACCGGGTTGTTCGGCACCGAGACGCTCCTCTGGACCCTCACCATGTCCCCTGCCTTAAGGTCGGAGAGGCGCTTTTCAGCGTTCCAGAACTTGTTCCAGTACCTGTCCTTGCCGGCCCTGCCCTGTCTCGTGTGGAAGATGTGGCCCTTCGTCGCCTTGACCTCGCCCCCGTCAGTGAACTTAACGCTGTAGACGTCCTGGTCCTCGTGGACGTATATCTCGGATATAGGCCTTGATGTGCCGTACGCGGTGACCACCTCATCTCCCGCTTTCAGCGTGTCTACCCTCTTCCAGCCGTCAGGGGTCTGCACCAGCGTGTCTCCAGTTGTGCACGGATTTGTCGTTATGACCTCCATGCCGTTGTACTCGCTCGGCGAGTATTTCTTCATGGTGTCCCAGAAGATGAGGCCCGGCTCGGCCCAGTCCCTCGCCGCCTGTATCAGCTCGTTCCAGAGCTGCCTCGCCCTGACCACCTTCTCTATCCTGCCCGCCTTCTTGCTCTCGTACCTGAGCGTGAAGTCGGTGTCGTTCTCCACGGCCCGCATGAACTCGTCTGTTATCCTGACGCTAATGTTGGCGTACCTGACCTTGTCCCTGTTCTGCTTCACTCTGATGAACTCCAGTATGTCGGGATGGTCGACGCTCATCGTTATCATCAGAGCGCCGCGCCTGCCGTTCTGGCCTATGGTGTGCGTCGTCTCGCTCATTATCTCCATGAACGAGACAGCGCCGCTCGAGAAGAGTGCGCTGTTGTTCACAGGCGCGTGCCTCGGCCTGAGCACGCTTATGTCTGTGCCCACGCCCCCGCCGAGGCTGTACGTCCTCGCGGCCTCCTTGCACCAGTCGAATATGGCCTCCAGCGAGTCCTCCTTGACCGGGATGACGTAACAGTTAAGCAGAGTCGCCCTCCTCATGGCGCCGGCGCCGAACATTATCCTGCCCCCTGGCACGAACCTGAAGTTGTCCATGAGCCACACGAACTTGTCGCGCCACTCGCTCCTCTTCGCGTCGTCGGCCTCCACGGTCGCAATCTCCCTGGCGATCCTGCTCCACATCTCGCTAGGCAGCTTCTCGAGCGTGCTGCCGTCCTCCGCCTTGAGCGCGTACTTCTCGTAGAATACCCTGGCCCTTATCTCGTCGCCTTCGAAGAAGTCCAGGGTCTCCTTTGGCAGGCCCACCTCTTCCCTGTGCTCCTTCCCAACAGAGATACTTTCATCTAAAGCTTCTTCCTTGTCCGCCACCACAACGCCCCAAAAAACGCCCCGCCTTTGCGCAGGGTGTGCGGAATCTAATTTGCCATACGCCTTTTTAACCCTGCTTAAAGGAAAATTAACAGCTGGAGTGCGAAATGGAAGTCCGGTAAATTTTGTTTTACCTATGTATACGCTATACTAAGTCCTCGAATTCCTTCATCTTCCTCTGCTTTATCCTGTCGAGCGTCTTCCAGTACTCCCTTATGTACGGGTTGAGCCGCCTTGTTGAGAGGTTGGCCTTTATCGCCTCTATGGTGTTGTTGTCGCTGGGATAGCCCGAGCCTATCTCTATGCCGCTCGCGCTCTCTATGCGCTCCATCTCCCTGTCGCGCGTCACCTTGGCTATTATGCTCGCGCCCGACACCACCGGGTACCTGGAGTCCGCCTTGTGCTCGGCTATTATGCTTATGCCGCCCCTCCTGCCGCTGCCCTTCGCACCCACCACGCGCATCGGCTTGTTTGATGAGAGCGACACCCGCACCCCGAACCTCTCCGGTTTGACGTCCGGCGAGTCCAGGTATACGCGGCTCACATCACTCTCGAGGCTGTCCACGAGCTGCGCGAAGCGCATGGCCTCGAGCTGGTTCAGCGAGATGCCGTTCTTCATCGCCTGGTTTATCTCCTCGTTCCCTATCACGTACGTCTTTATCTCCTCGCATATGCCTTTTATCTCGTCGAACAGGAACTCGCGCTTCCGCCTTGTGAGCAGCTTAGAGTCCCTTACCCCTATGTCGGCCAGCTTCTTCTCCTTGCCTTTGCCGACGCATACGAGGCTCACCACCAGCGGGCCGATCACGGCCCCCCTCCCCGCCTCGTCTCCCCCGCCTATTATCATGGAATGGCCGTTCGCAATGCTCTGTTAAGCCTTAAAACACTTCCCAGGACGATGTGTTTTATCTAACTTTTCCTCGTATGGGTATGGAGTAAATGTGGGGTGGTCGCGTCAACAGAATGCTGCAGTCAGCGACGGAGCGCCAGAAGCCTTCACCTAAAGCGCAGTCGGCGATGGAGTACCTCATGACCTACGGCTGGGCAATACTGATAATAGCGGTGGTGCTGGGCGCGCTGTTCCAGCTGGGCGTGTTCAACGGCGCCACATTCGCACCAAAGGCGCCGCCAGGCGCCTGCCAGGTCTTCAGGCCAAACGGGCCTAGCACCGCTTTCGATCTGAACCTCGAGGGCGTCTGCAACGGCGAGCTGCCGGAGTATGTGGCGTCTTTTAATGCAAATGGAGCAGTCAATGTGATTGCACCTACACAGCTACCCATAGGGGATTCTCCACGCACGATAGTAGCTTGGGTTTATCCACTCGGTGGCAATAACAACGCCAACGGTAACCAACAAGTAGTGTTTTACGGACAGTCCACAACAGATGAAGGGGTTGGCCTAATAATTTACCCTGATTCTAACAATGTTTATTTTGAGGGATGGAATGATTGGAATTCAGGGCTGATAGTTACAAATAATACATGGAATTTTGTTGCTGTTACATATAGTGGAGGTGTATCTAACACAATAGGAGGATATGAAAATAACCAAAGTGCATCTGGTTATTTGAGTGCTGCGCTTGCAACACCTTCAGGAACAAATCTTTATGTGGGCTTCGGTGGCCCAGCCACTAGATATTATAAAGGGTACATAGCCAATGTGCAAATCTACAATGCCTCCCTTTCTCAACCTGAGGTCAATGCACTCTACCTCGAGGGCATAGGCGGCGCGCCCATAGACCTGCAGAACCTCGTCGGCTGGTGGCCGCTCAACGGCGACGCCAACGACTACTCTGGCAACGAGAACAACGGCGTGCCCACCAACGTCGTGTACACGAGCTCGTGGACCAGCGGTTACACTACGCCTTGAAATGCAGGATCAGGCGAATGCCGCTACACTCCCTTCCTGTCTACTACTATGTAGTCGTTCACAGCCAGAACGCTCTCGTACGGCAGCTTGAGCATGCCTTCCTTCACGTCGAGCTTCTTCACGAAGTCGCTGCTTGCGTTAGGCTCCACCAGCAGGCCGACAAGCTTGCCCGTGACCTCGTTTATTTCAGCATCAAGGAAACGACCAAGGTCTATCCCGTCAGAAGTGACTACTTCCTTGCCGATCAGCTGCTCCGCAATTACATACTTAACCATTCTCTCGCCTCGAGATTAATTATAGATGAATGTTTATAAAATAGTGTGGAAAGAAACGCAGGCCCGGCTAGACCACTTCCAGTATTGCCTTCTTCCTCACCGCGTTCAGCACGTGCCCGTAATCCCTGTAGTGTATGAACGCAGTTATGCTGAGCGTGTAGTCGCCCTTGTCCGTGCCCGAATCGCCATATATGTACGCCCTAGCCTCCTTCTCCTCGTTCGCTGAGAGCGTGCCCAGCTTGAGCTCCTTCTCTGCGGACAGGCCAGTCTCGTCCAGGCTTATGCCCTTTGGCACGGACACCACCACGGAGCCCAGCACGGGCTCAGTGGTTAGGTTTTTGACCTTGAGCAGCAGCATCGATGAGCTCTTCCTGTTGGCGTAGAGCTTGAAAGGTATGAACTCCGCGTATACCCTGTAGGGCAGCGTCTTGCCCACTTCCTGCGTCACGTCCTTCTTGCCAAAAAGGTCTAGTATCTTCATAATGCCGCCTCTATGAACTTGCAGTTAAAGATTTTTAAGCTTCTTGTTGTTTTCAGCGCCGCGCTCACTCGGCCTCGTGCCTCACCAGCTTGAGGAATCCGGCGCGCGGCGTGTACACGTCGCCGTTCTTGACCAGGTCGTCTATGTATTTCTTAGCGCTGTTCCTGTCTACCCCCGCCTTCTCCGCCTCGTCTATCACGCTCTCGTACTTGGCGAACGTGTCCTTGGACTCCTGCTCCAGCTTCTTCACTATGCCGAAGATGAGGTTTATCCTGTCCACCTTCTCCCTGGAGTAGCCTGTGGTGAGTATGTCTATGTCGACCCTGCCGCTCCTGTCGACCGCAAGCGTCTGCAGCATGTAGTTCAGGAGCCCTATCGCGACCTCGGCGTCCTTCAGCTCCACCTTGTCCGACAGCCTCGCCTTGGCCGAGGCCTCGGCCAGCCTCACCAGGCCCTCTATCTGCCTAGGCGTCATGGGCGTGGCCCCGGACCTCATGCCCAGCTTCCTGAGCTCGAGGTAGTAACCCTGTATCCTGTCGCTCGCCTCCTCCATGAGCCTGGGCCTGACTGCGCGCCTCGCGTACGCTACGTATTTCCTTAGCATCTCTATGTCTATGGGCGGCTTCTGCACCTGCTCGTACTCCTTTATGTCCGCTATCTGCGCGCCAGCGGCCGCGTGCTGCATGAGTATGTGCCTGGCTATGTTCCTGTCGCGCTCCTCGTCCATCATGTCCCTTATTGGGAATATCAGGTCGAACCTGCTCAGCAGAGTGGGCGGTATGTCGAACTGCTCCGCGGGGAGCACGTTGACGTCGAACCTCCCGTACTTCGGGTTCGCGGCGGCGAGTATGGACGTGCGCGCGTTGAACTTCGCCACTATGCCAGCCTTGGCTATGCTTATAGTCTGCGACTCCATGGCCTCCAGCATCGCCGACTTGTCGTCGTCAGTGATCTGGCTGAACTCGTCTATGCATACGGTGCCGCCGGAACCGAGCACGAGCGCGCCCGCCTTGAGCGTCCAGCCTCCCTCCGAGAACTCGTCGCGCTCTGCGGCTGCGGTGAGGCCCGCCGACGACGTGGATTTGCCGCTCACGTATATGCCCTTCGGCACTATGCCGGCCACCGACTGCAGCAGCCTGGTCTTTGCCGACCCCGGGTCCCCGATGAGCAGCACGTGTATGTCGCTCCTCACCAGGCTCCCGTCGACAAGCGTCTTGTCCGGGGTGCCGCCGAGCAGCTGAAGCGCCAGCGCCTTCTTTATTTCGGCATAGTCGTAGATCGAGGGCGCTATCGATTCCGCTATCTTGTCGAATATCAGCGGGTCCTTGCCGAGCTCCCTTATCTCCTTCTCCTCCTCCTGGCTTATCTCGAGCTCAGTGAACTCCTTCTGCTTGGGCATCAGCGAAACGGCGTCCACGAACATGGTGAACTGGGCCTTCTCCTGCTTGCCCTTGATGTTCCTCCTCGGCCTTATGCGGAGCACGCCTGTTATGTTCGCCCTGTCGCCAGGCTGTGTCTTGTTGACAATGTCGTCCTGCAGCCATACCTCAAGCTGCCAGGTAGGCGTGTTGCCCTTCAGCCTCTCCAGCGGGTCCTGTATGGCTATCCGCTGCAGGTTGATGAACTTCGATTCCTCGTCCACCTGCTTGAGCGCCCGCCTCTTGCACTGCGGGCACACCTCGGGCACGTTCTCCCTGTCTATCTCCACCTTGGTGACCGCGCCGCAGAGCTGGCACTTGAACACGCCGACGTGCACCTTGGGTATTATCTCCGATTTCTTCACGACGAGCGCGTCGAGCGTGAGCAGCCTGCCTATGTCGTCGCTGCCGACGTCCTGGACCAGCGGCATGAGCGCCTGGTCTATGCCGAAGAACCTCGCGTAGAGCTGCTTCTCCATGCTCTCCGGGTTCGGGCTGAGCCTGAGCAGCGCCGAGTTGGCGCTCGGTATGATCGCGTCTGGGTTGGCTATGAGCTCGTTGGCGAGCTCGCTGTCGAACTTCTCGAGGTCCTTTATGTCCACGGCGAGGGACCGCTTCTGCGGGTACGCTACCAGCATCTCGTTTATCGCGTCCATGTAGTAGGAGTTGTAGAACTCCACGAACCTGTCCTCTAGACCGCCGCCCGCTTGGCCTGGCGCATCAATGCCTTCCACTTTGCCCCCGTTACAGATGGGCCGTGGAAGTAATATAAAGGATCGGTGGTTCGCCAGTACACTTCCACTATTCGTGCTGGCAGGTTCGCTCTGAACGTTTTTTATGCCTGCGCTGCGGAATTGGTGCGGGCAACCCATATGTCCGTATGGAGCGCGCTGGACGGCAGGCTGGAGAAGGCACTGGCAGGCAGGTGGATAGCCGGCGCTGGCATAGACGATGCAATACTCCGGGCCGAGGCGCTGAACTCTATGGGCATGGGCGCGATACTGAACTACCTGGGCGAAGAGTTTACGGCCAAGGCGGACGTGGAAGAGGCTGTGCTAACGTACACCAGGCTGGTAAACAAGATAACCAGGGAGAGGGTGGTGGCCAGCATATCAGTCAAGCCGACGCAGCTCGGACTCAGGATAGGCAGGCGCCTCGCGGAGCGCAACTACTCGAAGGTGGTAAGTGCCGCAAGGGGCAGGAACGTTTTCGTGTGGCTGGACATGGAGGCGTACGACACGGTGGACGCCACCTTCGCGCTCTACAGCAGGCAGGCTGCCAGGAAAGGGGTGGGCATCGCGCTGCAGGCCGGCCTCAGGCGCAGCCTGGATGACGCGAAGAGGATAGTTGGGATGCGGGGCGTGGTGCGGCTGGTCAAGGGCGCCTACCGGGAACCGGAGCGGCTGGGCTTCGCGTCGAGGAGCGAGGTGACGCGCAACTACTCGCGCATAATGGGCTACCTCTTCAGGAACAGTAGCGCTTTCACCATAGCCACGCACGACGGCTCGCTGATACGCGAGGCGCTGTCGCTGAACAGGAGCTACAGGCGCGACGTCACTTACGCGATGCTGAACGGCATAAGGAACGGGTACGCGCAGCGGCTTGCCGCCACGAACAACAGCGTGTCCATATACGTGCCCTTCGGCGCCAGGTGGCTCGATTACGCCTCGAGGAGGCTGAGCGAGCGGGGCCATGCGGCGCTCGCGATAAGGTCTATGTTCGGTGGTTAGCTTGCAGTACGACGACATGCACGATGCATACGTTGAGACCGGCCTCGGCAGGCTGCACTTCAAGGAGCACGATGCGGCTGGCCCGTGCGTGCTGTTCGTCCACGGCCTCGCCGCCAGCACGCTCTCGTTCAAGAGGCTGGTGGCTGAGCTGCCTGACGCGATGCACGTGATACTGCTCGACATGCTGGGCCACGGGCTCTCAGACGCGCCGCGCATAGAGTACTCGCTGGACGCCCAGCTCCGCGCTGTGCACGAGTTCATAGCGCAGAGGGGCATAGCGCCCTGCTACGTCTTCGGCCACTCGTACGGGGCGCTCGTGGCCGCGTCGCTCGCGCATGAGCACGCTACGGACGTGAAGGGCCTGGTGCTCGAGGACCCTGCCGGGCTGGGGGAGCGCGATATGGATTCGGCCGCACTGGACGCATACGAGGAGAGGCTGGTCAGGGCGGCCCTGGAGCTCAACCCGAGGGAGTACGTGGTAAGGAGCATGGTGCATTCGGCGGTCCGCGGGCCTAACGAGATAGCTCGGATGCTGCACGGCATCAGCCTGCCGGTGATGGTTATATGGGGCAGCGACGACAGGGAGTTCGTGGGCTCAGGCGACGCTCCAGGCATAGACTACGCGAGGCGCCTCAGCGAAGGCATAAACGGCGGCAGGTTCGAGCTCATCCAGGGAGCCGGGCACGTGCCGCATTTCACCCACGCCAGGGAGATATGCAGGCTGCTGGCTGGCTTCGTGGCCTAGCCCGCCTTCTTTCCCTCCTCCTTGCCCGCGCCTGCGACTATGTTAGCCATCCCGCCTATCCCGCATCCGCAGCCAGAGCCGGGAGGCTTGCCTATGTTGCCCAGCTTCGGCGCCTCCAGGCCGTCGAGGTATTTGGAGTCCAGCTTCTGCAGCACGCTGTAGTCGCGCCTCGTGTTCTTCCAGTAGTCGAGCTCCTGCTTCCTGTTGAACACTATGCTCGCCGATGCCTTCAGCAGCGCCTTGGTCATGTTGAGCACCACGCCTGCGCCCCCGTTGTCCCTGCCCGCGGTGAGGTCGCTGAGGTACATGAAGCTGTAGTCCGCGCCCGCCTGGAAGAGAAGCCTGTCCGTCATGCCCAGCTTGCCGGACCAGTTGGGCAGCCTCTTGGCCCAGTGGGCCGTGTGCTCGGCGGCCGCGCCGAGCAGTTCCTTCTGCTCTTGCGTCATCATGTCCGAGATGAAGAAGCCGCCCTTTATCATGCTGAGGGGCACGAAGAAGAGCGGGAGTATGAGCGAGGGATAGCTGCGCAGCCTGCTGACGAGCTCGGTCGTCTTTATGGTGTCGTCCGGCGTCTCCTCGGGCAGGCCCATGACCAGCGTGCAGTGCGGTATTATGTAGTTGTCGACCATTATGCCCATCCCCTGCTCTACCACCTCCGGCCAGTCCTCCGGCTTCCACGGTTTCACCTTGCCTATCATGTACTTCTGCATTATCCTCGGAGAGCCCGACTCTATGCCTGTCTGGAATCCGGAGAGGTTGCGCTCGTTCAGCCCCGCGTAGTAGGCGAAGTCCTCGGTGACGCGCGGGTTGCTAAGCGCGCTCGCGAAAGTGCTGTGCGTGAACGACAGCGGCTTGCCGAACCTGGCGATGTCCCTGACGAGCTCCACTATGCTGTCGTTTATGCGCCATTCGCCCGGCTTGGTGCCGTAACGCAGCGTGTCCTCGGAAAGGAGCGTGATCGTGTCGACGTAGAGCGATTTGGAGTTCAGCTCCGCCTCCTTGAGTATCAGCTCCTTCGGTATCCACTTGAAGCCCGACATGAGCTCGGGGTCGCAGAACTGGCAGCCGCGCCCGCAGCCCCTGCTTATCTCCACCATGCCCCAGAAGCTAGGGCCCATTATTGGCTTCGGGTCCGGCCTCATCCTGCTGCTCGGCGTCTCCACCTTCCTGGCCAATGCCTTTCCGTCGAGCAGTCCGTCCCAGTAGTCCCTGTCGAGCGCCTCGGCTGGGCCCGCCACAACCTGGTCTATGCCTATGGCGTCCTGCTGCGTGCCGTCCACGTCCATCTCCCATATGCCCGGGCCGCCAGCGACCACTTTCGCGCCCGGGTGGCTGCTCCGTATGCTCTGCACCAGTCGCCTGAAGAAGTACCTGTTGTACGGCTCCTTGCCGCCGGTAAGCCCCACCATAGTGGTGGTCGCAGGCCCGAAGCCGAGCGGGTCCATCGTCGACACTAAGTACACTTTGCCGTCTACCTTGCCCACCCCCTGCGGCGTGGCCACGGCCACGTCATAGCCTAGGCTCGAGAGGTAGGCCTCTATCTTCCTGAGCGCCAGTATGGAGAGCTCCGCTATGCCGCCTTTGTTCGGCACCTCGGCGAAGAACTTGCGCTCCACGCTCCTCCTTATCGCCCGCGGGAGCAGGTCGCGGGGTACGCAGGCCACGAAACCGGCCATGAAGCTCATGTTATAGTTGTGCATGCACGACTCGTCGGCAGTGACCACGAAATCGTGCATTCTTCCGTTGCTTTTTGCATCATTCCCCAGATACACACCCGTATGTCCTCCGCGCGAGACACGGAGAATACAACCAAGTTCTATAAGGAGGTAATATATTTACGCCTTTTCCGCTGAGCTTCCGCTCTTGCCCAAAATCAGTACGGAATCGAACTTCCTGCTGCGCTCGGCGAGCATCCTTTCCGTCGACCCTCGGCTCTTCGATCCCGTCTCGTACTCTATGGCGATCCGCTTGCCGTTGCTGTACGCTATCACGTCAGGCCCGTACGAGTTGTTGTAGACCTTGTTCGCCACCCCGTGCTCGCTCAGGTACCTGCTTATGAGGCGCACGCTTATGTCGTGCTCTGCGCTGTTCCTAGGCATGCTTATGTACCATGCCCCCTGGTACGGCCGTTCTGTCACTACGTGGTACTCCAATCGCCTCGACCCGACGAGCTCCGCTATCGCTCTGACTGTCTCTTCCGCGGAGAAGCCTTCCTTTCCGAGCCCCTCGATGAGCTCCTTCTTGCTGGCGGCCCCTTTCGCCATCTCCATTATCCTGCCGCTCGGGTCCCGCGTCCTTGCGATGAACCTGTAGCACCTTACTATCTTTGGCCTCCTGTCCCAGGCATCCTGTACCAGCGCCCACCCCCTCGGCAGCTCCCGCATCGCCATGCGCACCTCCGCAAGCCTGTTGTACTCTGTGCCGCCCGCTATCATGTTCGCTACGTAGTTCTGCTCCTCCGGCTCCCTCTGGGAGAAGGCTATGATCGTGGCCGCGTTGCTGCGTACCTCCCTGTCCAGCGCTTTGGCGCGCTGCGATATGGCTATGAGCCCTATGTTGTACTTCCTGCCCTCGGCCACCAGCCTGGCGACGACAGGGCTGTCCTGCAGCTTCCCCGCTTCGTCTATCGCGATGAAAAACCGCTTCCTGCCGCCAGGGCCCTCGACCAGCGCGTTCTGGTATATCTTGCGCAGCATGCTCTCCATGTACACGCTCTGCGCCTCCGCGCTGTGCAGGCCTGCAAGCGAGAAGATGCTCCTCCCGTGCATTATCCTGTCCATCGGCACGTCCCTGCCGAAATCGTCCCCGGACATGGCGAGCAGCCGCTTCTCCAGGGCCTCGAGCGTGTTGGCCTCCGGCCTGTTCCTCGCGTTCGCCTTGAACCTCTTGATGGAGAAGATCAGGCTGCGCATGCTCGGCCTCGTGCCCTTGACCCCGTTGATCCAGTACGTATACTCGACGCAGCGGTAAAGCACGTTGGCCTGTACGTCGCCGAGGTGGAGGATACGCCTCAGCATCGCCGTTATCTCGCTGCTGCGCTCCCGTTCCGTAAGGCCGCCGAGGTCGAACGCGTTTATTGTGTGCATGCTCGCGTCGTAGGCCTGGGCGCGCATGTCCTTGGCCGATTCCACGTATTCCGAATGGGGGTCCAGCACCACGAAGTTGGCTCCCTGCTCCGACAGCCGTTTCAGTATCAGCTTCGCCGCATTGCTCTTCCCTGCGCCGCTCTCTCCAGTTATCATGATGTGCCTGTTCATGCTCCTTTCAGTGTCGAGCCGCATGCTGCACAGCCAGCGCCTTCTCCATTGCCATCTCAAAACACCAAATCGCTTCTGCAAGCGCAACTCGCGATGGACTTTCCCTAACACTATGGCATTCTTGTTTTTGGAAAAAATCATTGCATCACCGGAACCAAGATGCATGCGCCGCCTGCGAAATATTTTTAATCTGTTCGCGCAGAATAGCGTATGCAAACGAAGTACGTCGTGGTCATGGGCTCGCTCATGAGCGGCATGGGCAAGGGCGGGATAACGGCCTCGCTGCTCAAGATGCTGCAGCTCCACGGCTACAACGCCGTGCCCCTGAAGTTCGACGGATACCTGAACTACGACTGCGGCACGATGAACCCGTTCAGGCACGGCGAGGTCTTCGTGCTTGACGACAAGAGCGAGGTCGACATGGACTTCGGCATGTACGAGCGCTTCATGAACAAGAACCTCACCAACGTGTCCTCGATAACTGGCGGCAAGCTCTTCTCGCGCATAATAGACAAGGAGCGCAGGGGCGAGTACCTGGGCGAGGACGTGCAGATGATACCCCACGTGACGAACGAGATAGCCGGCATGGTGGAGGAGGCGGCGAGGAAGAAGCGGGCCGACGTCCTGGTCATAGAGGTCGGGGGCACCGTGGGCGACCTGGAGAACGGCTACTTCATAGAGGCCATGCGGCAGATGGCAGCCACGCACACAATGGCTTTCATCAACCTCACTTACGTGCCTGTGGTCGATGCCGTGGGCGAGCAGAAGACGAAGCCAGCGCAGCTCGGCATAAGGGGCCTGATGCAGCTCGGCATTAAGCCAGATTTCCTCGTGTGCAGGTCGGAGAAGCCGATGGAGGAGCGGACCCTGCAGAAACTGGCGCTCTACGCGGGCATGTCCAAGGAGCGCATAATAGACGACTCCACGCAGCACACCGTGTATGCGCTCCCACTGCACTTCATGGACCAGCACCTCGACACCATGCTGCTCGACAGGCTCGGCATGCCGCGGGGCAGGCTGGACAGGAAGCTGCTGGACGCGTGGGCTTCTCTCGTCGCCAGGATAGACGGGCAGGAGAGGAAGGTCCGCGTAGCGATAGTGGGCAAGTACGTGTACCTCAAGGACTCTTACGTCAGCGTCAAGGAGGCGCTGGTGCACGCCTGCGCCCTGAACGATGTCAGGCTTGAGGTGGACTGGATAGAGTCGGAGGAGCTCGAGGGCGGCAAGCACAGCCCGGAGGAGCTGCTCGGGGGCGCAGACGCGCTGATAGTGCCAGGCGGCTTCGGCAAGAGGGGCATCGAGGGGATGATAACCGCCATAAGGTACGCCAGGGAGCACAGGGTCCCGTTCCTCGGGCTCTGCCTGGGCATGCAGCTCATGGTGATAGAGTACGCGCGCGACGTCTGCGGGCTGAAGGACGCAAACTCGTCGGAGTTCGAGCCCGGCGCGAGGCACAAGGTCATAGCGCTCATGGAGGAGCAGCGCGGTATAAGGAGGAAGGGCGGCACGATGAGGCTGGGCGACTGGGCGGCCAGGACCAAGCCGGGCAC
This sequence comes from Microcaldota archaeon, assembly GCA_021792095.1. Taxonomy (GTDB): domain Archaea; phylum Micrarchaeota; class Micrarchaeia; order Micrarchaeales; family CABMGC01; genus JAJYVH01. Next base: position 150,968 of record JAJYVH010000001.1, on the reverse strand, counting down.
GATAGTGCGCAATGCGTACGGCACTGAAGTGGTGCACGAGAGGCACAGGCACAGGTACGAGTTCAACAACAGGTACAGGGGCCTTATGCAGAGGAAGGGCCTCGTCATAAGTGCCACTACGTTGGACGGTTCCCTGGTGGAGAGCACAGAGTGGCGCGGTTCCTTTGGCATAGGGACGCAGGCGCACCCGGAGCTGAAGTCCAGGCTAGAGAGGCCGGCGCCCCTGTTCGTGGAACTCGTCAGGCGGGCTGCGCTCGGGGAACGGCCCTAGCCCAGCGCGTCGTTCAGCATCTTCCTTACTGCCTGCAGTTCGCCGCGCGCATCCTTCGGCGTCTCGACCAGCGGCGTCTCCATTATCATGGGCTTATCCGCCAATCCTGTGGCCCTGAAGAATGTCTCGAACCCCTTCCTCCCTATGTGCCCGAACCCTATGTCGGCGTGCCTGTCCAGTCTTGAGCCCAGCGGGTACTTCGCGTCGTTAAGGTGCAGGCAGAGTATCCTGTCGGCGCCCAGCGTGTCGGCCACCTCCTTGGCGACATCGCGCCTGCGTATGTCGTAGCCTGCGGCGAAGACGTGGCACGTGTCGAGGCAGAAGCCTACCCCTTTTCCGTCGACCATGCCGTGTATTGCCGTCAGCTCTTCGAGCATGGAGCCCACGCTGTTGCGCTGCCCTGCCTCGTTCTCGAGCAGCATCGTTACGTCGCCCCTGCGCCCCGCCGCCTCGTTTATCGCGTCGGCCACCCTTTCCCTGCCCCTCTCGGTTCCTTCGCCAAGGTGGCTGCCCAGGTGCATGACCAGGTACCTGATCCCGAGCAGGTTGCAGCGCTCGAGCGTCCCGGCCAGCGCCTCCTTGGACTTGGCGTACACGTCCTCTTTCGGCGATGCCAGGTTCGGCAGGTAGGGCATGTGGGCTATCGGCTCTATGCCCGTGCTCTTCCGCTTCGACCTGAAGCTGCCGGCGTCCCGCTCATCAAGCTTCTTTATCTCCCAGCCCCTCGGGTTGCTCACGAACACCTGCATGCAGCCGCAGCCCAGCCCCTCCGCCCTGTCGAAGGCGAGGCTTATGCCTCCGGCGACGGATATATGGTAGCCGATCTTGAGCATGCATGCTCTTGGAGCAGCATTTTATTACCTCTTTTGTCGCCCCAAAGGCAACCTATTTATAGCGCTGAAATACATGCTTACCTGCTGTTTTCATGGCATATGCGGTGAGGCGGTGCGATGCGCCGTGGCCCAGGGATACGGCCGGGACTGCCGATAGGATCGTAGGCAGGCTTGCGGAATCCAGAGATTCCAGAGTTCCTATGCGGTCCTGTGTTTGGGCGGGAGTATGAGCGGCTATGGTCACAAAACGGCTGGCGCCGAGGCAGATGCAAGTGGCGCCGCATACTACGCTGGCGCAGATGCGTCTAGGGCGTTCGTGGAAGCGTTCAGGCACGATGGGGGGGCTCCGCACAGGCACGAAACGCTAGGAAAGGAGATACGTTATGCACTGTCGAAGAGAGAAGCTGCGGCAGGCACAATCGCAGAGCTGCTGGAATATGTTAGGGACAAACGCAATTCGACGCTGAAGTTTCGCGCTTTCAGTTTCGCCATGGTCCACGACTGCTTCGATGCCGGGCTTGTAGACGTTGCATACAGGAACGATAACAGCAAAAAAGCGAAACGCATGGGAAAGGAAGGGGCGTATGTGCACGATTTGGGCATGGTGCGTGACGCAGCCGGCAAGCTGCGCGGCGCGTCATGGGCGCGGACCGATTTTCCAAAAGCAATAGCTTATGTGCCTTTCGCGCTCACTGAGAAGGGCAAGGCTGAGGCGGTCAGCGATCTCGCGCGCAGGCTGGTCTTGGACACGCAGGGCATAGGAGAGGTTTTCCTGAAGATAATAGAGCTGCACCAGCGGCTCTCCATGTACGAAATAAAACTGAAATACGATGAAGCCATAGGAAGCGAGACCAAATGGCCCAGGACCAAGAGGGTGCTGGGCTATCTTCACAGCCAGAAGTTCGTAGGCTTGGACGAGAAGTACGGCGCCGCCTGCGAGAAGTGGCTCAGGACTGAAAGTGTTAAAGGAATGCGCGACGAGATCGAACCACGCCTGTATCAAATGGCGCGCTTCAGCATAACAAATGAAGGGAAGAGGCACCTAGACAATATGGAAGCACTGCTCCTTGGCGATAGCTTGGCCCTGTAGTGCTGCATTATAAGCGAAAATATTTATAGTGCAGGAGAGCATTAATGCCGGGGGTGCACTGTCGGAATCTTCGCAGCTTGCCTGCCTGCAGAGGCATGGGGAACAACGGAGCGTTTTTGATGGCGTGTTGCGCGGCGCAGCCCGTGTGGGCATGCGGGAAGGCAACATGAAAGGAGCGGTCATACTCGGCGTGCTCTACTACGGGAGGGGCACGGTAGACGCGGACAGCTTCGGGGCGAAGAATCTTGGAGAGGGATGGCGCAGCATATCCCAGATACGCAAAGCATGTAGCGACGCAAGTGTCGTTGGCAAGAAAAACAGCATGCGTTTCGTGATCCTGGAACTTGAGCGTCTTGAGGGTAAGGGGCTCATAGCGTTAAGGGACGGGGAGTCGGAAATGTGGAGGACTGTAGCCTCTGTGGCAAAAGGCTATTGCAGCGACATGTCGGCTACGCGCGACTACAGGCGTATGGTGCATTTTAGGATAACCGATCTAGGCCTCAGGCACTGGGAATCGGAGTGCGGTCTGCCAGAGACGCCAGGAAACGAACTCAAACGCGAAGCTGAACGCGGCAGAAGGTTGAAGATAGCGTAGTTCAGGAAACGGAAGAGGCAAGTTGCCTCAATGGCCTTTCGCCTGTCTCAGAGCCTGTGCCTGCTCCAGGGATCGCCTTATTTTCTCTTTTGCTGCCCCCCAAAGTCAATCTATTTATAGCGCTGAAATACATGCTTACTTGCTGTTTTTATGGTGTTTGCGGAGAGACGCGTGAACGCACTGCGCGACGAGGAACGCATTATGGCTGAGCTGCGCGATAACAGGTACTTCACCATACCGAAAATGGCTGAACTTTCCAACCTAGATGTTGACCGCGACCTCGGTGTCTGGCCAAAGACGCTTAATGCAGTCGGCCGGCTTTATCTGGATGGGCTCATCACAGTGAAATACAAGCGCCGATCCTCGTGCACTAAATTTTTTTCAGGGCTCTCCGGCTGGCAGTCCCACTTATATGTATGGTCGTTTTCGCGCACCGAGCTTGGTAGGGAGATGGCCGAACTTTTCCGCAAAACGGAGGAGCGCAGTGCGGCAGCAGTGCCGCTAGTCATTCTGCGGAGACCATTGCCGAAAGACGACCCGCTCAAGCACGTCATAGAAGACGTTCCCTAGTGCGAGATGGTTCGCGCAGCCCATTCTGGCAGAGTGGGCTTTCCAGAGCAGAGTTATTTATCTTTGCCTGGCTGGAAAACCACGGCGTTCTTCATGTCATCCAGAGCCCGAAAGCAGGGGCACTGCAAAACACGTCTATCGCATACAGTTCCGCGCTGCGCCTGATCGACTTGTAGATGCCGCCAGACTTATTTATGGAGGAGGCACCGGGCCAGAGTAACTGAACTGAGTGAGCGTATGCTGGGGCAGGTGGCGGGTTTCCCCGCCAACGACAGAACCATGCCTCTCCACCTGGTACTGTATGCCGTGCTTGTGCACGTATACGGTAAGCTCGTACCAGGCATTGCCTCCTGCGCGTGAACTTTCCGCGCAAAGGTTTGCGAGTTCCACGATGCAGCGCATCAGTTCCCGCATATCGCCGCGTTCGTGTACTTTTTCCGGTCCTGTTTTTCCCTGTCCATGCTCTACGCTCACTCTCGTCATATCACCCAGAAGCAGGAGCGGCTCTAGCCGGTGGCATGAGCCACGTCAATGCTTGTATAGCGCTTCGACCTGCGCTCTTACCTGTTTGTTTATCTGAGTAAAAGTATTTATATGTATGGTGCAAACTTATAGTAAAGTATATAATCTTTTAGTGCGTAATAATGGCGCCGGGAAGACCGGCAATCACCCAGAAACAGGGGCGGCGCAAGCCGCCCACATCGGTTTTCGCATGGCAAGGCTGCAGATAAGCGCGGAGATGCTCGTGGGGATGGTCATCGCTCTCCTCACGGCCCTGGTGCTCGTTTCTATGCTCGCCGGCGCGCACGCGTTCACGCTGCACACGTATGCTGCGATAAGGCAGTTGGCCGGGGCATCTGGGATCGCCGCGTTGGAAGGATGAGACTATGGTCAAGCTGTTCCTGATATCGCTCGACCTGATGGTGGCGCTGCCTATACTTGGCGTGGCCGCCGTGCTCCTCTTCTCCAATATCTACTCCTCCCAGGGCAGCGCCCTGCATCTTGCAGAACTGCAACGCGGCCAACTGGGTGCATTCGAGTATTCGCAAACAGCCGCAGCCGCAGTTGACGGCAGTGCCGCCAACTTCACAGATGCCGAAAGCATCATTTCCGGGATTGCTGGCAATACGGGGCTGGCTTTCGGCCTGTACCCGCCTAGCAACGGCGCATGCTCCTTCGGCTCGCAGGTATGCAGGCTTGTAACAGTTTCAGGGGTGCCTTACCTATTGGTGGTTTCGAATGAGAGCACAGGCTAGCCTGGAGTTCCTGCTGATAGGCAGCGCCGTGGCTGCGATGTGCCTGTTCGTTGTCACTTTCTACTCGCACAGCCTGTTGACGCAGGCAGGCGCGATATCATCGCTGGCCGACAGCACGGCGAACACCTCGTACTATGCCACCCTCTCCGGCTTCTCCAGCCTGCTCGGCACGACGGGAGCCCAGCAGCCGAACGCCACGCCGCAGCAGTCGTATGCGGTGCAGATCTCCAACAGGAGCGAATATATCAAGTACGGGCTGGGCTCGCCCTCCTATCTGGTCAACATGACGCAGTTCAGCCACTGCGTGTATCTCGGCTTCTTCGGGCACCCGTTCAACATCTCGGGCCAATGCGGCACGAGCAACGCGTGGTACTACTTCTCGGGCTACGGCTGCCAGGCGCAGGACGGCGCCTTCTGCATAGTGCCGCACAACTCCAGCTACTACGTGCTCGAGACGAACGGGAGCAGGGGCTACGCCTACGGCTTCACCCTGGAACTCTCTACGCCATACGGCACGATGCAGGCGCGGCTCAGCAGCAACGCCAGCGTGTCCGCAATCCTGCTTGCCGGTTCGCCGGTGGGGAGCGCCGAGGTCTCGGGGGTGAGCAGCACTGAGGCGCAGGCGAGCGCGACCGTGCTCGGGGGCAACGCCACCCAGTCGCTGGCTAACCAGACCGCGTACTCCGCCTACGAGCAGTCCAGGAACATGCTCTATCCGATGCTGAAGTTCTACAACGGCACAAGCGCCGATTCCGCTACCCAGGCGAGCATAGAGCAGGCGGTGGCCTACTTCAACAGCACAGAGAGGGCGCTCGTGGCAGGCAGCACGCAGCAGGCCGCATGCGAAGTCAAGGGCGGAGAGTATGCGTGCGCCGCCACCTCTCCCTTCCTGTATGCCATAAACGTCACCCTGGGGCCTAGCTTCCCTGGGGTGAACGAGACGCTCTACTACTTGGGTTCGGAGGTAAGCGTAAGGGGGTAAGCGCATGAAGGCACAGTTCGCAACTATAGAGGCCATCATCTCGCTTGTGCTGGCAGCCTCGGTTGTCTCATTCGCCTACACGCAGCTGAACGGCGAAACGTCAGCGTTTGCATCGAGCGCGAGGCAGCTGCGTTCCAGCGCGGCAGCATACGATATGCTCAATCTCTTCGCCGAGAACGCCACCGCCAACGCATGCCTTGGCGCGTATCTGCTAGATAGCAGTGCGCAATGCATGCAATCAATTGCAGATGACTACGGGGCGGAGCTGCACGTAGGGGGCATGAGCGTAAGCGCCAACACGCTCGCGAACTCCACGTGCGGTGACATACGCCTCGTCGCAGTCAATACAACACAGCGCGTCTGTGTGGTGGTTGGTGGCTGAATGTCGTTCTACGGACTGGTGCTAGTTGTGTTTGTGCTCGCTGTAGTGTTCTTCATTGCCTACTTTCTGGGCGAGCTGAACTACCTGAATGGCATGTGGCTGGCGTCATCAAGTGCTGTGCACGCGCTGCACGCCTACGGTTCCGCTAGCATGTCTGTATAGTCCACCCTACCGCTTTCTCGATCATGCCCTCGTCCATGCTGGGTATTCTTTGGCGCACTGTGTAGTGCGGCTTGTCGATGCCGACCACCTGCTTCGGGATAAGCGGCACATGAACGAAGCCCGCCCGCTTTATCTTATGCTTATATGCTAGCCGCATTAGTTCGTAGAACGTCTCGTTCGAAACGTACGTGTCAGAAGAGAACGAGAACTCTGCCGGTATGCCATGGCCCTGCAGCACCTTCTTTATCGCTGCCAGCGGCAACGTGGAGAAATAGGCCGCAGGCCCGTTACCGCGCAAAGGCTCGTCAATCTCCCCGTCAGCGTCCTTGTAGTAGTACCTGTTTATCGCCACTCTCTCCAGGCTTATGCATCCTGAGGCAGCGTTCAGCCCGAGCGCTATGACGATGCTCGGTTTGTGCTCTCTGATGTGCTCCTCCAGTTCCTTCCCTACCTCTATATGCCCGACCTTCAGTACCCTGCCAACAACATTTTTGCCAGCTATGCGCTTGCCGTCAAGCCTCTTTGCTATCGCACCAGAAGGATTGTAGTCGTAGCTAAGGAAGGGTCCAAAACCGGTTACAAGCACTGTATCTGGCACCGAATCAACTTAATGCCTAATTACACAATATCTTTTTAAACGCCCAATGCCCATAACTGGGTTATAGTGCAGAGGTGTTGTATGGGTGCAACGGATCCCAAGATTGCAGTTGAAAGGCTGGTGACGTGCTTCGAAAGCGCTAACGGAGAGATAAATGAGGCGCTGGGCCGGAAGGTGTCCGAGAGCGAGCTTAGGGCGAGAGTGAAGATATTCGTGGGCGACGCTTTCAAGAAGTGCAACGTAGACGTCAGCAACCCTAGCAAGGAAGGGCTGCGAGCGGCGATGGAACTGTGCAAGGTCAACACTGAGAAGATGCTAGGCCCGAAGGCAGAGGCCATAATCAAGAAGCACTACGCCGAGATGAGCGGCATAATAGAGAGGCTGCCAGACTAGGCAGTTTTATTTGGCGGGGGAGTGATTTGAACCCTCGACCTCTAGATCTCTCAGCGTCATCGCCGAAGCTCGCAACTCATTATGCTTTGCATATGAGTCTAGCGCTCTAACCAGGCTGAGCTACCCCGCCAGCAAGCTTATTTCCAAGAGAGGGTATTTAAGTCTCCCTCCCAAGCACCGTAGTTCCAAACTCCATCCTTGCCTCCACTTTGTCTGGAACTATCCAATCAGTCAGGTCCACCCGTCTCGCCATCTCTATGTACCCTAGCGTGTCACGTGCCTTGTTTATAATCCCTTCATACCCCACAACGAGCAAAAGGCCTTCCTTGCCGGTCCTTTGGGCCACCTTTATCCCCAACAAGTTTGTTGTTTCTACCATACCGAAGGCAAAATGATCGGGTTCCGAATCCCTGTAACGCTCGTCATATGCTTCTTGGCTACCATCGTCCCCCCTGATCAGCGCATTCAACCACTTGACTACATAAGTGGTCCTCTCTGGCTCGAGCATCATGATTTCGGCGCCGAACACATCGGCTGTCGTCTGCCGCAGCCTGCTCTTTATTTCCCCTACAAACCCCTTGAATTCGCTATAGTAGCCGCTTGGCGAGCTTAAGCTGACCCTGTCTCCGCGCATGAACGCATTTATGGTGTCATAGCTTATGCCGTCTTCCCTGGCCAAATCTTCCAACAGGCGTGACGGACCCTTGCCTGTGTGTCGTTTCCACGGCTCCGTAGCAATCTCCTGCTGCATCATAGAAATCATTCACATCCTTCCTCCGCGCCCCTTTAAATAGATTGGTGAAAAGCAGTTAACGCATAAATAAAACGATGCGCAAATGGCTCTTATGGAGTTCATAGATCCGGACGATATGGCCGATGCAGAGAAGAGGGCCGTAGCTGGGGGCGTGTCCGTACTGGAGCTCATGGAGAACGCGGGCACGCAGGTGGCAAGGGTCGTTGAGGAGAGGTATGGTCCGCTGGATTCCAAAAAGGTTCTCGTGGTGGCTGGTATTGGAAACAACGGCGGAGACGGTTTTGTCGCGGCAAGGCGCCTTAGCGAGAAAGGAGCCGCTGTAAGCGTGCTGCTAGCCGGCTCCCCGGAAAGGATAAGGACGGATGAAGCTAGGAGGAACTGGGATGCGCTTCGGGTCCCGAAGACCAGTCTCGAAACAGCTGAAGGGGTAGCCGGGTTTGCAGGATTCGGCAGCTGCGACATACTTGTCGCGTGCCTGCTCGGCACAGGGGCGAGGGGCGAGGTGCGGGAACCCATCAAAACAGCGATAGAAATGATAAACGCGAGCGGCGCGGCAAGAGTGGCTATAGATGTGCCCTCGGGCCTGGATCCGCTCACTGGAAGCATAAACCCTGTGGCCGTGAAGGCAGACCTTACAGTGGCGCTCCACAGGCCCAAGACGGGCACGAAAGACAGGAGCGAATATACTGGCGAAATGGTCGTGGTGCCTATAGGCATACCTGACCAGCCTAATTATAAATAGCCGGATGGGAGAATATACTGCATGGCCTCGGTGGTGTAACGGCTCGCATATAGGACTGTGGATCCTCAGGACCGGGTCCGACTCCCGGCCGAGGCCTTATTAATCTTGAATGCCATAATTCAGCATGCGCTTCAAGTATGATGGCCACGTTTTAAAATTCGATAAAGAGCTATCCGACTTAGACAAGCTCGTATTCGATTTCATCGGCTTGCTGAAGAAATCGGGCACCAAGTATGTGATTGTCAGCGGCTATGTAGCCATACTTCTCGGCCGATCAAGGACCACAGAGGACATTGACATTTATATCGGCAGGACAGGACTCAAAAACTTTGCGAAGTTATACAACCTTCTGGTGAGGAACAATTATTGGCTCGTGGACTCTGATTCCTTGGAAGATGCTTTCGACCGCTTGGAAAAAGGCCTCTCGATAAGGGCCGCCAAAAAGGATACTGTCGTGCCGAATTTCGAGGTTAAGTTCGCCAAGAAGGAGACTGATTTCATGTCATTCGATAATCCGGTTAATGCATTAATCAATGGCAGGAAACTGGCCATATCCCCAATCGAGATCCAAATTCCGTACAAAGTACTACTCGGCAGCGAGAAAGATATAGAGGATGCAGTGCACATGTACGAGCTGTTCAAAGAAAAGTTGGATAGGGCAAAGATGCGGAGCATCGCGAAAGGGTTAAAAGTTGAAAACAAGATGATTAAACATGGGCTTGTCTAACCGTGCCATAAGGCAGAGAATGGATTTTGTCAGACTTTGGGCAAACTATGTTAAAAACGCGCCTAGCAGGAAATGGTCGAGACAGCAGAACATGCTCATCAACTCTGTAATGAAATCTGCCAAACAGGATCCGGATCTCTACCTTAGGGTCAAGGAGCGTTCGTTAAGGTAGCCTGGCTCCCTGCTTGGCCTATCCTGTTCGCGAGTAGATTTTCTTCGCCTGCTTCCACACGTCCCAGGCGACTGCGAACGTTATTCTCTCCTTTTCGCTGCCGTTTGTCGCCCTTTCTACTGTGATTCTGTACTTGGTCTCCATGTAGTCCAGAAACTCTTTATCGTATTTTCCCATGTCCACCCCTTTATTCTCCAGTGTATCTGCTTCAAAATAATAATATGCGTGCTCTCGGGTTTACCATGTAACCACTGTAGTATGCCCCGATGTAATGCCTCCCCTGGCGTCAGACAAGGCGCTCGGCCACGCCATAAATGCGTGCAGCCACTATTTCTCTGCAAGCTTTGAAAGGTATGTCGTTACCACAACGGCTATCACTGTAACGATCAACGCGTAGCTCAGCATCGCCACTATCGTCGTCTGCTTTCCGAAGGCCGTGGTGAAGATGGTCTGTATGGCAGTGTTCCATGCCAGTGCGGCCACCAGCCCGAACGCTGTTGTGACCAGCGCCACTATGTTGCCTAGTGTCTTTTTCCTAACCTCTGCGCCCTTTCCAGGCGTTTCTTTCGATGCCATTGCATTACCAAGACTGTGGGTCATGCAATGTTTTTGAGGTGTTTGTTTCAGAACAGGTACAGCGCGAAAGCGCGCATGAACTTCTTCATGAACATGTTGAACGGGTTCAGGTTCCTCTTTATGTCCTTTACCATAGGCTTGTAGCGCTGCTTCTCCTCCGGTGTAAGCTTGCCCTCCTTCTCCACCTGCGTCTTCTTGCCGTCCACTATCTGTGTCTCCGTCTTGCTTATCACTTCCTTCTTCATCATGCCGTACCATTCGTCGAGCGAGCTGCTCCTCTTCTTTATTATGGCTATGAAGTCGCCAGTGCGTATCTGCCTCTTCCTGCCTGTTTTGTCCTCCTCTACGGCCACCTTAAGCGCAGTCTTGTCGCAGATGTCGAATATGTCGGCCTGCGAGAAGCCCATCGTGGCCCTTGCGAGCCTGCCGTAGCTCGTGCGCTTTGCGAGCGGCATCTTCTTGGTGTTGTACTTGAACGCTGCAATCCTAGTGCCGTAATCCGGAGCGGGGAAGTATACGGAGTCCCCGAACCTGCCGGGCCTCTTCAGCGCAGGGTCCATGTCCCACGGCTGGTTCGTTGCGCCTATGACGAATATGCCCTCTGGCCTCTCCTCGAGGCCGTCGAGCTCCTGCAGAAACTGGTTGACAGCAAGCCTCATCGTGTTCTGCTGGCTGCCCTCCCCTTCTCTCTTGCTGCCCAGCGCATCGATCTCGTCTGCGAAGACTATGCAAGGCACTGCCTTCCTCGCCTGTTCGAATATAGCGTGCATGTTCTTCTCAGTGTTTCCGGACCACATGTCCACTATCTGGTTTATGTTCATTGGTATGAAGTGCGCCTTTGTCTCCCCTGCTATCGCTTTCACTATGTATGTCTTGCCGCATCCAGGCGGGCCGTAAAAGACCACACCGAGCCCCAGTTTCTTGCCGTACGCCCTCAGCAGCTCCGGCTTGTTTAGCGCGAGTATTATGTTGTCATGGATGAGCTCCTTCTGATCCTTCATGCCCACGACGTCATTGAGCGTGGTGTTGGAAGTGAACATCTTGACCTGCTTTATCTGTCCCTCCTCTATCACTGTCTCTGTAGAAGCTGCCTGGCCAGCCTTCGCCTTTGCGGGCGACGCCTCGGCCTTCATCTTATCCGCTAGGCCGTCCATTCGCTGCTTGGCCTGCGAGTAGCCCGGGTTGTTCTTTAGCGACTTCGTGTACCACTCCTTTGCTCCCTCGAAGTCGTGCTGGTATTCGCTTATTATGCCCATCACGTAGGGTGCATCAGCGGCATCGGGCTCCAGCTCCATGACCTTCATGGCGTCATTGGTGGCCTTGTCGTACTGGCCTATCAGCGCGTAAGACAGCGCACGGTTGAAGTATGCGCTCGAGTATTCTGCGTACGCATCTATGGCCCTGCCGTACGCCTCTATGGCTTCGTCGAACTTGTTCTCCTCGAAGAACTTGCCCGCCTGGTCGTAGACCTCCTTCGCCTCAGGCGTGGGTACGTTCACCTGCTTGATGTCGGCCTTCCCCTTTCCTGCAGCCATGCGTATGCCTTGTTCTTACAGTATTGAATGTCAGGTTTCTATATTTATAGCTTGGTTTGAAGCGCTGCCTTTTTCTCTTCGGCATCCAAGAGCTCGTTGAGCTCCCTGTCGACCTCGCTAACGTGCCTGTTCTCCCTTGGCACGTTGAGCAGTTCGCGTTTCGCGAACCTTGCCAGGAGCGTTTTGGCCTCGGAGTTGAGCTGCTTCAGCGTCTTGTCCTTCACCTTGTAGTTTCCGGACAGTTGGTTTATCGCGAGCTTGCTGTCCGAAGAGAGCACTATGTGGTCGCATCCCAGGTTCAGCGCCTTCCTCAGGGCGGCGATTATAGCCTTGTACTCGGCCACGTTGTTGGTGCACACGCCGTCTGCAAAGGCGTTGTGTGCGAGCGCCTTGTGGGATGCATCGAGTATGAGGTAGCCCGAGGCTCCCCTTCCGGGATTGCCCCGCGATGCGCCGTCCGTGTATGCGAAGAGTTTCATTGCGCGCCGCCTTCTTGGCTATTAAACACAATATTTATATATGATGCAAACTTAGTGGAAATTGGTAGCAGCAGGTGACCGTATGCCCAAAACCAAACCAGACTCGTGGAATTACAAGGTTGTAGGCAATCCACACTCGGATCAGCCAACACAGGTAGGCCCATACTATACTGGTGAGGCTTTATCTAGAAGGATGCGCGAATCGATAGAGGCGAAGGCGGTTGAGAGCGGCCTTATGTCTGAGGCAGACTTATCCCAACTCCGAGAAATACACAGGGCAGAAAAAAAGCATAATGCGCCCCTGGCCGAACAGAGCCAAGCCGCAGACAATTCACACACAAAGCAGCCAACACAGGTAGGCCCATACTATATTGGCGACATTTTGCTGCCGGATATGCGTAAGACGATAGAGAAGATAGCGGTCAGCGACGGTTCTATATCGGATTCAGACTTGGCCGAGCTCCAAAAAATACAAGAGGCCGAGAAAAAGTATAACGAGTCAAGGATTGGACGGATATAATTACACGTGCCTTAGTTGTCCCACCTTCCCGAAGTCGTAGGTTTCGCCTTCCCCGAAGCAGTAGGCGCGCATCCCGTTCACGTCAAGCATCTTGCTGAATACGGGCGCTATGTCGCTCGGGTCGTCGCGGTTCACCTCCACCCCTCCTGCGAAGCTGTTCATGGCGGGCAGCACCACTATCTCCCTTCCATCGCTCATCTTGCCAGATAGGAAGCACGGCAGCTTCTCCTTCACTCCCACTTTGTTGTAGACAGCTATCGCCGGGTGCAGGTGCCCCATTACGAATGTCTTCTTTGCTTTGCTCTCCGGCAGCTCTTCGCCGTGGAAGAAGACGTAGTCGCCTATCTCGGCTTCCTGCCTGTAGAGCTCGAAGCCAAGCGCCTGCCTCAGCCTGTCCACGAAGTTGTCGTGGTTGCCCTTAACCAGGAAGAGCCCCTTCATGCGCAGTTCCTCCTTCAGGAAATGCATGAGCTCCCTGAACTCGTTGAATTCCTCAGCGTGCACCTCGCTGAACTCGTTCTTTATGTCTCCGTCCACTATGATGCTCCTGGCCCCCGTCTTGCGCGCGGCGATGCCCAGCGTTTCCTTTATCCGCTTCAGGTTTATCTTGGGTATGAAGCCGCCCCTGCTGGCCATGACGCCCTCGTAGCCCAGGTGGAGGTCAGCGCAGGCTAGCGCGCCCAGCGATCTTATGTGCATGACGGGCAGCCCGTCGACGATCTCCAGGTCGGCGGTCAGGCGCATCACGCATACCTCTTCCTTATCTGCTCCAGCACGTGCTTGTGAAGCTCCCTGAGGTGCCTCCTCCTGTCCTTCATCATCACCACGTCCGCCTCGCCGAACGTTATCAGGGTGTGCGAGAATGGCGAGGGCATCGGCGTCTCTATTATGTCGTGTTTTATTTCGCCCTCCCGCAGCTTGCGCAGTATCTCCTTGGCGCGCTGCATGTCCATCACGTCCTCCATTATCTCCCTGTACGTTTCCTTCAGCACAGGGAAATCGGGGCTAATCTCCTCGGCCGCGCTGAGCAGCGTCTCCGAGTTGATCTGCTGCCTCTTGATGCTTATCTGCCTGCCCTTGTAGTTCCTTAGCACCATGAAGCTCCTGACGGCCACGTGCCTGAACCTGCGCTTCATCATCTCGCTGCGCCTTATGTTGCGCCTGATTATGCGCTGCGCGTCGCTGGACGCTACGCTTGCGACGAGCTTCTCCAGGTCGTCCTTCCCTATCCCTATTCCTGAATCCAGGGTCAGCACGAAGCCGTTGTCGTTGACGAATATGCCTATGTCGGCGTTGAATGCGTCGCTCAGCTCAAGAGCGAAGAGCCTCGAGAGCACGTCGTTGGCGCGCCTGCCGTAGAGGCAGTGAAATATTAGGTACAGCCTCTCCTTCTCCTTATCGGCTGTCTTCTCTATGAGCAGCAGCCTGTCGTTCGGCACCCGCTTCGCGAAGAGCAGCTGCTCCTCGAAGTACTGCAGTATCGAGTTCTTCGTGTTCGCGTCGGCAGGCAGCGCGTCGAGTATCCTCTCCGCCTCGCTTCCGGGCTCTATGGCCTTCTTGCCTATTGTTTTCGCTATTCCCTTGGCGCCGCCCACGCGCTCCGCCAGCGCGTCGGCGAGCTCGCGCCTGAACCTGCCTATCTCCAGCGCGAGTTCGTAGCTCAGCGGCAGCGTCTCAGAGTACCACGGCGGTATGGTCGGCGTCTTGCTCTCCGCCCTGTTCACGTATGCCCGCATCTCCCTCGAGTGGTCGAACCTGTAGAGCCTGCCCCCGAGCACGAAGATGTCGCCAGGCTTCAGCCTGGAGAGGAACTCCTCCTGTATGCTGCCTATCCTCCTGCCGTTCGGCTCGTAGACGCCTACGGACACCTCGTCCGGTATAGTGCCGAGGTTGAGGTAGTAGATGAGCTTCGTGAGCTTCCCGCGCCTGCCGAACGCGTCCTCGTTGGCGTCGTACCAGATCTTGCCGTAGACCCGCCTGCTCTCGAGGCCCACGTAGCTGCCCGAGAGGTACTCTATGAGCATCACGAAGTCCTTCCTGTCGAGGTTGTGGTACGGATAGGCCTGCCTCACGAGGCCGAAGGCCTCGTCCACCTTCCACTTCTTGGTGAGCGCCATGCCAACGATGTGCTGCGCCAGCACGTCGAGCGCGTTGGTGGGCACCGAGAACGAGTCGAGCCTCCTGTCCCTGGCCGCGCCCAGCATGACAGCGCACTCGACCAGGTCGTCGCGGTTTATGGCCACTATCTCGCCTGTTGCCACGTCCTGGAAGCTGTGCCCGCTCCTGCCGATGCGCTGTATGGCCCTGGTCACGCTCTTCGGGGAGCCGAGCTGCACCACGTTGTCTATCGAGCCTATGTCTATGCCGAGCTCCAGGCTCGTGGAGGACACGACGCACTTGAGCTTGCCCCTCTTCAGCAGCTCCTCTACGTCCAGCCTGGCCTCCCGCGAGAGCGAGCCATGGTGCGCCGCTATGTGCTCCTCTCCGTACTTGAACCTGCGCCTCAGGTTGTACACCACCCGCTCCGTCCCGCTCCTCGTGTTCGTGAATATGAGCGTGGTCCTGTTCCTCTTTATTATCCTGTCCAGCGTGGCGTAGATCGCGGTGTCTATGCGCCTGTCGGTGGCGTTGACTATGTCGGGCACGGGGCAGAGCGTCTTGTACTCCATCCTCTTGTCCCACGTGGCGTCTATTATGTAGCAGTCCCTCTCCTCGGTGCCGTTCCTGTAGCCCACTAGGAACCTGGCGGCGAGCTCGAGCGGGTGCAGCGTCGCGCCCAGGCCCACCCTGAGGAAGTCGGTGCCTATCAGCGCGCCGAGGCGTTCGAGCGAGAGCGAGAGGTGGACGCCGCGCTTGTTGTTCGCCAGCTCGTGCATCTCGTCTATCACCACGTACCTCACGCTCTTCATGTTCTCCATAAACCTCTCCGAGTTCAGCAGTATGGCGAGGCTCTCTGGCGTGGTCACGAGTATGTTGGGCGGCTTCCTCAGCATCTTCTGCCTCTCCTGCTGCGTCGTGTCCCCGGTCCTTATGCCGACGCTTATCCGGGGCACGGACGCGCCCAGCTTCGAGTATATGTCATCAAGCGGCTTGTTCAGGTTCCTGTATATGTCGTTGTTCAGCGCCTTGAGCGGCGATATGTACACGCAGTACACCTTGTCCTCGAGACTGCCCGCCTCCGCCATGTCCATGAGCTCGCTCAGTATGCTCATGAACGCCGAGAACGTCTTGCCGCTGCCCGTCGGCGCGGTGATGAGCAGGTTCCTGTGCTCCCTTATCAGCTTGAAGGAGTAGAGCTGCGGGGGCGTGGGCTCCTTGTAGTGCTTCAGGAACCAGTCCTTTATGTAGAAATTGAGGCTCGAGAGGCTCTCCTCCCTGCCGAACGGCTTTTCCCAGCGTTGTATCGTCAAGGACACCCCCATGCGGTTGGAATTTAAACATTGCTGCTACAACTATTTAAGCCCGATCAGGATGGCAGGCAAGGTTAAGCAGTCTGCGAGCAAGAAGCTCGAGGCGCTGAGGCGCATGCAGAGGCTCAGGGAGATGCTGAAGCTGGGCGGCATGCAGAGCCAGGCCATACTGGACAGCGCGGGCGAGAGCAGGCCCACCGACGAATCGCACGTGGCCGAGCTGCTCGACGAAGGGGGAAGGAGCGAAAGGATGCAGCAGGGCTCCGTGCCCGGGCCCCGCGCCCAAAAGAGGAAGATGCAGCGCAAGAAGCGCAGCAGGAAGTGAGCCCGCGGGCCCACGCTTTTCAGAACGTCTCTATCCTTGGCCAGTTTATCTGCACCGCAGCCTGCGTTTCGCCCTCGGCCGCCACAACAGCGCTCATCCTGGCATAGACGAGCGCCGCGATGCTCACGAACGAGAATATGGTTACGAGCAGCAGGTACGGCGCGCTGCTGTTCAGGTATTCGTAGCTAAGTATCAGCAGCAGCATAGCTCCGGCTGTGCCGCCAAGCAGGTGGCTCCTCCTTAGGTTAGCCAGTATAAGCACCCCGCTGGCTGCGCTGATGACCACTAGGGCGATGTTGACGAGCGTGGAGCCGTACTGGTAGTTCAAGGATGCGAGGAATGCGCCCATGCCTATGCTCGACGCGTAGCCGAGCACGAACGACGACTGGGGCAGTATGAAGTAGGCGAAGAGCACTGCGTTGGCTATGAACAGCGCCCCGGCCAGCTGGATGAGCGTGTTCGGGCGCAAGCTGCCTGTCTGGAGCCCGCCGACTGGCGCGGCGTACAGCGCCATGTCCTCGAGGTTCTGTATCTCGCGCAGCCTCTCCTCCTCGTCCTCGCTGAGCGGCGTTTCCTGCTGGACCGGCATCTCCGGTATCTGCACCTGCTCCGGAACAGGTTCAGGCTCCGCTACCGGAGCTGGCGCAGCAACCCAAGGTTTGGTGGCCTCTGGCCTCGGAGCGAAGACGGGCCTGTTCTCCTGCCTTGCGGTCTGCGCCGCCGGCCCCTTCGCCGCCTGCACGGCGGGCTCGGCCCAGCCCTTTGCGGCCAGGGCTGGAGCTCGCTGCTTTTTCTGCGCTTTTGCGCCGCGCATCTTGAAAATCAGTATGTCGTTGGGGTCGACTGGCAAACGCACACCGGCTCAGAAGCGCCGGGCCCTGGCGGCCTCCTCGCGCTTCCTCTCGAATATACCCCTGTGCTTCGCGCAGCTTATGCAGTAATAGATCTTCTTCCTTGCGAAGAACTTCACGTCGTTGGCCGTGTGCATGTCAGTGCTGAACCGCACGGCCTTCTCGTACACCACTGCCTTGTTCCTTGGCACCTTCCTCCCGCACGAATCGCACGTAACTGCTATCTCTCTTCCTCTCAATCTAGCACCACATGCTTTTATGCCAGCATAATATCTTATACCTTCGCTACCCAATTTCGCTCGGGAATCTCATGAAAGTGCTTGTGCTCAGCAACGTGCCCGGAGGTGTGGACGACATAGTCAGCCTGCTGGAGGGCCAGCACAGCGTCACTGCCAAGGAAGCGGCTTCGGCTCCGCAGGAGCTCGCGGAAGCGGCTGCGGCCCAGCTCGCGTCCGGCTCGTACGCGATGGTAGTGGTGGTGGCCAAGGACCCGGTGGCCGTCTCGATAGCGCTGAACAAGAAGGAGGGCGTGGTGGCCGCGGTCTGCAACACAGCGGAGGAGGCCCAGCTCGCGAGGCGCAACGCGGCCAACGCTGTGGTCGTGAAGGAGATGGAAAGGGGCCAGCTCGACGAGATACTGTCGATAGCGATATCTGGCTCGGGAGTGTTCAAGAGGATAGGGGACATGGCCAGGCAGCAGCCCAAGGCGCAGGAGAGGCTCAGCGTCAAGCCGGTCCCGGACCAGAAGGCGCAGAAGGCTTTCGCGCAGGGCGGCCAGGCAAAGAGGCAGGAGAGGGAGCAGCAGGGCGAGGCGCAGATGCCGCAGAAGCCGCGCAGCGGAGTGGTGGGCAAGCTGAAGGACTATCTGGGCATAGTGTAGCCATCCCGAGCTATAGAATCCAGTTATAAATATGTTGAGGGGCAAGTGTAAGCCATGGAGACGCTGGAGTGCAAGGGCATAGTGCGCGTGATGCTGCCTGCGGTAAGGGCATCAGTGGCCGAGGCGATGCACTCAGATTTCGGCTACAACCAGGAGGAGATAGCGGCCAAGCTCGGAGTGGTGCAGGTGGCGGTGAGCAAGTACCTGCGCGGCAGGTACTCGAAGCGGATAGCGAGCGCGAAGGCATACATAGCCAAGCACAGGCTCGCCGATTCCATAGTCAAGGGCATAGCGTCCGGCTACAGCAGGCAGCAGACAGACAAGGCCATAGACGAGCTCTGCGAACGCCTGGTTTCCTATCCCGCATTCTAACGTTAGTGAGTGTATGAGCGAAGAACTGGATCCTTTCAGTATAGCGCAGGAGCAGCTGGATACGGCTGCGCAGGTGATGGGGCTCGACGAGCAGGCCCACGCGATACTTAGGGAGCCGATGCAGACTGTGCAGGCCAACATCCCTGTCAGGATGCGCGACGGTAAGGTAAGGGCGTTCACGGGCTTCAGGGTGCTCTACAACAGCGCCCGCGGGCCCGGCAAGGGCGGCATAAGGTTCCACCCGCAGGAGAGCCTCAGCACGGTGAAGGCCCTGGCCGCGTGGATGACGTGGAAGACCGCGCTAGCCAACATACCGCTCGGCGGGGCGAAGGGGGGCGTGATCTGCGACACCAAGTCGATGGACGGGTCGGAGCTGGAGAGCCTTTCGAGGAGCTACATCAGGTCGATGGGCAGGTTCGTGGGCGTGGACCTCGATGTGCCCGCGCCGGACGTCTACACCACGCCGCAGATAATGGCGTGGATGATGGATGAGCATTCGAAGCTGGTGGGCAGCAACGACGACTTCGGCATGATAACAGGCAAGCCGCTGGAGGTGTGGGGCTCAGAGGGCAGGTTCGACGCGACGGCGCAGGGGGGCATGGACGTGCTCCGCGAAGCCGCCAACTACTACAAGATGAGCATCAAGGGCTCCAGGATAGCGATACAGGGCTTCGGCAACGCTGGCTCGTACGCGTTCGAGCTGGCGCAGAAGCTCGGGGCTAAGGTGGTGGCCATAAGCGACTCCAGGGGCGGCGTCTACGATCCCAACGGCCTCGATTTCGCCAGGCTGAAGGAGACGAAGGAGAAGACGGGCAGCGTTGCCAACTACTCCGGCGGCGAGAAGATCACGAACGAGAAGCTGCTGGAGCTGGACGCAGACGTGCTTATCCCTGCGGCGCTGGAGAACCAGATAACGGGCAGCAATGCGGACAGGATAAAGGCAAGGCTGGTGCTCGAGCTGGCCAACGGCCCGGTGACCCCGGAGGCCGACTCCATACTGCTCGAGCGCGGCATACCCGACCTCCCCGACTTCCTGGTGAACTCAGGGGGCGTTGTGGTCTCGTACTTCGAGTGGGTCCAGAACAAGGCAGGCTACTACTGGACGCAGGACGAGGTGTACAGCAGGCTGTCGAGCATAATGTCCAAGTCGTTCGCTGACGTTGTATCTACGCAGCTGAAGTACGCGAACTCGGGCAAGAAGATAAGCCCGAGGACTGCGGCGTACGTGATCGCGGTCGGCAGGGTCGCTGCCGCGATGAAAGCCAGGGGCTGGTACTGAGCAGGGCAATGGCGGTCTGTTGCGCATGGAGCACGAACGCATCGTACTAGGCATAATAATACTCGGCACGCTGATGGGCGCGATAGACACCACTATAGTGCTGCTCGCCCTGCCCGACATAACGCAGGCGCTCGGCTCCAACCTCGCGGCCACAATCTGGACCATACTCATCTATCTGCTGGTGCTCACGGTAGTGACCACGCAGTTCGGCAGGCTCGGCGACCTCTTCGGCAGGAGCAGGATGTTCAACTTCGGCTTCCTCGTGTTCACAGTAGGCTCCGCGCTCTGCGGCCTGTCCACTAGCGCCGGCATGCTCATCGGCTTCAGGGCGGTGCAGGCGGTAGGCGGCGCGTTCCTCACCGCTACGTCGGGCGCCATCATAGCGGACACGTTCGAGGTAGGCAGGCGGGGCAGGGCCTACGGATACACGGGCATGGGCTGGAACATGGGAGCCATGCTGGGCATAGTGCTCGGCGGGGTGCTCACCACTTTCCTTGGCTGGCAGTACATCTTCTACATAAACGTGCCCATAGGCGTGGTGGCGCTGTTCCTCGGCATGAAGTACCTGCGCGACAACCCGAGGGTGCAGGCGAGGCTCGACCTCGCAGGAATGGTGCTGTTCGCTGTGGCGCTCGCCTCGCTTTCGTACGGCGCCGTAGATTTCGCTTCCGAAGGGGCTGCGCCGCTCAACATCGCGCTCGTGGTGGCGGGCGCGCTGCTCGTGCTCGCATTCATCGCGTGGGAGAAGCGCTCCAGCTCGCCGATGCTTAACATGCGCGCGTTCGCGAACAGGGTCCTGAGCGCGAGCATATTCGCGTCCTTCTTCCAGGCGCTAGGCTTCCTCTCCGTGGCCTTCGTGGTCATACTCTACCTGCAGGGCATAAGGGGCCTGGACCCGTTCACTGCTTCGCTTGTCCTTGTGCCCGGATACGTGATAAGCAGCTTCACGTCGCCCTTCATGGGGAGGCTGTCCGACAGGTTCGGCGCCAGGGTCATCGCCACAACTGGCATAGCGTTCCTCATCGCGGCTGTGCTCGTGTACCTGACGATAAACGCAACTACCTCGCTCTACGTGATAGTTTTCGCGTCAATACTCTCCGGCTTCGGCGGCTCAATGTTCTGGCCGGCCAACAACAGCGCGGTGATGTCTAATGCGGAGCCCGGGCACTACGGCAGCATATCCGGCGTGCTGAGGTTCATGTCAAGCATAGGCACTCTCGGCAGCTTCGTGATAGCCATAACAGCGGCCACCATGGCTGTGCCGAGAAGCACTGCCTTCGGCGTTTTCGTTGGCACGTCTAAGCTCATAGGCGGGCTTTCGGCCGGCTTCCTGGACGGCATACACGTGGCGTTCGCAGTTGCGCTCGTGATACTCGTGGTCGCAGGCATACTCTCCGCGGCCCGCGGCAAGGAGCAGAGGCAGACGCATGCAGGGCGGCAGGCCCGGCAGCGCGGCGCGCACTAGGCTACCTCCCCAAAAGCTTGAGGACGCGCTTGGCGTCGTACGTGTTTATGATGTCCTCCCTGCTGAGCCAGCCCCGCTTCGCCATCCCCACGCCGTAGCGCATGTACTGGAAGTGCGATATGCGGTGCGCGTCGGTGTCTATCGCGAACTTGAGCCCGTACTTCCTGGCCTTCAGCACGTTCTCGTCGTTGAGGTCGAGCCTGGACGGCTGGGCGTTTATCTCCATGACCACGTTGTTGTCCTTCGCCGCCTCGAAGACCTTGTCCATGTCGGCCTGCAGCGGCTCCCTCTCGTTTATCAGCCTGCCCGTCGGATGCCCGAGCACGCTAACCTGGCCGCTGCCCAGCGCGTCAACGATGCGTTTGGTCATCTTCTCCTTCGGGTCCCTGAGGCCGCTGTGCACCGCGGCGAGCACGTAGTCCATCTCGCCGAAGGTCTTCCTGCTTATGTCGAGCGTGCCGTCCTTGAGTATGTCCACCTCCCCGCTCTTCAGCAGCCTGAAGCCGTCGAGCCTGTCGTTGGCCCTGTCTATCTCAGCGAACACCCTCGCGTAGCCCTTCTCGTCCAGGCCCCCGTTCATGTACTCGCTCTTGCTGTGGTCCGTTATGCCCGCGTAGTCCCTCCCGAGCAGCTTCATCCCTGCCGCTATGTCCTCAAGGGAGTTGGAGCTGTCCCCGCTGTTCCTGCTGTGCACGTGCAGGTCTCCGGCCACGTCGCCGAGCTGCACCAGCCTGGGCAGCTCGTGGCGCTGCGCGAGCTCTATCTCGCCCCTGCATTCACGCATCTCCGGCTCCATGCAGTCCATGCCGAGCGCAGCGTATATGTCCTCCTCGCCCTTCCCTGCGACAGCATTCCTGCCGCGCCTGTCGAACAGTCCGTACTCGTTCAGCTTGTAGCCTTTACGTATCGCTATCTCCCTGAGCCTGACGTTGTGGTCCTTGCTGCCGGTGAAGTACTGCACCGCTGCGCCGAAGCTGGAGCGCTCGACCAGCCTGAAGTCGCAGTTCAGCCCTATGGCGAGCCTGACGCTGGTCTTCGTCGGGCCCTTGGCTATTGTGCTCTCCACCTCCTGCATCCTAGTTATGTAGTCCATCACCGCCTCGCCCCTGTCCGACTGCAGCAGTATGTCGAGGTCGCCTACGGTCTCGCGCATCCTGCGCGTAGAGCCGCAGATCATCGCCTTGTCAACGAGCCCCGAAGCGAGCAGCTTGTCCCTTATGGATTCGGCCTCGGGCAGCGCTGCGCCGAGCAGCATCCGCCCGCCGCTCTGCTCCAGGAAGTCGATGCCCTTCTGTATCTGCGCCTCGCTCTGCTCCCCGAAGCCCTCCAGGTCCCTTATCCTGTGCTGCGCCAGGGCCTTCTTGAGGTCCTGCACGTTCCTTATTCCCAGCTTCTCGTACAGCTTGAATGCCTTCTTGGCGCCCATGCCCTGTATCTTCGTCAGGCCCGCGATGTCGAGCTTGTACTTCTTCTTCAGCCTGTCATACTTGGCTATCCTGCCCGTCTTCACGTACTCCTCGATGTGCCCCGCTATCGATTTCCCTATGCCGGGCAGCTCCATCAGCGCCCCTACGCCGCCCTTCCTGTATATCTCCCCCGCGTCCTCCTGCAGCCCACCTATCGTTATCGCCGCCTTCCTGTAGGCCAGCACCTCGAACCTGCTGTACTTCTCGCCCTCGAGCTCCAGCATGTCCGCGATCTCGCCGAGTATCTCGGCGAGCTTCTGGTTTATCACATGCAGGATTGGCGTGCTGTTTTATTAAACTCTTCCGGGTTCGCGGCCTGGTCCGCGAGGGCCGCGAAGCCAAAGGGCAGAGCAGCGCATGGCGCCTCGCAATAAGGCAGGATAGAACAAGCGCGGACTAGCAAACCTTTTATCTTTGCGCCTGTCTATATCCCTGATGGCATGTTCGACGATATGGTCTCACAGGAAGGCGCGTCTCAGGAGTCTGAATTCTTCAAGCCCAAGATAATGGTGGTGGGCGTTGGCGGGAGCGGCAACAACACAGTGCAGCGGCTGAGCACCATGGACATAAAGGGCGCTGGCCTGCTTGCCTTCAACACGGACGCAAAGCAGCTGGGCACCCTGAACCCGGCGATAACGAAGCTGATGCTGGGCAAGGAGCTCACCCACGGCCTGGGTGCGGGCGGCTTCCCCGAGATAGGCGAGAAATCTGCGGAGCTATCGAGGAACGAGATAGAGTTCCTGCTCAAGGACGCCAACCTTATATTCATGACCGCCGGGATGGGAGGCGGCACCGGCACTGGCGCCATGCCCGTGGTGGCGAGGGTGGCCAAGGAGACCGGCGCGATAGTGATAGGCATAGTCACGCTCCCGTTCTCGCTGGAGCGCGTCAGGCTCGACACTGCGAGGAAGGGCCTGGAGAGGCTGAAGCAGAACGTGGATACAGTTGTGGTAATAGACAACCAGAGGCTCGTCGAGCTCTACCCCAACCTGCCGATAG
This sequence comes from Microcaldota archaeon, assembly GCA_021792095.1. Classification (GTDB taxonomy): domain Archaea; phylum Micrarchaeota; class Micrarchaeia; order Micrarchaeales; family CABMGC01; genus JAJYVH01. Next base: position 127,284 of record JAJYVH010000001.1, on the reverse strand, counting down.
AGAAGACGTTCGCCCTCGCGGACGAGATAACGGCCAAGGCGGTGCGCGGCATAACCGAGACTATAACGCAGCCCAGCCTCATAAACCTGGATTTCGCCGACGTGCGCAACATAATGCAGGCCGGCGGCCTCGCCATGATAAGCGTGGGCACGGGCCAGGGCTCCAACAAGGTGGACGATGCGGTGAACTCGACGCTCAGGAACAAGCTGCTCGACGTGGACTACTCGAAGGCGAGCGGCGTGCTCATGCACATAATAGGCGGCCCAGACCTCACGCTTGGTGAGGCCAACGAGATAGCCACGAAGCTCACGGACAGGATAGCAAGCAACGCCAACGTCACGTGGGGCGCCAGGCTCGACCCCAACTACATGGGCAAGGTCGAGATAATAGGCATATTCACAGGAGTCGGAGGCGCCTCGGTTACGGGCAAGGAGCCGGAGCAGGAGGGCGGCTTCGGCCTCGGCATGCTCTAATCGCGCACTGTAGTCAACCTCAGCGCCACTATTATCGTAGTGCACAAAAAGCACAGATATTGTGCATCATGATACAAGTAATGCTTACGGTTGCAGAGTGGCCAATGCGCTGCCCACCAGCTTCGCAGCCTGCGAGCCCTCGTTGTTCAGGCTTCCGGCGCACGGCCTGCAGTCCTTAAGGTGCAGTATAACCATTTGTCCAGCTGCTCGTGTACACGACGTTGGTGGGTACGCCGTTGTTCTCGTTGCCGCTGTAGTCGTTGGCGTTGCCGTTCAGCGGCCACCATCCAACAAGATTCTGAAGCTTTATTGGCGCGCCGCCGATGCCCTCAAGGTAGAGGGCTTGTATTTCGTTGGCTGAGAGGGAGGTATTGTAGGCTTGAAAGTTTGCAATGTTGCCTTGGAATCCTCCGCCTTCGACGGTGCCAGGGCATCCCGAACCTCCTACCCCTATTATTGAACCCGGATCCGGACCGTATCCTGCCGATGCTACTTCCTGCGCGGAAAGGGTATCCACAGCCGCACCGTTTATGTATACTGTTATGGTGCCTGTACCAAGTCCGCCCCCGCTAAGCGTAACTGTAAGCATGCTCCAAGTGTTCAAATTTACTGAGTTGCTGGTGAACGAGTTGTACCAGTTGCCTGCGTAGTTCAGGTTCCATGACCCTATATGAACTGGATTAGTTACTATATAGTAAAAAGGACAGGCAGGTGCAGCGCCAGGTATGCTAGTGTAGCTCTGGAAAATGGATTCTGAGCTGCTGGTCGGATAGAGCCAGAAGCTTAATGTGTAAGCCGGAAGGTTATTTTCTGCATTTAGGGTAGTTATATATCCTTGATTAAGATTTGCAGCATACTCCGGCAGCTCGCCGTTGCAGACGCCTTCGAGGTTTATGAAGCTCTTGCTGTACGGCCCATCGGGTCTGTAGACGTTGCAGGCCCCGGGCTGGGCCTTAGGTGCGAAATTTGCAGGATTGAAGACGCCCAGCTGGAAGAGCGCGCCGAGCACCACCGCTATTATCAGTATGGCCCAGCCGTAGGTCATGAGGTACTCCATCGCGGACTGCAGCCTTTTGCCGCGTCTTCTCAAGTGCTTTCCCACCTGCTCCCTCTCCACACCCTCTTCGAGGCTCAGGAATAAATTGGTTTCTGCTAGTAGGCCTCTATCCTGGTGCTTCCGCCCTGCTCCTTGTCCCTGTCCAGCACGTACACCTTGGCGTTGGCCACCTGCTTCAGCGTCTCGTCGTGGGTTATTATGAAGACCTGCTCCACGAGCCTCGGCAGCACCTCGTTTATCGCCTTGACGAACTTGTCTAGGCCGCGCTGGTCTATGTTGTGCGTGGGCTCGTCCAGGATGAGCCATCGCAGGTTGGGCACGAGCACCAGCGCGAAGGCGACCCGCATCGCCAGGCAGGCGATGCTCTTCTCACCCCCGCTGCCTATCGCCTCCACCTCCTCCCAGCCGTTCTCTCCTGCGCGTGATGTCTTGACCTTCAGCACGTAGTCGTCGCTCGTGGGCTCCAGAGTTATGCTCCTGTAGTCGCCATATGGGTACAGCTCCGGCCATATCTCGCGCATTATGCTGTTTATCGAGCCTATGAGCCTCGTCCTGAGCGCCACCTGCGTCTCCTCGAGCGCGTCCTTGAACATCGCTATGCTGGACAGCATGCCCTTCTTCCTGGACACGCTCCGCTGCAGCCCCTCTATCAGCCTGACCTGCCCCTCCCTCTCTTCCAGCTGCTTCCGCTTCTCAGCGGCCAGAGCCTCCAGCGATTCGAGCCTCGCCTCTGTTTCCCTCAGTCTCCCGTTCGCGGCCGTGACGCTGCCCTGCAGCCTCTCCACGTCCTGCTCCGTCACCTTTATCGCGAGCAGCTCCTGCTCCCTGCCTTTCGCCTCGGCCTCGAGCGCCTTCCTCTCCTCCTTGTGCCTCTCCAGCCTCTCCGCCCTCTCCCTGGCCGCCTCGAGCTCGGCAACGCTTCCCTTGGCCCTGATCGCAGCCTCGCTAGCCGTTTCCTTCTCCTTCTTAGCCTTCTCGTTCGCCTCCTTCGCTTCGGCCGCCTTTGCTTTCAGCAGCGAGGCACGCTTCTCGATGTCGCCATAGCCTGCGATCCTCGCCTCCGCCACTTTCAGCTGCTGTATCTCCCTGGACATGGCCTCCAGCTCCCTCTCCATGTCCATTGCGCGCTTCTCGCGCTCCGATATCGCGGCCTCCAGCGAGCCTATGTGCCGCCTCTTCTCGCCCATTATCCTGTCCCTCATGTCGTCGCTGAGCTCCCGCTCGCATATCGGGCACTTCGCCAGGTGCTTCTCCAGCTCGGCGATCCACTTCCTGTCCTCGTCCCTCTCGGCCTTCGCGGCCTCCAGTTCCTTCCTTGCCTTCGCTGCCTCCTTGCTCTTGCCCTCAAGCTCGGCCTCCGCCACCTCAGATTTCCTACCGCCGAGCTCCTTCCTCGCCTTTGCCATCTCTTCCATGTCGCTGCCGGCCCTCTTCAGCTCCGACTCCAGCCTGGCCGCCTCCTCCAGCGCGCCCTTCTCCGCCTCGTAGGCCCTCTGCTCGTCTTTCCTGAGCTCCTCGAAGCGCGACCTGGCCTCCTCCAGCCTCTTCAGCACCGCTTCCTTCCCCTCCACCCCCTGGCTGCTGGCGCCGCTTATCTCCTTCTCGAGCATGTCGAGCTTGCTCCTCAGCTCCGCGAGCTTCTGCTGCAGCGCCACCCTCGCGCTGTACTTGGCCTTCGCCTCGGCCAGGGCCCTCTCCCCAGACTCCAGCTCCGCCCTGCTCCTCTTGGCCTCGTCGGCGATGCTCTTCCTGTCTGCGTCGAGCCTGCCCAGCTCCGCCCTCGCGGCCTCGCTCTGCGCTTTCAGCTTTTCCAGGTCGAAGCTCGCGACAGCCTTCTCCTCCTCCCCGGCCGCATCCTTTATCCTGTTTATGAGCGTCGTCGCGTTCTCCTGCGCAGCCGCGAACCTGTCCAGGCCCAGCAACCTGTCTATCTGGCTCTTCCTCTCGCTGGGCCTCAGTTCTAGGAAGTAGGTGAGCCTGTTCTGCTCCGAGTACACGGCCCTAGAGAAGAGGTCGTAGTCTATCTTTAGTATGCGCTCTATCTCCTCGTTGACGCGCTGCGGCTGGCTCTGCAGGTATGAGCCGTCCCTGCTCAACGTCGCCTTCGTGGCGCCGCTGAGCGACAGGTCCCTCCTTATTACATAGGACGCTCCATCGCTGCCGAACTCCAGGCTCACGCTCGCCTCCTGCTGCTGCTCTGGCCTGTTCGTTATCAGTCCGTCGACCCCGACGCGCCTGTGCTGCAGCGCCGGATAGGTTCCGAAGAGCGCAAACGAGATGGCGTCCATTATGCTGCTCTTGCCTGCGCCCATCTGGCCCACGAGTATGTTCGTGCCCCTCGCGAAACTGAGCTTCGTGCTCTTGTGCGTCTTCCAGTTCCTGAGCTCTATGGCTTCCAGCATTCCCCCACTGCAAAGGCTGATGCTATGCTGTTTGAAAATATATAAGCGTTCCCAGGCGGCAGGCACGCATCAGGTCAGGCTCTCCTCCAGCGTCTCCACTTCCTTAACGCCAGGTATGCGCCTGAGCTTGTCCTCTATGGCCGAGCTGCCCTCCGTGTCCGGATGCACGAAGAGCACCTTTATCGCCTTTATGCCAAAGGCTATCTCCTCGAGCTGCGAGCCCTTGGGGCCCATCTGCTTCGTTATCTCTTCCAGCACTGCCTCTTCCTTGCCCTCTTCCGCGTAGACCCTGAAAAGGACAGCCACCTCGCCCATCAAGGTCCCTCGAAGCCGCACTCCTTGCACTTGTACTTGTTGTAAGTCTTCCTGCATTCATTGCACCTTATTATGGTGCTCTTGCCGCAGCCCGGGCACTTGAATTCGGTGTACGCTGACGTCAGCCTGCCGCACGAGGTGCAGATTTTGCCTGCTAATTGTGCCATGCTTTCACTGAGGAATGCAACCTTATTTAATAGGGAAACACATAAAAGGGCTTAGGGCACGTGGTGTAGCTTGGATAGCACGGCAGCTTGCGGAGCTGTTGGCCGCGGGTTCAAATCCCGCCGTGCCCGTCCCTGTTTTATAGCCCGTGCTTTTTGTCGGAGTCCGGCTTCATGCCAATCACTATGGCACCTTCCCGATAAGTTGGAATTTTCCCAAAACACATCCAATGACCACTATTCTTCGTAATCCTGTAAGTAGCCGTTTACCTGTTTCTTCACGATGCCGCTGTATTGCTTTAGGTAGCTGTTGAGTTTTGCAGCGTCGATTCTCTTGGCCATCTTCAAGTAAACGTCTCTGCTGAAGCGCGTGTGGAAGTAAACCGAATCGATGAGTGTTTTTTCTATATCGGCCATAGGTATGTAGAAGCCTCCGCCGTATCCCACCATCGAATAGCCGAAGAACAGCTTCCTTTGAATCCTCCTTACGGTCGTGTTTCTTCCCAGTAGTTCTATCTTGCTGCCCGTGATTCTGCGTGTGGTCACTATCGTTACCGGGGTCACGTAGTCCCACAATTTATGGTATGTGAGCGCAGTTTCAAGCCCATAGTAGAACGGGGAGAACGTGAACCCACCCATCATCGGGTCGTCGTATAGTGTGTAAGCTCCTTTTTTGATGCCGAATGCCCTCCCGCTCCTTACCAGATTGTGCATAAAGACCCTGTAGTACCCCTTACTGGCACCGTTCTTGCGCAGGAATAGCTTGACGTCCCTTGTTGTGAATGCTGGAAACTGTTCGAAGTACCTAAGGAACTGTTTCACGTACTTCACAACGTCCACCTCCTTATAAACTCAACCATTCTTTCGTAAGACGGCACAGTGCCGGCGTAGATGACGCTCCTGAAACTCGCATACGTCTGGAATTCTTCATCCGGGCTGGGAATACGCTTGGCAAATTCGGACAAGCGCCCTTTGATCTTTTCCGGGAACTTTATGTGGTTCAGGAGTACTGTGATGTCGTACAGGTCTTTGTATGCGCGCCTATCGCTATACGCGGCGATCTTTTCTATGACCAAATCCTCCGGCGATAGGGCGAGCACGTTTATCCTGGATCCGTCGATCCTCTCATAAGGGACCAGTATCGCTGTCTTCTCTGCATTGTTCGGCTCGATTTTTATCTCAGTATCCCCCTTCCTGACGTGTATATAGGTTATCCTCTTTTCCCTGAACTTCGTAACCTCGATTCCAATCCTTTCTGCGCGTTCGATGAACTTTTCTCTGAATCCTTCTGCCCAGATGTATGCGTCTATGTCCTTCGAAAACCGCTTGCCCCCATAACACCTCCATACCGCGGTGCCTCCGTGCAGCGAAATCTTGTCTGTAATGCCGAAGAGCATATCTACAACTTCGTCTTCGAGCTGCGCCGTCTCTAGCTCGTTTCTACTCTTCAGCAGGCTTGAAATAGGCAGTTCCATAGTTACGCCTTAGTTATATTATTTTATAACCATTATGTATTTATGTGTTTTGCTACCTTACGCCCACAAAGATTGCGGAACTGTTGGTTGCGGGTTCAAATCCCGCCGTGCCCGTCTCTTGGCCGTGCAAAGGGATTAAAGCTTGCGGTGAATTGTGCCGATTGGCTTTTGCCGTTTAGGTATGTTTTGTATACTTTCTACATAGACCTGCTCGGATATGTTGCCGCCTTCTTTACGACCGTCTCTCCGCGTTCTGAGATATACAGGACGGTAAAAAATCAAGGAGGCCAGGGACCTCTCTTTCTACTGGTTAGGCGCATTGGCAACTGGCTAGGTTTTCTGGTTTGCGTATGCCATGTACATGAACACACTGCCACTGCTAATAGCTGCGGCTGTTATGTTTGCGCTCTGCGTAGTGCAGTTGCTGCTAGCAGTGAAATACGACAGAATAAGGATAATCTGTAGGTAGCGATTATTGTGCCTACTCTGGCCTCTTAAGTCGGTCAAGGTTCGGAGTATCGTCTATAAATATTAGGAATCGCTCTGAATATTGCTTCAAAAAGCTCATGTTATTGCGCGCGTCAGTGATGGTGGCTATATCCTTGCCTTCCTCTTTTGCAACTGCGTCTGCCTGCCATAGGGCGGTCACACCTCCGATCACACCTAAGTATCCATTCTTTTCCTTAACCACTACCAGCATCCCATAGGTGCCTGTTGGCTCCTCTCTGACAATTTCGAACTCTCCTCCTCTTACTATTCTATCTTCGCCGTGGATGAACCCTAACACGAACCCTGTCTTTTCTCCTGTCATATCGCGTTTTGCAGATCCAGTAGCCAGTCTTGTATTGTCAGCCCCCATTCTACCACGCTACTATTGTTGTCAGTCTCTTAATTAAGATACGCGTTGTTTTTTGTGTATGCTCTTGCTGTGCCGCGTCCTACTTGAGACCGAATTTTGCCCTTGCCTCCTCCTTTGTCCTGTTGTACCTCCTTATCGCATTCTCTATTTCAGGGTCGTAGAGGGCGTCGATTTCTATTGCCTCGGTGACGATCACATGGAGCCCGTCGTGCGCATAGTTCCTATGCAGCTTGTCTATCACCACCTTAACGTTTTTGTAGGCGAGTAGCCTGTTCATGTCCCTAGCCTCTATGTTTATCGATTTCTTCCTCGGGTTCTCGTAGGTCTTCTCAACTATGTCGGCGAGCTGCAGCAGTACTTCCTTCTTGCTAAGCCCGAACCACAAGCTCAAGATGGTGAAGTAGTGCTTGACGAACCTGACGCTGTCGGAGATGAAGAATACGGCGTTGCCCTCGGCCAGGTCTACGTAGTTCCTCGCGTTCCTTATGTTCTCGATGCTGTTAGTCGAATGCTCCTCGAGCTCCAGCCTCGTGGAGCCGGGAACCAGCGGCCTGAGGTAATCCGCCATAGTGCCCGCCTCTGACTTTTCTGGTAGCTTGACGTTCGTGTGACCGCCGCAGAGCACAGCTACGTCAATTTTCTTCCTTCTGCAAAAGGCAGCGAACCTGTCCAGATAGGCCTTGTAGTCCTTGTTCGATTCGTCGAACAGCCCGTAGCCCGGCAGTACAGCATAGCGTGCCGTAAAAAACACCTTCGGGCTGCCCACAATGTGTGGGCAGCCAACTCAGGAAACGACTGACAGGTTTTATCTCCTGCCCCTCCTGTTCATCTTTGCCCTAGCCACATAGCCAGCCTTGTCTATGTAGTAGAGGTATCCTTCCTCTCTCTTTACCTTCTCGCTGCCCATCTTTGCCTTCCTCCCCCGCGAGTTGCTCTTCATGGGAGTCCTCCAGACGTAGCCATCCTTACCTAGGTAGTAAAGGTAGCCGTCCTCTCTCTTGATCTTTTCGTCTGTCATTCTTTCGGCCATTCGGTTCACCGAGAATAACATATCACTCTCTCTTTTTAAGCTTATCGTCGGTGCACCGAGAGCAAAATACAAGCATCGGTCCCTGCGCTGCTTTTTATATCTTATTAGCCAATCTGATTCATGATGGAAATCAAAATAAGCTCGGAAAAGAGCCTCAAGGGCTACACGCTGATAGAGGGCTTCCCAGGCACCGGCCTGGTGGGGCCGATGGCTGCAAGCTACATAATAGAGAAGCTTGGTATGGAGATGATAGGCTACATATACAGCGACAGGTTTCCCCCGATCGCGGCGGTGCACGGGGGCGTGCCCATGCATACGGCCAGGCTCTACGCGGACCAGAAGAGCAAGCTCGCAGTGGTGTTCTCGGAGTTCATGATACCTGTGGACAGCATATATCCGCTCGCAGACGAGCTCATATCGTTCGTAAGGAAGAATGGAATAAGCAAGATAATCTCGATAGGCGGGATGCCTTCGCAGAACCCGTCAGGCGCAGCCTACGTCATATCCTCGCAGCCCAACCTTGTGGGCAAGAGCAGCAAGCAGGGGCTCAAGCCCGTGAGCGAGGGAGTGATAGCTGGGGTCAGCGCCATGCTGATGACCAGCGCCGTGGAGCTGGGCATACCTGTGATAGACCTGCTCGTGGAGGTGAACCCGGAGCTCATGGACCCCAAGTACGCCGAGGTGGCGATAAAGGGCCTGGGTGCGCTGACAGGCATAGAGATAGACACCAAGGAGCTCGAGGAGGAGGCGAAAGAGGTTAACAAGAAGGTCGGCGACATGCTCAAGAAGGCTAAGGAGTCGCACGATCACTACGCAAAGAGCGCGCAGGAGTTCGGCCCGCCTTCCTATGCCTAGTGACGCTTCAGCGGTGCAGGGGTGGCAGAGTCCGGAACGGCTTGAGCCACGGAAAATGCGCGGGACTTAAGATCCCGTGGCCTAGTGCCTTCGAGAGTTCAAATCTCTCCCCCTGCAAATTCTGGGTTCGAGTGGGTTGTGCGCGTTAAACAAAAGATTAAAATAAACATATTGTTTATTATCCCTCTATGGATAAACTGACAGAGAGGCTGGTAAAGGCGGTTCAGAATTCTCCAGATAGCATCGCCGAGCTCGAGACGCTGGAGAGCCTGCAGCTCTGCGACGCCTTCACCCTAAAGACGACGATGAGCAGGCTGTGCAAAGCGGGCAAACTCATACGGCTTAGGCGCGGTGTATACTCAGCAAACCCTATAAACGACGTGTTTACGGCAGCGCAGCGCATTTATGCCGGCTATCTTGGTTTTTCTAGCGCTCTGTACATACACAAGCTTATTGCAGAGTTGCCGTTTGTCGTTACTGTAGTGACTGCTTACAAATCAGGATCTAAACGCATAGGCGCGTATGAGTTCAGGGCAGTAGCGCTCAAGGAAAAGGCGATCGGTTTTGAGAGTATCGGGAATCTAACTGTCTCTACCAGGGCAAAAACACTGTTTGATTGCATTTATCTGGGCAAATACTCGGTTGAGAGGGGCAAGCTCATCTTGGCGTATGCTGACGCGCCGCTAAGCAAGGCAGAGCTAAGGGAGTTCGATTCGTATGTGGCGCGCTTTGCTACAGACAGGACACGTCCTGAATTCGAGAGCGTAAAAATAAGCATAGCAAAAAATGGCTGATTTCATGAAGCTGGATTTAGAAGTGTGCAGGACCATAGCTATCCGATACGGGCTCCCCCTGCAGTTCGTGTTTAAGGAATTTCACCTGATGGACGCACTATCGCAAGTCGCGACTTATCTTTCGGCGAACTCAGGCACCGGTCCGTTGGTGCTCAAAGGAGGGACAGCGCTCAACAAGGTCTACTTGCAAGGGACGCAAAGGTTTTCTGAAGACGCTGACTTTGACCTTGTATCAGAGAGTGCAACGAGGGAACTGCTCGGCTTCAGCAGGAACCTAGCCAAAGGGTTAGAAGGCTATGAGATAAACGGGCTCCGCAAAATCCGCTCTACTGTGCAGTTCTATTGCGCTTATGAGACTCCGCTGGGCGGCGTTGATCATGTGAGGATTGACATAGTGCCCAAAAGGCTGCTTTCTGTCCGCCAACCGCAAATTAAGACGATAAGCTCAGAATTCGTTTCCGCATCCGTAACCGGGATACTGGTCTATTCTATAGACGATCTCACTGCGCGCAAGATGAATGCTCTGGCTATGCGTGCTGAGGGCAAGGATATGTACGATATTCACGCCGCTTTGCCTCTGTGTTCAAAAGAGGTGCTCAAAAAGGCGATAGGGTTGATGCTGAAATCCGAGGGAGAAGACCAATCAGTGACAGAGTTCTTGCAGAAAACTATCGCGCGTCTCGAAAAAACAAGCTCTGATAAACAACGAAACCTTACGAATCCCTTCATTCCTGCGGCGCTCAGGCCAAAGAACTGGGAAGAGCTGAAGAATGATCTGCTTGCTAAGCTGGGCAGTCTCCAGGAATAAGCTGGGTGTGAAACAGCCAGGTATGTTCTCAAACCCTTAGTGGACACTAGGGTTCAAATCTCTCCCCCTGCAAAATGCCGCTCAGCCCTGCCGCCGCGCCAGTTCCTCCAGCCTCCTGAAGCCGTCTTCGCCGATGGGCTCCTTGTAGAGCTCGTTCACGAGCCAGAGCCCGCTCTCCCTTATCTTCGCGATAGGCGAGCTGAGGCCGAGCCATGACTGTGAAGGTCCGCATTCGTCGCAAAGCGAGACTGCCGATATGATCTCGGACTCCAGTCTCAGTCTCTCTTCCTTCGTCTCCACTCCCACAACCGCGAAAGAGAGGTTTGCCCTCATGTAAGCGCTGACCTGCCCCTCCACACGCATCTGCTTTTCCACGTCCATGCTCCCTGAAAGCATTCGCTTTGCCGCGCTGGTCGTCAGGTCCACGTTCCATTGCGCCAGGAATGGGTCGCCGGCCCTGTTCAGCAGTGCCCTCCCTATGTTCTTCCTGAAGATGCTCCTGTCCTTGTTCTCGCTGACGAAATGCTGCCTGAGCCTTGACCTGAGCTGCCCGTCTCCGGTGTGCGTCCCTATCCTGACGATCCTGTCCGCGCCATGGCCGCGCTCGCCCTTCTCGAAGAGCACGTATATGCCGTTCTGGGGTATGCGGCTCTCGTCAAACGGAAAAGTGAACCTAGGCAGCGAGTTGAAAAGGGCGTGCAGCTTGTCGCAGATTTCGCTCATAAGCGTATTATCTGATTGAGCGATTAATAAATCATTTATTGCCTGCTTCAGTGCCTGGAGAAGTAGCCCGCCCTGGCGTTGCCGTAGAGCCACACAAGCACGCCTATCGCAAGCAGCGCTACACCGGCCCACACAGCGCTTAATCCACCGCCGTAGTAGTCGCCATAGAGCCAGACCATAATGCCTATTATGATGAGCGCCACGCTCAAGGACGTTGTGTTGGCCGCGCCATTCCTGTATGCGCCTTCCTTGATGTCGCCGTAGAGCCAGGCAAGCGTCCCGGCTGTTATAGCGATGAGGCCTGCAGCTATGTACTGCATCGCACCCCCGCTGTAGTCGCCATACAGCCATATGATTATGCCTATCACGATGAGAGCAGCGCCTATTACCGCAAACCTAGCCCTGGCCGACCTCCACAGGAATACGCCCGCTATCGCCGCTATAATGGCCAGTATTATGACCGCGTACGATGCGTATGCGGCAGCGCTTGCCTGCGTGTAGTAGGATTGCGCGCCCACTGCAACTTGATGCGCAACTGTTGTGGGTGGCACAGTGGCCTGGACCGAGACGCTTGGAGATACATTGCTTGAATTAGCGACAGTTGTTGTGGCCGTCGTTGCTGCTGGTGCAAGAACTGTGAGTGTGAAGGTCGCATTGGCTGTAGACGGGTCATCCCCTGTCGCCTGAAGCACTATGGCATAGCTGCCCGGCGCCGTTGATGTGTTAGTGCTTATGCTCATTGCGCCGGAATAAGGCGGATCCCCGTACTGGTTGCTGAGTGTGACCTTTATGCCGTGCGAAGCGAGTCCGCTGTTTGCTTGCACGTTCAGCGTGGTACCCCACGTGCCCCCGCTCGCAAGGCTGACCGTGTAGTTGACTGTTATCGAGTTGCCAGCTATCGCGCTGGCCGAATTCGCCGACAGGGAGATGCTGGAAGTGCCGTAGCCGGCCGCGGAAGCTGTGCCCGCAAGCGCAAGCGCCAGGATCAGCGCGCCGATTGCCCCTAGAAACCTCATGCGTTCCACACCGCAAGGCATAGGCCACCAAAGTTTTTATAACCATGTTATAGGATTCGGGTTACGTTGTGGCGCCTTGCCCTGTTTTGATGCAAAGGTAGTTAGGTTTTGGCACGCTATTAGATGCATGGTGGAAAGGAGCAGTGTAGGGACGGTGACGCACTACTACGGCAACATAGGGGTTGCGGTGGTGCAGCTCAAGGGCGAACTGAAGCTCGGGGACAGCGTAGAGATAGAAGGGGCAAGCACCAAGCTCTCGCAGAAAGTGGCGAGCATGCAGATAGACCACAAGGAGGTCAGCGCATGCAAGGCCGGAGACGACGTCGGCCTGAAGGTCGACGGGAAGGTGCACGAAGGGGATACTGTATATAAGGTTTCTTAGCCACTTCATTACCGCGCCGCTGTAGCTCAGTGGTAGAGCGTCTGCATGGTAAGCAGAAGGCCGCGAGTTCAATCCTCGCCAGCGGCTCCACTGTTCTCTAGGCCTGGGCAGCGCCTCGTGCTGTTCACATGCTCCTGTTCTTTTCCTTTGCCGTGCCTGAGGGCCTGCTGAGTTGCACCAGCGTGCTTGCAAGTCCGGCAAGCTCGCCGCTGCGCTCCAGCGTCCTTTCAACTATCTCATCCCTCTTCCCATCCCTCTCCATCACGTCCAGCACGAAAATCGCCACTTCTTTGAGCTGTGCGGGATGGGCAGGCAGCCTCTCCGCCCTGCTTCTCATGAAACTGAGCTTCTCTGCATCCAGTTCCCTGTGCATGTCCGAATTGGCTAATTTGATCAGGCTGAGCATTTCCCCGTTTTCTATGGCGTACATCAATGCGTCATCAGGGCCTGTGAGCATCACCTCATCCCCGTCCGCATTCGAGACTGTTCTTGTTTTCAGGTGTTCCAGGTAGCTCAATGCCGCCATGCCTTCTTTGGCCCCTTCCAGCTCCTTGATTGCTTGAGTTTTGTGCTCCAACATCGCCGAAAGAAGAGCGGACAGCTCCTCGCTGTTTTTCTCCTTCGCCCTCTCGTTGGCCATCAGGAGGCCCTGGTATGACAGCGAGTCTGCGAAGCCAGTGCCGTTCAGGAGCAGGATTGCTATGTCTGCATAGCCCTTCCTGTCGCTCATGTATACAGAGCGCAACAGCGTTCTGTCCGCGCTCTGGCTGAATATGTTCCGCATGGAATAGGTAAAATTTTCTTCAAGCTCCTTCTTGACCCACGCCGCGTCGCCGCTTGCCGCTGCATTCTCAAGCCTAGTCCCTGACTCCCGGATCCAGTATTCGTCCCCCAGCGCATCGAGCCCCATGCCACCACGCCCCCAAGTGCTTTCCTTCGCTTCCTTTATATGGGTTGCTGGCCGGGATTTTACTTGCGGGTCACCTGCCCCGGGCTGCGGCGCAGCCTTAGCTCCAGCCTGTCGCCAGCCTTCATGCCAAGTCTCTTTGCTGTCCCGGCCTTGAGCTCTAGCACATACTTCGCCTCCCGCTTGGGCGCATGTGTGTCGAAGATCGAGCGCGAAGGTTCGAGATTCCTGGCTATGTCCACTATCCTCATGCCCCCGTCGAGCCACACGGCGTCTATGCTGAAGCGCATGCTGAGCATGGTGATGGATGCCATCGTTATGCTGGGCGAGCTTAGCACGAATAGCATGCCCTCGTCTTCGCCAATGCCCGGTCTGTGCATCAGGCCTATCATCTTCTTCACGAAGCTGTCGGCGAGCTCCACGCTTATCCTGTGCCTCTTGTAGAGCACCGTGCCCCTGGCGTAGACCCCGTTTTTCAGCGCTATCTCGTAGATGAGCCGGTCGAGCATCAGGCTCCACTCCTCTTCGAAACGGAGAGGCTCTGCTCGCGCATGAACTGCTGCAGGTACTGCCTGCTGCCCGTGCCCTTGCCCGTCAGCCCGCTGCCCTTCCAGCCGACGAACGTGTGCATGCCCACTATCGCCCCGGTGGTGGCGCTTATGCGCCTGTTCACGTACACCACGCCGGCCTCTATGCCAGCGGAGAAGCTCCTTATCTCCTTGCTGTCCCTGGTGTACAGCCCCGCCGTAAGCCCGAACTCGACGTCGTTCGCCTTCTGCAGCGCCTCGTCGAACTTCTTGAACGTGTCCAGCGATAGTATGGGCACGAAGAGCTCCTCCTGCATGAGCCTGCTCTTGTGCGGCACCTCTATGAGCGTGGGCTCCACGTATGCGCCCTGCAGGCCTGTGTCCACGCTTTTGCCGCCGTAGAGCACCTTGCCTGCGCTCTTCGCTTCCTGCACGCTTGCGTTGTACTTCGCCAGCGCCTTCTGGCTTATCAGGGGCCCCATGTACGCCTCTTTCCTCAACGGGTCGCCTATCCTGAAGCTGCGCAGCTTCTCTATCAGCCTGCTCACGAACTCCTCCTTTATCTGCTCCTGCACGTAGACGCGGGAGCAGGCGCTGCATTTCTGCCCGTCGAAGCCGAAGGCCGCGCTCGCGATGCCGTCTACTGCCTCGTCCATGTCAGCGCTCTTCCCCACTATGGCCGGGTTCTTGCCCCCCATCTCTACCACGAAGACCTTCTGCATACCCAGCTCGAGGCTCTTCCTTATCATGCCCATGCCGGTGCCCCTCGAGCCGGTGAAGACTATGCCTGCCACTGCCGGGTCTGTCGCCAGCGCGTCACCGACCTCGGAGCCCGGGCCCGTGATGTAGTTGAAGACGCCGTCCGGCACGCCAGCTTCCTTGAATATCTCGTATATCTTCAGGCCAGTCAGCATCGACATGTTGTCAGTTGAGCTTGGTTTGAACACCACAGCATTGCCCGTTATCAGCGCGCCGCTGCTCATGCCTACTGATATGGAAACAGGGAAGTTGAACGGTGCGATGACGCCGAACACGCCATACGGCTTCATCGCTACTGTTATCCTTTCCTCGGCTCCTGGCGCTCCCTGGAAGCCGGCGCTCACGCTCTTGCTGCTCGCTCCTATGACCGTCTTCCTGGCGAAGCCCCTGTTCCTTAGCAGCTCCTGCGAGTAGTAGTTGAGGAAGTCTATCGCCTCGTCCACCTCGCCCACCGACTCGTAGCGCGTCTTGCCGTTCTCTATGCTCAGCACCGCGGCCACTTCGAACTTGCGTTTCCTGAAGAGCTCGGCCGCCTTCGCCATGATTGCAGCCCGCTCCTTGTAGCCGGCCCTGCCCCAAGACCCGAACGCTTCGGCTGCAGCCGCCACGGCCTGCCTGGCGTGCTCCCTGGTGCCTTTCTGGAAGCTGCCTATCAGCGTGCCGTCTATGGGCGATTTCTCGGCGAGCTCCTCGCTTGCGAACACCTCCTTGCCGCCTATGTGCATTGCGTGCCGCTTGCCAAGGACGTCGCGCTTCGCGTTCGCCACCGCCTCGTCGAAGAGCCTGTCGAACTCCAGTTCCTTTCCCTCCTCGGAATACTTCCTGTACGTGGATTCGTTCTGAAAAGTAGGCATAGTATCGTGCTATTTTCGCAATTAAAGCTAATAAGCCTTGCAGAAGGTTCGCGTGTAGCCATCGAAAACTTATTTAACTCTCTCGGCAAATGGAATACAGGCGACACGGTGCGGGCAGAGAGCGGCCAGGCGAGCGCTAACGAGTTCGACATAGAGGCGCTGGTGACCGAGGCAACGTGGAAGGACGTGCTGATGGAGCTCGTCAGGAAGAACGAGCTCGACCCGTGGGACATAGACATAGCGGACATAGTGGAGCGCTACGTAGGCGCAGTGAAGCGCATGAAGGTGCTCGACCTCCGCGTGCCGGCCAACATAATACTCGCGGCAGCCATACTGCTGAGGCTCAAGAGCGAGCTGCTGCAGATAGAGGAGCAGGCGCAGCAGGAGCCCGGCGAAGGCCAGGAGGAGCAGGTGCAGTACGTGCCTCCGAACGGCATAACGCTGCGCATGCGCCTGCAGCCTAGGAGGCGCGTTACGCTCAACGAGCTGATAGGGGCGCTCGAGGAAGCGATGAAGCTCAAGGAGTACAAGGAGCAGGCCGCAGCCGCGCCTGCAGCAGTGCCCATACGCCTGGAGCACACGGACATAGAGGCAGAGATAGAATCGGTATTCTCGCTGGTGAAGGCGCACGCCGACAGCAGCAGGATGGTGACGTACTCGACGCTCTGCGAGGTGGCTAACAAGGAGAACTCGCTGGTCTCGGTCTTCGTCCCGCTCCTCTTTCTCGCGAGCAAGGCTAAGGTGCTGCTTATACAGGAGACGTTCTTCGGGGACATAGTGGTGGTGCTTAACTAGTGGTCGCATGGGCGAGCAGCTCGACTACAAGAGGCTGATAGAGGCCGCGCTCTTCATGTCGCCGAACGCGCTCAGCGTGCAGGAGCTCTCCGAAATAACGGGCGTGAAGTCCACGGGGCACATAGAGTCCATGCTGGCGGAGCTGGCGCAGGAATACGACTCGAAAGGTACTGCGCTGCAGGTGCTCGAGATAGACAAGAGGTACATGCTGACGCTTCGCGAGCCGTATGCCAGCAGGGTGAGCGGCCTGGCTAGGGGTCCGGACATTACCAAGGGCGCGCTGCGCGTGCTCGCGTACGTCAGCGAGAACGACAGCGTGCTGCAGAGCAGGCTGGTCAAGATATTCGGTGGCTCGACTTACGACCACGTGAAGGAGCTGCTCGAGCAGGGCTTCGTAGAGCGGAGGAAGCAGGGCAGGAGCTGGAGGCTCGGCGTTACCAACAAGTTCAGGGAGTACTTCAACCCAAGCCCTAGTAGGAAGGGTGCGACTCCTTGATGCCCTCTATGTAGTTCAGGTATATTGCGGCCACGAACAGGTACGAGGAGAGCCTGTTCATGTATGCGAGCACGTTAGCGCCCACCCTTGCTTTCCTCCCGGCCTCCACGACGCTGCGCTCAGCCCTCCTTGCTATCGAACGCGCAGCGTGCAGATGCGCAGCGGCCTCGCAGCCTCCGGGCAGCACGAATTTTTTCAGCGGGGGCAGCTGCTTGCCCATCTCGTCTATCGCGCCCTCCAGCCTTGCCACCGCTCCGCCACCCAGCTCCGCCTTGCTTATATTCGCCTTCCTTGAGGCGAGACCTGCCCCTACTATGAAAAGGTCGTTCTGTATGCTGCGCAGCATCGCCCTCACCCTGTCGTCGTGAGTGTAGTAGAGTGCGACGCCTATGGCGCTGTTGAGCTCGTCCACCCCGCCTATCGCGGCGAACACAGGATCGCTCTTCGCCATCCTGCCCGCGCCGAGGAGCCCCGTGGCGCCCCTGTCACCCTTGCCCGTGTAGTAGGCCATGCATGCCATACTACTCTAAATTTAATATAGTGCGATACGTAAAGCCTACGAAGGGCTCGTGGTCCATCGGTAAGACGCCACTTTCACAGAGTGGAGAGCGGAGTTCGACTCTCCGCGGGCCCATCATTGTAATAACCATTTCCATGCAGGGATAGTCTTCACACCCTCGATTTCCATTTCTTGGTCATAAGTTATTAACACGGGAGTGTTGCCAAATTTCCTGACAGCTTCGAGGAGGCCAGCAATCTCTCTCTTTTTATTTTCATCAGTTATCGTATGGCATACCTGGATTGAGCTATCTTTTGTTATGAAATCGCATTCAAATCCGTTTTTATAGTAATTTGGCTGGGACCCTTTTCGTCGCATCAACTCTATTGCTACTATATTCTCCAACAACCTCCCCATATTCTTCTCGGTGTTGTAATAATTTATAAAACCGTGGTCGTAAAGATACTCCTTTTTTAGATATGCTGATTCTTTCTTGAACGATTTTTGCTTTGCTTTCAGGAAAAAACAGAAGTATATGTCCTCTACAATCCTCGAGTATTTTTGTACTGTAGAAGTGCTTGATTTATAGGAAGAGCTCTTGGCAAAATTATTGAATTTATTGATTGAATAGTCACCGCCGTACTGTTTCGCTAGGAACAGCATAAATAACCGCATTAATTCTGTGTTCGTTATTTTGTATCTCTCTATTATGTCCTGAAAAAGCATAGTTTTGAAATACTGGTCGACAAATTCCAGCCTGTTCTCCAGAACGACTTCCGGAAATCCGCCCAGCGAGATGTACTCTTCAAATGCCTTCTTTACCTTCGTCCTAGTCGGGCCGAACTCCCAGTTTTTTTCCAGCAGCAGCCCCTTTGCAGTTATGAACTCCCTGAAAGAAAATGGTAGGACTTGGACGGGGTAATCCCTACCTCTTAATGCTGTAGCTATCTCTTTGCTCAACAATTTTGAATTAGATCCTGAAATGTAGACCCGATAGCCCTCATCATTGAGCCTTCTTACAAATCTTTCCCATCCTGTTATATTCTGTATCTCATCGAGGAAAAAGATGGGTCGCTTCTCTGTATAGAGTTCATTATAAGTAGTCAGGATTAAATCTAGTTGGTTCGACTTGAGTTCGGCAAGCTTTTCGTTCTCGAAATTGAGATAAATAAAATCTGTAAGCTGCATGCCTAGCTCGATAAGTTGTTTCATAAGTTGGTAGAGGACGAAAGTTTTGCCGGCTCTTCGCGGTCCTATTACTACTATAACTTTGTTAGCCTTTCTGAAATTTGGGACGGTTATGTCTCGGTTAATGGCGTCGGGCAATTGCGAAGAATGAAATCTCACGAGCAACTCTTTTATTGTGTTCTTTAATTCGAAATCGTCCATGTTAATCGTATACTATCTGACGGGCATGTTATTATATCTTTCTTTTTAAAGAAAGATTTAGTTAAATTTCTTTCTTTTAATAGAACAAAAATATTAGACTAAATTGCAGCAGCTACAAGGATGATGTCAAGTGGCTTGTGTTCAGATTCGGAGAATCTGTGATTAAGGCGCCAGAATGAAGCTGGAAAAAGAAGGCAAGAACTAATAGATGCCGTCTTACGCGCTTGAGGCCGGAGTTCGACTCTCCGGCTCCCCACTTACCTTTACGTGGGATGGGGTAGATTAGATTGAATGGTTATACTAGTAGTATAGGCACCGCAGTTGATGACGTCTGGAAGCCGTACAGGCACGAGTAGGAGCCTGAGCACATTCTGGCACTGCAATCAGACAAGCTTGGCAGTGAAGAGCACAAACGGCTATTAGTAAAGGCAATAAACAAGTTGCATGAAGGCAACAATTTGGTAATAACGAGCAGTGCAAAGCATTCGCCTGATTTAATAGCGCGGAAGCCTAACTGCAGGCTAGAGTAAGTTACCGGTCAGCTTTATGTAGTTATTAACCCTATTGCTTTGTGTATCGGTTAGGAGTTGGCTTATGCAGAGGCGCCCCTCTTATGGTGCTATCCGTTAGATAGCCCAGATACCTAATTTATGAGTACTTAACTAGCTAAGCAGAAGACTAGGCAAAAGCAGGCCTTTCAAGAAAATTAGCGGCTAAATGAGATAGGAAGCCTAAAGGAGAGCCCTTTGGAAAGCAGTCTTTCTATTATGGGCATGAAGAGCTTTGCTGAATTGGCATGGTCGTGAACCAGTATTATCTCATCCGAGCCCCTATAGTTAAGACCTCGGCAGCCTTCTGGCACGTTTTCGTCCATTCTGTCAAATACCTTTTTTATGGTGTCAATTCCGAATGGGTGCTCCTTCTCAAAGATTGCGTACTCCATTACATCATAGGTCCAGTGCCAGTCAACATCATCAAGCAATCCTGCTTTCTTATAGTATTTGTACGTGATTCTGGGGAATTTGGGCTGTCTGTAGCCGAGGCTCTTTAAAAACTGCTGAAGCTTTTCCTTTCTTCTTTCTCCAGCAGCAGTATACCTTTCGAATACTTCCGTATGCTTCAAACCACCTTTATCTCCAAAAGGGAACCTGAAGAACTTTGCCGGCCGCGGCTTCTTGGCCCTTTTATATATTCGATCTATCAGGGCATCAGCGCGCGCAATATCCTTATAGCAGTCATACAAGCACATATCCGAGAACGGAATGTGGCTGTATGAGTGGTTGCCCAAGATAAAGCCCCTCCTTACGGCATATACTGCATCTACCTGCCTTCTCTCCAGCAACTTGCCTATACAGAAGAAGACTGCTGGGATTGACTTTGCCGAAAGATAATCTACTTTGCGCCTAAAATCACTTGATGGCGCATCGTCTATGGTCAGGTAAGCTATTTTTTGCATTATGGAATTAGGATGCTGAATTTTTAAATACCTGTCTTCCAAAGGAAGCAACCTTCCTTTGTCGTTGCTTCATTAGGCCTGCGCCTTGCACTAGGCTCACAGCTCCTTTGTCATAATAATCGAATCCACATGCTTGCTGCCGTAGTGGATTTTCTTTGGAAATGAGCCGGTCATCTTAAATCCCATCTTTTTGTACAGGTTCTGTGCGTGCGTATTACTTGCGAAAACTTCCAAGTAAACTATCCTCAGGCCGAGCTTTTTTGCATGCTTGAATAGCTCCTTTATGAGTGCGCTCCCTATGCCAATGCTCCTGTAATTCCTTGCAAGGCCTATGCCGAGTATGCAGGTATGCGCCGACTGCCCCTTGCCGCGGCTTATTTCCGCGTTGCCTACTACATGGCCGTCCGCTTCAGCCACTATGTGTATGGAATTGCCCTTTATGTTGTCCGTGATTATCCTAGCCAAATAGTCGGCTTCAGCCTCAAGGCTCTGCTTTGTGTTTGCCGTGATCATAGCCCTCTCCGTAACGAGGCTGTTTATGAGCTTCAGCAGGTCATCCAGATCATGCATATCGGGCGTCCTCAGTATAACTTGCACGCCGTTCTTAGCCTTGAAAGTAGAAAGTACCTTATCCGGCTCGATCATAAAACCACGTATGATGATGTATCAATTGCACAGTTTTGCAGAGATAAAGCTTGGAAAATAATAGATTTAATCCTTTCCTACAAACACCGCGATTGGTTTTGCATGCGCGGCTTATTAGAGGCTATCCATTGCCATACAAAACGAACTGCACATAATGCCTAACTCACCGGCTCCCCATTCTTCTTATTTAGGATTAGTTTTGTGCTGGTCATTTTATCCCGCTTCTTTATGGTCTTCCAAAAAATTGTTTAAATAATTAATAAAAGCCTCAGTATCTGCAAAATAATTTGGGTATGCTCTTTTTAATTCTTCTATTGAGTCAGCAGCTACAAGGACTACATCTTTCTTAATTTTTCCACCTTCCATTTGTTTAATTTCATCTTCTGCTCTATTATATGCTTCTGTAGCATTTTTTTCTTGTGATTTAGGGAAACTAGTAATTTTCAGTTGCTCCTTTTCTATATCAAGTTCTAATAGAAAGAAATGCTGGGCTGGGGATTCTTGGACCGCTTTTAATGCGCTTGCAAATGCTCTCATTTTTTGAAAAACATCTAACTTTGATATGCTGTTTCGTAATTCTTTACATAGCTCTTTGATATCTGTTGGGGTATCTGGCACTGGAGGTGTATTTTCAATAACAGCAAAGGCAGTACTTGCTAGTTTGAAGAAATTAAGCCACTCAGTATCCCCTTTATCTGATTTATATGCATGTTTTGTAAATGTGCCTACTGTTTCTACCGCTGTTGCCCAAGCATGTTGTAATTTGGATCTAATCTGGATTTCTATTAGTATGCCTTTATTATATACATTATTTTTATCGCTAAAATACTTATAAACAAAATGTATACTTCTATATCCATCTTTTTTGGGACTTGATATATAATCTTTTTTTAACTTTGGTTTTGGTTTGTGTTTTATCTGACTTTTATTGTATGCTTCTTCTAATTTTCTGACCTTTTCTATATCTGAAACTATGGCCCTACACCCTCCGATGTCTTGCATCTGTGAAAGTTTCATCGTATGGGTTTGCTCTCTACTCAGTTTATAAAGAATAGATGGCACTCTTTTTAATCGTTGACCAATTATTGCACTTGGATCAATTTCTTTAGCCAATGCTCTTAAGTGCACTTGAAAAGTGTTTAATGGAAAACTGTGTGCTGATCTCCAATTAGCAAGAACATCAATGGCGTTTTTCAATTTTTCAGGGTTAGCATCGCCCAATTTAATTTTTCCAGTATCCACTGCAGTTAAAAAATCTCCTGCTTTATCAACTTTTGTGAGGCTATACTCTGGTTTTGTCCATCCCATATACCCCTCTTTATATACTAAATAATTTAGTACTTGTGTTGAGGGTGAAATTTTACTTTTCATATAATCTACCCTCTAGAATCTCATTTTTTGAGAAAGCAGTATCGATAGCATCATAAAGCTCTTCCTTAGAAGTGTGGATATAAACCTGAGTGCTCGAAATCTCTCTATGCCTTGCGTAGCGTTGCGTTAAGATTATGTCGCCATGAACAGCACGATTAAAGCGAGTAAATGGCGTAATGCCTTAACGAGTGCGTGGTAAGCCTATGTAGCTTTCTCTTGGCCCTATTCGGCACGCTCTCGTCGCTCGTGTCATAGACCTCCACGAGCCCAGCCATAGAGGCGTAGTAGCGGAATACCGTGCGTGCGTAGTTAAGATTGACGTAAGGCATACTGCTATGCCCCATCTTATCGGGATAGAACAGGTAGCCAGCGTGCTCTTCTATCTCTTTCTGATGCCTCTCTATGTAAGCCATTGTTTGCTCATAAAGGAATTCTGGAATCTTTAGCGTGTCAAGCGTGTGGGCCTTCTCCGTATGCACTCTAAGCTCCCTAATCGTGAAGTCAAAGTCCTTTAGGTTTAGCACGCAAGCCTCTCTTATCCTCAGAGCCAGATAGGTCTGATATTCAAAGAGCAACAGCCAGCGGTCGTCCTTTATAACGCTGAAGAACCTGTCAAGCTCGTCCTGCGTGAAGGCCTTAGAGATAGAGCCATACTTCCTTATCTTGTTGCGCTTCCATTTCTTCATGTAGAACGCTGATATGCCTTTCTGGAGCTCTTCCACCTTCCACTTGGTAAGCTTGGGTAGCAGTGCGTTTAGCTGAGCCTTGATGCGTTCCAGTTCATCTAAGGTAGCATCATCGAGCATTACCAACGCCTCCAATTCTCTAAAACCATTTGAGAACGCTTCCTTCCGAGTCCCTGGTCGCAGATGGGGCATATTCCGCTCCGGGCGGTGTAGGGCTGGGCCCTGAGCCATAGTGCTTCGGCCGCCGGCTTGCGCTCTCGAAGGGAGCGGTTCGGCGGCCTCGCTTCCATAAGCTTGGAATTGGGCAGAGCGAGGAGCGAGTAGCGGAGCGACGAGCGTGTGGGGACGCTTCCTTCCGAGTTTATATATAATTGTTGTTGTGGAGGTATATGAGCAACAGCACACCGCAAATACCTCCTACAATTACAGAACTTATTAAAGAATAAGACCCGAATTTTAGCAGGTATCGAAAGATTAGATAAAAGATGCCTATAAATGGTAGAGAAAGGCCGACTGCGAAGATTAAAGTTAGATTTAGTTGGGCGTTCATAATATTCTGTACACGGCTTAACCCTAAAAATATGTGGTATTAGTAGGATTAGAACAATAACATAATTTAAGTATCCTATTGCAAGGTATGAACTAAGATAATAAGCAAAAATCCCACTTCCTATAAATACTATTGCGATAGCGATTAATAATGCTTTTAAAGAATAAGGAATGTGAATTTCCGCGGGCCCACCACTCACGTCAGCGCCGCCGCCGGAGCCAAATTATATATACCCCGGGAGCGTGCATTACTGCAGTGTGAAAGTGGACGGGACGAAAGAGCCGCAGCAGAGGTCAACCGACGTGAAGCGGGTAGCAGAAGCGTCCGGGCTGGTCGCAGGCTTTGGCTGGAGCACCAACGTAAAGATGACCGGTAAATCTGGCGCGGAACACGTGTTCGACCTTGTTCTCTGGCCAGACGGTGACGAGAGCGCAAAGGTAGCCGTGCTTCGCGGAGTCTCGGACGACCTCGTCGGCGACATCATGCTGTTCAACGCGCGGGCTGCAGACTGCGGCATTAAGCGGAAGGCACTTTCTGTAGAGAGAGGCCTGGAAGCCACAGAAACCAACATGGCGCGCGCATACGGTATTGCAGTAGTCGACCAGCGGCAGCCCTTTAGGCGCGAGTCTGATATTTTTGGAGTGAAGGAGCTTGACGAATCGCTCAGGGGCGCTATGAAAAAGGGCAACGTGTACATGGTTTCCGGAAAGACCGGAACCGGAAAGACCACGCTCGCCACGCAGTTCCTCGTCGATGGTGCGGGGAAGGGGGAGAAAGGCGCGATAATACTTACCGATACCAAAGGCGCAGAGTTCATTAGCAACGCTAAAACTTTCAGCTTCGGCTTTGAAAAGTACCGCAAAGAGGGCACTATAGAGGTAATCGAGCTTACGGAGAAGTTGAAGGAGCTAAAGGAAGACATGCTCCGCAGCACGAAAAACGGAACCGATTATATCAACAGGCTAAGCAGCGAAATGCTGCAGTTGGTTGCGGAGTCGAACCTGACGCGCCTCGTCATCGACCCAATAACCCCTATGCTTGCTAGAAATGATGATTTCATAAACAGATTCTTCATGCGACTGGCCGTGCCGAACGCCTATGTCCTTGTGACCAGCCCATCGGGGCAGAGCGACCTGAGCGTGTACGGGATTGAGGAGTATCTGGTTTCCGGAGTTATAAAATTGGAGACGGAGGACGCCACTACTGGAATAGGGAAAGCGTCGATAGTAAAGATGAGAGGGAGTTCCTACGACCCTCGTCCGTTCTATTTCAGGATCACGCATGACGGAGTCGTTCCTTCAGGCAGCGTGGACAAAGCAAGCATCGATGAAATTTACAGGCGCGTATGACCGCAATGTCTTTACTGAAATAAAACATGCGAACCTGAGATACACGCTTTTCAGTGCAATGATGTAATAAAACTTCACGTGCATAAGCAACAAAACATTTTGCACGAGTGGATGGCTGCGAACGGGGCAAATGGCGACCAGAAACAGAGATACAAATTCTTGTTTGTTACTCAGGAGGCGCTCAGCGCGGATCTTGCATGGCAGCTTGCCAAGGAGGGGCACGATGTCAAGTTCTACTGCCACGACCAGCCCGAGAAAGACGTCGGCGACGGTTTCTTCGAGAAGGTGGATGACTGGGAGAAGCAGAAGGACTGGGCGGACGTGATCCTGTTCGACGATGTGGGTTTCGGCGCGAAGGCGGACGCGCTCCGCAAGGAAGGCAAGGCGGTTTTCGGCGGATCAGCATACGCGGACAGGCTCGAGCTGGACAGGCAGTTCGGGCAGGAGGAGCTGAAGGCGGCGGGGGTGGCCATACTGCCAAGCGCCAACTTTACATCGTTCGACGATGCCATCGTGTTCGTAAAGTCGAATCCCGACAGGTACGTGCTCAAGCCAAGCGGCGAGATACAGGACGAGAAGGAGCTGCTCTTCGCGGGCCAGGAAGAAGACGGCAAGGACATACTGCAGGTGCTCGAGCACTACAAGGCTACATGGTCGAAGAAGATAAAGACGTTCCTGATGCAGAAGTACGCGGACGGGGTGGAGGTGGCGGTCGGCGCGTTCTTCAACGGCAAAGACTTCATCATGCCCGTGAACATCAATTTCGAGCACAAGAAGCTGTTCCCTGGGGAGATAGGCCCAAGCACCGGCGAGATGGGGACCAGCATGTACTGGTCAAAAGGGAACATGATCTTCGAGGCGACGCTGCTCAAGATGAGGGACAGGATTGCGACGAGCGGCTATGTCGGCTACATAGACATAAACTGCATCGCTAATGCAAAGGGTATCTGGCCTTTGGAATTCACGTCCAGGCTAGGCTATCCCACAATAAGCATACAGATGGAGGGCATAACGAGCGAGATGGGCCAGTTCATATACGACCTCGCGCACGGAAAGGGCGACACGCAGCTCAGGACGAAGAAGGGCTACCAGGTCGGCGTAGTGGTCGCGATACCGCCGTTCCCCTTCGAGGACCAGAAGGCGTTCAAGAAATACTCCGAGGGGGCCGCGATGCTCTTCAAGCGCCAGAGCCTAAACGGCGTGCACATCGGCGAGGTGAAGAAGGACAAGGACGACTGGTTCATAGCAGGCCAATCAGGCTACGCGCTCATAATAACGGGCTCGGGAGCCGCGATGTCCGACGCGATAAGGAATGCATACCAGAACGTCGGCAACGTGATGATACCCAACATGTTCTACCGCTCTGACATAGGCCAGAGGTGGAGCAGGGACAGCGACATGCTCCTGAGCTGGGGCTATCTGTAGCCCGGCCGCGCCCCTGTGTGGTTCCGGCATCACGAAGCAGTCACTCCGGTGTCTGCCTCAACCCCGTCATCCCCGATTACCACGAGTCTCCAGGCGCTGCCCTTTTGAGGGAGCACCAGCACATGCCCGCCTGCATAGTCTATCTCTCCGGAGAATGTCAGCGTCACTGAGGCTCCGGCGGCAAGGTCGTAGCCCTGCCCTTCGTATACCACGTTGGTCGCGTTCCCGCCTGTAGCCTCGCCCGCGTTGGTGATGCACGCCATGTAAGGGCATATCTCACCCGAAGCGCACTGGCCGCCGCATACGCCTGCAAACGGGAGCGCAAGCGTGCCGTTGGGTCTTACCAGGAAGTCGAGCGCCCCGAGCATGCTGTCTATCACCACCTTCGGCACGCCGAAGCTGTTGTTCGTGTTAATCAAGAACGGTACGAATGCATGGTCCTCCACCCCGTTCCCCGTGTAGACGCTTGCGGGCATCGGCATGCCCCCAATGCCGCTGGTGTTGGCGTTCGTGACCACGATGCCCCTTATGTTCGCGCTTAGTCCCGGTGCGTTTACTATCATGTGCCCGAATACGCTTCCTGCGGCTCCCCCGTTCTTATAGGTCCTGGACCCGCCGGCGTACGTGCCGTTGTAGGCCGTGCTTATGGCGGCGCCCGCAGTCGCGTTCTGTTGCGCTCCGGCGCTGGTGTTGACGGTCCCGTAGCCCATTCCGTTGATAGCAGACACGCCGATCGCCTGGCCGTCACCAATCGCCACGGGTATGTTATTCGCGTTGTCTCCTATGCTCGTGTTGGCGTCCCGGGCAGCGACAGCGCTGGCCCCAATCCCGAACAGAGTGACGTGGCTTATGTTAACGCTCTCGTTAGCATCGTTCTTTACTGTGACGCTGAGCACCGTGCTGTTCCCGCTCACGCTCAGGCTGGCGTTGGTTATTGTTATGCCAGGGGCAGCGTACAGCTGCCTGGTCTCCACAGCGTTGAGCATCTTTTTGGCCCCGGTCGGCTGCACGCTCTGGTTGCCCACTATCACCGCCTTAACCGAGGGCACGAGTACGAACGCCGCAGTGTTGTTGGTGAATATGCTCACCACGACGGGGCTGAGGTCAAGCAGTATGCTTGTGTTGGCCGACGCCGCGCCTATCACCGAGGCGGTAAGGTTCCCGCTGGGCACTACTGCCTTGTACGCCGTGCCGTTCACCACTATGCTAGCGTTCGCTATGCGGAACCTGACCGCGTTTATCTCAGCGTTTGCGGGTATGTTGGCGCTGCCTATGTCCTGCGTCACGTTGAGCAGCTGCATAAGGTCGAGGCTCCCGCCGCCCGTGCCGTTTATCCACCCCGAGGCGGCAGTGTTGCTTGTGTCTATTACATGCGCCTGCAGCGACGAATAGGTTATGTTGAGCGCCTGCGTGCCAGCCGGCACCTGGGGCGGGTCTGTGAGCAGGAAGCCCACCGTGCTTGCGGCGCCAGGAGCCCCGCCCATCGCCGGCGCATACACCACAAACGCCGCTATCAGCCCCACTATGACGGCGAGCCCCGCTGCGATCTTCACTCCGTTGCCCGCTCCGCGCGCATGCGCATCAAGGTCGGCAGGATTGAAGTCTGGGTTCCTCTCGTAGTATTTCCATTTCTTTATGAAGGGGTTGTCGACCCTGCGCACAGCCCCCACGTTCTCGAGTTCCTCTATGTGCTCGCTTACGGTCGAAGGGGCAAGGTCCAGTTCCGCGCTCAGTATGCTCAGCGTCTTGGACTTGCCGGAAAGCAACTGCAGTATCCTGCGCTTGGTCTCCCACGTCTTGCTCATGGAATTCAGTGATAGCTGCTACGTTCATTTTAAAATAGTTATTTCGACACTTCGGTTTTGTTTAGGTTTGTCTTGGGTTCGTTTAGGGTGTGTTTCGGTTTTGCAGTCGTAAGAGCCATCACTGGCCGGGAAGCTGCTGATCCTGGCTCCTCCAAAGGTAAAGCGCAGCCACCGACCTGTAGGGCCTCCATCTTTCAGAAAGTTCGAGCATCTCTTCCCTGCCCGGCCTGCGCCTCATGCCGTATACTTCCTTGATACCGTTCTGTATGCCAAGGTCGTCCATGGGGAAGATGTCGACGCGCTTCAGGCTGAACATAAGGAACATCTCGGCCGTCCACCTGCCTATGCCCTTGATGTCGTCAAGTATTGCGATCACCTCCTCGTCGGGCAGCCTGCGGAGGCTCTCCAGGTCGAGCTCCCCGCCCTCTATCCTTTCGCACAGGCCGCGTATGTACGAGTACTTCTGCGGCGATACGCCAGCGCGCCTCACCTTTGCTACCGGAGTCTTCAGGAACTGGGTTGGGCTGGGCAGCCTCCCGCCGTAGAGGCCCCTGAACCTCCTCGCTATGGAGTCCGCGGCCGCTCCGGATATCTGCTGGTAGATGAACGACTCGACTATCGCCTCGTAAGGGTCTGACGGACCCCAGTCGCTGTCTATCGCCCCGAAGCGGGCCACCACCCTGGCGAGCTTCCTGTCTTTCCTGCTTATGTGCCGCATGCCTCTCTTCCACACCTCGCCGTTGGCGAGGGATTCGAACTGCATCTGAGCCCCAGTCTAATCTCTCTGCCTGCAAACTTTTAAAATGATTGGCGACCAACTATGCCTGGTACTGGGAATGACAAAGTACAGGTTCGTATGCACATGCGGCAGGTTTGAGTTCGAGGACGAGAGCCTGGCCAAGGTCCTGGAGGCGGCGAAGAAGCACGCGGAGACGTGCAGCGACATCTCTGGTGCTGACGACATAGCGCTGGGCGCCATGGTGGAGCGCATCGAGTAGGCACGCATGGCTTCACTTCCACTTTCCCGCCGAAACAAGACACAATTATAAAATATATTGCGAGCTAAATTAGTTCTCCCGTGTGGTTCTTGTGCAATATATGGAGTTCCTAAGGGCCGAGAAGCTAAGGAAACTGCTGGACTACATAGCCTACGGCTCGCTCGTGCTCGATTTCGCCATAGCCATAGTCACTCTAGTGTCCATAAACATATACTCGCCCGAGCTCCACAACATACAATACCTGCTCAACCTTTCACTCTCGGCAGAGGTGGTAATAACCGCCTTCGTGTTCGTGCTTTTGGTGCTGCACTCGCGCTACGAGAAGCTGGTGCAGAACTTCCTCAAGTTCAGGAAGACGCTGGGACGCAAAAAACACAGGGGCTAGCGAAGCGTTGCGTCAGTTATAAATACTAACGTTTGGGAATTAACAGCATGGCAGAGCGCCGCGGGATAGATAAGTCGGAGCGCCTCCTAGTGCTTGCGATAGACGTCGACAACGACCTGTACAGGAAGACCGGCATAGGGGGTCCGCTGTTGGGGCGCGTGCAGAACCTCAACGCGGCCACGCAGCTCTCCCTGGCAGATCCTGAGGATACCGATGCGAACACTATGTTCCAGGCGGTCAAGCTCTACGACGAGCTCAAGAAGGAGGGCTACAGCGTCAGCATAGCCACGGTTACCGGCGCAGAGAGCGAGGGCTACGCTGCCGACAGGGCCATAACCATCCAGCTAGAGCACGTCCTGGACCAGACCAAGGCCGATTCCTGCGTCTTCGTGACCGACGGGGCCAGTGACGAGCGCGTCCTTCCGCTCGTAGAGTCGAGGATCAAGATAGGCAGCGTGAAGAGCGTTACTGTGAAGCAGAGCAAGGCGCTGGAGAGCACGTACATAACAGTGCTGGAGAAGCTCAAGGAGCCCCACTACGCCCGCATCGTCTTCGGCATACCCGCCGTCATCCTGCTCCTTTTCGCTGTCAGCTACTTGCTGGGCCTCGGCTGGGAGGTGCCCGTCGGCCTGATAGGACTGTACATGGTGATCAAGGGCTTCGGGCTGGAGGAGACGCTCATAGGCAGCTTCAGGGGCTTCGGGTTCAGCATAGACAGGCTGAGCTTCGTATTTTACCTCAGCGCGCTCGTGTTCTTCATAGCAGCCATATTCGTGGGCTCCAGCAATTACCTGAGCTACATGCACTCGAGCAGCGACCAGGGCGTGGCGACTGCGTATGCAGTCGAGGGCTTCCTGCTCCTGCTGCCAATAATGCTGCTGCTGTACCTGCTGGGCAGGATACTGGACACCAAATCCAACAAGTACCTGTTCCGCAACTTCCGCTACGGCACGTACATAGGCTCATCAGTGATCCTCTGGGTGCTCGCCTACTCGTTCGTGTCCTGGATACTGGACCAGATATACTTCAGCGAGTTACTGCTCTTCACTATAGCAGCGATAGCGATAGGCGTAGCCGTGTCCATGATCACGGGCGGGCTGAGGAAGCGCGTCGTCAAGAGCAAGAGGCTGAAGGGCAAGCTCGTAGTCAATGAGTTCGGCACGCTGATAGGCAAGGTGGCCGGCGTGGACACGAGGAAAGGCGGCTTGGTGGTGGACACGAGCTTCGGGAACCCTGTGCGCTACAGTGTGGACAGGATAGTGGACATATCGGACAAGATAGTGATAAAGTAGCGCCCCAAAGGCTACGGCGTGGCATAGCCGCTCATCCAGGAACCGTCGAAGCTGTCTCCGGAGTTCACTGCGCCGTTGTTGTTGTTTCCTGAGTAATCCTGGCCGTTGCCGTTCAGCGGCCACCAGCCCACAAGGTTCTGCAGCTGTATAGGGGCTCCCCCTATGCCTTCATAGTACATCGCGTTCATTGTGGATGCGGAGAGACTTGTGTTGTAGAGCTGTACGTCCGCAAGTTCACCTCCATACAGGAAGCCTCCGCAGCAGTTGTTGTCCTGTATCTGGAACGCATAACCATACGCTGCATAATCAGTGGGGTCGTTGGCGGTCCATGATGAGTTGTCGCACGCCCCGTCTACGCATGCTGCTACCCAGCCTCCCGACGGCGGTATGTAGTGGAACGTGCTCACAATGAACACCCATGTGTTGTAGGGTATGCCCCCGAATCCTGCTGCAACAACTCCATCATTGATGCACAAACCGCCTGAGCTGTACCACTGTGCTGTATATATGCTGTACTGTGTGGCCGAGGACTCTCCGGTCACCAAGCCGCTAACGCATCCTGCTGTTTCATCTATCAGAAACCTAGCTTCTCCAGGGCCGAGCACAGTAGTCTCCTTGAACCATGCGGCTATGGTCCACGAGCCGCCGTCCCACGCCGAATCCAGCGATTGGGATTCCGGGACCACGTCGCCCTGTGTGGTAGTATTCGGGAATGAAAAAGCATACTCCGGCAGCTCGCCGCTGCACACACCCTCGAGATTGATGAAGCTCGTGCTGCCCGGTCCGTTGGGCCTGAAGACCTGGCATGCGCCCGGCGGCGCCTTGGGGGCGAAGTTCGCGCCGTTGAAGACCCCCAAACTGAAGAGGGCGCCCAGGACAACTGCTATTATCAGTATGGCCCAGCCGTAGGTCATCAGGTACTCCATGGCAGATTGGGAGCGCAGTTTTCTGGAAGGAGCTGCATCGGGGCCGCTTGCTCCGGCTAATCTATTTTTGGCGCTTGGTTGTGTGTGTGTGTGTGTGTGTGTTAACCTTTCCGCTTCCATGCAGCCCACACTGCTAAATTGCCAAGGGAAAACATAAATAGCCTCGCATAGCTATCCCAGCAGCCACTTCCAGAGAGGAATGCACTTTATCCCTTTGCCTGATTCTCTTATCTCGCCTTCGTAGTCCCAGGTTATACACAGAAGCTCCTTGCAACGTAGTTGGCGGGATGCTCGTACCAAATTGCCTGTTTCACGTGCATTTATGTCCCTCCTCGATGATGCGTATGTTACCTGCACAAGTTGTTTTACTGAATTGCCGTCCTTCACCACAAAATCGACTTCGTGCTGCTGATAGTCCTGCCAGTAATAAATCTCCATGCCGTGTCTACGCGATGCATCAACCAGGAACTTTATGGCGACCAGATTCTCCATCAGTTTATCTCGCTGCTCCATGAACTTGAATCCAAGCATCGAATAAAATCCGTTATCTATAGTATAGACTTTCTTTATGCTCCTGCCTTGCGCCTTCTTTGAAAAGCTGAACCTGTCAATATAGAATAGCAGGTACGCGTTTGATAGGTACTGCGAGAATCTCTCTGCTGTATGCAGCCCTATCTTATAAGAGGAGCTTATCCTCCTAAGCGATAGCCTGGTGCCTATGTTTGATACATAATCCTTGGAGATTGCTTCAAGCTGGCTGTGCAGCTTTATGCCGTACCTTTTTGCGATATCTTTTATCAGTATGTCGTTGAAATAGTTCCTTAAGAGCTCTCCTTTTACCCTTTCATCGTCATTGATGATCACTTCAGGGAATCCGCCATATCTGATATATTCTTCAAAAACACGCCTTATCTTGTGCCTGTTTTTGGTTATATCCAGCTCGCCGGAAGCTTTTATACCCTTAAACAAGACAAACTCGTTAAAAGAGAGGGGGAATACCTCCATGTCGATATGTCTGCCAGTGATCGATGTTGCATATTCTTCGCTCAGCAGTGCAGCAGAAGATCCGGTCACGATGCATTTTATTCCTCTGGTCTCTACCAGGTATCTAGCGAACTTTTCCCAGCCTTTGGCGTGCTGCGCCTCATCTATAACCACCAGTGCGGGTCCGTCAGGGTCAACCGATACAGAATACGCATCAATGGTATCCATTAAAAATACAGCGTCAATATTTTGGGGCAGCCTCGGATCCTCCAGGTTCAATACAAGCGCCTTTTTCGCATCGCCCAGGCCAGCGATATATTTGAGTATGATGCTGGATTTTCCGGCTCTGCGGACGCCTTTCACAATGCCTATTATGTTGGCTTTAAGGTTGTTCTCCAATAGAGTCTGATACTCCTTCCGCTCAAAAAGGGGTTTATTGAAGCTTCCCCAGTAGTTATAATCGCCCAGTATCTCCAGGAGCGCCCTTCTGTCCATAAGAAGGTTTTCATGGGCAATATATATAAATATGGCTCATGGCATAGGTCAAATTAGATTAATCTGACCCATGAAATATCAGAGCCACAGGCAGATGCGATATGGAATGAAATAAGGAACTTCGCCCCCTCATTTCATATAATTACTTAGAATACAGGGTGGCTTGGGGAACTATTAAATATCTATTGTCACTACTGTATAACAATATAGTTATTTAGGGATGATGATATATGAAAAAGCTGTCGTTATATCAGATCAGAGACGCTGCACTCGATTCCGGCAGAACTGTCTTTTCTATACAGCAACTTTCCAACCTGATAAGCAAGCCAAGGACCATCGTCACCGTCTATTCAGCTAGATTGGTGAATAGGGGCCTTGCTTCCAGAGTATTGAAGGGAAGGATATCGTTCGAGAAGGACGATCTTGTCATTGCAACCCAGTTGATTGAACCCTCGTACGTTTCTTTGGATTCTGCCCTCTTGTTTCACGGGATAGTAACTCAGATAACTAAAAATACCGAATGCGTGACCACCAGAAATTCAATAAACTACAAAGGCCTTGGCATACGCTACCATAAAATTCCCAAAAAACTCTTCTTTGGCTATAAGAGGTACAGCAGGGGTAAAAGTTATACCTTTGTGGCCGAACCCGCCAAGGCTTTGGTGGATGGACTCTATCTTAACATATACTCAAAAAAAGAGCTTGCGGAATACATGGATAAGCTGGACCGCCTAAGGCTCAAGATTCTCATTAAGCAGTTTAACGGGAGGGGAAGCAAGAAAATAAGAAAGGTGATAGAATCATCGACAAAGCACAGCTATTAGAAATAGCAAAACCGAATGGCTTGAGGCCATGGCAGCAGGAGAAACACTATATGCAGTCGTTAATTCTGAATGCGGTTTCAGAATGGCCGCTTGTCTTCAAAGGAGGTACATACCTTTGGTTTTTCCATGGGTTGAGGAGGTTCTCTGAGGATCTGGACTTCACTGCGTCAGAAAACCTGCCGGAAGACCTTGCCCAGAAGACCTCGAACAGCCTGGATTTATTCGGAATTGAGAATGCATTGAAAATGATAACCAATGATGAAAAGACACTCTCGTTTAGGATAAGCGCTAGGGGGCCGTTGAACACGAATGAAAATGACAGGTGCATAATCTATGTGGAAATAAGCAAAAGAGAGCCGGTTATCGAGAAGGGCATTCCGCTGAGATCCGATCATCCTGAATACCAGTTGCCCGTCCAACGCTTGCTGGGCATGAATCTGGAGGAGGTCGGCGCAGAGAAAGTAAGGGCGATACTTACTAGGAAAAAGGCAAGAGACATGTACGATCTTTACTATCTGATAGGGGAGAAAAAGATAGTCCTGAAACCTGATTTGATAGA
The DNA here is from genome assembly GCA_021792095.1 of Microcaldota archaeon. Lineage (GTDB taxonomy): Archaea > Micrarchaeota > Micrarchaeia > Micrarchaeales > CABMGC01 > JAJYVH01. Next base: position 92,955 of record JAJYVH010000001.1, on the reverse strand, counting down.
CAAGAAGCTAGAATATTACAAAAAGCAATTCTCAAAGACAGAATTTCTGCAGGAAGTTGAGAGCAGGAAAGGCTACTTTTCAAAAGAACTTGCAGGCATTGTATTGGATAGATTGCCAGAGTTTGATGAGGTCAGTAACGCCATAAAGATGTGGATCGAATAAGCAAGAAGCGGGATGACTGGTCAACACCCGCAAAGACGCTTAGTGGTTAGAGAATTGCATCCCGTTGCGATATCGCTGATGAAATGCTAGGGCAGACCGCGCGGGGCATCGCGGACTGCGCTTTGGTGCGGCTCGTTGCCTCCACCCCTCTCTGGTAAGTTTTAAATAGATGCTTTTATATAAGATGAGAGCAATCAACCACATGAGTGAAGATTACAGCAGCTACAATAACAGGAACATAGTGCTGCGGGAGCTCATAGGCCTCAGGGTCCGCGTGCTCTCGTGCAGGGATGCGAAGCAGGCTGGGTTGCAGGGAATGGTAAAGGATGAGAGCAAGAACACTCTCGTAGTAGACACGGGCAACCGGCTCATAAGGCTGGTGAAAGCAACGTCTACCTTTCGCTTTTACGCCGGAAGGCAGTCGTTCGTGGTACGTGGAGACGAGATAGCGTTCAGGCCGGAGGACAGGATAGAGAAAGGAATGAAGTATTACAAGAGAAGGGAGGTTTGATGGCGAAGGAGCAAGCGTGCAACGATCCCCACTGCCCCGTACACGGGGGCATGAAGGTCAGGGGAGCCAGGTTCACCGGGCCCGTGGTCAGCAGCAAGGCCAAGAAGACGGCCATAGTGCGCATAGACTACACCATGTACCTGCACAAGTACGAGAGGTACTTGAGGAAGCACTCCCGCATACCGGCCCACAACCCAGACTGCATAAACGCGAAGGTGGGCGACATAGTGGACATAGCTGAGGCAAGGAGGATCAGCAAGACCAAGTCGTTCGTGATAACGGGCATAGCCAAGCCCGCCGGGGCGAGCTCATGAGGGCGCTAAGCAGCAGGATAACCAAGACGCTCGTGCCCATGTCCACGCTGACGTGCGCTGACAACAGCGGCGCAGCGACGTTCAAGATAATACACAAGCTGGGCAAGGGTCACAAGCGCTCGGGCCTGGCGGCGGCTGGGATTGGCGACATAGTCAGGGCGAGCGTGATAAAGGGCACGCCCACGTACCTCAAGAAACCGGTGCGCGTGATGATAATAAGGCAGCGCTCGCCGATACGCAGGGGCAACGGGCTGCGCGTGCGCTTCGAGGACAACGCAGGCATAATGGTCGGCGACGACAACCTGCCGATAGGCACTGAGATAAAGGGCGCGATGGCCAGGGAAGTGGTCGAGAGGTTCGCCAAGATGGCCGGCGTGGCGTCCAGGATAGTGTGATTGTTATGATAGCGAGCGGAAAGCCGAGGAAGCAGAGGCTCTTCAGGTACACGGCCAGCAACAGCGAGAGGCAGAAGCTCGCCCACGCGCACGTGTCCAAGGAGCTGGCCAAGAAGCTAGGCATAAGGCTCAGGAGCGCCAGCGTGAGGAAGGGCGACACTGTAAGGATAATGAGCGGGAAGAGCAGGGGCAAGAGCGGCAAGGTGACCGGCGTGAGCCTGAAGGAAGCCACTGTCTTCGTGGAGGGCGTGGTGCGCAAGGACGCTAAGGGCAAGGAGAAGCCCATACCTATAAGCGCTTCGGCCGTTTACATAACCGATTTCGACCTGTCGGACAAGCTCAGGGCCGGCAAGCTAAGGGTGCAGAGGCAGGCGGCGGAGCAGGGCCCTGCTGCAGGCGCGAAGGCGCCCGAGGAGAAGAAGTGATGCTATGGCCAGGCACGGCAACTCTAGGCACGTGAAGCGGTTGGCGGCGAGCGGCTACTCGAAGCCGGCCAGGAAGGCGTCCACATACCTGGTCAAGCCAAACCCGGGCAGGCACTCGCTCGAGGACAGCGTGGCGCTGCTGGCGCTGGTGAGGGACAAGTTCGGCATAGCGGCCAACGCGGCCGAGGCCAGGAAGATAATAGGGCGGGGCATGGTAGAGGTCAACGGCGCCAAGGTGACAGAGCCGCGGTACCCGGTAGGCTTCGGCGACACTATAACGCTGGCGGGCTCCGGGGAGAGCTACTCGATAGGCATAGCCAGGCACGGCGTGATAGGCGTAGAGAAGCTCGAGGGCAAGAAGGGCAGCAGGATGCTCAAGGTCATAGGCAGGTACCTGGCCAGGGGTGGCAGCCAGATGCTGAGGCTCCACGACGGATCGGTGATGAAGGACGGCAAGGGGGCCGGAGTCAACGACACGGTGGTGCTGTCCGGAAACGGTATAGAGAAAGTGCTCAAGTTCGAGGAGGGCGCGCAGTGCCTTGTGATAAGCGGCACTCACGCCGCCGAGCGCGGCTCGATAGCCGAGATAAAGAAGGGCAACGCGTCCAGTCCGGCTACTGTAACTGTGCAGAGCGGCTCCGGGCAGTTCAAGACACTGGTCGGGAACGTCATGGTGGTAGGTGCCTGATATGCAGAACGCGATGCTCGGCATAAGGCTGAACAAGGTGGTGGTGAACATAGGCATAGGCAGCACCGAGGACAAGCTCGACAACGCGAAGGCGCTGCTCAAGAAGCTCACGGGCATGGAGGCCACCCACACCGAGGCGCGCAAGAGGATGCCGGAGTTCAACATAAGGCAGGGGCAGAAGATAGGCGCGATGGTGACGCTGCGCGGCAGGCAGGCGGACGGGTTCCTAAGGAAGGCGCTCGAGGCGCTGAACGGCACGCTCAAGGCGAGTTCCGTAACTGACAACAGCCTGAGCTTCGGCATACATGAGTACATAGAGTTCAGCGGTGTGAAGTACGACCCCAAGATAGGCATGCTCGGCCTGAACGTGAACGCCGCCTTCTCGAGGAGGGGCGCGCGGGTAGCGCTTAGGAAGAGGGCAAGGAGCAGGCCCGGAGCGGGGCACAGCACGATAGGCAGGGAGGAGCTGCTGGAGTACCTGTCAGGCGCTTACGGGATAAAGGTCGCGGAGTGATGTCATGAAGGTAGGCTACGAAGAGAAGTACAAGGGAAGGGGCCTGAGGAAGTGCAGGATATGCGGCACGTCCAGGGGCCTGATACGCTCCTACGGGCTCTACGTGTGCAGGAGGTGCTTCAGGGAGATAGCCGAGGACATGGGGTTCAAGAAGCAGTAGTGGTTTTATGGCTGATTTGCTCGCAGACGCGCTGAACAAGATAAAGGGCTACGAAAGCCTTGGCAGGCAGGAGTGCGACGTGGCCTCCACGAAGCTCATGAGGAACATAGCAATCACGCTGAAGAAGAACGAGTATATAAGCGACTTCGAGGAGGTGCAGAACGGGAGGTTCAAGGAACTGCGCATCAAGCTCGCCAACAGGATAAACGACATAGGCGTCGTCAAGCCCAGGCACGCCGTCAAGCTGAGCGAGTACCAGAAATACGAGACGCGCTACATACCCAGCAGGGACTTCGGGCTGCTGATAGTGTCCACCCCGCAGGGAGTGATGAGCAACAAGGAGGCTAAGGAGAGGCGCACGGGCGGCAGGCTGCTTGCCTACGTGTACTAGTGGTGCATATGCAGGAAATAGAGATACCAAGCGGCGTGAAGGTGCAGCTGTCCAAGGACCGGGACGAGCTAACCATCAGCGGCAAGCTCGGCTCGTGCACCAAGCGCATAAACACGCACCTCCTGCAGGTCAGCGTCGACGGGAGCAGGCTCGTGATCAAGGAGGCGGACTCGAAGAAGCTGGCCAAGAAGGCGGCGCTAGCGGCCCAGGCGCTGGGCTCGGAGGCGAAGAGCGCGATGCGCGGGGTGGAGAGCGGCTACGAGCGCAGGATGAAGATACTGTTCGCCCATTTCCCTATAACTGTTGAGGTCAAGGACGGCACGGTGCAGGCGAAGAACATGTTCGGCGAGAAGAAGCCCAGGGTGGCCAGGATAATAGGCGACACGAAGGTGGAGGTGAAGCAGCAGGACCTTACTGTCAGGGGCGTGGACGTGTACGACGTGGGCCAGACGGCAGCGAACATACACAAGCTCTCGTTCGCCAAGCACAAGGACTCGCGCGTCTTCCAGGACGGCATATACTACGAGAGCGAGGAATGATGGTCATGAGAGTCGAGAAGAGGAGGCACCCGAGGTTTGCTGTGCCGAATTACGGCGCGAAGAGCAGGAAGCGCCTGAAGCCGAGGTGGCGCACCCAGCGCGGCGAGGACAACAAGAAGCGGAGGTACTGGTCAGGCTACGGCGCCAGCCCCAGGATAGGCTACAAGAACGCAAGCGTAGTGAGGTTCGCTAGGAAGGACGGCGCCTTGGAGGTGCTGGTGCATAACGCCGCGGAGCTGCTCTCTGTGCCCAGGGACGGGAGGAGCGCAGCCGTGCTAGCGCACGGGCTGTCGCGCAGGACGAAGCTGGAGCTCGAGAGGGAGGCGGCGAAGGCCGGAATACGCGTAATCAACAGGGTGCGATCATGAGCGTAAGACTTGCAAGGCGAGTGGCTGCCGAGGAGCTCGGGCGTGGCGAGGCATCGATAAGGTTCAGGCCCGAGTCGCTCGAGGAGATAGGCAAGGCCATAACCAGGGACGACGTGAGGCGCCTGATAAAGGACGGCGCGATAACAGCGGTAAAGACGAAGCGGGAGCTGCACAAGAGACGTGCGAGGAGGAAGAGGTACAGGGGCCCGGGCAAGAGGAAGGGCACGGCCAACGCCAGGCGCGGAATGAGCTGGGAGAAGAAGACCAGGGCCCAGCGCACGCTGCTGGACCAGCTCAGGCGCATGGGCAAGCTGGACAGGAAGGTGTTCAGGAGGTACTACCTGCTGACGAAGGGCAACGCGTTCCCGGACAAGCGCTCGCTGCTGCTCCACCTGAGCGACGACGGGATAAAGGTGAGCGAGGAGGAGATGAAGCAGATCAACGAGTTCGCCAAGAAGGCATATAGGTGATAGTGTGCGTGCAAGTGCTAGCATGAAGTTCAGGAGAAGGAGGCAGGGCCTCACCGACTACAGGAAGAGGCTGGAGCTGGTGAAGAGCGGGCTTCAGCGCGTTGTGGTAAGGCGCAGCAACAAGCGCATCATGGGCCAGGTGGTGGCCTACGAGGAGCGCGGGGACAAGGTGATGGCGAGCGTGGACTCCAGGGAGCTGGAGAAGCTCGGCTGGCCGAGCAGGAACAACAAGCCCACCGCCTACCTCTCCGGCCTGCTGCTCGCGAAGAAGGCGAAGGCGGAGGGAGAGCTCGTGCTCGACATAGGCATAGCGGCGCCGGTGAGGGGCTCGGTGCCTTTCGTGTTCGCGAAGGGCTGCATCGACGGGGGCATGAAGCTCAAGGGGACGTTCGACATGAAGGAGGAGCAGTACGACGGCACACTGATAGCCAGGTACGCGGAGCGGCTCGGCAAGGACAGCGAAGTATTAAAGAGGCAGTTCGGAGCCTACATAGCGAAGGGCGGCGCGCCCAGCTCTCTGCCTGCGCTTTTCGGACAGGTAAGGGAGAAGATATTGAAGGGTAGTTGATTTGTTCTACAGGAGAAGCAGAGTGGAGGAGGAGAAGCCGGTATTCAACGTAGAGGCGTGGCAGCCCAAGACCAAGCTCGGCCAGATGGTGAAGGCGGGCCAGATAACTAGCATAGAGCAGATATTCGCGATGGGCAAGCCCATAAAGGAGGTAGGCATAGTGGAGGCGCTGCTCCCCGGCCTGGAGAGCAAGCTGCTTGAGCGCGCTAGCGTGCAGCGCATGACCAAGGACGCGAGGAAGGCCAAGCTGCGCATGACTGTAGTTGTAGGCGACAGGAAGGGCCACGTGGGCCTGGGCGTGGGCAAGGCGGCGGAGGCGAGGCCAGCCATGGACGAGGCAGAGAAGGACGCGAAGCTTCACATCATAAGCCTCAACCTGGGCTGCGGCTCCTGGGAGTGCAGCTGCGGGACGCAGCACTCTCTGCCTATAACGCTCAGGGCGAAGGTGGGCACGGCCGAGATAATACTCAAGCCCGCGCCGCGCGGGGTAGGCGTCGTGGCAGGGGAGACGGCTAGGGTGGTGCTCGAGTTCGCTGGCGTCAAGGACGTCTGGACCTTCGCCAGGGGCAGGACCAGGGACATATTCAACATGGCGCTGGCCACGTACGACGCGCTGAAGAGCCTGTCGCAGATGAAGAACGTAGACAAGCTTAAATAGGCGGACGCGCGATAGGCACGCATGGAGCTGCTCTACCGCGTGGACGAAGCGGACAACGTGCTCGGCAGCATAGAGCGGGAGGAGGCCCACAAGAACGACGTGCTGCACCGCTCCGTAGTTATATTCCTGCTCAGGGGCGACGGCGATGTGCTCGTGCAGTGGCGCAGCGCCGAAAAGAAGAACTTCCCGAGCTGCTACGAGTGCTCTGCATCGGGCCACGTGACCTTCGGGGAGACGTACGAGCAGGCTGCGAAACGCGAGCTGCAAGAGGAGACAGGCGTCTCCGCCCGAGTCGAGTACCTGGGCAAGTACACGCACGACCATCCTCCAGAGCACGAGATGATCGCTGTTTTCTGCGCAAGGAGCGACGCTGCGATAAAGCTGGACAGGAGCGAGACCGAGAGCGCGAAGTTCTACGCGCCCGGCAAGCTCGACGAAATTATAAGCTCGGGCCGGGCAGCGCCATGGTTCGAGGGCGCGTGGGGCATAGCGAGGGACAGGCTGCAGAGGAAGTGATGTTTTTTAAGCCTTGCCTGCCCAATAGCGCTGTCAAACGGCCACAGGAGCGGGGCAATACCGAAACCCATTCCGAACTTCGAAGTCAAGCCCGCTCACGACGCGAAATACTGCCGATCAGGCGGGAAAGCGCGTTGCTGTTTGGCATTTGTTTTCGCCCAGTGGTGGGCGTATGCCGCCTATTGGAGGCGGGAGAGGGTGGGGTCCGGATGGCCTATCCGCTCGCCGAATGCTGTGATGAACCTTAGCCCTGCCTCATTATCATACTCTCTATGGTTGTGCCTGCTTCCGGAAAGCGGCAGCGCCTCTACTTCTTCCTCACGTACAGCTCCTCCATCGCCGAGCAGACGAGCGGGGTGAGGTCGTTCATAGGCAGCCTGTCCTTGTAGCCGTCGAGCGCCTCCTTGGCCTTGTTCCCGTAGAACTCTGCCTTCTGCTGCGCGTATCCAAGGCCGTCATACTTGCCTATCATCTCCTTGAGGAAGCCTATCTCCTCCTCTGTCTTGTCCTGCCTCTTCTTCCTGTATATAACGTCGATCTTAGCCTTTTCCTCTGGAGTAGCGTCCTTGTACGTCTTGAGTATCATAAGCGTGAGCTTGCCCTCGTAGAGGTCGCCGAAGTTCTTCTTGCCGAATATCTTCTCGTCGGCCGTCATGTCCAGTATGTCGTCGACTATCTGGAAGGCTATGCCCGCAGGCTTGCCTATCTCCCTGAGCATCTCCAGCGTCTCGCCTGTCTGCCCTGCCGCTATCGCCCCGAGCTGCATAGGCCCATATACTGTATTGTAGCACGTCTTGCTGTCGAGTATCCTGTAGTACAGGGCCTCGTCAGCCTTGCTGAGGTCCTTGGTGTGGTGTATGAACTGGTTCTCGACATGCTGCCCCTCCACGGTGTAGTCAAGCATGTGGTAGAACTTCTCGTAGAGCCTGTCACCCTTTTCCGGATATATTTTCATGTAGTCCTTGAGCATGCGCCACATTGCCATCTGACCCGCATTGGTCGCGTTGAATGCGTGCACCCAGCCGTGTATCCGCTGCACAGCCGGCTTGCCCCTTCGCAGCTCAGAGTCGTCCTCTGTGTCGTCCTGCATAAGTATCCAGTCCTCGGACAGCTGTTCCGCGGCGGCTGGCAGTATGAGGTCCTCCTCCTTGCCCCCGAAAAGTTCGCCGGTCAGCAGTACCAGGCCTGGTCTCCTGTAGCTGCCCTGCCTGTCTATGTAGTCGCGCATTATCCTGTTCGCGTTCCCCTCCTTCTCGCGGAGCGGCACGTACTCGCATATTTTTGAGTAGACCTTTTGCCTGTACTGCTCTATGTATTCTTTGAAGTTTATACTAAATCGCCTCATTGTGCAGAGTACAATCTCACGCTATCTCTTCCCGTTGTGGAATAGTGTGTTTTCAGGGTTTTTAAGTAAATGTGTCTACTTCGTCAATTGCGGAATTTTAGGCTATCGCGTCATCAAGTGCAAAGCATGCCATTTAAGGGTAGCTTCTTAAATACGTCAAGATAGATGTGGTATTGGTGTTGGGATAGCAAGGGACGACAATTTAGTAATAAATTTCGAGGGCATGGGCAATTCTGGGAAGACAACACAAGCTGACGCTCTAGGTGCTTATCTTTGGAAGCACTACAATGTTGTGCTTCATAAGATGTTTACGCATAAAATGCTCGAGGCGGCTCTTGGGGCCATATCAAAGAACCCTAGGGAGCAGATGTGGTCTGCTTTCCTGCCAAAAGTGGATCCAGGTGTAGACTTGCTTGTATTTATGGCCCTGCTTAAGCAGAGTTATGCAGACTTAGTTGCTGAGTTTGATGGTGTCCCCCACATAGTGATAATGGGCAGGTACGTAGATGCTGCCTTTACCCATTCAGCGACTAGAGTTGTGCTGATTCAGATAGCCAAAACATTAGGCGCTGAAACGTCAAGCCCACAGGGTTTGGCAAAGCTGATAAGTGCGGAGAGCTTGCGCACGCATGTTGAATTCGAAGTTCTTGTGGGCGAATACGCACAAAAATGCATGAAGAAGTGTGTGCGCGAAATAAATATATTATATCAAATTTTTATTTCGTTGAAGCCTCTTATACGTTGGCCAGACCTTACCATAATGCTAGATTTGCCTATAAAGGACATTAAAGTTAGGGAAGTTCGGAGAGAGCAGAGAGTATACAATAATGGAGATATACTGTACTCATCAATAACAGCAGAACTCTACAAATTTTTGGTAATCAGAGAACTCGGAAGGATAGACCTGATAGATGCAACTAGATCAAGGGAAGACATAGCTGCAGAGGTTCAGAGTTTGATTTTAAGGAAATTCAATCTAGGAGACTACAGGAGACGCAAGATTAGGAAACGATGACGTATATTGTAGTTGTTCTTCAGCCTATAATTGTGCCGACGCGTTTTCCGAGCATCACATCGCGGAGCCTGCCATCTTTCCGCAGGTTTATCATTACTACCTTGGTGCCGTGTAACTTTCTTGTCTCTTTTATCTTGTTCATGAGCCCACCACTAACGTCATTAACTTTCCAGAAGTGCACGCTTTCTAAGTTGTTCTGGTCTACTTTTTTTAGCAGGTTGCCGTTTTTATCATATATGCCCTCCACGTCACTGCCATATATCAGTAGTTTCGCCCTTAGCGAATGTGCGATCTCTGTGGCTATAGCATCGCCAGATAGCACAGATACGCCTTTCTTCACATCAATCGGTGCGTCCGCATGTAATACGGGTATGAATCCTATTTTTACGTAATCATAGATGAATCTGCTGTTAAACTTCTTGATGTGACCACCGGATGTGATAAATAATCCGATGGTTGAGATTTCCATAGGGGCGAGTCTCCTGTCTATTAATTTTTTTACAAGTTTTTTCGAATTCTCCCCAACAATGTATCTAAGGCGTGCCCAGTTCCTCTGGTTTCTATCTAGAGACCTTAGCTTGTGGCGTTTTGCAAATCTGTGCCCTTCGTATCCTGCGCCGGTCACTATTACGAGTTCAGCAGATTTAGATATTTCACGCGATACCCTAGTCGTTACTTCATCGACAAACGACCTGCCTGTTTTCTTATCTGTAAGAGCAGAACCTCCCACTTTCAAAACAATCACTAGGGCACCTTGGTTTTTAGGAGTGCACTACCTTGTACCGGCTCCGCACTCCTCTCGTGCTCGGTCTGTACAACGAGCGCTCGTATGTTGTTCATCTGCTCTTTGATTACTCTTATGTCAGTAGAAGTAAAGGGGCTATCTTTTCCGCTTTCGTCTCTGCTTGCCACAACAAGTTCTATCCCGTTTAGAGGTATAACGCGTTTGGCAACATATTCATCTTCACATACAGTAATCTTGTCTAGTTTTAGAGACTCGTTTATGTACGTGTAGAGGTGAACGCGTAGCGGAACTCTGCCTTTCGGTGTAATCACTGCGTCTTCGAAATCAGATATGTGAATAAATTTGGTTTCTTCAGCGTCGATTCCTACCTCTTCTTTAAACTCCCTTTTTGCTGCCTCTGTTGGCGTTTCGCCAGGTTCTATGTGTCCAGACACAATGTTCCACTTGTCCGGAAGCCAATCATCGCTACGTCGCCGAAAATACAGAGCGCCACCGTCTATTACAGTAAATATTCCTACTACATCTGCCACTTTAACACCTCAAATACCTATCTCGAACGGTCTATAAGGAAGTGAGCCATCATCTCTAGTCTATCCTTAGCTTCAGACTTAGGCAATTTCTTGTTGACCCGAGCCCATGCCTCTTTTACTATTTTGTGTTCTACATACTCACAGTATGTTTTTGCTCCTGATGCATCGATTATTCCTATTGCCTCTCCCTTGAGTTTCTGGTTCGTTGTGTGCATTTTAAGTATCTCAAGCAGTTTCTTCCTGTCTTTTTGTTTTGAGTGCTGCAACGCATATATCACAGGAAGGGAAATTTTACCTTCTGTGATATCTTCTCCCACTCCTCCTTTAGTTTCAGAAACCCTGCTGGGATAAAGGTTTAGCAGGTCGTCTTGTATCTGGAACGCAACCCCTATTGTGGCCCCGAAGTTTCCAAGCGCCTCTATAGTAGCGTCATCAGTCTCGCAAAGCACCCCGCCGAGCTTGCACGCCATTCTTGCCAGTACACCAGTTTTATCGTAGACCATCTGAAGGTAGTTCTCCTCTTCTATACTGGCCGGGTTGACTAAAAAATTGTGCCATGCAAGATCTGTCGCTTGTCCTGTGGTAGCGCGTAGCATCTCTCTTACGTATATAGAAAGGAATTTATTTTTAGTTTTTATTGAAAGTTTTTTGCTGTCGAGAAGTGCCACCACAGGGAAATAAAACATGAAATCCCCTAGGTTTGTTGCTATATCTATCCCGTACTTTATATGGACTGCTGGTGCGGCTCTACGTGTAACCGAGCCATCCTCTATATCATCATGTATCAGCGTAGCATTGTGTATTATCTCTGGAACCATGCAAAACTCTGCATAATAGTCCGAGTCCTTCCCAAGCGCTTCGATAGTCAACGCCATAAGCGTAGACCTCCACCGTTTGCCCCCGAGACCTATCAGGTACCACGCCGGTTCGAAAATAGCCTTGCTTAGAGATTCATGATGATACTTGTGGCCTGCTCTTCCGAGCAGTCGGCCTACGTACCTGTCGGATGACTCCTTTACAAGGTATTCTGCCAATTTTGAATTTATTGCGGCAGCTTTGCTCCTGAGGTAATCCTCAAACTCTCCGTTGTTCATTTAATCACAAAAACCAGCGCTCACATACAAACTGATCGCCAGCCTCTGCTAGCAAATTAGTTTTCTGCCTATTTAAGCTATAGTTTAAGCTTCGTCAATTGTGTAAAGAGTACGTACTAATATATTGCTTCGTGTAAAATGGTTCTTATTGGCGTTAGGAACATGGACAGCAATGATACGCAGAAAGTAATACTGGTTGACGAGAACGACAGGGAGATCGGCCTCGAAGACAAGCTGAAGGCGCACCAGAACGGCGCCAAGCTCCACAGAGCCATTTCCATATTCGTGTTCAACAGCAAGGGCGAGACGATGCTGCAGCAGCGCGCGATGACCAAATATCACAGCAAGGGACTATGGTCGAACACCTGCTGCAGCCACCCGTATCCCGGCGAGAGCATAGAGGCGGCCGCGCACAGGAGGCTGCAGGAGGAGATGGGCTTCGACTGCCCGATGCACGAGGTGTTCGCGTTCACGTACAAGGCGGATGTTGGCAATGGGCTGACGGAGCACGAGTACGACCATGTGCTGTTCGGCAGCTACGACGGCGAGCCCAAGCCCAACAGCGAAGAGGCCATGGGTTACAGATGGGTTTCGCTTGACGAATTGTCTAACGAGATAAGGGAGAACCCTACCATGTTTACCCCATGGCTTAGGCTAATAATTGATAGGGTAAGGAGTGCCCGGTAGCGTGCGGACTTGTGCTGCTGGCAGAGACCAAAGCCTATAAGTGAATCTTTATAAAGCAGCCGAAGAAAGGCAGATCATGCTTAATATATCGGCCCCAGCCAACATAAAGATTGCAGGCGAGCATTCAGTAGTCCATGGAACCAAGTGCATATCCGCTGCTGTGTATAAGCTTGCGGATACATGGGTAGAAAGTGATGGTTCTGACCAAGTTACCCTATCCCTGGACGACCTAAAGCCAGAGCACACCCAGAAATTCACGAAAGAAGATCTGAAAAGCATCAACAGGTCGTGGGAGGAGAAGGCCGACGTGAATTCGTTTATATCAACGAACAACCGCCTCTCAAGATCGCATCTGGCATTCGCGTATGTGGCCTCCAGGCTGTATCTTGAATACGATGTCCCTGTAACTGGCGCCACTTTTCACTCGACATCCAAGGTTCCGGTTCGGGAGGGCTGGGGAAGCAGCACATCGATAGGCGCATCATTCGTAGGAGCCGTTCTGGCGCAAGCAAATGTAATGCTCAAAGACGCCGATATCGTGGATGTGATAAGGGACGTAGACAGGATAATACACAAGAATCCGAACGCCGGGGCTGTAGACGTACCACCAGTGTATTATGGCGGCTACGTTGTCGGGTCGCCGAAATCAGGCTACTCTAGGATGCAGGTTTCCCAGCCTCCTAATCTTTTGGCGGTAAACGTAGGCCCGAAAGTGCCAACTTCCGATACTGTTTTTGTGGTGTCTGTAAAGGCCAAAACATATCCGGAAAGGGCTCGAGAAATATTTAGCTCCATAGACTCGATAATAGACGATGAAGTCGAGGCACTAGGAACAGGGAACGCAATGAAACTCGGCAAACTTATGAACGCAAATCAACGCCTGCTCGTCGAGCTTGGAGTGTCGAGCGAAAAATTAGACCAGATGACCAGAATTGCAAACAAGAACGGCGCATACGGCGCAAAGCTCTCTGGCGGAGGTGGAGGCGGAATGGGCATAGTAAACTGCGAGCCTTATAATAACCTACAGATAGCAGACGCGATGCGCCGTGTAGGTTTCAATGTAGAAAGGATAGAGACCACTGACATGGGGGTTAAGGGGCAGCTCGAGCGCATACTTAGGCGTTAGGCGATGGTGCCAAAAGAATATATGCTCTAGCGTCTCAAATTCAACAGAGTTGTACTTATGGAAGATAGGGTATACACAGCGGTTGGAGCCCCTAACATAGCACTTATCAAGTATTGGGGCAAGAGGGACAACAAACTCATACTGCCATACAATTCATCTATAAGCATGACTTTGTCAAATCCTCTTTACACGAAAACAAGCGTAGTGTTTTCGAGAAAACTGAGAAAAGATGCGATATTTATAAATGGCGTCGAGCAAGACTTGGAAGACCCAGAAGCAGCGGAACGTTTTGCGATTCTTGGCAGGCTTCGGGAATTAGCCGGTAGTAATGCGCACGCACTAATTGTATCTAAAAATTCATTTCCTACTTCTGCAGGCATAGCTTCGAGCGCATCGGGTGCAGCAACGCTTGCATTTGCAGTTTCTAAAGCACTGGGTATCGCACTGTCTTCCCAAGAGCTGTCTATTTTTGCGCGCCAGGTGAGCGGGAGCGCTTGTAGGAGCACACTCGGCGGGTTTGTCAAATGGCGAAGGGGAGTAAAGGCAGACGGGTCTGATTCATTTGCAGTTCAAATCAGGGACGAGAATCACTGGCCCGAATTGATAGATGTGATTGCGATAGTGTCCCTTTCAAAAAAGAAGGTGTCTTCGAGGTCTGGCATGAAGCAAAGTGTTGAGACAAGCGTTCTGTACAATTCTAGAATCAGGCACGCCGAGGAGGCGGCAGGCCGGCTAGAAACGGCGATAAAAAATAGGGATTTCGAGACCTTTGCAGAAATAACAATGCGTGATAGTAATGACATGCATGCTATAATGCTGGACACGTGGCCTCCTATATTCTATATGAACGATATATCGCGTGATGTAATATATGCGGTTCACGAATTGAATGCGAAGGAAAAGCACACTGTTGCAGCGTACACTTTTGATGCAGGCCCAAATGCGCATATTATTGCACTCGAGAAAAATAAACAAATTGTCTACAATGCTCTGCGTAATATAAGAGGCGTTCGGAGTGTCTTAGAATCGCACGTAGGAGGCGGACCGCGTCTGCTGGAAGAAAACAAAGCGCATCTGATAGACGCAAAACTCTTTAAGCCTAAGTTTAGAAATTGAAATTCCTAAGATGTGTGATGCTATGGGCGAAGTGCGAACAACTGCACACGGTAAAATACTCTGGCTGGGCGGATATTCAGTACTTGAAAAACCAAACATAGGGTACGTCACAACTGTGGATGCTGGTGTTAATGTAAGTATCAGACTTGCGCAAGATGATTCTGTAATAATTGATGTTCCTCAGTTCGGCCAAAGATTGACCGGCGCTGTGGATATCGAAACAGGAGCTATTAATGCAAGTACAACAAACGAACTTCGATTAGTCAAAACAGCGACCCAAATCGCATTAATGTATGTGCGCGGCATTGGGAACAAGATCTCTGGCCTGAAGATTAGAACTGAAAATGATGCAGCTTTCGCTTATAGGCTGGGCGATGGCAAATCCAAGCTGTCCAAATCTGGGCTTGGAAGCAGTGCTGCCGTCACCGTGGCAACCATAGGGGCGATACTGACTGCGTATGGTGTAGATCTGTGGGAGGATGACGCGCTGCACAAAATTTCCCAAATCGCCCACGCTGTAGCCACAGGCATGGGTTACAGATGGGTTTCGCTAGGAAACCTAAAGGCAGAGATTCAAGAGGCACCGGGCAGCTTCACTCCAATGGCTAAGGATGTTGCTGAATCGCATAATCGATGCCTACGGCAAGTGAGAACTGTTGATAGTCTGCGTGCATGCACACTTTTTCAATCGAACTCGTCCCAACTACCCATGTAGAGCGTCTGCTTAGTGCTTTTTGGCCTTGTCGCGTTCTTTACCGCTGAATCCAATTCTTTCTTATCTGAAACGTTTGCCACCACTTTCTGGGCTCCGGCTTCATTATTCTGTTGTTTTGTTTTTGTCATAAGTTCACCTAGCGTAATGTATTGTTTGCGATTACGGCCTCACGACTGTTGCTGTGCCGTACCTTCCAAGGAGTGCATCCCTTATCCTGCCGTCCTTCTTGCCGTTGAGTATAACGCCCTCTCCGCCAGACATCTTCGCGATGCCGTAGAGGAACGAGAGCTTCGAGTGCATTCCACCTGTAACGTCTACCTTGTGCGAGCCCTTTGCCCATTTAAGCGCAGCGGTTATGTTGTTTCTGTCTATGTTCCTCACGAGCTTTGCATCTTTGCACTTTCTCGGGTCCTTGTCGAAGACCCCATCAACGTCAGTAGCAAGTATGACTTTGTCAGGTTTCAGCCTGGATGCGATGAACTCGAATACCCGCTCTGTGGAGGCTATGGAGAAGCCGTTCTTAGAATTCATCACTACGTCGCCATAGGTGACGGGAATCATGCTCCTGTTCATAGCTTCCTTAATCGGTTCGGTTGTGCCCGAAGCCCAGTGTTCGCCGTTGTGCACGCCGAAGCTCGATGGCGAAAACGGGAATACATCAAGTCCACTCTTCAGCGCTTCCTCTACGAATATGTCGTTGAGTTCCTTGGCTACCATGTGTGTTATGGTCGCGCCTTTCCTGCTATCCTTGTTAACTATGCCTTCATTCGTCCTGTACTTTTTCGCTGGCCTGTGCGCGAACGAGCCGCTGCCATGGCCTATTATCAGATTGAAATCGCCCTCGTCCTTGGCCGCCTTTATTTCCCTCACTATCCGCCTTATCTCCGCCCTCTTTGCTGCGCTGGGCTTGGTAGTGTCTGTTATTATGCTGCCGCCTATTTTCAATAGGTACAATTTTTTGGGCATACGTTTCGCAGAGGATTGGCATTCCTCATATTTAAACAATCCAGTCCGGCTTTGGCGATTGTCGTTTTATGTAATGGCTTATAGGGCGCTAGTGCGCTTCTTCAGACCTTCAGCTCGCCCTTGGCTATCTTCGCTATCGCTTCCCTAGCCGGCATGCCCTCTATGGTCACGTTCATGCTCTTGCACGTGCCAGCCAGCTGCTTAACGCGTTCCTTCAGCGACCTGCCGTAGAGGCTGCCTTCCTTCGACTGCGCGACCTTCTTCAGCTGCTCTATCGTCACGTTGCCAGCCACCTCGTCCTTGGTCTTGGCCCCCTTCTGTATGCCTATCTCCTTCAGTATCAGCGCGCTGCTGGGCGGAGAGCCCACCTCCACCCTGTAAGCCTTGGTGCCCGTGTCCACGATTATCTTGACGGGCACCTTTATGCCAGCGTACGCAGCCGTCTGCTTGTTTATGTCCTCTATTATCTTTGAAACGTTCACGCCCAGAGGCCCCAGCGCCGGCCCGAAGGGCGGCCCGCCTGTAGCCTTGCCTCCTTCTATCAAACCCTTTATAGTTGTCTCTGCCATGCTTACACCTTCTCCGCCTTCTGGAGTATCTTGGCCGTGCTCATCTTTGTGGTCACAGGTATAGGCACAGCCACGTCCATCAGCTCTACCGTCATCTCCTCCTTAGTGGTGTCCACCTTTATCACCTTTGCCTTGTAGCCCTTGAACGGCCCGCCGCTGAACTCTACTATGTCGTTGACCCCTATCTCCTCCACCACCTTCTTCGCAGCCAGCATCCTGTCCAGTTCCTCCTCGCTCAGCGCCTTGGCCAGTATGCCCTTGACGTGCGGCTCGTCGCGTATTATCTCGCGCGCCGCGTTCTCGTCCTGCGCTTCGAGTATTAGGTAGCCGCGCATGCCCTCTACCACTATGAGCGCATAAACTTGTGTGCTGCCCTTCTCCACCTTGTTCTGGAGGATGTCGGCAGTTATGCGCTCCTGGCTCGAGGTTACCCTTACTATGTAATACATGCTATCACTCCGTTACCTTGCTCTGCTCAAGCCCCAATACAATGAAAACAAGGCTTGCCCTAGAGCAACCATGCTTATTTGGAGCAGTTCATTTATTAATGTGTTGCCCATTCCTAGCCGGAGCGATTCTTATGGCGCCGCAAAGGGGGGCAGCGAGGGGCTACGACCTGTACGGTAGCATAGCAGTGGTAGAGGCTGCGCCGGGCGCGGCGCAGGCGATGGCGAGGAGGCTGATGCTCGAGAACAGGAACGTCAAGACGGTGCTGAGGAAGGGCGGCGCGGTGAGCGGCAGGTACAGGACCAGGAAGTTCGTATACGTGGCGGGCAGGAGGAGCACGCTAGCAGAGTACAGGGAGAACAACTGCGTCTTCAGGTTCGACGTGGCTAAGGTCTTCTTCTCCACGAGGCTGGCTTTCGAGCGCAAGCGCGTGAGCGAGCTGGTCAGGGACGGTGAGCATGTTGTTGTCATGTTCGCCGGCGTAGGCCCGTACGCGATAGAGATCGCCAAGCGGGACAGGAAGGGCAGCGTGATAGCGATGGAGCTAAACGCCGCCGCGTGCAGGTACATGGAGGAGAACGCGAGGCTGAACAAGGTGGGCAACGTGCTCGTGGAGCGGGGAGACGCAGGCAGGCTGGCGCTCGGGCACAAGGGGGTCGCTGACAGGATAGTGATGCCACTACCTGCAAGCTCGCGCAGGTTCCTCGGGAGCGCGCTCGCTATGTGCGGCAGGCGCTGCATCGTGCACTACTACGCGTTCTGCAGGCGCGACGGCATAAGCGAGATGATGGGCGGAGTGAAAAAGGCCGTGGAGGCCGGCGGCAGGCGTTTCGGCCTGGCTGGATGGCGCATAGTAAGGCCCTACTCGGCCACGGACGTGGAGGTCGTTCTGGACATCATCGTCCATTGAAAGCGCTTTTATCCCTTCCTATGGTAACACTATACGATGCGATCCCAGTCGGCTCTGGAGTTCCTTACCACATACTCGTGGGCTTTCCTGATACTGGGCATATTCGTAGTTTCGGTGGTGACCATAGTGTCCGTGCCCAGCACCGGCACGCTCACATACGCCCCGCAATCCTGCTACATAACGCCTCAGCTCTACTGCATCCAGGCCCTGATCATGACCAACTCCATATCCACCCAGTTCATCGCTATGCTCAACAACAACATGGGCACCAGCATAAAGTTCGCGAGCGCAAACTCATTCATTGTTGTGCCGTTCTACTACAGCAGCGCATCGTATGGCGGCACGTGCACGCCCCAGGACGCAGGCCCGGGGGCACTCATAACCTGCACAGCCACAGTTCCGAGCAGCCTCACAATCGGCACGCAGCTCAACCCCAGGTTCTCGCTCTCCTACCAGATTTGTTCGCCGTCCTGCGGGGGGCAGGTGTACAACACCAGCGGCCAGGCCATCTCTACCGCCGTACCCTACAGGGAGCTGCTCTTCGTAGTGCACCTCGCGACCAGCACAGGCACGGGCCAGATTGCGATTGACGGTGCGGATTACGCCCCGGGAGCGAACGTGGTGTGGGTGTACGGCATAAAGCACACCGTGTATGCGGTGCAGCCGAACGGCTACAGCTTCGGCTCATGGGCGCACGGAAGCAACCTGACGCTCAGCAGCTCGTCGCAGTCCACGACGGTCTACGGCACAGGCACAGACTCGCTTTCCGCCTCGTTCGTGCAGGTGCAGTTCTCATCCTCCACCCTCTCCTCCACAACAACATACCAATCATCTTCTTCGACCACCACCTACCAATCCACAACCACCTATGTCTCATCTTCGTCCTCCACCCTCTCCTCCACCACAACAATAGCTCCGTGCACCAACTCTACTACAGTAATAGACTATTGGTCTATTACAGCACCTGATTCTGCTACTGTATATTACACTGCGTATGGCGGAGGCGGTGGAGGTGGAGGTGGAGCTGGCAGTGGATCTAACGGGCAAGAGAGCACAGGTAGTTTCTCTATTACTGCAGGCCAGACTCTGACAGTTTATGTTGGAGGTGGAGGGGGGTCTTCCAGCGGAGTCGGAGGTGGCGGAGGAAGCGGTTACTACGGCGGAGGCGGTGGTGGTGCTGGAGGCAGTAGCCCAGCAGGCGGCGGCGGAGGCGGCGGCAGTTCTGCTATTTTAGTGGCCGGAAGTGTCACAGTGTGTGCTGACGGAGGACTTGGCGGAAATTCAGGAAACGGTGGTCCTGGTGGCGGCGGGACCTGTACAGTTGGTGGTTCTGGAGGGTCTGCAGGCTGCAGCTCCAGCTGTGGGTTAAGCTCGGCTTCTGGCGGAAATGCTGGTAGTCAGTATGCAGGTGGCAGTGGTGGAAGTGCCGTTGGCTCGAAAGGCCAACAGTATGATGGTGGTGGTGGAGGCTCACAAGGTAACGGCGGTTCGGCCTCTGGTGGAGGAGGAGGCTATGGCGGAGGCGGCGGCGGAGGCGGCGGCAGTGCAGGTGTTGGTGGCAGCAATGGTGCTGCCGGAGGCCCTGGAACTGATGGCAGCGGTGGTGCTGGGGCCAGCAATGGTGCGGGGGCAGGTATATGGTCGGGTGGCGCAGGAGGCAGCGTGTATCTCAGTTGGTCATACGGCCAATTAGGTCAGACTTGCCCTATATGAGCAATTTTGTTTGACAGCAAGGCATTGACACTCTTTGGCCAAAAGGAAGCATCCTATTTGTTGTTATGTGTGTAGTATTGCATTCAATGGCTTGGTTCACTTGTATATCGACCTGTACTCGTTTCCGCTGTCGTCCTTTATGACTATGCACTCGCCCTCGCACTCTATGAGGCAGGCCTGGCACAGGATGCACGCCGAGCCGTTGACGGCTACTGATATGCCCCCGCTCGTGCCGTCGTTGTCGGGCGCGAAGTGCCTGTGCCCGTCCTGCACGTCCTTCCATTTCTGGGCAACTGCAGGGTCGGTCTGGCCCTTCCACTGGTGCTCCGGGGGCGCCGTGTCCTTGTTAGCGTCCTGGCTGTCCCTGTGGTGCATCTCGAAAACTGCGACGGGGCACACGTCCTTGCAGTGCTGGCACCCTGTGCACTTCTCCTTCTCCACGTACACGTCCATGACATCTACCTACCGCTCGCCCTGGACAGCGGAACGTACCGGGCGCGCTTCCCTGGCCATCGGCTCAGCCGAAGAGGCTCGCAAGGCCGCTAGCCGCTGCTTCCTCGCTCTTTTTCTCCTCAGCTTCGCTCTTCTTCTCCTCCTGCTTGGCTGCCTGTGGCGCCGCCGCCTGGGCCGTAGCCTGGACGGCCTGTGCGTTCTTTATCACGTCCTTTATGTTCACGCCCTTGAGCGCGCTCACCACTGACTTGGCCATCGCCTCGTCGGGCTCCTTGCCCGCCGCCTTGACTACGCTCTTTATGCTGTCCTCGGTCACTTCCTTGCCTACTGCATCAAGCAATAGAGCTGCATATATGTATTCCATCTCGTTACACCTTCAAGCGTCAACGCCCGCCTGCTTCGCCACGCTGCTCGCGGCGGAAGCCGCATCGGCCATGAGTATGCTTATTATCTCTGGCTCTAATATCTTTCCCTCTACGCCAACAGCCATGGCGCTCCTGTACGCCCTGACCACGAGCCTGCTTACGTTGTACTGCGTCACCATGCCTATGCTGGTGCTGAGCGTGTCGGCCTCGTTGAACGACTTCGCCAGCTCCGAAGAGACGTAGTCGGAGTCTATCATCAGCGCGGCCTCGTTGTAAACGAGCTCTGACGAGAACGCGACGCTGAGCTTCGGCACCACCTCGAACGGCGTTACCTCTAGTATCTTCAGCGCGTTGGCTATCGCCTTGCTTATCTTGCTGCCGCGCTCCACCAGCACCTTGCGCTTCGCTATGACCACCTTGCCCTGCTTTATCTGCACGTCTATGCCAGCGTTCTTCAGCTCAGTCACCGTCTGCCCCGGGGCCACGCTCGTGTCTCCGGGCTCTATGACTATTTCCTGCGGAGCTATCTGGTTAGGCTTCGCCATGAGTCTGAGCCTGTTGGAGTTCAGGCTCTTGTAGAGCTCGAACGGTTCCTTGTCGCTGGTCACCACTGCGAAGTTCCTGTTCATCCCGCCCTCGAGCTTCGGAAGCAGCCTCTCTCCCATCGCCCTCTCCACGAGCTTCTTCCTCGCTATCACTATCCTGGAGCCTGGCTTGAGAGCGTTCCTCACTTTCTGCAGCAGCCTGTCGGGCATGCCGTCCAGGGGCATTATAGCCACGGTCCTGGCCGTGCCCAGCTCCTTCTGGAGCATTGCCACGTATTCAGCTTTCTGCTGTTTGGTGCTAGCCATAATCACACCAGCCTCAGGGGCTTGCTCATCGTGAGCTTGACGTACACGCTCCTTATCCTGCCCACGCCCACAGTCTTCGCGACCTGCTCGACCACTTCCTTTATGTTATCGTACAGCTTGCCCGCGTCCATCTTCTCAGTGCCGACCACGCAGTGCACCGTGGGCAGCATCCTGCCCTTGCTCCTTATAGTTATCTTGCTCCCTAGCTCTCCGCCCGCCCTTGCCATGTCCTGGACGTTCATCACCGGCTTCGGCATCTTGTTCCTGGGCCCCAGGAAAGAGCCGAGCGCCTTCGCGATGCCGGGCATGAGGCTCGGCTGCGCCAGGAGCGAGTAGTCAAGGAGCTGCTTGAGCCTCTCCTTGTCGTCGGCTATTGAGGCCAGCGAGTTGCCGTCCAGCACCTCTATCCCGTTCTTCGAGGCCGCCTCTAGGTAGTTCCTGTCGCTCGCGAATATGGCCAGCCTGCCGCCCCTGCCCGTGCCGTTGGGCAGGCTGACGCCAAGGTTCAGCCTGTTGGCCGCCTTGGAAAAATCTATCTCCTTGAAGTTTATGGCGAGCTCCACGCTCTGCTCGAACTTCCTTGCGTTCCTGTTCTCCGACAGGAATTTCTCAAATTCGCCGTAGTCCTTACCAAGCATTCCAAACCCCTCCTGCAAAATGCAGTGATTGCGGGAAAAGAAGCAGATATGCTTTGCCATAAAAACATATATACCTTTCCTGCGCCTGTGGTACCTTGTGTGCAGCTTTCCGTCGATTTTTACACAAACATTTAAATAGGTTGGTTGCCAATACGTTGTGCTCAAAGGGGGCGCGTTTCCTGCTTTGTAAAGCATGAGTGCCCGCTTTTAGCCATATGTTTACGCTAAATAGGTAGATCGAATGGCAGAGAAACAGCACCTGAACTTGATTTTCATAGGTCACGTGGACCACGGAAAGTCCACGACAGTCGGCAGGCTGATGTACGCGACGGGCGCGGTCAGCGAGCAGGACATGAACAAGCTAAAGGAAGAGGCCAAGGCACTGGGCAAGTCTACGTTCGAGTTTGCTTTCGTCATGGACCAGCTCAAGGAGGAGCGGGAGAGGGGAGTCACCATAGACATAGCGCACAAGGACTTCCAGACCCCTAGGTACTACTTCACCATAATAGACGCCCCTGGCCACAGGGACTTCGTTAAGAACATGATAACAGGCGCCAGCCAGGCGGATGCGGCTGTGCTGGTGTGCTCGGCCCAGGAAGGCATACAGGCGCAGACCAGGGAGCACGCGCAGCTCGCCAAGGTCTTGGGCATAGGCCAGCTCATAGTGGGAGTAAACAAGATGGACGCTGTGAACTACGACGTCGAGAAGTATAACGCCGTGAAGTCGCAGCTCACCAGCTTTTTGCAGACCATAGGCTACGACACTAGCAAGATACTGTTTGTGCCTTACTCGGCCATACAGGGGGACAACGTGAAGGAGAAGTCTGACAAGATGGCGTGGTACAACGGGCCGACGCTTCTAGCGGCGCTGGACACCATAACGCCTCCGCTAAAGCTCACCGACAAGCCCCTCAGGCTCCCGATACAGGACGTTTACACAATATCCGGCTTCGGTACCGTGCCCGTGGGCAGGGTGGAGTCCGGGGTGATGAAGCCAGGGGACCAGGTGATAATAATGCCGGGCGGCGTCAAGACGGAGATCAAGAGCATCGAGATGCACCACCAGCAGCTGCAGAAGGCGGAGCCCGGGGACAACGTGGGCTTCAACATAAAGAACATAGACAAGAAGGACATACACAGGGGCGACGTCATAGGCCCTGTGTCGAACCCGCCCACAGTGGCGGACGAGTTCGTGGGCCAGATAATAGTGCTGAACCACCCTACGGCAATAGCTCCGGGCTACACGCCTGTGTTCCACATACACACGATGCAGATAGCGGCAACCATAACCGAGATAATAGAGAAGAAGGATCCAAAGACGGGCGCGACCCTCCAGAAGAATCCGGAGTTCATAAAAACGGGAGACGCCGCCGTGATAAGGGTCAAGCCTTCGAAGCCGGTAGTGGTAGAGAAGTCGAGCGACTTCTCAAGGCTGGGCAGGTTCGCGATAAGGGACATGGGCCAGACTGTGGCAGCAGGAGTAGTGATTGACGTAGTGAAGAAGGCCTGAGCATGCCGATAGCGAGGATAAAGCTCATAAGCAAGGACGCCAGGCCCATCCGCGAGATAGCCAACCAGATAGTGGCCATAGCGAAGGGCATAAACGTCAAGTGCAAGGGACCTATCCCGCTTCCTGTAAAGCACATGACCATCCCCACCAGGAAGACGAACTGCGGCGACGGCTCGCACACCTACGACCACTGGCAGATGCGCATACACAAGTGGCTCGTCGAGATAGACGGGAGCGACCAGGCGCTCAGGCAGGTGATGCGCATACCGGTTCCTGAGGCAGTGCAGATAGAGATAACGCTTATGGCCTAGGCCTTGCCGCCTCTTTTTTCAGCATCGCAGCCTTGTCTGTCCTCTCCCACTTGAACTCAGGCTCTTCGCGCCCGAAGTGCCCGTAGGCGGATGTTTTCCTGAATATGGGCCTGCGCAGTTCCAGCTCCCTGATCATGGCCCCAGGCCGCATGTCGAAATGCTTCTTCACTAGCTCGGCGAGCCTGTCGTCGCTTATCTTGCCGGTGCCCAGCGTGTTGACGTAGAAGGAGACGGGCCTTGCCACGCCTATCGCGTAGGCGATCTGCACCTCGCATTTCTCGGCGAGCCCCGCAGCGACTATGTTCTTCGCTATGTAGCGCGCGTAGTAGGCGCCCGACCTGTCCACCTTGGTGGGATCCTTGCCCGAATTGTGGCATACGAAACCGTTGGCCGTGAACGTGTGCGCTCCTGGCACTGTCAGGTCGTAGACCTCTGCCTTAGAGGGTTCGATGCTCTTCATGCGTGTGTAGTAGTTGTTCATCAAATAAAGGGTTCTGAGATACTCGAAATCGTAGTTGCCTTCAAGAATGCTTGCGTACGTATCTAGAAACTCTTTAAGCTTCTCGTAGGTGAGTTCCTTTGTTGCTTTACCGTTGTGACCTCTTGTAAATCTTCCTATCTTGCACGCATCAGCGACCCTCACGTTATGTGGCAGCCTGCTCCATAAACGCTCCACGCGTTTCTGCTGTGAGGGAATTTTTGTGAAATCGCGTTTGTCTTCAGAGACCAGGCTCTCGAGTTTCTCTGCTTTGCGCGTAAGTCCGAAACCTATGTCTCGGCTGAAAATGCGGGCGCTCTCGGTTCCCTTGACCCCAAGATCGTACAAGGGCCTCTTGCTTATGACTCTGTGCCCCCTGATCACGGACGCCTTTCCTACGTTCTCGATTTTCTGGATGTGTGTTATTATTCCGAAATTCAATAAAAGCATCTGCACCTGCTGTACCAGTTTTTGGGATGTCGATGACATTTTGATGTGCACAGACTTTCTATTTCTCCCAATCCTGAGCACGGACCCGTCTATGTCGAAAAGCCCTCTGATAAAAGCGGCCATGACCGGTTTCGGAGCATGGAAAACAGATGTTGGCACTTCCTTATCGTAAGACCTAACCTTGCCTAGACCTAGGTGTTCGAGATAGGCGCGGAGTTCTGCACCGCCATAGAACGCCCAATGCCCGAACATCTTCCCGTACCTGCCAAAAAGTCGCCTATAAAGGCCCTGTATGATATCCCCCATCCCCTTTTCGCAGGCGCATATCCAAATGCCATCCCGTGATTTGCAGTTTCCGTCCCCGATCAACAATCCGAGAAGATAGGCATAGTCTTCAGTTAATTCCTCCGGAAAACTGAATGCGTTCTTCCTTGACGTGCCGGCTTTATGCTTGAAATCGAACTTTCCATTCAATGACTTCATTCCGAACAAGCGGTTTTTACGTTGTATGGCTATCCAATCCGTTGGATTCAGCTCATCCAATCTTCTCCATACGTAGTTGCCTTTTTGATCTACCACCCTAATAGACTGGTTATGCGTTCCCTCTAGCTCATATCCGTCCTCCGTTCGAACCCTGAGTGTAGACAGCTCGCCGTTGCAGTACCAGCCGCCCGCAGGGGTTGGGGAAATATCTGTTTTGACAAGTTTGCCGCCAACATTTTCTAGGTCGGAGATCATGTCTATACCGTCCTGCGTGTTTACAAGGGCGCTTCCGACGACGCAGAAGCAGCCCCCGCCAGACTTGCCCGTGCTCCCGTAGCCGTCGACAACTGTCTTCCTGCCCGTGAGGCCCGAATCGGCCAGCGTGCCACCTATCGTGAATTTGCCAGTGCCGTTTATTATGAGCTTGGTCCTGCCGTCGAGCATGCCCTTAGGTATGGTCTTCTCGATTACCTCCTTCTTTATGTCGCTCCTTACCTTCTCTATGCTGGAGCCGTTGCTGTGTTGGGCTGCTATCACCACAGTGTCGACCCTCTTCGGCACGCCATCGACATACTCTACCGTCACCTGGGATTTACCGTCGGGCCTCAGGTACGGCAGCGTGCCGTTCTTCCTGCATTCGGTCAGCCTCATGACCAGCTTGTGGGCGAGCATGGTGGGCAAGGGCATGAGCTCCTTCGTCTCCTTGCACGCGTAGCCGAACACGAAGCCCTGGTCCCCGGCCCCCATGTCGAGGCCCTTCTTCTCGTCGACGCCCAGCGCTATGTCAGGCGACTGCTCCTCTATGGAGCTTATCACGCCGCACGTGGCCCAGTCGAGCCCGTCCTTGGCGTTGTCCAGCCCTATGTCCCTGAGCACGCCCCTTACCACGCTGGGTATGTTGACGTAAGCCTTCGTGGTTATCTGGCCCGTGACCACTACCATGCCCTGCATTATCAGCGTCTCCACGTCGACGTGCGCCGCGGGGTCCTTGCCCACTATGGCGTCGAGCACGCTGTCCGACACCGCATCCGCGACCTTGTCCGGGTGCCCCTCAGTGACGCTCTCCGCAGTTACAAGATATCTTGGCATTTTCGCACCTTGAGCAGCTTACACTATGTCAAGACCGGCAAGCATCACCGGCAGTATTATTGTGGCGTCCCCGTCTATAGTCACGTACTTGGCGTTCTCCCTAATCTTGCCCCAAGAGACCGCCTCTGTGAGCCGCGCGCCGGACAGGCTCCCGTCGAACTGCGTGGCCGTGGTTATATATACTGCATAATCGAGGCCCCCCTTGAACTGGTTCCACCAGATGACGTGGTGCTTGCTTATGCCCCCGCCTACCATGAGCGCGCCAGTCTTCTTGTGCTCGAACGATATGTCGCTGAGCTTCAGCTCGTCCTTGATGACGTTGAGCTTGAAGTCGTGCGTCTGCGACCAGATCGCGAGCTGCGTGCCGAACGCGCCGTCCACAATGCCGGGGTTGAAGATGGGCACGTTGTGCAGGTAAGCCTGTCTTATTATGGAACCGTCATCCTTCATTCGCTTCCCGAACTCGTAGATGAGCTCGCTCGGGCTGTACTCCTTCTTGTAGTCCTTGGACCCGTGTATGTCGTCCATTATCTCGTTGAAGTACTCCTCCACCGCGAGGCCGTACTCCTTCTGCTCTATGAAGACGTTGCCCAGCCTGTACACCTTCTGCCTGTGCAGCGCCGCGTCGTCCGCGTAGAAGCTGCCGAAGCTGTACTTGCCCCCGTAGGCCCTCGCCAGGTCGTGGTCGAGCGTGCCGCACGTGGTTATTATGGCGTCGAAGTGCTTCACAGCCTGCGCCAGCGCCCCGCGCAGGCCCGTGGCCACTATGTCAGCGGGGAACGAGAGGAAGTTGAAGCACTCCTTGTCGTCAAGCATCTCGCGCACTATGCCTGTTCCCTGCCCAAGGTGCTGCGCGGAGAAGCCCCCCATCTCGTTCATCGAAGCCACAAGCTCCTTCACGCTCATGCCTTTCTTCAGCCTCAGGTCCTTTATCGTCTTCAGGTGCATCTTTGCCATCATAACACTCTGTGGATTGTCTATGGCGCTATCTGCTTAAAAGGGTTGTTTTTTCTGGCGTGCACGTAGCCTATAAAAACAGCAGCGCCCTAGCTCTAGTCGTGGTTTTGGTGCCGAGCGTAAAGCAGGAACTGGAGCGCATCGGGTACGTCCTTCCCGACTACAGGAACAGCAACCTGTCCGCGATCAAGGGAGCCGTGGAGCGCAGCAGGAAAGGCGAGAAGCAGGTGTTCATACTGGCGGACGGGCTCGGATACAACCTGATAGAGCGCATACTGCGGGGCAAGGAGTCAAGGCGGCTCCTGCAGGGCGCGCGCGTGCGCAGGGCGAGCTCGCTGGTGCCGAGCTCTACCCTTACTGTGCTTACCTCGATGGAGACCGGGCAGACGCCCGCTGAGCACGGCCTGGTGGGCTGGAACGTCTACGCAAAGGAGCACGGGATGATACTGATGCCGTACAGGGACGCAGCGCAGATATCTCGTGATTTCGTGCTCAGCAGGGCGCACATAAGCAACGTGTTCGCCAGACCGAGGCTGCTGATGAGGGCAGCGGCCAAAAGGAGGCTTGCGTATCTCTATCCGGAATTCATAAACAAGGAGACGATAGGCGCGCTTGAGAACTGCGACAGCATCCAGTACACCGGCCTGCCTGCAATGCTGCTGAAAATCAAGGAGCTTGTAGGCAAGGGGGCGCACGGTTTCATCTACGCCTACTATCCTGACCTGGATTCGGTGCAGCACATCTACGGCCCGGGCTCCGAGGCGGCGCTGCGCAGCGCTATGCTGTTCCTGCGTGAGCTGAACGAGGTGCTGCTTCCCAGACTGGAGGGCAGCGGCTACCATCTGACGATAACTGCTGACCACGGGCTGACCGCGATCACCAGAGTGGTGGAGATAAGCGGCAAGAGCGGCATAATGAGGTATCTCATCGCGCCGCCGTGGGGTGACAGCCGCATGATGTACGTCAACGTGCAGCACGGCATGGAGGGCGCGCTGCGCGAGCACGTGCGCAAGCGCTACGCAAGGGACGCGGCGCTGTTCGATACAGAAGAGCTGATACGCTCCGGCATTTTCGGCAAGAAGCGCGTGGCCGAGAGCATAAAATACAGGTTCGGCACCCACGTCCTGCTCGCAAGGCCCCACGTCAAGCTGTACTACGAGTATCCGTACACCAGGCCTGCGAAGCGCTTCCGCATGCTCGGCTCGCATTCAGGCATGTCCGCTGAAGAGATGGCGGTGCCTGTGGTCAGCTACAGTTGAAGTCCGTATGCTTCCGCCCGCGAACGGCATGGCATTTCAAGCTCCAGAGGATTAAGCTCGCCAGGGTAGGGATTTGAACCCTAAAGCCCCGAAGGGCACCGGTTTTCTTCGCATCACGAATCAGCTCTTGAAATCCTATGGATTCAAGACCGGCGCATTACCAGATTCTGCCACCCTGGCTCGCATTCCTATGCGAGCTAAAGTTTAATACCTTGCATAGTGCCGAAAGCCGGTGCAGCTTATTAAGCTTTAAGCGCCCAGTATGCCGGGGGTCAAATGAGGATAGGGGTCCTTGGTACAGGAACTGTAGGCATAACTCTGGCGACAAAGCTCGCGCAGCTTGGCAACGAGGTCAAGATGGGCTCGAGGAGCCCGGACAACAAGACGGCGAGCGACTGGGCCAGGGCGAACACAGGCCACAAGGCGTCGCACGGCACCTTCGAGGAAGCGGCGAAGTTCGGCGAGATGCTGGTGCTCGCCGTGCATGGGGCTGCGGCCCTGGAAGTGGTCAGCGCGGCCAAGCCGGAGAACTTCAGGGGCAAGATCGTGATAGACACGTGCAACCCGCTGGAGCTGGGGTCAAGTGGCGTGAAGCTTTTCGTCTCAAACACCGAGTCCCTGAGCGAGCGCATACAGGCGAGCGCGCCAGACGCCAAGGTGGTGAAGACGCTGAATACTGTGAACGCGCTGCTCATGACGGACCCCAAGAGGCTCGGCGAGGAGCTGACTGTATTCATTGCAGGCAACGACGAGAGCGCGAAGAAGCGCGTGGCCGAGCTCCTGAAGAAGTTCGGATGGAACGACATAATAGACCTGGGAGGCCTTGAGGCTTCGCGGTACATGGAGATGCTCCTGCCTATGCTGATGCAGCTGCATGCCGTGTGGCAGCACCCCAATTTCGGCTTCAAGATAGTGAGGAAGGGCTGACCGCTTCGAGTAATAATGTTTCACGCATAGTGTATTTGGCTGGCGCGTCTTCCTGGCGTACGGCACCACTAAGGTTAAGGGCAAGGGGAACGAATACGCTGCGTACGATGCCGCTGAGCGCAAGCGCAGGGCGAAGTACGGCAGGCGCTACGTGATAGACGAGACCAAGCTGCGGTCTGCGCCTGCGGCTATCGGAAGCGGAACCGATGGCTGCACACAACACATTTAAGGCAGGTGCCTCCAAGGATGCGCTAAATCAGCGATGCAAATGGTGTTGAAAACCAGGGCCAACGATGTGCTGCGCATAGATTCCGTGTACTACGCGAATCTGGGCGGCGTGGGCGTAGTCTTGCCGGCGAACAGGGAAGTCAGGTATTCGTATTACGACTCTGCCGTAAAGCTTGGCGCGCTGGAGTACAGGCAGCCGTCGCTCATGGAATCGCTGGCTACGCTCAAGCGCAACGAGGAGCTGCGCACGCTGCTGGGCGGAAATGCGTTCTATCTGGTTGACGATGCGGACGCGCTCGTGCCAGGGAGTTTCTCGCTCCTGGACGGCGAGCTCGTGCAGGCGAGCGCGCCTGGGGAAGGAGAGGTGCGCATCGTGGGCGGCCAGAGCCCGCCCCTGTTCAGCGTGGGCCCTCCCCGGTCCGCGGGTAACAGTTCTGAGCCCTTCGTGGCGGACGCAAGCGGCACTGGGCAGTTTTCGGGCGCAACTGTCCTTGTCGGCATAAGCGTCAAACAAATCAGGCGCAAATGAGGCGGAGGTGCTGCCTATCGGCTCGCGTCATCGCCATCATCGCGGATTACGCTTTCTATCTCAGCCGACGCCTCGCACCTGACCACCTGTATGCCCAGCGATTCCAGGTTTTTCTGCATCCTCGGATTGAGGTTGGAGCAGATCACCCTTCGCACTTCCCTTTCCCTGAGCATCTTGAGCAGCATTCCGTGGCCGCCCTGCTCTGTCTCCGCGAGCTGGTGCGGGTTCTCGACAAGGTTGCGCTCCCCCGGCTTCCCCGTGTCCGCCACCAGTATGTACCTTGACCTGCCGAAGTGGTCGCTGACGTGCTTGCCGTCATCCGTGGGTATTCCTACTATCATGCAACAGCCGCCCTCTTGAGCACTATACCGTAGTGCCATTCACCGGCGTCTATCTTCCCTGCCGGCTCCAGCCCGTTCTGCCGCAGCAGCTTCTCTGCCTCGTGCTCGCCTATGCGTATCTCCCATGGCGGGCCGAACTCCCTCGGCGCATCCCTATTCCAGTCTATGTCCACGGCGACGCCTCCGGGTTTCAGTATGCGCTTCACCTCCTCGAGGAAGCTCCGCTTGTCGTTTATGTCGTGCAGCACGTTTGCGAAGAGGGCGATGTCCACTGTGCCTGCGCCTATGCCTGTGTTTGACACGTCAGCTTCCTTTGCCTTTATCTCGGCTGCGGTGCTGCGTCCCGACGCCGCGTTTTTGGCGAGCTCGCAGAGCGCGGCTCCGCTCGAGTCTATAGCGTAAACAATGCCTTTGTTGCCTACACGCTCCGCTATTGGTATAGTGAAATTGCCTATGCCGCAGCCCAAATCCGCCACTGTCTCCCCGCCCCTGAGCCCGAGCTGCTCCACTATCCTGCCGGCGTATCCTGCGGCCCTTTCAAACGCATGTGTGTGCGTATGCGCCAATTCATCGCCCGGCTCAGGCAAGCTTGGAGAGCCTCTTGGCTATGCCGTCTACCCTTGTCCTGTATGCCTCGAACTCCTTCTTGTTGCCCTGCGCGAGTTCCTCGAGGTACGAGGCGTTGCCCTCCATGTTGGTCAGTATCTCCTCCGTGTCGTTCATCGGCCCGTATGCCTTCCTGTACTCGGCGGTGAGCTCGTACTTGCCGTCCTTGTCCTTCTTGGCTATGCCCTCCGTGACCAGCTGCTCGAGGAGCGGGTATATTGCGCCAGGCGATGGCCTCCACCAGCCGTAGCTCATGGACTCTATCGTCTCCATTATCTCCATACCCGTCTTCGGCCCCGATTCCAGCACCCGCAGAACAGTAGGCCTGACCCAGCCCCTCTGCCCGAAGTGCCTGCGCCAGTGGCTGTCCATCTGCGTGCCCCAACCCATTCCAAAACCGTATTCTCTGCCTTTCATTTTATCACTTATACTATATCAAATATCCAATATCTTATAAATGATAAAATATAAAAAGATTCGTTTTTCAACAGATTACTTTTATACCTCAAATGCAATGTCTAACCGCAATCGGCAATGGTGGCGGCGTGAAAACAAAGAGCAGCAACGAGACCGAACCCGCAGGCAAGGACGGCGGCGTGAGGGCTACAGGGAGACACACTGTCCATGATGCCAATAGAACTGTTGTAGACATAAATTTGGTCAACTGGCCAGAAGCTGTAGAGCTCTACAAAAATCTGGAGCGGGACGTAAAGGCTTTTGAGAAAGCAAGAGCCGCGGTCACAGCATTGCGTGACCTGAATGACCGCAAGAAGGAAGCGCAACTCAAGATAGACGATGGCGTAAGGGAGAACAGGGAGCTGGGCAACGATATGCTGGATGTGATCCGAGAGAGCGAGTCTATTCTTTTAGGCCGAAAAATCATACTGGCTAAGTATAAGGAACCTGCGAACGCAGAGACGTATGCGGCAGATATAGACCTTAATCCAGACAGGCACCCGGAATTCGAGGACATTTTGAGACGGGCCAAGCACCCCTTGCTGCACGGGCATATCGCACTGCGCTACGAGATCGCAGAGCCCAAAAAGAAGAATGCGGCCTACCTTGCGCATCTCCTTACCAAGAAGTATGGCATCAAGAAGGAGGAGCTCATGACAGTGGCAGGATGGCTCTTAACAGATGCGCTCTTGTACGATCGCACGCCTGGCATGGCAGAAGAACTGCATGCGCTTCTGGATAAAAAAATTATCTTGCCTGTTGCCAGGCTGAGTACCGAATCTTCGGAGCACGCTGACGAACAAGTTCCAAAATAACAAGCATGCTTGGTTTTAATAAATTTAAGGGCATGCTTAAATACCACGGAAAGCACAGGAGATTACGGTAACATGACCGAAGAATCTTGGGAGAAACAGAAACGCCTCCCGCCAGGTGTTCAGCCGCAGTCCCTTTATGCGGGCCTGTACAGGCTTTTGTTACAAGGCAGGATACCTTCGCCTCCAGGTGCAGAAAATAATAAAGAGCCCGGAGAAGCGAGTTCCTATAAGAACGTCCATAGGAAGTAGCCCGCTGGAAAAGCGCAGTGTCGGCATGCAATTGCCTGTGCCGAGCTAGGTGCGGCTTGGCAATACTATTTTAATCCTAGGCAAAGAAGTGTTAGCATGGCCGATGGCTTCGAGGTAACGCCCTACAGGGTAGAGGGCAGGGTGGACTATGCGGCGTACGCGAAGAAATTCGGCATAAGCATTATAGACAAGCGCATAGAGGACCGCATAAGCAAGCACACTGGCGAGCTCCACTACCTGTTCAGGCGCAAGATATTCTTCGGTTACAGGGACCTTGACTTCGTGCTGGACGAGTACGAGAAGGGCAACCCCTTCTACCTGTATACGGGCATAGCGCCCTCAGGCTCCATGACGCTCGGCCACCTGCTCAGCTTCATGATGACGCAGCACCTGCAGGAGAAGTTCGGGGCGGAGGTGCTCATACAGATACCGGACGAGGAGAAGTTCCTGATAAAGGAGGGCCTTACCCTTGAGCGCGTGCACGAGCTCGCCTACGACGATGCGGCAAACGTGCTTGCGCTCGGCTTCGACAGGAAGAAGACGAAGGTCTTCTTCGATACAGAGTACGCGAAGACGATGTACAGGCAGGCGGTGCGCGTAGCCAAGCGCATAACCTTCTCGATGGTCAAGGATGCGTTCGGCTTCACGAACGAGAACAACGTCGGCAGCATCTTCTACACGAGCATGCAGGCCGTGCCTGCGTTCCTAAAGTCGGTGCAGCTGGGCAGGAACGTGCCTTGCCTCATACCCCTCGGCCTGGACCAGGATGTGCATTTCAGGGTGGCGCGCGACGCCATAGCCAAGTTGGGCTACTACAAGCCAGCGATCCTGCACAGCATCTTCCTTCCGAGCCTGAGCGGCAAGCAGAAGATGTCATCCAGCGCCAGCGACATCAACGACACCATATACCTGAGCGACACTCCTGAAGTGGTGGAGAAGAAGGTGCACAGGGCGATAACCGGCCAGCAGGACACGGCCGAGCTCCAGAAGAAGCTTGGCGGGAACCCTGACAAGTGCGCCGTCTGCCAGTACTACAAATACCTCTTCGAGCCTGACGACAAGAAGCTCCAGGCGATATTCGACGGCGAGCGCAAGGGCACCCTGCTCGCCGGAGAGCACAAGGACGACCTGGCGAAGAGGATAAACAAATTCCTGGAGGCGCAGAGGAAGAGGAAGGAGCAGGCGATGGCGAAGCTTGACGACTACCTACTCAGGGACTAGCCCATGCGTCCCGTGCCATATTCTTTAGCTCCGGCCTGCATCGCAAGCCCGATTCCGGGCCGTCAGAAGCGTACCGGGTGCACGTCCAGCCTCCTGAGAGACGCCAGCTCCCTGCCGCTGAAACCGTTCGGGCCCGCATCGGCGAGCACTTTCTTGATGTGCAGCGGCGCCTTCAGAGCCATCTCTATGTCGGGCATGACGTCGCGAAGGTTGTATGCTTGCACTATGTATGCGGAGAACCGCTCCAGGCCCAGCCTGTCCATGGTCTCTGAGGACTTCGCTGTGGATGGTTTAAGCAGGAGCAGCGAGTGTTCGCCTTCGCCCTGAGGCATCTTGATGCTTCCAAGGCCGATATGGTCCAGAGTCACCTTAGCTTCGCTCACCCTGCTTATTGCACGCACCACCCTGTCCCTGAGCAGCCTGCCCCTCTCCTGTGTGATCTCTTCCTTGTCCCTGAACGCCATGCCGTCGTACCTGTCGACTATGCGCCGGAATACAGACTGGCTCATGCCCATCCCAGCGTATGCGCTGTAATCGTACTTGGCCGCGTACGTGACTCCAGAGGCGCCGCAGTCCTCGTGGGTCAGCAGCTCCACAGCCTCCACTTCTGGGTGCTCTAAGACTGCCTTCCTTACAGACCTGACGGAGTCTTCCGATGGTCCGGCGCTGCTTAGCGAGAGAGTCTCCCCGTCCTTGAATTTGCTGTCTATGTGCTCGTGCAGCCTCCTGTCCATGCAGGACACTACTATCTTCCTCACTTGTTCGTCAGCCATCCAATCCCCTGGCATAAGTGTGTCATGCGCATTCAACAATCTTTCCTGACGCGAATATGCGCGGAGCCTGCTTCCTGACGAGCAGCGCGTCGTCGCCTTTCTCGGCCGCGAACCTAGATCTTAGTTCCAACTCCAAATTGCGCCCGTCCGCCCTCTTCACCACGCATTCCGAGTACGAGAAACCGACAGCGACACCGTACACCGAGCCCTCGGCCACCTGTTCCTTGGCTATGCCGCTCTGCCTGCACGATATCGTTATGCTACTGCGCTTCGCTACCTGTCTGTCGCCGATCACGTCGCCCTTGCTTATCTCCTTGTCCTCTATGTCTTTGAGCGCCAGGCCCACCCGCGTGCCGGTGCCCGCCGCCTCTATGTCCTCGTCCTGGCTCTGTATCGAGCGCACGCTCACCTGCCTGCCAGAGGTGTGGAAGAGCTTGTCGTGCTGGCGCACCGTGCCTCGCGTCACTATGCCCAGCACCACAGTGCCTATGCCCTTCACCGGGAAGGCCTTGTCCACGTCTATCCTGACTCCGCCATCCTGCCCTCCTTGCGCGCCAGCCTCGAGCGCCTCCAGGATATCGCCCTTCGATACTGCCCTGTAGTCCGCTATGCCCGCGTCGCGCGCAAGCGCTGATGCGTCGTTGTCATCAGTGAACAGCGTCTCCTTGTCGAGCAGGGAGCATGCGACGAGCGCCTCACCGAACCTTTTGTCTATGTTCCTGGTGCTCACGAGAACCTTCGAGGCGACGAGCAAGGCCTCGGGCAGCGCATAGGGCTTGCTCTCGTCCTGGCTCGGGAAGAGCGCCGTTATGACCCCGTTCGCTGTCTTCCTGCTGTAGAACGCGATGCCGTTCACCGAGCCCTTCTTGCCTACGAAAGAGGCGAGCTCCTCGTCGAGCGGCACAGCCACTACGCTGTCCATGCGCAAATTCGTCTCAGCATTTATAAAAAGACTCGCTGGAGTGCGGCACGTATAAATATTTTCGATGTGCAAAGCATTCGATTGCATGGATGTGAGTTTCCT
Source organism: Microcaldota archaeon (assembly GCA_021792095.1). Lineage (GTDB taxonomy): Archaea > Micrarchaeota > Micrarchaeia > Micrarchaeales > CABMGC01 > JAJYVH01. The sequence continues at coordinate 57,284 of JAJYVH010000001.1, read as the reverse complement.
CAAGTGGATAGAGCACGCCGGCTTCCTGTTCAGCGCAGGCGGAAGGAACGTTTACGTGGATCCCTACAGGATCGGCGGTGACTGGCCGAAGGCAGACGTTGTGTTTGTCACGCACACGCATTTCGACCATTTCAGCGAACCAGACATCGCGAAGATCGCAACTGCGAAGACCAAGTTCGTTGCGCCGGTGGAGACCGCAGGCAAGATGAGCGGCAGGGACGTGCTCGCAGTAGAGCCTGGGAAGAGGTACAGCGTCGCCGGCATAGGGTTCGAGACAGCGCCGGCCTACAACATAAGCAAGGAGTTCCATCCAAGGGCCAACGGCTGGGTGGGCTATGTGATAGACGTTGACGGCACCAGGGTGTACCACGCCGGGGACACGGATTTCGTGCCCGAGATGTCAAGGATAAACGCGGACCTTGCGCTCCTCCCCGCGGGCGGCCATTACACCATGGACCTCGAGGAGGCGATTGCGGCGTCCAAGAGCATAAGGGCCAAGGCGTACGCGCCCATGCACTACAGGGCGCTGCTTGGGGAGCAGGGCGCGAAGAAAGCAGAGGAGAGGTTCGCGTCCAGCGTGCCTGGCGCAGTCATCCTCGAGCAGGCGCAGAAGCCCCGTTACAGCCTTTGATCAGCTCCCTGGCCAGGGCCAGCACGCGCTCGGGCTCGAGCTTGAACACCCTGGCTTCCTTATCCGAGACGAGCTCGGCGAGCGCCTCGGGGTCGCAGCCCATGCCCCTGAAATAGAGGTGCGAGTCCAGTATGGCATTCCTTACAGTCTTCTTCTTGTGCTGCATTATTGCGTTTATCACCCCTTTCTCCTCGCCGCTCACGCACCGGCCCTTGGGCTTCGCGTATATCACTTCGGAGTCCACCTTCGGGATGGGCCTGAAGCTGCCCCTGCTCACGCGCATGAGCCTCGTGTACGAGAAGCAGAGCTGGAACATGACGCTGAGCCTGGAGTAGCCTCTGGTCCCCGCCCTCGCCGTCATATGCTCCACGAACTCCTTCTGCAGGCAGAGCACCGCCTGCAGCCTGTGCTCGAGCAGGAAGTCGATCACCTTGCTCGAGATGCTGTACGGTATGTTGGATATGACTATGTCCGTCTCGCCGAGCTCCAGCTCGCTCCCGCTCGCGTCCAGGAAGTCGCTGTTCACCAGCCTCAGGTTGCTCTCGCGCATGTTCGCCTTTAGTTCGCGGAACAGGTCGTTGTCCAGCTCCACCGCAACCACCCGCCTGGCCCTCCTGCACAGCTCGCGCGTAAGCATGCCGCGGCCCGGCCCTATCTCAAGCACGTGCTTGCCCTCTGCGTGCTCCGCCTCGGCTACGGCTACCGCCCTGTTTATCAGGAAATTCTGCCCCAGCCGTTTCGGCCTCCTTGCGTACCTGCCCATGCCTACAGCCCGCGCTTACTCTGACTTGCCCCTATAAGGATAAAAAGGGTGCAAGAGCATAGCAGTAAGAGTTGCATGCGTTCACAGTCCTCCATCGAGTTCCTGACAACCTATGGCTTCCTGTTCCTCATACTGGCAATAGTGTTCAGCGTGCTCTTCTTCGTAGCTAAGGCGCCGGCAACCAGCATACAGACCTCGTGCACCGCCTTCGCCGGGCCGGAGTGCAGCCTGGCGCAGCTCTATGCCAACGCCAGCGCGGGCTACTCTGTGTTCACTGCCATGCTTGCCAACTCGCAGGCAGTGCCCATAAACATAACAAGCTTTTCTGTCACGATAAACAGCAACACTTTCACAGGCAACTGCACGCCTACGTTCCTCTATCCTGGCCAACTGGCAACGTGCGCAGTGGAGGCCAATACCGTTTACACTGGCACGGGCCCTATAGACGGCTTCTACCAGCTCCCCGCGAAGTACTGCAACTCAGGATTCGGGGGCGTTTCCCAGGCGAACTGCACATACGATAAGGTAGCGTACTCGGGCTCGTTCGTGGTCAGGCCGGTCAGCACCGAGTCGCTGGTATTCAGCGTTGCCGCGCTGCAGAGCCCGGCATCGCAGAGCCTGCTGCCTTACAGCACGATAGCGACCGACCCGCACCTCCCGTCCAACTACACCATAGTGCAGAACGGCGACTGGGTGGCTAACGTGACAGGGGGCACCGCAGCCTACTCGTTTACCACTACCGGAGGCTGGGCGACCGACTACCTCGGCTACAAGCCTCTTCCTTTCCCAAGCTCGGTATCGAGCCTGCGCAGCAGCGAAGTAGCGTGCAGCGCGCCCTACAACACCACGCTCTCGGTAGCCTCGACGACCCTGTACGTAGGCGCCACTTCCAGCGCCTCAGTAGCGATAGAGACCGATGACGCCATGGAGGTGTTCTACAAGGTGGCGCAACCCGGAACTGTCTGGCAGAATGTTTTTGCGGGTTCGGCCTGGCGCGGGCAGGGCGCCACCCAGTACGGGCCCAACACGATATCGCTGAGCCCGGGGCTGTACAGCATAGAGGTGTGGTGGGCAAATGCGTGCGGCGGCGGAGGCCAGACGTTTGTGCTTTCCGGGCTGCACGTCTAGCGTGCCCTTCCGGAAGCGAGCGATTTGCCTATGGCCGCTATGTCCTTGAAGTTCCTCAGCTGCACCCCGGCGTCGTCGTCGGAGTTGAAGACTGTTATCTCCACCTTCTGCAAATAGGCCGCGTCGAGCGCCTCCTTTATGCCTGCATCGTTTATCACCGAGTCGTTGACAAGCACGCTGCCGGCGATGTACTGCCCCAGCGCCTCCTTCACCCTGTCGACCCCGAAGAAGGAGGCGCCGAAGCCCAGGCCGGCGAGGAACGCGTTGAGCAGGTCGAATTCGCGCTTAACCTTCGCGCTCTCCAGCAGTTTGGAGACTGCCTCGCCCTGTATCACCTCCCTTATCCCCGAACGCTCCGCGTCGCTGGCCGCCACGTATGCTGTCCTCTTCTTCAGCTCCAGGCCCTTGTCCTCCACGTACTTCCTGAAGTCGTCCTTCGTGAAGCCAGGGCCCGCGAACACTATCGTGTCGACGCGCATGTCGCTGGCCTTCTTGGCTATCTCGGTGAAGTAATCGGCCACCGCCTTCTCGTAGTCCTTCTGCTTCATCCGCTTGCTGAGCCTGCTGTACACCTCGCCCACCACATCCACTCCGTAGCCCCTCACGTAGGCGAAGCTCGCCTTCTCGTCGTCCATGGCTATGACGCCCAGCCTCTGCTTCTTGGAGTCTGCGACCGCCTGCTTCACCATGCTGAGCACGTAGCCCTTCCACTCCTGCTTCCATACCGTTATCGCATCCCCGCCGCCTATGCTGAGCGTGTGGTAGCTGCCGAGCCTAATGTATTCCTCCGGCCTGCCGCTCACTATCTTGCCAGTTATCCTGAGCCTCTGCGCGCTCCTGTCTATCTCCGCCTTCTCCACCAGCAGCTCTATGACCACTTCCTTCTGCTCTCCCACGTCGCCCTCGCTGGCCCTGAAGCGCCTGTAGCTGCTCGAAGTGACCTTGTCGCCGCTGCCTATTATCCTGGCAAGCAGGTAGAGGTCCTCGAAGAGCTCCGGAACAAGCTTCAGCGTGCCGTTCGCGTCGCTGTACCTTATGACCCGCATAGGGCCTCGCTCGAGTCCTGTTAGCACGGTAGCGTATAAAAGAGTACCAGCAGAAGTATAGCTGGTCGCATGGTTACGCTCTCTGGCGCAATGGCAACACTAGTGGGCCTGAGCGCAACCACGGCGCTCATGCTGCTGAAGCGCTACGGCTACGTTGGCATATTCGCGCTGATGACGCTCGAGGCGGCTTCGCTGCCTATACCCAGCGAGGTCGTGCTGCCCGCGATAGGCATACTCGCCTCAGGCGGCATACTGAACCCGTTCCTCGCTTTCGTAGTCGCCATAGCCGGCGCCGCGATAGGCATGGCGATAGACTACTACGTGGCCTATTACCTCGGCAAGGCAGTGGTCTACAAGCACCTCCGCCTGTTCCGCGTGAAGCAGGAGAACCTCGACGCCTTCGACGCATGGTTCTCCAGGAACGGCGATTTCGCCGTGTTCGTGACCAGGATGCTGCCTGTCGTGAGGGGCCTGATCAACTTCCCCGCGGGCTTCGCGCGCATGGACATCAGGAAGTTCTACGCGTATTCAATAGCTGGCACAGTGATATGGTTCGCCCTGCTCATAGCCTTCGGCTACTACGCGCTCGCCATAACCAACGCCTACCTGCTCATAGCCGTATTCATAGCCTTCGCTGTTGCGGTGTATCTCCTGTACTGGTTCGCCACGCGCAGGATGCGCATGCGCGCATAGGGTGCGCTAGCCGCTTCTTTTAAATTGCTGCGTTCCAATACTACCGGTACTTTTTTGGCCGAAACGATAGAAGAGAAGAGGCAGCGTCTTCTGGGCCTAGCTAGGGAAGCGGTCAGCAAGGCGTATTCCACTGGCGAGCACTCGATAGCCCAGGCGTCCAACGCGTACGGCGAGATAGACAAGTCCAGGAACCTGATCCACGAGCGCGTGGAGGAGTGGTACGGCATATACTTCCCCGAGCTGGGCAGCGCGAACCAGGAGCGCTTCGCCCGCTTCGTTGTGGAAGCAGGTGCAAACAAGAAGGCGGCCGGCCAGGAGCAGCTGCGCGATATATTCGGCGATGGCGCGGAGCAGGTCAGGCAGGCCATAGAGAAGAGCATAGGCTCGGAGCCCGGCGCCGAGGAGTTCAAGGCGCTCAGGGCGCTCGCGTCGATGGAGCTGGAGCTCGGGAGGGTGGCGCAGGAGATAGACGCTTACATGAAGGAGAACGTGCCGAAGCTCATGCCGAACGTTGCTTTCATAACCGACTACAGGATGGCCGCAGAGCTGCTGAGCAGGGCCGGTTCCCTGGCTAAGCTGGCGAGCATGCCTGCCGGCACCATACAGCTTCTCGGGGCCGAGAAGGCGCTGTTCAGGCACCTGCGCACCGGCGCCAGGCCGCCGAAGTACGGGGCCATATTCAAGCTCAAGGAGGTGACGAGCGCCGAGCGCTGGAACAAGGGGCGCGTGGCGAGGCTCTTCGCAGCGAAGATAGGCATAGCCGCCAGGGCCGACGCCATATCCAAGAGGTTCATAGGCAAGGAGCTGAGGCAGGAGCTCGACAGGGCGCTCGCCAGGATAGGCAGCAAGAGGCAGCCCCAGGGCTTGCGCTCCAGGCGCACGCAGCCGATGGGCGGCTTCAGGCCGCAGAGGGGCTTCGACAGGCAGGGCCAGTGGAAAAGGGGCAGGCGCCAGGTCCGTTAGCCCGGGCAGCAGGCGCAGCCCTAGAAAGGAATAAAAACACAGAAAACGAGTAATGTCCGGATTATCATGGGAATGTCTGAGCGCGTTAGTGCAGCGTGTTCCGCAAGGTAAACAGCATCCTGTGATGAGAGGGTAACTTCTGTATTATGATGAGAGCCCATACCACTGAGGGCGTTTTGCCTATCCGGGCATGGGGTGCTTGCGCCAATCGTCGAAGTGTTGTATGACGCTGCGGCAGGAATAGCGAAATGTTTAAATTAGATGGCATTTCAAAACAGGGTTATAGGTGCTATGTGTGGACATGGGAAACAACGTCGCATCAGGCGTATCAGTCTCTAGCGTCGCCGCCGGGCCGGCGGTCATGTCGGCCGCGAAGCAGGACGCACTGCTCGCCCCGTACCACAGGACGATGCAGGAGATAGAGGCGATGCCTGTAATAGACAAGACAAAGACAGTGTGCCCCGAGTGCAAGCTCATCATAGACGGCATAATCTACAGGGACGGGGACAACGTGATGATAAGGAAGCACTGCCCCGAGGACGGCTGGACCATAGAGAAGTACTGGGAGGATTACGACATGTACATGAGGATGCGCAACTACAACTACTACGGCAGGGGCTTCGACAATCCTGACGTGATAAACAAGGGCGAGAACTGCCCGTTCGACTGCGCCATGTGCCTTAGGCACAAGTCGCACAGCGGGCTGGTGAACGTCGTGGTGACCAACAGGTGCCACCTCTCGTGCTGGTACTGCTTCTTCTACGCCAAGGAGGGCGAGCCTGTTTACGAACCCACCAAGGCCGAGCTCAAGAAGATGCTCACCAAGCTGAGGAACCAGAAGCCGATACCGGCCAACGCCATACAGATAACAGGCGGCGAGCCTACGATGCGCGAGGACATAAACGAGATAGTCCAGATGACCAAGGAGGCTGGCTTCGACCAGATACAGCTCAACACCACGGGCATAAACCTTGGCCTGCACCCGGAGATGCTCAAGCAGCTCAGGTACTCGGGCGTCAGCACGCTGTACATGAGCTTCGACGGCGTCAGCAAGCGCGCGAACCCCAAGAACCACTGGGAGGCGCCCATGGCGCTCGACGCCGCTAGGAAGGCCGGAGTGGGCGTGGTGCTGGTGCCCACGGTGATACGCACAATAAACGACCACGAGCTCGGCGGCATAGTGAACTTCGCCCTCAACAACATAGACGTAGTGAGGGCCGTGAACTTCCAGCCCGTCTCGCTCGTGGGCAGGATGCCCGCCAGGCTGAGGGAGAAGCAGAGGATAACGATACCCGGGGCGATAAAGCTGATAGAGGAGCAGACCGGCGGCGCGATAACCAAGGAGGACTGGTTCTCCGTTCCGTACGTCGGCGGCATAAACAGGTTCATAGAGGCGCTGTCTGGCGAGTACAAGTACGACCTGTCGATACACTTCGCCTGCGGCGCGGGCAGCTACATCTTCCTGGACAAGGACAATAGGATAGTGCCGCTCGCCCGCTTCGTTGACGCGCCGGGCCTCATAGAGTACCTGCAGAACACTGTGGGCGAGATGCAGGGCAAGGGCAGGCTGGAACGCAGGCTGATGGCCATGAGGGCGCTGCTCGGGCTGAGCAAGTTCATAGACAAGGAGAAGCAGCCCAAGTCAGTGAACTTCAGCAAGCTGCTCATGAGCATACTGATAAAGCACGACTTCGCCAGCATGGGCGCGCTGCAGATGAAGAGCCTCTTCCTGGGCATGATGCACTTCCAGGACGAGTACACGTACGACATAAAGCGCGTCGAGAAGTGCGACATACACTACTCGCTGCCCGACGGGCGCGTGCTCCCGTTCTGCACTTTCAACGTGTTTCCGGAAGTGTACAGGGACAAGGTGCAGAGGCAGTACGCCATACCGAGCAAGGAGTGGGAGGAGTCGCACTCCAACTGGAACTACGCCGCCGACAAGTACAAGCGTGACATAAAGGCGCTTGAGGCGAGCGAGGCTTACAGGCGCACGTACGTCAACATGACAGACTACTTCAAGCTGCCGGCCAACGCGCCCAGGGCCGCGCCGCCTGCCATTACGAAGCCAATTGTGGTCGTCGAGGGGAACGCCGGCGCCGGCTACGCGGATGTGGCTGCGGCTGGGGAGGCGGGCAAGGGGCATGATGCTGCCGACGGTGGATCGTGCGCCTGCGGCAACCACGAATCCGAGGCCGGATGTGCCTGCGGCAACCACGAGTCCGAGGCCGGATGCGACTGCGGGGGCAATTGCCGATAGTGTGTTTGTAGGGGAATGACTAGATGGACAGACGCGAAGAGGAAGCTAACGAGTACACGTACCAGAAGGAGCTGGAGCGCGAGAAGAAGGACAGCAAGCAGTACAACGAGTACGTGGAGGAGAACGGCGAGCGGTTCTACGTCCCTTACCGCATGGTCAAGGAAGTGACGTTCGGGGACATAAGTAAGGAGGACCTGGTAGACAGCGAGCACGCGGCCAGGCTGCAGTACAGGCTCATGCTCCAGGAGGCGGTGCTCTTCGCCAAGGTGGAGTTCGTAGCCAGGAAGATAAGGATAACGTACAATCCCGAGAGCGCGACCGACAACAGGAAGGCGAAGACAAGCAAGGATAAGCTGGTCGAGTTCCTGGCCAAGGAGGGCGTGCACGTCAACGACAGGAGCGTGGCGGAGCGCGACGTCGACTATTACAACGAGATATACAAGTACCACTTCAACCCCGCGGTGATAAGGGAGCACCCGCCGTGGGGCTACACGATGGAGGAGTGGAAGGGAATGAAGGCCGAGTACGAGGCCAAGAAGGAGGGCTACGAGAGGCAGAAGCTCGAGAGCTTCCACGAGTTCCAGAACGAGTACCTGGCCGAGCACCCTGAGGTCGCGCTGCAGCTTGGCAAGAAGCCTGTCCTAAGGAGCCCCAAGCCTGGGCTGTTTGGGAAGAAGAAGGGCGCAAAGGAGAAGGGCTTCTGGTTCCACGGAGTGTAGCTCGCGCAGGCACGCGCATCGGGCACGATAGGCTCTCAGCCGAGCCTCTCCTTGAGCCGTTCGACAACCCGCCTTATCATCTCCTTCTTCATCTCGTCGCCCTTAAGCTTCAGGCTCGCCGCTGTGCCGTGCCCCCCGGCCGAGTCCACGTATTCCTGGTAGTCCTGCCTGACCGAGTTGAGCAGTTCCAGCAGGCCCGCCTTGCCGGCCAGCGCCTTGCTGAGGCGCACGGAGACGAAGTAGCCGAAATGGAGCAGGAGCACGCAGTCCTTCTTGTTGAGCTCCTCTATCCTTCCGAGCAGCCTGCTCGCGAACCTGCCCGGAAGCGGGTACTTCTCCCTGCTGTCCCCGCGCAGCGCCTCGAAATCCACCACGTATATCAGCGCCCCCGCCGACTTGTACACCTTCACGTAGTTGAGCGCCAGGTCGAGCATGTCTGACATCCGCCCCTCGGCGTACGAGACGAGCTCGCCGCTCTCCTTCTCGTTCGAGAGCACCCTGTCTATGTCGTCGGCGCCAAGGCCCCCCTTCAGCCACTGCAGCACGCGCGTGTCGCTCGTGATGAGGTCGAGTATCGCCGCGATCCTCCTGCTCCGCCCCGTGGGCCTGGCGTACATGCTGTAGTCGCCGGACAGCGACGCCTGCTGCACGTCCTCCAGGTCAGTGTCCGCCAGCTCCCTGGCGAAAACGCACGCTAGGAAGCCTGCAGTGTAATTGGAATCGCCGCCGAAGTTCCACGGGTTCACGTAGTGCTCCAGCGAGGCCCCGGAGAATCCGTCGACGAGAGGGTGGTGGTCGAGCCACGCTATGTCGAACCTGCCCTTCGCGAACTCTATGCCTTCGTTGCTCTCCGCCGCCGTGCCGAAGTCTATCACGAGCAGCATCGGCCTCTCCATCGGCTCGTAAGCGCTGCACGCGAGCACGTCGTTCATCGCGTCCTCCTTGGAGTAGGACACGCTCGGGTGCATGCGCCACGCTATGTTAGGCCTGCACCCCGCGCCTCGCCCGATGGCCCCGCACACGCCCTTGTACACGCCGTAGGCGCCGCTGGAGCCGTCTATGTCGTTGTGGAACCTCACCACTATGGGTATGGACATCACTAGCTTCCTGGCCAGCAGCAGGGCCGCGCCGGCCAGCCTGGCCTGCATCCGCGCGCTCACTGCGTCGAGCTCCTTGGTGCCTGTCTTCAGCGCCTTGCCCTTCACCATGCGCCTCGCGGCATCGTCGACAGCCCTGCGCGCGTCATCAGCGGCATCTCCGCCCTCGACAGCGCTGAACGACCGCACCTTGCCGTCGCCCACCTCGGCCTCTATGACCTCCCCGGGCTTCAGCTCCAGCGCGCTGGAGAAGGGGAGCGCAGTCTCGCCAGAGCCGTCAAGCGCAAGCAGGTAGTATGTGAGCTCGGACCCGTATCTCTTCACGCAGGTGACCAGGTATCTCACTCCAATCACGCACCTTGCATGCACTGCGAACTCTCGCTCGCGTTCGTGATGTAGCCGCAGTAGCTCGTGTTCTTGTACGTGCTCGCCAGCAGGTTGTAGCACGTGTCCGTCAGGCTCCCCGGCAGCGCCCCGCACAGCGTAGCATTCTTGGTGCCTATGGCGTGCTCCAGCATCAGCGAATTGGCGCACGCGCTGGCGTACTGCCCCAGGGACTGGCACGCAGCCAGCTGCGTGGTATAGTTGGCCGAAGCGCTGGCGCTCGCCGACGGGCTGCTGGCCTCTATGTTGCAAGCGCTCTGCGCGTATCCCTGGCTCACGTTGCCGCACAGCGCCGGGTTGAGCGTCATGCCTGCCAGCTCCATGTAGCACACGTCCCTCGGCGTTACAGTGCTGTTCGGTATGAGCAGCATGGTGAAGAGCGCGTTGTCCAGCGTCGAGGAGTTCGTTCCCTGCGACGTTATGTTCTCAAGCACGTAGGCGGTGATGTTCTTGTCAGCGGACGCGCTCACCGAGCCGCAGTACTGCGCGTCACCTGTGCCCAGCGCCTCCTTCGTGCCTATTATGGAGGTGCACTCGGCGCCGTACGTGAGGTTGCCTATTCCGGAGCAGAGGCTGGAGTTGTCGAGCTTCACGGCTATGCCGGCGGCGCACTGCGAGGCGTAGGGTTCCGGTATGCCCTGGCACGCTGAGTAGTCCAAGGTGCCTGTGGCTATGTCGAGCACGCACGCGGCGCGCTGCGTCGCGTTCTGGACGCCGGAGCACGCCTGCACGTTGCTCGTGTTTTCGGCCACTGCCGAGTAGCAGGCATCCGAATACTGGGCCGGCTCCTCGCCGCAGATGCTCGCGTTGCCGCGCTGCAGCGCCAGGCTGGTGAGGCACGCGTACTTGCTGTTCGCGATCAGCATGCTGTTGCACGCGCCTATGCCGGTGCCGTGCGGCACTATCAGGAAGCTGGCCGCAGCCGCGACTGCCAGTATGGCCGCCAGCGCGACGTAGAGCCTGAGCCTGCTGCCCGCCTCCGCCCCACCAGCAACGTCCAACATCCAACCACGGGTGCCTACAGCGCCATGTCCTCGGGAGTGATGACGTTTATGCCGTCCTGCGTTATGTCGTAGGGTGTGGTTACGAAGCTGTGCTTCGTGCCCCGCATCTTTATCACCTCCATGGCCTGCTCCCTCTTCTCCTCCTCCCCCTTTCCGTACATCACTATTATGCCGTCGAACAGGAAGAACTCGGTCTGGAACTGGAGCTTGCTGCGCTCCGGGTTCTGGAGCTCTGAGGTTAGTATCGAGGTGATGCCGAGGCGCCTGAGGTTGCTCGCGAGCGCGAGCATTGAGCGCCTGTATGCGAGCGGCTCGTTGAGCAGCAGGTCGAGCACCGATATCGAGTCTATGACTATGGCGTTGGCCTTGCTTGAGGACACCAGTGACTCTATGTCCGAGACTATCTTGCCGAACTCGTACTGCGAGCTGTCCGAGCTGGCGCCGCTGCGCAGCACGCCGACCAGGTCCTCGCCGTCGATTATCAGCTTCTTGGACTTCACGAGCTCGTCTATGTCCGTGAACGACGTGAAAGCCTTCTTTGCGTTCATGAGCACCCGCTCCGGCTCCTCCTCGAGCGCGAAGAGCAGCGACGTGTTGCCCGCTTTCGCGTTCCTGTACAGGAACTCGAACGAGAGGAGCGTCTTGCCCGCTCCAGGGCCTCCGGCGAGCACCACCTGGTTGCCCCTGGGTATGCCTCCGTTGAGCATCTGGTCCAGGCCCTCTATTCCAGTCTTGACAAAGTCGCCGTCCAAGAAACCACTGCAATACGCTTAGCCTAGGAAACAATAAAAAAGGCTAGCATGGCAAATAGAGTGCAAACAGGACGCAAATGGACTTGGTTCAATGAAAAAGAAGCTGTTCTACACCGGAATAATCCTTGTCGTGGCCGCGCTCGCGGCTTTCTTCTTCGCGGTTCCGGCGCTCGCCGTGCCCTCGCAGCTGGTCAACGTCACGCCCAAGAGCGTAGCGATAACCGCGGGCAGCTCTGCCTACGTGCCCGTGTTCCTGAACCAGACGGGCATAGTGACTGCAGGCTACAACGCCAGCGGGCCGCTTGCTTTCTACCTGGTCAACGCCAGCGCGTTCAGGGTGATAGGCAACGCGAGCTCCAGCAACCTGAGCGCGGTGCAGGAGGCCAAGGCGCTCGAGGGCAGGGGCGTCTTCGAGCTCTACGCAAACTCGACGAAGGGCGTGTACCCCTACTACGCCAACTACTCGGCGGAGCTGCATGCGCCCGACTACCAGGCAAACGTGTCGCCGATGCCGCAGGGCTACTATTATGTTGATATGTTCAACCCGGGCAACGCCATTGTCACTGCCGCTGTATCGGTAGAGCCGATAACTGTGTCCCAGCTGCAGTCGACCAGCGGCTCGATAGGCGACGGCATGCTGATCGTGGGCATAATATTCGTGCTGGGCATAGCAATCATAGTCTATTCTGTGTTCTCGAAGCCCAAGCAGCAGGCGCAGGGCGGCGGGCTCGATGCTGAGGTGGCCCGCGCATACGACCAGATAGAGAAGAAGGGGGCCGGAGGCGCCGGCTCCTGAAGCGCATCCCATGCAGCGGCTTGTACTCGTGAGGCACGGGCAGAGCAAGGTGCAGGCCGAGGGCGGAGTCGTTCACCATTCGCCAGGAGTGCCGCTCTCCAGGCTTGGGGTGGCGCAGGCCAGGCTCGCGGCAAGGAGGCTCCTCGCGTTCGGCGTGGGCGCGATATACGGCAGCGAGTACGAGCGCGCGGCGCAGACCGCACGCATAATAGGCGAGCGCCTCGGGCTCAGGCTCAAGCTCACGGCGCTTCTCAACGAGTCAAGGGGGCTGCCATCTAGATTCCAGGGCATGCCGACAGGCACGCCAGAGGAGGAGAGGATAAGGGTGCAGATAGCGAGGCACAGGCTCAGCAGGACCTGGCATTACGAGGACGAGGAGAACATGTACGAAGGCATAAGGCGGGCCGGCCGCTTTTTCTCGCTGGCCAAGAAGGACAGGCACGATGTGGTGCTTGCGGTCACGCACGACGGTACCATCCGCCTGCTCCTTGGCTATGTGCTGCTCGGGAGCGACGCGCCTTTGGAGCAGCAATGGCGCCTGCACTGGTCTGTGCTGACGTCCAACGCCTCAATAAGCGTGGTCGAGTACAGGAAGGGCTGGGGCTGGAACCTGAAGCTTTACAACGACTGCTCGCACCTGGAGCAGCGACAGCGGCGCTATCGTTCCTGGTCCGCCCACACTACGCGCCACGAGTTGTAGCCGTCGGGCACGAACTTGACGGGCCTGCTGCCGTCGTCTGGCGCGCTTGCCTTCTCCTTTGCGTCCTTCTTCCTGGAAAGCAGTTCCCTGAGCATAGGGTCACCTGTAGACCATGTGGCTCACCGCCACGTTCATACACTTGGCGCCCGAGACCCTCTTGACGTATGTGCTGATCTCGCCTATGCTGTTGCCCTGGCTCGCATTGGCGGCCACCACAAAGCCGTACCTGCCGCTCGTCAGGTGCACTTCCTTGACGCCGTCGCACCTGGCTATGCGCCTCGCGATGGCGCCCGAATCGCGCATGCCTGCAGGCTCCAGCATCAGGAAGCATCTTTCGCCTCCCGTGCCCCCGCTCCCGTACCTGTTCTTGTTCGCGTCCATAGGCTCCACTCCTAAGTTAGCATCAATCAGCAAACGGAAAGGAAAACGCCACCGCATGGGTGGGAATGGGGAAAGGCGGGCAGTTGCCTGTTCTGTTGTGGGTGGGGTACAGAAGTAAAACAGTGGTGCTAAGCGCACCGGACAATGCCCCGACGCCCTTCCCCATGCTACAACATATGGCCGTAAGAGTATATATACTTATTGGGATAAGGATGCATATAATTAGAGACTGTTTGCAATATTAGTGGTATATTTTATAATAATGGGATTATAATGAGGAAAGCGCGGGAGAACAAGGAGTATGTCGAGAAGGAGCTCCCGTACAGGCTGCTGTCCGAGATGTACAAGGACTCGAGGCGCTCCCTTAAGGAGCTGGGCAGGGAGCTGCACATCTCCTACCACACAATATCACACACGCTCTCGCAGCTCGAAGAGAAGTACAAGCTCGCATACACTCTGGACCTTGACATAAGGAAGCTTGGATTTTCCGACGGCGTTATAGTCACGATAAAATTCGAAGAGAGGCCGGATTTCGAGTACTTGAAGCATAGGTTTGAGAAGGACACGTTCGTCCAGGACGCATACCTCGGCGAAGGCGACTTCGACATATTCCTGTACGTCGTGGGGCTTACCCCCCAGGACCTGATAATGTGGCAGTGGAACCTGAGGGTCGAGCTAAGGAAATATAGGCCTATACTGAGAATTTCCATAGTGGAAGCGTCTATTATGGGGTTCTTCCCGATAAGGAACCCGCTTATAGAGATCAGCGAGAGGCTTTCGCCTTCGGAGAAGAAGATACTGAAAGGGCTGAACGACGATTCCAGGGCGAAGCTTAAGGAGCTGGTGCTGAAGTCCAAGACTACGCAGATGAAGGCCATCTACGCGATCCAGAAGCTGAAGCGGGAGCAGGTAATAAGGAAGTTCACGTGCCTAACGCAGGAACCGTCGAAAAGGATATTCTTGGCTTTTGCGATAAACTTTTTGCCAAATGAAAACCATAAGAAAAAGCTGGCTGTCTTGTGGGATACCCTTGTCAAGGAAGACCTTCACGCATCTACCTCAGATTATTCATTGATATGTGATAACGTGGGCGCATACGATACTGTGCATATTTGCACCTTCGAAAACGGGGAACGCCTTTCGACCAACGGGCCTGACCTGCACAAGTCCCTATTTAGCGAAGAGTCGCCCAAAATAGAAAGGAGCGTGCTGACCGGAGTGCTGGTAGGGAAATGGCCTTTCCACTTGGACGATTACGAATTCTTCAGGAAAGAGTCGGTAAAACTGGGAGTAGAGGATGGCAGTACGGCATAGACGAAGCGCTGCCGTTGTGGGCCTAGAATACCTTCTTCAGCAGCCCCTTCCCTATGGCGACACGGCCATAGTAGTCATCCCTTATCCTTGCGCTGCTGTCTGCAGCCTTGAGGGTGGGGCATCCGCCGCCGCCGCCACCACTGTGGTCGGTGGCCACTAGCACCACAGCGCTTTTGTTCACGTTTACTATCATTCTTCCTACCTGGTTTCTGCCTCTACCTAGTATCGAAACTTTAAAAATGTTGCTATTCGGTGCTTGGAGCCGTTTCCATTGGCCTTACCTGACAGAGTGACGATGCGCACTTAGACATATGGCTTATTAAACCTGCATTGCCGAATTGGGGCATGGACAGCCTAGAGGAGAGGATAGCCGGCGAGATCGCAATGGCAGAGACCGCGGGCAGCGTCATGAAGAAGTGGCGCGAGCTCTTCGGAGTATCGCAGATAGAGTTGGCCAAGTACCTCAAGATATCAGCCAGCACGATAAGCGACTACGAGGGCAACAGGCGCGCGAGCCCAGGCGTGGGCATAATAAAGCGCTTCGTGAAGGCGCTGATAACCCTGGACGAGCAGCGCGGCAGCGAGGTCATAAGGAACCTTCAGAAGTTCACCGCCACTAAGGAGGAGCAGGGCAGCTTCTACTCGATAAGGGACTTCTCGACGCCCATAAGCGGCGTCGACTTCGCAAGGATAATAGACGCAAAGATAGCGGCCAATCCCGGCCTGCTCGACACGATCAAGCTCTTCGGATACACGCTGCTCGACAGCCTCAAGGTCATACTCGAGATAAGCCCGAGCGAGTACCCAAAGCTCTTCGGGACCACGACCGAGCGCGCCTTCGTCTTCGACCAGGTGAGCACCGGCAGGAGCCCGATGGTTGTCATAAGGGTCGCGCCCATAAAGCCGAAGTTGGTAGTGATACAGAACCTGGACCAGGTAGACAAGCTCGCGATAAAAATAGCGCAGATAGAGAAGATACCGCTGCTGACGACAAAGCTGAGCACCGAGGAGATCAGGGTAAGGCTAAACAACATCTAGCTTCTGCTTGGCGTGCGATTATACTGTGTCGTGCCCCAACTGGACCAACTTAAGCCACACTCTTACTTCGCCTACGGATGGGGCCTTGCCTTCAACATAGTTTTTAGTTTCGTAGCATATTTTGTCTTGATTTTTGACTCTTTCAGGAAATTCATGCGCCGTAATCTCTATCTCCACGTTGCCAAGCATTCCGTCCCCGTCGACAGGCAAGAACCTGACGCTCATGTCTTTTTCGCCTAGCTTGAGTTCCCCGCAAGTCAGCTTATCGGCCAGGCAGGCTTTCAGATCGCGCAGTAGTGGCTTCAACGTTTCGTGGTCCTTTTCATCCCTGTAATATACGTTAGCGGTGGGCATCTTATCACGCAGTTCCTAGTTCCGGTTCGTAGTATAAAAGCATTGGCTTAATGGATCGCATTCGTTGGCTCGGGTGTTTGGCAAAGAAAACGCAGGTGCGCGAGACAAGCAATATCTAGCTTTGTCTGCAGAATAGCAGCATGCACGATTCGCTCCTGCACGACAGCATAGCCGCCTGCAGGCTCTGCCCGAGACTCGTTAGGTACAGGGAGGGCGTCAAGCAGGCTAAGCGCTTTGCAGATTGGCATTACTGGCACAGGCCTGTGCCGGGCTTCGGCGACGCGAATGCCAGGCTGCTGATTGTCGGCTTGGCTCCGTCGGCGCACGGGGGCAACAGGACCGGCAGGATATTCACCGGAGACGCGTCGGGCAACTTCCTCTTCAGGGCGATTCACGACGCAGGCATGTCCAACAAGCCGGAATCAGTAAGCGCTGACGATGGCCTGGAGCTTAAAGGCGTTTACGTCACCGCTGTTGTGAAGTGCGCGCCTCCCGGCGATAGGCCGGAGCGTATAGAGGCGCAGAGGTGCGTTACCTCTTTCTTCGGGCGGGAGTTGGAAATGCTGAAGAAGGTGAGGGTCATAGTGCCGCTCGGCGCCTTCGCGTTCAAGTGGCTGGGCTCCGCGCTCGGGCAGATGGGCATTGACGCGAGCGGCATGCGTGTCTTCGAGCACAACAGGCTGTACGATGCGGGCAGGTACACTGTGCTTGCCTCCTATCACGTCTCGCCGAGGAACACGAACACTGGCACGCTCACGTATCAGGGGTTCGTGAGGCTGCTCAGGAAAGGCAAGAAACTAGCGCAGGGCTGATCGCGCCCTTTCAGAATGCTCTTCTGTCCGGCAGCGTAAGCTGCATCTCGTGTATCAGGTCGTCCAGCTGCCTGGTGCGCTCCCCTGCCTTTTCCACCAGGAAACTCGAAGCGTCCTCCCTTTCAAGTATGCTGCTGGGGAGCTCTGCGTCGATGTGCACCAAGGTCAGCGTGTACCTGGCATCGTTGCTCTCCCTGTTCTCAAGAGCTTCCTTCGCTACGCTGTAATTGAGGCGGCATCTCCTGGCCAGGTTGAGGCTTTTTATCTCCATAAGGGCGGCAGCGGCATCCTTCTTGTACAGGTCCGCTATGTCGAGTATGCCGTAAAACTCCATGTCTGCGGCCTTGAGCCTCGAACCGCCAGCCTCCTCCTCTCTTGCCTTTTCGTTCAGCGCTTGGTAGCTGCGGTTGTCACCGATGCTGCCTTCCCTGCCGAAGAATGTCTCTTCCAAGTCTCTCTTCAGGCTGCCGATGTGCTTAACAGTGTGGCTGTTGAGCGCAATGCGCCCCGCATTGTTGTTTCTTGTCGAGTCGTTCATATTTTCACGTTTGTATCGGCGCGCGCAGGTTATGTGCCCTGCCTCTTTGACTCCAGCTCGATCCTCATCCTCATTGTGTCCGCGTATACGTTCCTCTGCGCGATCCTGGCGGACATATTGATGAGCCCGTCAGTGGTTGTGTCCTTGCCGTTTGCAAAGCTCCTGAATCCCTTCACATAATCATCGTCTATGTGCTTGAGCGTGGCTCTTGCGTTCCCGATCTTGTCCAGAGTCCAGGGGGCGTCGTCCTGGAAGAAAGCGAGAGCCTCCATAAACCTGAGGTCCCCGGCCACAAGGAAATCGCCGGAATGCTCTTTCCTGCCAGCGAGGACCGAGAACCAAAGCTCCCTCCTGGGGCTTGTGAAGTCTTTGAACCCGGGATCTATGTCTCTCTTGTCTCCGAAGAAGTCCATCGTTATGTAATCCTTTGCCGCTTCAAGCGGGTCCTGCTCCCTTGTCCTAGTTGGGGCATCGCTCATACTTTCACCTGACCTCCGAACATTACGTTACTCTCCTGCTGGCCCTTTATAACGATTCGCTTAGGAAAAAATATGGAGGCAAGGAGAATCGGACTCCTGCCTGCAGAATGTCAATCTGCCATCCTGCCACTAGACGATGCCTCCACAGGTCTCTTTCATCTGCCAAGATTAAATAATCAGACGGCGCAGCCTCGCTATCCATCGCTCACGTGTATCTGATTACGTCCTCCTTTGTAAGGTTTGCCTGTTTCAGTATCGCATTCAGTGCGCCTTGGTCTAGGACTAAATAACGAGGCTGTAGCCGTCCCTCGCCACCACAGTGTTGCCGAAGACCTTCCTCGCGTCGCTCAGCATCTGCACGTCGCTCCTGTGCCTGGCGCTCAGGTGCGTGAGCACTAGCATCTTAACCTTGGCGCGCCTGGCGAGCAGCGCCGCCTCGCCCGCTGTGGAGTGCTTCCTCATCGCCGCGAGCTTCTGCTCCGACGTCACGTACGAGGACTCGTGTATCAGCAGGTCGGCGCCCTTCGCCGCCTCGAGCGTCTCCCGCACTGGCCGCGTGTCTGTGGCGTAGACTATCTTCTTGCCCTGCTGCACCCATGAGACCTGCTTCAGCGTCACCCGCTTCCCCTTGACCACGACGCTGCCCTTGCCCTGCAGCTCCGCGAACATCGTGCCCCTTATGCCCAGCCTGTGCGCCAGCTCCTTCCTGAACCTGAGCCTGTCGTCCTCCTTGAAGACGTAGCCGTACGTAGGCACGGTGTGCTCCACCCTGAACGCGCTCACCGAATAGCCCCTGCCCTCGTAGGCCTTGCCCGCCCTTATCCCTTTTATCTCTATCGGGTAGTTTATCATCGCCCTGTCGAAGACTATCAGGCTGCGCACCGCGGCCTCCTCGCCCATCGGCACGAAGATGCGCAGCGCATCCTTCCTGTTCTGCAGCGCCATGGTGCGTATCAGGCCTGCTATGCCTATCGTGTGGTCGCCGTGCCTGTGGCTCACGAAGATCGCCCTGACCTTGACAGGGTTGATGCCGTACTCCAGCATCTGGAACTGCGTGCCCTCGCCGCAGTCGAAGAGGAGCACGTCGCCGTCGTAGATCACGGCCACGCTGGGCATGCGCCTGTCCTTGGTCGGCGCCGAACCCGACGTGCCCAGCATTATTACCTTGACCATCACGCTATCACAGCTCCACCGTTATGCTCTTCTTCTTCGCGTCCACCTTTTTTACCCTTATGCCCGACTCGCTTCCGAGCTCGCCCGCCTCCTTCGGCTTCAGCTTCCTGGCCTGCGCCAGCAGCTGGTTGAGCTCGTGCATGCGCCCGAAGATGGCGTTGGCCGCCTCCCTGCACTCCCTGGCATCGGCCTCGTTCTCCTTCATCTGCGCCCTGAGCTTCTCTAGGCTCTTGCCCAGCTCCTCCGCCTGCCTGGCCTTGCCCTCGTCCCGGCCGCTGCTTCGCTCCTCAAGGTACAGGCTGTCGAGCAGCCCGCTCAGGCTCCCGAACCTTCTCTTGCTTGTTCCGTCCTCGCGCTCGTACTCCTGCACTGGCCCTATCCCGAAGCCCAGGGGCTTGCCGTCCTTGACGTAGAGCACCGGCTCCGGGTGCTCCGGCGCGCCTCCGGCGCCGGCCCCTGCCCTGCCCCTCTGCGCCGGGAACGAGTAGAGCATGCCTTTCCTGACGCTCCTGTCGCTGAAGCTCACGCTCCTGTACGCCAGCTCGACCAGGCCCTTGTCGTCGACGAGCACCATGTTTCCCTTGCCGAACATCTCGAGCACTACGCTGACGTTCCTCCTGCCCCCGAACTCCATGACGAGTATCCTATCGGTTCCGTGCCGCTCGATTCCTGTCAGCCTGCACGCGTCGAGCGCCTTCCTCACGCCTGCGGTGAAGCGCGTGGGCTCCTTCTTCTCCTCCCTGAACTCGGTCAGGTGCACGCTCCTGCCCAGGCTCACGAAGACAGCGCGCTCCTTGCGCTCCCTGGAGAATGTCATCAGGAAGCTGCCGCCGCCCAGCTCGTAGAAGCTCTTGAAGTAGGCGTCCAGCAGCCCGTCCCTAAGCTCGCTAGCTATCAGCGCGATCTCTTCGGCAGAGAGGGGGCGTATGCCGGGCACACTCCACTACCTCCTCTTCCTGCCCTCCTCCTTCGCGACCCTGGTGAAGCCCTCCATGATCCTCTTTGTGTCGCCGTGGTCCTGGAGCACTGCGCCTATCTGCGCCACGTCACCGCCCGCCTTGTACACCTGCCTAAGGCTCTCCGCGTCCCTTATGCCCCCGCCCACTATGTACGGCACGGTGGTGGCCTTCCTGACCGCGCTTATTATGCTCGACGGTATGGGGCCGAAGCCCTGCAGCTGCGGGTTCGAGCCCGCGTCTGTGATTATGAACCTGTTGCCAAGGAACTCGCCGGCGTTGGCGAGCGCAGCGGCCACGTTGGGCTTCGTCCTGGGCACCACGTTGGCGTCCCCGACCCAGCCGACAGTGCCGCCCGGCTCCACGACTATGTAGCCTACGGGCAGCGGCTCTATGCCCATCTGCCTGATCATAGGCGCAGCGAGCATCTGCGCCTGTATTATCCAGTACGGGTTCCTGGCGTTGAGCAGCGACATGAAGTACACCGCGTCCGCGTACCTAGTCACGCTAGCGATGTTGCCCGGGAACAGGACTACTGGCGTGCCTCCCGCCTTCTCCTTTATGCCCTTCGTGACGTTGTCGAGCAGCTCGCCCTGGGCGCCTATGCTGCCGCCTATGAGCAGCACGTCGGCCCCGTTCTCTATGCTGCTGACCCCGACGCGCACCGCATCCTTCTCCCTGTCGTAGTCAGCCGGGTCTATCAGCATGAAGAGCAAAGCCCCCTTCCTGCCAAGCTCTTCGTTTATGTACCTCTCTATTTTGCCTATCTTCATCGACATGACAACACTCTAACACTCATAACGCTCTAAGCAGAACCGTCCTTCCCGCTCTTCCTCATGAAGTCCTCGACCATGTCCTTGCCCGCCTTCTCTATGCGCACCCTGGGCTTCCAGCCGAGCTCCCTGCCTATCTTGCTCACGTCTATGTACCTCTCAGCGGTGAGGAACCTCAGCTCGTCGCTGTCCAGGCCCCTGGTCTTCGCCAGCAGCCTCACCATTAGCTCCTGCGCATGCCTCTTCGGCGCCTCCACGCCCAGCATGCCCGCCGCGAGCTTGATCAGGTACTCCTGCGTGTGGTCCTCGCCGTCGCAGACGTTGTAAGTCTTGTTTATGGCAGCGCCCCTCTTCTCCATCACGACCACCATCGCGTCCACCACGTCGTCGATGTGCACCATCGGCAGGTGGTTGTCGCCCCTGCCTATTATGACCGCCTTGCCCTCCCTGAGCGCCTTGAATATCTTGAAGAACGAGCGCTCGAAGCCCGGCCCGTATATGGTGCCGAGGCGCAGTATCGTGTAGGGCGCCCCGCTCCTGACTATCTCCTGCTCGGCCAGCATCTTGGTGTAGCCGTACTTGTCAGTGGCGAACGGCTCTGTGTCCTCGCTTATGAGCCCCTCGCGCTTGTTGCCGTAGACGTCTGTTGTGCTGGCGAAGACTAGCTGCTTGACCTTGTTCCTGACGCACGCGGCCGCTATGTTCTTGGTGCCCTCGACGTTGGCGCGCATCATGTCCGCGGTGCTGGCGTTGGCCGCCTCCCTGAGCCCGGCGAGGTGGTACACCACCTCCGCTCCCTCCAGCGCGTCCCCGCACGAGCCAGGCTCCGTTATGTCGCCGACGAACGGTACCGTGCCGGGCGGCAGGTCGCGGATGTTGCCCTTCTCGTGCACCATGGCCCTGATGCTGTTGCCCTCGTCGATCAGCCTCTTGACAAGCAGGTGGCCTATCCTGCCGCTGGCCCCGGTTACCACTATGTTCGGATCCCCGCCGCCCTTGCTGCTGCCCCATGTGC
Source organism: Microcaldota archaeon (assembly GCA_021792095.1). Classification (GTDB taxonomy): domain Archaea; phylum Micrarchaeota; class Micrarchaeia; order Micrarchaeales; family CABMGC01; genus JAJYVH01. The sequence continues at coordinate 35,515 of JAJYVH010000001.1, read as the reverse complement.
TCTTCATCCTAGGCCTCGTTGAGTATATTCTTCGCCAGGAACCTGGCGTAGCGCTCCGGCACCGTGCTCCTGGCATACTGCTGCCAGTCCTTGCCGAAGGGCACGTAGACGCTTATACTGCTGCCCCTCCTGATGAGCCTGTTGGCTATCTTGCTCTTGTACCCGAGCTGCAGCTCGAAGACAGTGCGCTTGGCGGCCCCGCTGCCGTTGAGCAGCTTCCTCATCACGCCGTCCGGCGCGGACTGCACGACCATGCTGCTTACACCAGTCGCTATCCTCCTGAGCCTGACGAACGCGCTGTTGATGCTCTCCCTGTCGTTGTGCACCTCGTTGCACAGCGCCTTGACCGCGCGTATGCTGCCCTTGTTGACCTTCATGTACTCCTCAGCCTTGCCGAGGTCCACGGCGTAGCCTATCCCCTTGGCGCCGTCCAGGAACCCGGGCAGCTCGAACCTGTGGTTCCTCACGTCGAGCCACACGAACACGCCGTGCTTGTTCGCTGTGCCGAGTATCTCGTTCACGTTCTTCTCTGCTATACCGCTTGATATCGTGTAGCCTATCTGGCCCAGCGGCACCTGCACGCTAGCCTTGAGGCCTAGCCTGGAGATGCTCCTTATCAGCTCCAGGTATGTAGTGGTGGCGTACCTCGCCTTGGTGGTGTCGAGGGCGTCTCCGCTCAGGAAGGCGAGCGAGACGTGCATCCTTTTCCCGTTGAGCTCCTTGGCCTTGGCTATGGCCGAGTCCATGGTGGTGCCGGCTATGTGCCTCTTGATGAGCCTGTAGAGCAGTTTTTCGGCTATGGCGTGTTCTGCCACTTGCAACCCCTTTGAGTCCGAGTCATAATATGCGATTAATAAGCTTTTAATTGGTTCCTTTCCACATGCTGGCGATAACCAGGGCGAGGGGCACCGGGGGCGGCTTCCGTTCCTCTCCCGAGGACTTCGTGGTCAAGGAGATAACGGCGAACGGCACAGTGCTGGAGCCGGGCGCAGCCTGCACCGGCGAGCGGCTGGGGAGGTACAGGGAGGGCGGCAAGCACATAGAGTTCGTGCTTGAGAAGCGCAACTGGAACACGCTGGATGCTGTCATCGCCATAGCCAAGAGGCTGGGTCGCGGCAGGAAGTCGGTGGGCTACGCGGGCACAAAGGACAGGAACGCGATAACGCTGCAGCTGGCGAGCGTCTTCTCGCCCGGCGACGCCGACCTGAGCTCCTTCAGCATCAAGGACATAAGGATCAACGGCCAGTGGCGCGGCGACGGGATAAGCATGGGCGACGTCCTAGGCAACGCCTTCGAGATAACCGTTAGGGACGCCGAAGGCGCGGAGCGCGCCGCCGCGGTGGCCGACGAGCTGGGCGGGCTCATGCCCAACTATTTCGGCGAGCAGCGTTTCGGCTACAGGGGCAACAACGCGAGGATAGGCGCCGCCATCCTCAGGGGCGACTTCGGGGGCGCTGTTGACGATTACCTGACTTACACGGGCAACGAGACCAACGAGGAGGCGTCCGAGGCCAGGAGGCGGTACGCCGACGAGCGCGACCCGCTGCGGGCCCTGTCCTACTTCCCGAGGTTCCTGAAGGGCGAGCGCACAGTGCTGGCCCATCTTGCGAAGCACGACGGCAACTACGCCAACGCGCTCAGGCTGCTGCCCAGGGGCACGCTGCTCATGTTCGTCCACGCTGTGCAGTCCAGCATCTTCAACAGCGAGCTGGAGGCCCGGGTCGGGAACGGCGATTTCACGAGCGCAGTTTTCGCCGGCGAGGACTTCTACGGGTTCCCGGACATGGGGCGCGTCGCAGGCTCCGGGAAGTTCGCTCTCGGGGTGCTGCCCGGTTTCGAGAGCAGGGAGGAGGAGCTGGGCACCTACGCCAAGGAGGCCATGGAGCGTATGCAGATAGGCAAGGAACAGTTCGCGATGAGGCAGATGCCCGAGCTCTCGATGAAGGGAGCCTACAGGCCGCTCCTGGCGCCGGTCAAGGGCCTCGGGTGCAGCGTGCTCGGCTCCGGAGCCTACAGGCTCTCGTTCTCCCTGCCCAGCGGCTCGTACGCCACGGCGCTGCTGAACGAGTTCATCAAAGGGCCTGGGGCACAAGGGCAGGCTGTCGACTGATACGTGACCGTAATGACTAGTAGTTGGATTGATGCATGTGTGCTAGTAACTGGTATTGCTATTCCAGTTACGGCACTAGTAGATGGGCCCTGTGCTTTTGGTCTAGCCCCGAAAGAAGAGGTACCGGAACTGTTCGACAGGAAAAAGGAACTCGAAGCGTTGCACAACGCCATAGGGCGGAACGAGAGACTTACTGTCGTGTACGGAATAAGGCGTATAGGTAAGACGAGCGGTGCGCCAAGCCAAGCTTAATATAGTGCCGAAGTGGATGTGATTGTGATTGCAAGTCGTGGTTGCATGGTGTCTCCGCAAATCAAGCCGCTGCCCGGGCAGGAATCGTCAGGATCGCAGTCCCTAGCCAATGCTATGAGGGGCGGTGCCGCGCACCTTGTTGATGCGCTCAGGGATAGGCCCGGGAAGGCACTGACGGAGGGCACTATAGTAAGCAGCGCAATGGTCGCGCTGGCAGCAGTTGGCAGCTCCATTCTGCCGCCGCTCTGGAGAGGCGCAGTGGCCGGTTTTGGGGTCACTGTGATGGGCGCGACAGTATACCGAATTTTAGAGGCTCCAGGGAAGCAGGCGCAGGCCAACCAGAACTAGGGCCGAGCGCCCCGGAACGGGCCGTTTGCACGCGCAGCAGGCGCCGCAGCACTGTATAGTTATATTAAGCGTGTAGCACAGAAACGTATGCCGGGGTGGCAGAGCCTGGTCATTGCGCTGGTCCCGAAAACCAGTTCCCTTCACGGGATTTTGGGTTCAAATCCCAACCCCGGCGTCAAGCCAGGCGGAGTTGCCCTGCTGGCTGCGGCGTAGCGGGCAAGCCTGCGCATTCAGGCCAAACAATTCCTTATTGCTTATTAATGTTTTACTGTCATATCCTGTCTGGATGCGATGAGCGTCAAACCAGAAGGCATGCCGAAGGGCGTATTCACCAGGCTCGTGTTTGTGCTTCTCTTCTGCGCCGCCTCAGCCGTAAGCATATTTTTCTCGGTCTTCCTGCTGCTCAGCGCGAACAGCGCCATAGCCTACGTCATAGCCATATCGTTCACGTTCCTGGCGCTCATCTCCAGCGGCTTCAACATAATGACCTCGTACTCCTACTACAGGTCGGTGTACTACAACCGGTACCTGCAGCGCATAAACGCAGGGCTCAGGCCGATGCGCAGGATGCCTACCGTGGCCATAGCCGTGCCAGTGTTCAACGAGGACCCCGGCATGGTGGAGAGGAACCTGGCCAAGCTCAGGGGCATGAACTACGATGCGAGCAAGCTGTCCTTCTACGTGCTCGACGACTCGAGCGACGCCGGCGTGGCCCGCGATGTAGAGCGCATAAGCAAGAGGTACGGCGCGGTATACATGCACAGGCAGAACAGGAATGGCTTCAAGGCGGGCGCTCTCAACGAGATGCTCGCGCGCTCCAGGGAGGAGTTCCTCGCTATCTTCGACGCCGACGAGGAGCTCATCGATGCCAACTTCCTGCTCGACCTGCTCCCCTACTTCCAGGATGCGGGCATGTCGTTCGTGCAGACCGAGAAGAGCTACAGGAAAGGGAGCTTCTTCTCCGACACTGTCAGCCTCTTCGACGCTATCTTCTTCAGGCTGATACAGCCTTCGAGGGTGCTGAACGGCACGGCGCTCTACGCAGGCTCGTGCGCCGTGATAAGGCGCAGCGCGCTCGACGCGATAGGCGGCTTCCCCGAGTACATAACGGAGGACACGTTCCTGGGCTTCGAGTCAGACCTGCACAACTTCAGGAGCCTGCACGTGCCGCACGTCTACGCCCTGGGCAAGCCGATAGAGAGCTTCACGGAGCTGGCCAAGCAGCAGTGGCGCTACAACTACGGGGACACGCAGTTCCTCCTGTACTTCATGAGGCGCGCGCGCAAGACTAAGAAGAGCGCCATGTCCGCGCTCTCGAAGATGGACTATGCCGCCCACGGGCTCGGCATGAACTACCTGTCCTCGATACTCATACTGTTCACAGTGGTGTCCATGCTGATAGTGATATCGGCCGCGCCTTTTGCGCTCGGCTCGATAAAGCAGATATTCACTCCGCCCTACACCATACTCAACCTGGAGCTGCTGGGCATGAGCGCCTTCCTGCTCTCGATCTTCATACCTATAGCGATCTCGAAGGCGTACTTCAACTCCTACTCCAAGGGCGTGATGATGTTCGCGCTGAACTTCGCCCTGGCTTTTGTGAGGCTGAAGGGGGCAGTGGCCGCCCTGGTGTCGGAGAACCCGGCGAAGGTGTGGTTCAAGAGCGTCAAGGCGAAGACCAGCGGCAGCATGCGCGGCATCTCCCTGTTCCGCAACGCGGGCATAGAGATAGGCTTCTCCGGGCTCCTCTTCGCCATCAGCTTCTTCTCGTTCCTGTTCTACAACATATCGGGCGCGCTCTGGCTCTTCTGGTACGGAGTGCTCTACAGCACCACTGTGTTCTTCTTCGCCAAGTACGGATGAGCGCATGATATACGTGAAGAAGCACAGCACCCCGCAGGGCCTGCTCCTGGCCATGTGCGACGAGGAGCTGCTCGGCAAGGTCTTCTCTAGCGGCAAGATGCAGCTCGACCTGGACAAGTACGCCGAATTCTACAGGGGCGAGCTGGTAGAGGAGGCGCAGGCGAAGGACGACCCGTCGAGCGAGGACATATACTCGGCCAACATAGTGGGCGAGCGCGCAGTGGCAGTGATGCTGAGCAAGGGCGTGGTGAAGAAGGCCGATGTGAAGATGGTGGGCAAGGTGCCCTTAGTGCAGATCTTCAGGATGGACTTCTAGCCGGCGCCGGAGCTGGCCCTATTTTATACTGCTGGGCGTAATCTAAGCATGGGCGCAACTGCGCAAGACCGCTACGGGTCTGCTGGCGGCAAGGCCAGGCTTCGCGTGCAGAGCGTGGCCCAGGAGACCGATTACACGTGCGGGCCCGCGTCGCTGCGGGCCGTGCTCTCATACTGGGGCGTGGGCGCGAGCGAGAAGGAAATAGCAGAGAAGGCGCACACTACCCCGTCGGCCGGCACTTCGCACTCCGGCATGGTGGCCGCGGCCAGGGCGTACGGCATGTACGGCGACTCCATGTACGGCTCAGGCATAACCGACCTGGAGATGCGCATAGACAGGGGCATGCCTGTGATAGTGAATTTCATCCCAGAGGAAGGCGGCGGAGCGCAGGCGGGACCGGAACCAAGGTACGGCCATTACTCCGTGGTTATCGGCTACGACAGGGACAGCCTTTTCATGATGGACGTAGACGGCGGCAGGGAGCGCTCCATGGGCAAGGGAGCCTTCGAGTCGCTCTGGTTCAGCGAGATGTACGGGAGGAGGTGGATGCTCGTTCTGTATCCCTGGCAGCACCCTGGAAGGAAAAAGGTGAAGCCGGGGCGCGCGGGCTAGCTCCCTTCTTTCTTCAGCCTAAGTATGGCGGCCGCGTTGTCCCCTTTCGCGTCCTCCAGCGCCTGCCTCGCCTCTGCTGCGCCGGCGCCGGTCTGCTCCTGCACGAACCTTATGTCCTCCTCGCTTATCTCTGGCTTCGCCTTTTCCACCTCCCTTATGTCCCCGCTTATCTGGAAGGAGCGCACCCCCTGCCCCTCGATGAGCACGACCTGCGGCTCCTCTATCACTATGTCCCTGTCCTGGCAGCTTATCACCACCTTGGTGCTCTCTATGTTTTGGCTCCTTATGCCCAGTTTGTCCATTACGCCCTTCAGCGCCCTCGGATCCAGGTTGAGGTTCGGAAACATGCAATCACGTATAATGCTGCCCCATAGATCATAAGCTTTTGCATACGCTTCTGTTTCCGGCTCTCTCTGCTTGCGTTACATTTTAACAATGCTTCGTGTTAATTCTGTAAATATTCTCAATGCTTATAAACGCGGGAGGCAGAGGACATTCGTCATAGAGGTAACTGGCCCTTCGGGCCGGCAAGAGGGCGACTGCATGATGAGCACGAGAGCGTATCCAGAGCTCAGGGTTGCGTATTCGGGCATGGGCTACGGCGAGCTCGAGCGCGGGGCAGGTTGGTACAGGGCGACGACTGGCGAGCCCTACCTGTACGACGTTTCCAACGAGAGCATGGGCCAAGATTCACTGCGCGAGATACGGAGGCTCAGCGCCGGAATGGAGGCGGCGGACTTCATAGCAGGAGGCGTGACCATGCCCCTTAGGCTCGCATCTGCGGTCCAGGAAGCCTCGGGCATACGCTGCTTCAACCTGGTCGACCGCGAGCCGGCGCAGCTGCTGCACGTCGCCGACATGATAAACAAGTACAATTCAGCGCCCTCGGAGCCGACGTATGATGTAGAGGCGAAGGTGGCGTACGACCACAGGGAGATACGCGTCGAGGATTCGGGCTCGTATGGCGCGTACTCGTTCAGCGAGGCGGGCCGCACCTGGTACAGGATAAGCAAGCCCCCGTTCGCCGAAAGCACAGAAGTGGTGCTGCACAGGTCCAAGATCGACGAGTACCTGCAGGAACTTGACGACGCTGCGTCTAGGAAGAGGTTCGTGTACCTCAGCAACGTGCTGCTGATGCCTGTAATGGACAAGGGAGCCGTGCGCATGGGCGAAACGCTGTGGATGCCAGCGTCCTTATCGCAGGAGCTCCTCTGGGCGATAGCGGAGAAGGAGGCTATCAAGGAGGGCAGCCTTTTCCTTGCCTTCCCCAGCATATACTCGCCCATGCTCTTCACGAAGGCAGGGGGCACGCTGGAGCCGGTGCCGTTGCCGGACGGCGAGTACCGGCTGGGCAGGGTAGGCGACGGGGAAAAGATTGCCTACGCCTCCGCACCTCAGGATTGCGAGAGGCTGCAGCAGATACGCGAGGAGCGCGCCGCGCTCTGGGTGGCCGAACGCCAAGGGTAGGTCAGCGCAATATGCAAAGCCATGGACTGCTCATAAAGAGCGTGGGTTTCTCGCTAACCAGAACTAAAAAGGCTGCAGCACTTCAACAGATTAATATGAAGTTACTTCTTGATCCAATCTGATATTGTATCTTTTATTTCATCGAATCCGGGCAGCTCTCCGAAAACGAGGCCCTTAAGCTCTCTGTTGTAATAGTTTTGATGAACAGAAACGTTTTTAAGGAACGAGTCGGGAGAGAACTTTATTTTATAGTACCCTAGCTTGGAGTTTATCAAATCTTCTTCAAACTTTATCCTCCTTTTAGTTATCAGGTACTGCAAATCATATACATCCCTAGCTTTTTCCCTGGTAATTATTGCGCGAACCTTCTCTGCCCCTACTTCATCAAGCGCCATGCCGGCTATTGTCTTGATAGGCAACAAATACGACGGATAATCACCATGCTCCTGAGCGTTCTGCTTCTCGGCGACTACCTTAACGAAATGTGGCTCCGCAAGGTGTTCAGGTTCTTCAGGATGGAAAACCAGGCATAGCCGAGGTGGAGACAGATGATAGCGGCAACGCCAAGCTGATAACTTTCAACGATTTTACGCATTTGAGGTGAACTCTACAAGACTTCTGATTAGAAAATATTTAAATAAACAGCATTACACTACACAATCTGGCCATGTTATGGTATACTTGGACAACATAGCGGTTCTGGATATTGAGACCACCGGACTTGACAGAAGGAAATGTGCAGTGCGCAGCGTAGGTATCGTGTCTTACACTGATAAACTGAATGAATTCTACAAGGAGTACGACCTGTTTGATGGCGCCGAAATCAAAGAAGAGGGCATGCTCGAAGCAGTTTACTTCCACGATGATAAAAAGGCTAAAGATCCAGCCAAAAACCCGATAAATGTGGTCTACGATGTTCAATCTTTCCTAACGGTCAATAAGTGCAATGTGATAGGCGGTCAGAATCCGTCTTTCGACAGGGATTTCGTGAATGCCTATGCGGAGCGATACACTCTGGATTTCAGGATACCTATATGGATGATCGACATGCATTCAGTTTGCATGGCTTACATGCTTGCGAATGGCATAGAGGTTCCGAGAAAGCCCGGCATCGGCCTCTTCCTGAGCGGCGACGCAATACACGAGTTCACAGGTCTCGGCGCGGAACCCAAACCGCACAATGCCCTGAATGGTGCAAGATACGAATTTGAATCGCTGTGCAGGATAATCTACGGGAAGAGTGTGTTGCCGCAATTCAAGGATCGCCCGGTGCCCAAGCTGTTTATCAGGTAGAAGCGTGCGATTCATGGGTTTTAACAATTTACTTGGAGGCACCCCTGAGTGAACCGCACAACATCCGTCTATTGTACTCCAAGCGTGTTTGTTTAGTCCTTTTGTATGAGGAGTGCACCTATCTGGAGAAATCTTACTGTAGAAGCGAAAGCATGGACTTGGCGGGATTCGAACCCGCAACCTTCCGCCTGCAAAGCGGGCGCTCTACCGTTGAGCTACAAGCCCCTGGTGTGCATGGCTATGCATTGCGTCCAAGATTTAAAATAGGTAGCGAAGCGGGCTCGGGGCCGGAGCGCTGTGCGCCAGGAGGCGCCCCCTAAGCCAGAAGATAGTATTAAATAGTTTTTTGAGAATGATAACAGCGCCTGCGCGGCCTACTGTGGCGCGCTCGCGAAGTTGGTTATAATGGCGAAGAAAGAAGAAGAACCGGAAGATGAGAGCGGCGAAGAGTCGGATGACGAAGAAGAGGGGGGCGAAGGCGGCGACCTCGACGAGGAAGACGGCGACGGCGACGACTCCGACTTCGACAGCGACGAGTCCTCAGAGGCATAGCCCCTGCTTTTCTTGCTTCCTTTCTTTTTGATTTCATTGTATGTGCTAGTGTTAATTATGTTTTATCTTATCTTGTAGGCCCCCGCAGGCTCTGTGGCTCCGCCAAGACTACTGACTCTCTTGCTTCTTTACCCTTCTTGTCTCGCGCGCATTCTCCTTTTCTCTTCTCTTCCTATCCCTCTCCCACGCCCAATCCTCGTGAAACTCGTCCCTTCCTCTAGGGAGTGGCGTCTCCTCGTGCGCCTTCCTTGCTCCTGATTCAGCCTCGATATCACGTATCTTGTCTGTGTTGCCCGCAGCTCCCACGATCTTTGCGTTGTCGGATAGGAAGTCCTTTAACCTGCCTGTTGGGCCTTTATCTCCGGACGCCTCTTTCTGTATCTCTTTAAGTCTTTTCTCTGTCTGGTCCCGTGTTGTCCCTGCTTGTTTCTGTGCATAAAGTGCCAACGCGTCGTACCATTCGCGCTTTGCGTTCTTTAGCTTCTCGATGCGTTTTTCAAGCACTGCATTCTCGAGTTCTACATCACTACGAAGTTTCCTGGCGTCGCTCTCCAACCTTCGTTTCCTGGCGTCGCTCTCCAACCTTCTCCTCCATCTAGCATTTTCATCGCTAATGTTCTCCAAACGTGCACGCTTATCTGCGATCTCTTTTGCCTTCTTGTTATACTCGTCGTTTAGCTTCTTCCTCTTTTCCTCAAGTCCGGAAAGTTCTTTCACGAATGCAGGGGTAGCGGTTCCCGCTCCTTCCGCTCCGGCGGCTTCGCCCGCGGTCTGCTGGTCCTGGTCATTTGTTCCGCCTCTCGTCCTTCCGTACACCGGCCTGATCCGGCCCTCCCTTGTAATGGTAGCGCCGCCTGTCGGATTTACCACCGTAGTCAGCCTTCCCCTTTTCGTTTCATGCTTTTTCCTCCCGTACGCCAAGCCCGCTATCCACGACATGCCGGCTATCGAGGGCAGGTACCCCAACACCATCCTCACCCTGCCGTACTTATGCGGAGCCATCTGGGCCGCCTTGTCCTCTATCTTTGGCTTCGTGACCCCGGTCGTTGCCGTGCCCAACGCGTCCGCCATGGCCAGATCCCTCTCCTGCTTCATCTGCTTGCGGGTTTGCATGGCGTCCTTCGCCTTCTTCAGGCCCTTGCCGACTAGCACCTTGGACTTCACGGGTGCCTTCCCTGCAAGGGCGCCTCCTGCCGTCCTTCCGTATCCCGACTTGCCCTTTATTGAGCCCCTGCCGCTGAACCCCGATCCGACGCCGGCTAACGTGCTTATGCCGAGGAAGGCAAGGAAGTCGAACTTCCTGGTGAGGCCCGCGGCCGCCCCTATCAGTATGACCACTATCATCAGCGGGATAAGCGCCTCTATGCCGCCGAAGGAAAGAAGCACTTCGAGCATGCTCACACCCGATATAAGCTATGCATTCCCGCATATAAATAGGTATCTCGCTGCGCCGCGCCAGCAGCCGCCGCCGGGCGGGCAACCACGTCCGAAGCAGGGCTGAAAAGTCAATGCTATTAAATAGGGAGCTGATAAGTATGTTTGGTGCTAGCATGGAGAAAGTGGGTAACTCGCTGCCGAGAAGCACTTCGGACAGGGCGTTTGAAAAGGCAAAGGAACACGTTAAGGAGGAGTTGGATAAGTTCAACGACCTGAGCAAGACCATAGCGCCCGTAAAGAAGGACGCGGAGGCTGCCGCGAAGGCGCTGGAAGCTGATGTGGAAAACTCCAGGAAGAACCATGATGCGAAGCAGGCAGAATACGGCAAGCTGCTGGCCAAGGCCAACAGCAACAAAAGATACCAGAGTGACACCAAGGAGCTGGAAAAGGTAAAAATGGAGGTGCACGGGGGCCCGAATGCCAAGACGGGCAACACAGGAGTCGGCCTCTTTGACGAGCGTGAGGGACTGCGCTCCAAGGTCGGCGGCCTCGCAGGCGACGAGCGCAAAAGGGCCGAGGAAAGGATCAAGGAGCTGGACGAGAGGCTGGACGGCAAGCCAGACCCCGTGTCCGGCAAGATGACCGGCGGCCTGCTGGACAGGGAGAGGGAGCTGCAGTCCAGTGTCGACAGTGTACACCTGCCGCTGATAAGGGCAAAGGCGGATGCCAAGGAAACTGCGGACATACTGAAAGCAAAGGAGGACGAACTGGCGAGCACCAGGGACTTCATCAAGAAGTGCGACGCCATCATGGCATTCGATATTTCAGGCGAAAAGAGCGACATAGCAAACATGGTGGTGAGCATGGCGCAGGCCACCGCGTCTGAGTATTCGCCAAGCGATCAGGACAAGTTCAGGTCCTATCTTTGGCAGCTTATGGGGGAAAACCAGAAGTGGGTGAAGGGCGTGAGGAAGGACAAGGAGTCCGAGCTTCACGTGCTGGACAAGCTAGCGGAATACGCCGGCGACTACAGGAGTAAGGTGTCGCAATCGCTGAACAAGGATAACATACTGGCCCGGGGCATGTACAAGCTGGGCACTGCGCTCAACAGCAAGGAAGTGAACCACCTTTACAGCTATGTCTTGGAAGGGGCGGACAAAATAAATCTTGCGGCGCTGAAGAGCACGCTGGAGGAAGCTGTCGCGAGGTCGCTCTTCTTCGACGTCATGAACAAGGCCGCGGACAAGGCCGAAAAGACAGGCATAATGGCCGATATGCGCGACTATCTGGGCAACCTGAAGGCCAGCGACGTCGACATGAGGGGCTTCGGCTTCCCATCAGGCGCGGCAGGCTCTGGCGCAAAGGCGGGCACGGGCAGCGTTATGGATACCGCCAATCAGTTTGCTAACAAGGAGGCCGAGGAGATGGCGAAACGTGTAGTGACGACAGTAGTGGCCGAGAAGTATGAGAAGAGCCTGCAGGACATAACGAACCGTATAGACGGCCTCACCAAGGACGACAGGCGCAACATCAAGAAGCTCACGGCCATAAACGCCGAGGTGATGGGCATACTGGCCGAGCTAAAGATAGCGTCATCGCTTGACGGGGGGCGCATGTTCGACGACGGGGAACTGAATTACCTGGGCTCGCTTTCCAGGGCGATGAACAATGCGGTGACCAAGAAGGCCGCGGAACTCGGCATAAAATCGGAGCCTGTTAAAGTGCACGCGACGCACACGCAGGCGGTGGAAAGGCACATAGCCGAGCTCACGGGCAAGACGGAGGCCGAGGTGGAGGACGCGATCAAGGCCAACTACCACGAATTTATAGGCGTGATGATGAGCGTGTACCAGTTCAAGGGCAGCGAGGAGGACTTTTTAGGGGGCCTGGCGAGCTACATGGAGCGCCAGAGGGCCGTGTACGACGCCAGGAGGCGCGGCGCAGGCTCGCGAAGCAGGGAGACGCCCGATACGCTGTTCGGCACCGGCGGCATCTTCAGGCCTTCCGACCGCGATGGCTCCCCGAGTACCGGTTACGCGTAGAGCGCAGGTAGCCCAGCAGCAGCACCAGCATCACGCTGGCCAAGCTGGCAGCTAGCGCGATCGTGTCTATCGAGCCGAAGCTCAGCAGCGGGAGCCCTATCTGGAATCCTGCCACCGTCTGGTTGGGCGCGTACTGGTAGTTGAGCACGTTGGCCGTCACGAAAGAGAGCTCGCCCGACTGGAAACCCACCTGGCTCTCGCTGTCAGCCAGCGTAGGCTGATACGCGCTCACCGGCTCGGGCCCGGGGTAGCCGTAGTACTTTGCTATTATAGACTCCTGGCCGTAGCCGCAGGCAGTTATGACTGTGTTGAACGTGCCGTCGGAGCTCGGCGTCACTATGTCGAAGAGCCCGAGCTGCGGCGTGCAAGTGCCTGTGCCGTTCGAGAAGATGGGCTCGCAGAAGCGCTGCTCGCCCTGCGCCCCGTTGCTGCACGCGGCCTTCAGGCCCTGCGCGCCGTACACGTTGCAGCCGTAGTTGTTTTGCGCGAGCAGGCTGTTCGGCGGAGGGCTGCAGACGCCTAGTGAGTTGTAGTCCGGGGCAAAGGTAAGCACGTTGCTGTTCGCGTAGTCCGTTGCCGACACCGGGTCGGAGCTTACGCACGAGGAGACAGGCACCGTGTCGTTGACGCTGAATGCGCAGTCTATGGCGTTGGTCGGGTCGAGCACAGCGTTGTAGGCGGCGTAGTTGATGTCCCTGCCGTAGTACAGGTACACCTGCCCGTGGCTCAGCGGCGTGAACACAGTGCCGTAGTCGGAGTACGTGCCGGCTATGCCGTTTATCGCTATGGTGGTGGAGTTGGCGTTCTGCGAGCCCACCGCTGGCGTGACGCTCAGCGAGAGCGTGACCGGGTTGGCCACGTCAGCGTCTATGGGCGCGAAGAAGCTGTTGCCGAACCTGTCCTCGAAGACGTAGATCAGGCGCTGGTAGCCGAGCAGGCTCTGCGAGCTTGTGGTGACGCAGCTTGGGTGGTCGCAGCCTGGGGCCGCGTGCGAGAACAGGTACTGGGTGCCGTTCACGAACAGGTAGAGCGGGCTGTCGTAGAGCACCTGCTTGTAGAGCTCGAAGAGCTGCACAGTCATTATCGAAGGCGCGTTCTCGAAGTACAGCGCGGCCGTGTTGGCCGTGAACACGGCTGGCGTCGCGCCAGGCACCAGGCCCTGGCCGTACGACGCGGGCTGCACCTGCACCTCGCCCATGGTCTCGTAGCCGCTCTGGTACTGGCCTGCGCCAGTGTCGGGCTGCATGTACGCGCTGATGTCGTACTGCATCTGCCTGGTCGCGTTCAGCAGCGCCTGGTAGTTCTGCGAGCACTCTATGCCGCCTGAGGCCGTGCCGGAGGCGCCGCACACGCTCACGTTCACATAAGCGTAGCCGAAGAGCCTGTTGCCCTGGGCGTAGTACTGTATGTTCCTGGGCACTATGAGCCCGTAATCAGAGACGTTAGGCACGTAGTAGCCGCCAGTGACCAGGTTCTGCAGGTACGTGCTGCCGCCCTCCACCACCGCAGGCAGCATGTTGGAGCTGCCGGTTATGAGCGCGTCGGTGTACACGGTGGCGGTCTGCGGGGGCGCGCTCGGGCTCTCGGTGGGGCAGGTGTACGCGCTGTCGCTGCTGATGCCGGGGCCCACGTTGTACGTCTGCGTCACCTCGTACGTGTACCTGTACGGCACCATCAGGTAGCCGCTGATCTTGCTCTCCAGCACTACAGGCGTCTGGCCCGTGGGCAGTGCAGGCGCCGTCGGCGCCGCCGGTATGTAGTAAAGCGTGGCCGTGGAGCTCACGCCCGAGTTGCCCTGCTCCTGGGCCGTTATAGTGCTCGAGGTCACGCTGGTGCCTGAAGGGCACCACGTCCCGGCGCCGTCGCATATCGTGCCTTCGACGTAGCCCGCGTTCGGGGCCCCTACGACAGTGCTGCCGTCAGGGAAGACGAGCTCCATTGTGACCGCTGCGCCTGCAGGCGCTATCGCTATGACGTTGTCGGGCACAGGCGTGCCCGTGGCCGCGAGGTCCTCGGTGCCCGACTCCAGGCTGATGTACGGCGTGTCCTGCACCGTCAGCGTGTTCGAAGGCTCTGGGTAGCCCACGGTGCCCTGGCTGTCCACCTGCGTGGCGGTCACCGTGTACGAGCCGGGCGCGAGGCAGCCTGGCGGGTTGAGGCTCGATGGGCTGCCTATGCCTGGCGCTGTCTGGCACACGATGTACGACACAGCCCCGGTGCCCTGCGCCACCGCAGCCCCGCTGTTCACTCCGCTTATGAATATCTGCACCAGGTCCTTGAGGTCCGAGGCCGTGGCGCTGATTATCACGCTCTGCCCCCAGCCTGCGCCGGTCTGCATGCTGAGCTGCGGCAGCGTGCCGCTGCTCTTGTACGTGCCCGGCGCAGTCGTAGGGGTGAACGACGAGTAGTATGCACCGCCTGCCGTAAGCAGCTGCGTGGCGCCCTGGTTCTCCAGGTAGTAGAACGGGTTGCTCATCGTGTATACGGGCCCGGCCAGCTTGCCGACGTCAGGCGAGTAGGTGCAGGCGCCGCCCTTCGCCGAATCGGTGCTGTAGCAGCTGTACTGCGGATAGCCCGCGAACAGCTTCGTGTAGTTCTCGATGTTTATGCGCGCGCTCAGCAGCTCCGCATACTGGGGCGTGGAGACCTCGGTGCCTATGCCACCCCAGCAGTAGCCGAAGAAGCCGTTCTCGCACTTGGTGGTGGTTGGCGTCACTATGTCCATGGTGGAGTTGTAGTTCACCGAGAAGCCTATGCCTGTCATGGGTGAGTATGCATCCTGCAGCCCTGGCCCTATCGCCGGGTAGGGGCTGTTGATGTTGACCTGGTTGTTGTAGCAGCTGCCGGACGAGCAGAAGCCGTACGAGTTGCCGCTGTCCTTGAACGTGACGTTCGCCGAGAGCACCCAGCCGTAGGGCGGGTATGTCTGGTTGCTTGCGTACGTGCCCGTGGCCAGGCTGTAGTACGTGCTGGACTTCGTGCCCGGTGCCGCGCACACATAGTCGTAGCCCGACTGCGCGTAATCGCCGCTGCCTATGGTGCACGCATTCTCCTGCTGCACCGTGCAGCCCGGGGTGCACTGCACCAGCGAGTTGACCTCGCTGAGCGTGTCGGTGCTGCAGCTGTTGGGCAACGGGTTGGAGCCTGCGGCCACGCCGCATGCCTGCTGCTGCCAGACGTCGTTGAACTGGGTGGGGTTTATGGGCACGTTAGCCCCGCTGACGTTCAGCACCCTGAGCATCAGCGCGTTGAGGTGCGTCTCAGGGCAGCCGCCGCCCCACAGGTTGCACGAGTACCAGTCCATGGCGGCCGACCAGTCGTCGAGCACGTAGAGGTAGCCGTTCACGTCCTGTATGCCGAGCGGGTGGTGGTTGCTCGCCGTGTCGAATTCCGTTGCGGGGCCCTGCCACGGCGTCGACCCGCCGACGGTGCCGGTAGCCATGACGTTCTGGGTGCCACCTATTCCGTCGAAGGCCACGCCGAAGAGGCCGCCCTTGTACAGGTAGTCGCTTATGTTGAGCGTGCCGGCCACCTGCCCTGTGACCGGGTTCTGCTGCGCGAACGCGAGGCTGAAGTTGTCCTCGTACGTCAGGTCGTTGCCCTGGAACGCGTATATGTATCCGCTGCTCGCGTTGGCCGCGTAGACCTGCTGTCCCGTGGGCGACGCCGTTATCTCGTCGAGCACTGGCACGTTGCTGCCGTATACGCTGATTATGCCCTGCGGGCTCGAGCCGGTGGCGCCCTTTATCTCCATTATCCCTGGCGCCGCCGTCGTGCTCGTGTGGCACGTGTTCAGGTTGTTGGGGTTTGTGCAGGGCACAGCGTACTGCGTCTCGTAGCCGGTCACGAAGACGTCGCCGTAGTAGTCAGCGCTTATGTTGAGCGGGGTGAAGTACTCGCAGTCGAAGCTGCCGGGGCTGCCGCTCGGGAACAGGTTGCAGACGCTGCCTTCGGTGCCGAAGCTCAGCGGCGCTGCGACCGGATAGGTGATGCTGTTCTGCGTAGCTATCGTGTTGCTCCAGTACTGGTTCCACGCGCTGTCCCACTGCTGCTGCGTGGAGCAGCCGCTCTGGCAGACGCTGCCGGGCTGGTCGCTGCTCATGTTGTAGTAGCCCTGTGGTATGAGCCTGAGCGTGTTGAGGTAATAAGTGCCGCCGTTGCTCAGGTTGAGGACGAAGACGAAGTCTGTCGGGGTGGCGGCAACGGATATGGGACCGGACGCGTAGCCTCCGCCCTGCAGCCCGTTGCCCGGCCCCCGGCCGACGAGCTGGGATATGAAGGAGCCGAGCTGGCCCATCGCGCTCTCGCTGCCGGAAACGAGCTCGTTCTTGTAGTTCACGTAGAACTGGCCCGGCGTGTTTATCGGGAAGAGGTCCATGCTGTTGGCCGGGTTGTAGTAGTTGAGCGGGCCGAAGATGTCGTAGCTCTGGTTCATGAGCTGGAGGCCAGGCGCGCTTATGTTGAAGTCGTACGTGAGGTACGGCACTACGTCAGCGCTGAAGGTGCTCGGCCCGTTCGGCGTGTTCTCCGTGTATGGTATCTGGGTAGCCGATATGCCGCTCAGCGAGGATGTCTCGCTGTAGCTGTACGGGTACGTGCACGTGTAGTACTGCGGCCCTGACTCTATCGTAGTCGTCGACTCGTACGTGGTGGCTGAGATGGAGGCCGAGGTGGAGGCGGACGTGGACTCGGACAGGTACGTGGAAGTGGACTGCGACGTAGAGGACACTGAAGTCTCCAGCGTGGTCGTGGACGAGCGGCTGGTCTGCAGCGGGCAGACGCACTCCGCGCCCTCCTGCGGGCAGGATTTGTCCTGCACCACCTGGCAGCTCGACGGGCACGTGCAGCCGTTGAGAATGCAGGAGTTGGGGGTGCAGGTACCGGAGAAGCTCGCCTGGCCTCCTGCTGCGCCCGCCTGGGTCGTGGGCGCCGTCTGGCCGCCGGCACCGCCCTGCGCCAGCTTGGTCTTGGGGTTTATCGTGGTGAGCGTTGTGCCGGCCCCGCCGCCTGAGGATATTGTGGTTGTGCTCGTTGCCGTGCTGGTGCCCGACACAGTGAACGTGAACTGTATGGTAGGCTGCGCGCTCACAGTGTAGGAATCGGGCAGGTAGCCGTTCATGTTCACGAAGACAGCGTGCCATGTCCAAAGGGCCTTCTGGGCCTGCGAGGGCACGCTCTGGAATATGTACGTGTTGCTGTCGTAGCCGTTGCTTATCGTGCCCTGGCCGTTCACCTCAAGCATCGGCGAGTAAGTTAGGAGCTGGATCTGCATCGAGCCAGGGCCGTCTACCTGCAGGCTGCCCGGGCTCGCGGTAGCCCACGAGTCCGTGGACCAGGAGATGGAGGTGGGGAAAGCGATTTGCGTCTGCAGGCTGTCCTGCGTGTTCAGGCACGCGTCGCCGGCCACGCCCGTGTAGGCGCCGGTGTAGAAGTACCTTTGGTCTGTCGGGTGCTGGTTGCCCTGCGCGTTGGCGTCCAGCGGGCAGAGCAGGAAGTCAGGGGCGTTGTATGTGTTGTAAGCCACCACGTTGCTGACCTGCGGCGAGTTCGTCGTCTGCGTGGTGCCGCTCTGGTATATGGAGCCTCCGCCCTGCACCTGGAAGCTCTGCGTTGCTGTCTCGGTGAGGAAGCAGGTGGCCGGCGAGTTTATGCTTGTGGAGCCTCCGCAACCGGTGCTGCCGGCTCCCGATGAGCCGCAGTAGTTGCTGCAGCTCGTGGAGGTGCTGCTAGGCTGCGTAAGCGGGCAGACGCACTGTGCGCCCTCCTGTGGGCAGACGCCGCTGCCTGCCTGCTTGACCGTGCAGTACGACGGGCACGTGCAGCCGTTGATTATGCAGCTCGTGCCTACGCCGTTGCCGCACACGTTTGTGGGGCCGGCAGTCTGCCTGGTGGGGTTCGATACGTCCGGGCTGCAGCCCGGCTGCTGTACCGCCTGCGTTGCGCCCGCGGCTGCCAGCGATACGCCGGCGACGGCGGCGCCAGCATGGGCGCCGTGCGCCGTCGCTGCATAGCCCAGGCCCAGGAGAGGAATCAGGCTAATGAGAAGCAGGAGGAAGGGGATGGAGTCGTTCAGACGCATGCAACACAGTTAGCATTCCATGATGTAATATATATAGATTTCAATCGGCGCGGCTTTGCTAATAAAGTCCAGCCTGCTAAAAAAGTCGAAGGTCTGCTAAAGAAGTCAATTTTTAATTATTCCGAATAAATCTCGTGACTTAAATAACATTTCAATGTATTTTTCATTAATATTGCCATTTTTATCTATAGGAAAATCTATCTTTAACTTTTCTAATTTTTGCTTATAGCATTTTCTCCCGTAATTGTATCTCCATCTTTCATTATTTAATAGCAAAATTGTAAAAAGCAATGTTGTAGTTTTCATACTTACTTTCGGCTCTAAAATGCCCACATTATCATATGCTGCGAATTTGTATTGATGAAAATTTGCCGTTAGTGGTCTCCCATCATAAGCCACGGTTATCTTTCCCATTTCAGTGTGATCATCAGGAATATCATAAAATCCCGCAATTCCTTCATCAAATTCTGAACAGGATATTAAGGGCACTTCACCTTCCTCTAACTCGTTCACTGAATGATATTTTCCCTTCTTTATTTTAAAAAATTGTCCTATTTCGAATTCTTTAGTATCAACACCATATTCAATATCTTTTACTTCTCTTTGTTTTGGAATAAGTAGCTTTGAGATGGAAGCGAAGTTTAACGGGGCAGTAAATTCTGTGGGTGTTTTTACATCCAATTGGGCTAATCTTTTAGGAGTTATTTTTCTCCCGTAATTGTATCTCCATCTTTGATTTCTGATAATTGTGGCAATATAGAATAGGTATTCATCCGTCATTTCGCTTTTAGGTAAAAGGACCATGCAATCATCGGTGGCGTTGCATCCTTCTAACTGCACAAAGGCATAACCTATGCTCCCCGTTCGTGGGACGGTTATAATTCTCTTATATTTTTCAGGCACATCAAAAAATCCAAAGACACCATTATCCACTCCTTGAGATGCAATAAGTGGCATATTTCCTTTGTCCAGAAAAGATTTGTTATCGTAACCCTTACTGCCGTATTTTATATCAAATAATTGTATAAGTTTGTTCACTGAATCATCCATCTAACTTTTTTTCAAATTTTATTTTGAATGCAATGTTTTCTCTCATTAAGTTTTCTATCTCATTTTGTAATTGTTCGGAACTAATCTCTTTATCATCCAAATATGCTTCTGGTATTAATTCAACCAGAGTATCCCTGAAATTTATAGGAGCTGCTTTAATTAATGCAGGAATATTTTTAACCTCTATTCCCTGATTTTTAATAAAACTTTTAAGTAGAGGCACTATCATAGGAAAATCATTCTTAGCTCTGGAATTTTCCATTCTCTTTCCCTTATGTTTTAGGTAGCCATCATTCAATGCTCTGATCCATAGAACCTTGTTATCTTCTGGCTGCGGAACTCCCTTCTTAATGATCAATCCGATTGTATTAACTCCGATTGGATAAAAAACATCTGAAAATGTAACAACAGCTAAAAGAGTATTTCCTTGTAGCAACCTTTTACGCCAGTTTAGATATCCGCCACTTTTTACCATGCTTGAATAAGGCAAAATAGAAAACAGTAATCCTTCGTCTTGCATCTGTTTTAATGCATGTTCAATGAATAAGTAGGGTTTATAATCGGTTTTCTTTTTAGGAAAAGGCGGATTCATTAAAATTTTTGTAATTGGGGGGACTCTGTTACTCTTATTTTCTGATATGTATTCAGCAACTGAAATATTGTTTTTTGTAGTTGCATTTAACCATTGTGCAAAACAATCCCCTTCTATTATGTTATTTTTTCCGTCTCCTCGGAAGATCATGTTCACTATTGCTAAAGCAACAACGGCATCTTGTTGTTCTATTCCATATAAACCATACATTTTGAAAGTTTCAAATTCATTTTTAGGTGCTTCATTCCTAACTTTATCAAATGCTGCCACTAAGAATCCTCCTGTTCCGCAAGTAGGATCTAATACTAAATCATTAGCCTTAACATCCAGAACTTCCGCTGCAAACTTGGTTATGTGTCTTGGAGTTAAAACAATCCCTATCTCTTTTGCGCCATTCCCGTATTTTAAAAACACTTCATAAAATTTTCCAAGAATATCTTTTCCCGAATTCATTGCTGATCTTATATTCAAACCTAACAATTCTTGTATAGTCAATACGAGTGCTTTTTTGAATTTGTTATGATTATCTTCACTTGAAGGCAAATCTATTTTTATAAATCTTGCAAATTCTGGTTTTTTATGTTTTCTAAGAATCAGATCTACTCTTGAGTTTATCGAGTCTACCAACACAGAAGGTCTTTCGTCGAGATTTATTTCAGTCCCTTCTGCAAGTGCAAGCAATATTGCAGAAATAACTCGTGCACGATAGTCCTTATGTATCCCCCCTTCATGTAAAATCCCGTTTATTTCTTCTGCAGAATGTAAGAACTCTTCATCTGTTATTTCCACCTCCTTTATGTTGTTATCTTTTTGTTTTAGGATACTTTCAACTTGCAATTTTGAAAGTAGCCCAGAAAGTTCTACATTATTTTCAGTTATCTTTTTCCATTTTCCATCCTTTAAAAATTCACTTTTACATATAAAACCCTCTGAGTCATTTCCAGCTAATCCTGTTATAAAATGTGCATTAACTTCTCCGCCTCTGTTTATTTTTTCAGCATACTCTTCCCGTGCTTCTTTAAGCGCAAGTTCTATTTCGTTTCTTGCATTTTTCGCTTCTATAACATAGTATTCCTTTTTTCCTATCTCAATGAGGCCGTCTGGGTTGGTTAAACCTAATTGCTTTGCAATCGGCTTGATCGATAGACATTCTTGGCGAATGTATAGCTGATCATTTATCCAGCCTTTTTTCTTTAGTAACTCGTATTTTAGATATTCATAAGCATGAAATTCGTTTTCTCCTCTATTTTGCATAAAAATCACCACGCACTGCTAAAACTATCCCTGAAGTGATCACCCAAAGAAGTAGTCGGCTTAAATTTGTAAAACGCTTTAGCCATAGCGTAGTTTTAATGCAATGTGTAATGAAGTAAAATCTTATATACTTTATTCTAACATTCATTTCTTCACCCCTTTCTCAATTTCAATAGAAATTGCCAATCCCTTTCCATCTGAGCTCGGAATGATTTTCCAGATTAGAAAGTCCCCCTCTTTAAGAACAAATTGATTTACAATTCCTTTCGGGACGGTTGTTCTTAAAGAATAGCTCGCATCATTAGCTTTAGTTAAGATTGTTCTATCCCCGCCACTATCAGTTTTCTTTACTCTCGTCATAGGCTAACCAAAGTCTAATTATAGTCTATTTATAGGTAACGATATACTTATATATCTTTAGTTACCTATAATTATAGGTAATTAAATAGGTAACTAAGTGATAGTATGCAATACCAAGAACTCGTGCAGATAAGGAAGGAGAAGGGTCTGGCGATCGCCAGCACGAAGAAGGTTAGGCAAGAGGGGAAGTATTGGCTTGTCCCCTCGCAGAGCAGGAACGCCGATTACAGAGTCGAACTGACGCTTACTGGCGCAACCTGCACCTGCCCTGATTATACTAAGAGGGGCATACGCTGTAAGCACGTCTGGGCTGTGGAATACACGATAGAAAAGCACCTCAACGAAGACGGCACTACTACAATAACACAGACCAAGAGGATAACCTATCCTCAGAACTGGTCGGCCTACACGAAGGCGCAGAACGAGGAAGTAAGACTCTTTGACGAGCTACTGAAAGACCTCGTTCAGAACGTGCCTGAACCAACGCAGGCTATGGGCAGACCACGCATACCTCTAAAAGAGGCCATATTCTGCTCAATACAAAAGGTCTACTCTGGGCTTTCAAGCAGGAGAGCGCACTCGCTGTATCAGTTCGCAGAGCAAAGGAACCTGATAGCGAAAGCACCGAACTACAATACAATAAACCTCACCCTGAACAGACCTGAACTGACTCCTATATTGCACGAGCTACTCGCAATCTCAGCTATGCCTCTGCGAAGCATAGAGACGACCTTCGCAATAGATAGCACAGGCTTCAGGACTAACCGCTTTAGCGAATACGCAAGCGATAAATACGGCACTCCGAAAGAGCACAAGTGGGTCAAGCTACACGGCGTCTGTGGGACTACTACTAACGTAATCTGCGCCGTCTCTATGAGTGGTAATAATTCTGGCGACTCTCCGCAGTTAGAGCCTCTGATAAGAGAGACTGCGAAAGCGGGCTTTCAGATAAAGGAAGTGGTTGCTGATAGTGCCTATGCCTCACGCAGAAACTACGAGGTGATAGACGAACTTGGCGGAATTGGCTACATACCTTTCAGGGCAAACATAACAGGAAAGGCAAGAGGCAGTATGATTTGGAAGCGAGCCTTTCTGTTCTTTCAGAACCACGAAGCCGAGTTTATGGAGCATTACCACAAGCGCAGTAATGTGGAGACTACTTTTATGGCGATAAAGACCAAGTTCGGAGACATTCTCAAATCAAAGAACGAAGTTGCACAGATGAACGAACTCTTGTGCAAGCTGATAGCTTACAACCTTTCGGTGGTGATAGCGGAGATGTTCAATTTGGGAATAGAGCCAGAGCTAACCCGAACAAAAGTAGAGTAATTAATAAAAATCAATACATAATATATTATCAGGTAAAGGAGGGGTCGTTTGGCTCCGTTAGCCATTACATCGTGAGATGTGGTGGCTACCTTTCCTTCAAGCAGGTACCACTGAAGGCTCTACACGTCTTCCTTTAAGTCTGAAGAAAAGAGGTTCTATTTGAGAAAATCTATCCCCTTTATCATACACATATTTGAACCATAGTGTTTTAACAACAAAATCTGCTAATTGGATCCCCACACTATCTTCGGATTTCGTCGAAAGCAAGCTGTTTATTATAGGTTCTAAGAACTCGCTATATCTTGGATTGTATCTCCATCCTCTTATTGTTAAATCTCCACGGCGTGCCCTTGAAAGAAAAGTTTGCAGATCTGTCTTATCTTCGTCCATTATTATTTCTCCAATCCCTTCTAACCCTTTGAGAGTCATAGAGAAACGAACAGCAGTAGCTCTGAGAGCGTAGTGTGTTGGGTTATACGCTCCTATTCCATATCTGTTTTTGAGCCGTTCCTTATCAACTATAGTGGCGATAAGTATCGGATTTAAGTTTATAATCAACTTGAACACATCATCAGCAAGTGCCTTCTTTTGCTCCTCTGTCATTAATTTGAAAGGTTCCTTTACCGACGAAGTTATGTAAGTATATTTCAATTCGAAAGGTTTGCTCAACGGCAGGGAAAAATGTTTCTCCATCAGCATATTGTAACCCACTATCATCTGACTTTCTTGCTCAGGAGTTACTATGAGCCCGCCGAGAACGTAATACTTAAATTTACTGGTTCCATTTGGGGCAACCCAACCAGAGTCCCCACTGGCATCCAAATATAGAGTATATTTTTGTCTGGGGGTTTGCATAATTCTATATGCTAATAAACTAATAAAAATGCTAACTTAGCAGGCTAAAAAGAGAACTTTATTAGCAAAGCCAATCGGCGCCGGCCACTTTCCTGTAAACGGAGCCCGAGGAGTCGCCGGAGAACGTGGAGAGCACGCTCTTCCTCATGCGCATCGCGCGCTCAGCGTACCTGTCGCTAGCCAGCATCTCGTTCAGCAGCCTGCCGAGCCCCTCCTCGCTCGCCTCCACGCACATGCGCCTCACCTCCTTGGGCAGCACGCTCGTGGTCGCGATCACGACAGGCACTCCTGCGGCCAGCGCCTCTATCGTTGCAAGCGAGAGGCCCTCGCGCGCGGAGGTCATGAGCAGCGCCCTGGATTCCATCAGCGTCCTGTAGAGCGCAGCCGTGCTGACCGCCTGCCTGAACGCCACGCGGCCAGGCGCCACCTCGTTGGCGAGCTTCTCGAGCGCCCCGAGGTCCGGCCCGCGGCCCACCACGATCAGCTTCGCGTCGGTCTTCGCTACCGCCCTTATGGCCAGCCAGACGCGCTTGTGGCTCACCAGCCTGGCTATGCTCACGAACTGCCTCCTCTTGGCGAAGCGGCCCCTTGTGAAGCGCTTCACCTCGTCGCTGTCCACGGCCACGGGGAAGGTTATCACCCTGCCGGCGTCCACGCCGAGCACGCTGCCCAGCAGCTCCTTGGTTGTGCTCGCGTTGGCTATGTGCACGTCGGCCAGGCGGGAGGAGAGCCATTCGGCGAGGAAGCCCAGCCTGCCGAGGCCCCTGAGGTAGTGGGACCAGAACTCCATGCTCCAGACCTCGTGCCACGTTATTGCGAAGCGCACGCCCCTGAGCCTGGTGTAGAGCCAGACCGGAAAGAGGTGCAGGAAGGGGAAGGAGTCCGCGTCGACCGCGTCGAATCTGTAGGGCAGCATCGCCGGCAGTATGGAGAGCGCGAAGAGCAGCGGCATGCGTATGCTCCTCCTTGCGCTGCCGCCCCTGTACATGCCCTCCCAGTCCATCGCCCTGGCCACGCAGTGGTACCTTATGCCCATGTGCGTGAACTCGTCCCTGGGCATGTGCTGGTGGCGCATCGTGAAGCAGTGCACCTCGTGGCCCTCCTTGGCCAGGCTGCGCATTATTATGTACCGCCTCTTCTCTATGCCGCCGTTGAACCACGGGTAGGCGTTATCAGAGACGAAGGCGAAGCGCATGCTAACTGTTGCGCAGCTAAGCTTAAAAAGAAAAGCGGCGCAGGCTGCGCGGTGCCGGGCGCGCAGGCCGCAGGCCGCAGGCCAGTGCTGCATATTAAAGGCACTGCCGACTTCGACTTTTGTCAAACACTGCCGCACGGTATGGGAATATGTTTAAAAGGCTTAGCGTTGCTTTATCCGCAGGGATTGAATGGCAAGAAGTCAACAGAACTGGGGAGCCTTTGTCCTCCAGATAATAGGAAGCCTGGTCTTTCTGGGAGTAATTTTCTCAGGGGCCTTGTCTGTGAGCGGCGGAGTCTTCACAGGTGTCGGAGCATTCTGGGCGCCACTGTTCGTGGGCGCAGCTGTGATTGCGGCTATAGCCCTGTTCTTTGCCAGCTTCGGTTACGTGACTGGCATGAACTGGCCCAACATTAGCCTCTTCGGCCTCGAGACAGCAGCGGTCGCCGGCATAACGCTGGTGGCGCTGACATGGGGCAACCAGCCGTGGCTCTGGGCTACGTTGCTGGGCTTCGTCCTCTCCTTCATAGGAGCGGGCCTGGCGAAGAAGTAAAAGGCTGTGTTTTACAGCTAGGCTGCGATTGGCTGGGCAGCGTTAGTCTGCCCAGTCTTTCTTTTTCTTTTTGTTTTCTTTTCCTTTTGCTGCGCTAGGGCAGGGGCTGGGCCATGCAGGCCTACATGGCCGCCAGCGCATCGGCTATCTCCCTCAGCATGCGTTCCGTAGTGGGAACCTCTGTCACGTCTATGCGTCTCTTCTCGTAATAGCCGAGGTTCCTCAGCATCACATCGCTGATCTGGTAATCGATGTAACCCTCGTAATCCTCTATCCCTCTCTCCCTGGATACTGCGCGCAAATATCTCCTGTACTTCCGCTTGTCCCTTATCAGGCTCAGTCCCATCCACGTATCGTATATGTCCTTGAGCTCGTTCCTGTCCGCCATGGCGATTGTCTTGTTCGCGAGCAGGTACTCGAGGCTGAAGGAAGGGACGACCACAGGCTGCACCAGGTAGCCGAGGTACTGCAGCAGGTCCACGGCCTGCAGTTTGGCTGGCTTCTCCGGCATCTTCGCTTCCCATAGATCTATGTCCACGCCCCTGAGCCTGAGCCTTCGCCGCTCGTTCCTGCCGAACTTCTCCTTCACCCCTGCGACCTGCTCGCCACCCAGCGAGCGTATCGCCTTGACAACGCCCGGAAGAGACACGCAGTAGATGTCTATGTCGTAAGAGAGCCTCTGCCTCTTGCCGAAGTATATTTTGTTCAGCGCCGTGCCCCCGTAGAGCCCCACCTCCAGCCCCGCTACCTCGAGCGCCGGAAACAGCACGCCCATCACCTCGTGGGTACGGAGCCCTTCGCGCAGCCTGTCGCTCGCTATGCCTATCCTTATTGCTGCCTCGTCAAAGTTAGGTTCATTCAGCATTCTTCCACCTATCAACGCCTATATCATCGAACAACCTCCAGGCTGGGCTGTAGCCGCGCATGCTGTGCTTGAGGAAGAAGGAGGCACCCTTGGTGGAGTCGCTCCTTCGCCTCAGGGCTTTCACGAACCACACCGGCGCCTCCCGCTCCAGCACGTACCCGGCGCGCCTGGCAGTTGCGAGGTTCGCTGCTAAGACGTAGCGGTAGAGCGCGCGCCACTCGCCAGGGGCGAGCCGCCTCTCATGCAGCGCCCTGTAGAGGTCGAAGTAGTTGGCGTAGGCAGGCCTATAGAGCATGTCAAAGACCGTCTTGGGGTACGTGGATACGGGGACGTCGAAGCCGCCTTGCTGCACCAGCGTGCTGCCGAACGCAAGCCTGGAGAGGTTCACTGGCATGAGCGTCTTGCCGAGGAACCTGGTCTGGCGCATCGGCCTCGCGACGCAGACAAGCACGCTGCCCTCCACCTCAGTCTTGAGCCTGTGCATGTAGAGCGCCGACGAGAGGCCTATGTAGCCGCGGTACAGCCTGCTCGCCACGTAGAACGGGTCCGCCGTCTTGGAGTAGAGTCCCCTCTTGATCCTCACCAGCCTGCCGCTCCTGGCGTATTTCCCTAGGGCGTAGTCGAGCATGCGCATTGTCAGGCGCCCGTGCGTGAGTCTCGCGAGGCTGTGCGTGTCTATGACTGCCGGGAGGTCATCGAGCCTATTGATAATTGTGTTCATTATAGACACTTTATGTAGCTAGTTAACATATTAATCAATAGGTATTTAAGCGTTGCCCTTTCCCTAGGCCGGCGTTGCCTGGCCGGAGCAGGCCGGACGGCACTGCCGTCAGCCGTAGTACCCGGCGTAGTCCCTGGCGACGGTGGCGTTGCTCATGTTGTACTCTATCCTGAATATCTTGGTGTCCTGGTTCACGTAGACGAGCTTCAGCGACGCTATGTTGTTGTCCCAGAGGCAGGAGTTGCCGCCGCAGAGGTAGAGGAACTTGAACATGTTGCTGTACGCCAGGTAGGGGTTGGCCATGTAGGCGCCGGTGAGCGTAGGGCCGCTGCTGCCCGGAGCCTGCGTGTAGGTAACTAGGAACGTGGCCGCGTTGCTCGCGTTCGTGGTGGCCTGCCTGACCAGCGTGAAGTTGCTGTTGTACTCGTTGTATATTGCAGTGTAAGTGAACGGCGACCTGGTGCCGCTGGGCAGCACCAGCCAGCTGCCGTACTGGCTGGTACCGTTCACGCCCTTTATCAGCAGGTCCGCCTCGGTGTTGACGCCGCCGAACCTGTAGAGGAGCGCGCTGCTGTTGCTGGTGCTGTTCACGCTGGCGAACTCGCTTATGCCGTAGTAGGAGGCCAGGGAGCTGTTAATCTTCGCCTCCGTGAATATGCCGCCGCTCTCAGCCTGGAGCCAGAAGTAGCGCACTAGCAGGTACTGGGGCATGCCTGTGTAGTTGGCCAGCAGGAAGCCAGGGTCGCTGCTGTCGTTGAGCAGCCAGGCCGCGAACAGGTCGCCCTTGGCCGCGTTCTGCGAGCCAACGCTGTCAGTGACGCTGGTGCGGTTGGCCACGCCCTCCACCACGGAGCCGTCCGGCCAGAGGGTCAGCACAGTGGCGTTGCTCGCCGTGTTGTTCTTCATCCACGTGAGCGCCTGCAGGAAGTAGGTGTTCACGCCGTCGGCCTGCGTCAGGCTGACGCTCCAGGTGCCCGTGTTGCTGTTGTAGGCGAAGACGCTGTTAGCGTCAACCCAGGCCATGCAGATGAGCAGCACTGCGATGGCAACTAGCGCGATGACGAACGCGGGGTTCCAGCGCTTTATCCTTGGCGCCAGCCTGAGCACCGCGAAGCCCTCTATTATCGAAGCTATCACTATGCCGGCTATCACGGCCGCGCTGAACGAGAGCATGCCGTACGCTGCCACAAGCAGCAGCGCCACTGCGAAGGTGTAGCTCAGCGGCCTGGCCCTGCTGGAGCCGGAGGCGAGCGACGTTATGCCGGAGGCCAGGAAGGAGCCCACCAGGCCGGCGCCCACTGCAAGGAGCAGGAAGTCAAGGTAGACGGGCATGCTGGGGAAGGACACGAAGACAGTGAGGCTTACCATTATGGCGGGTAT
The DNA here is from genome assembly GCA_021792095.1 of Microcaldota archaeon. Taxonomy (GTDB): domain Archaea; phylum Micrarchaeota; class Micrarchaeia; order Micrarchaeales; family CABMGC01; genus JAJYVH01. The sequence goes on along the minus strand of JAJYVH010000001.1, from coordinate 7,050 downwards.
GAGCACAATCAGGTAGTGCGTGTCGTAGGCGTGCGCATGGCCCTTGACGTAGAGCGCAAGCCAGTATATTGTGTATGCGGCCAGCATGGAGAGCGGCACGCTGAGCAGCGCGTTGAAGCGTATCGCGTTCATCTGCAGGAAGATCATCACAAGGAAGAATGATAGTATGAGTAGCATTGTCTCGTTGAGTTCGAAGCGGAAACTGGCTGTGCCGCTTAGCGGGCTAGAATTCCTGTCATCTACCTGCAGGAAGAGGTAGAGCATCGAGAGCAGTATTATGGCCGCCCAGAAGATCAGGCTTAGGTTTGGAGCCAGCGTGGCGAGCAGCATGACTAGCGTCATCGGCGTGGCGAAGAGCTGCAGGTTGAAGCTGTAGAACAGGAACGAGTAGCTCGGCGTGGCGAGCTCCTGTATCGTGGAAGCGAAGGCGGAGTTGGCGCTGGCCGAACCGCTGGTTATGAAGTAGCCGCCTGCGGTCAGCAGCGAAGTTATCAGGCCAGGCACAGCAACGGCGATGACTATCACAGCCAGGACGAACACGGCCAAAGATACTACAACGCGGCTCATGCGGCTGCCGAGCGCGTGCGGAAGCCCGTGCCTGACGGTCAGCAGGTACCGCACGAGCAGCCATGCGAGTATCATGGGTATGAGCAGCGCCACGAAGCCCAAGCTAATGAGTGTCTGTGCCAAAATCCATTCAGGCACCTGGTAGAGCTTCACGAGCACGAACCAAGTGGCGAAAGCGGCCAGCATGTAGCCTAGGTTCCTGACGAGCTTCTTGTCGTCGAACACGAAGCTGAGGAACAGCATTAGCGCAAAGGCGAAGATATAGACTGCAATACCGAACGGTCCGCCGTTCCACACCAGGTTGCAGAGGCTGATGAAGAAGCCGGCCAGCGCGGCGTAGGCAATCTTTACCCTGGGTCGTTCGGCCCTGAACATGACCACTGTCAGTATGAGCGCGGCAAGCAGGAAGGCAGGTGCGAAGCTGTCGCCTCGGTAGATGAGCGCGCTGTTACGGGCTGCGTTGCCCATGTCGAGCGCGATGAGCGCCATGACTAGCAGGCCCAGGAAGCGGTCCTTGTTCTTGTACCTGATGAGCATGTAGGCTAGCAGCATCTCCAATATTGCGAACACGATCGGCATGAGGCGCATTATGTCGTAGTAGCCTATGCCCGCGTACCGCAGGAAGAAGTAGGGGATGAGCGTTACCCAGTAGATGCCGAAGGCCTCGTGGTGCAGCAAGCTGGCTGCAGTGCCGCACGGCGGATAGATGTTGCACGTGGGCGGCCAGCCTGAGATGTCAAGGTACTGCGGGATGGCGAAGTTGTTTGCCACGGCTTCGCGTATCACCGAATAATGGAAGAAGCCGTCAGGCTCGTAGAAGCCGAAGTACTGCAGCATAGGCCCGCGGAAGTAGATCGCGACCAGTACGATGACAAGCGCAGCCAGTATGAAGGCCGCGTCTTTGCGGTTTAGCCTATAGGAACTCCGGCTTGCTGTCTCTGCATGTTGGATTGTAGCGTCTGTGTTGCTTCCCAAAGCATCCTACTCTGTTAATCAAGGCATTGTTTGCGCATGCCAATTGTTGTGTCTTTTGCACTCTTTGCTTTATTAAACCTTCAGAAATGACACACTACATCACTGTCACAGAATATGGTTGACATCTGACAGCAAATAAGGAGAGAGGCACGAGTCGCCTCATGGATGAGGGCGCTTCGTTGGGTTCTCTCAGAATTGGCACTCAAAATATTCTATCAAGTCGACCTTTTCTCTGTGTGTTTGTTTGACCGTCATGTGAGTTTTGTCTACATGGACAGGGAAATCAAATACGTGAGGAACCGGTCGCAGCCTACACTGTAGATGTGAGGCAGAGGCAACTATAGTGTGAAAAACTCGGGCTTTAGCTCTAGGAGAATGTCGTCAGCAATTAATGAATATAATCTCGCTCTAATTGCTGTTACTAACCAACCTCTTTAACCTTACTGTGTTGTTTGTTCAATTACTGTTTGTTTTGACACTTTTCCAATAGTTTATTGTTTTGGCTAGGCCTTCGGTTAGGGTGTACTTGGGTTCCCAGGAAAGCAATCTCTTCGCTTTTGAGTTGTCCCCTATGAGTATGGGAGCGTCTAACGGCCTTTTAGGGGTGCTGTTCCAGATAATCTTGCCTTTGAAGCCAGTTAATGTTGCTATGAGTTCAGCTGTTTCTTTTGTAGTGTAACCTTTTCCGGTGCAAAGTTGGATTTCCTCTCCTATCGCTTTTTTGTTGCCCAGTGACTTTAGGTATCCATCTACATGGTCGTCTACGTAAAGCCAGTCTCTTATTGCTTCGGAGTCTCCAAGATGAACTGTGTCCGCATTAAGCATCTGCGTTATTGTACGCTCTATAAAGAAATGAGTGTTATCTGTTCTGCCGTAGGTATTGAATGGGCGAAGTATGGTATAAGGGAACTGATATGCGGAATGCATGTATTTCAGGTACATGTCGCTAGCGACTTTTGCTACTGCATAAGGGCTGTTTGGCTGGAGCTCCGAGTTTTCAGATATTTTTTTGGTTTTGTCTCTTAGTGCCATGCCGTATTCTTCGCTGGTTCCGGCAAAAATGAACTGCTTGAAACTAGGTACTTCATGGTAGCAGGCCTCAGCCAAATTTATAGTACCTACGTAATTTGTTTCAGAAACTTCCACGTAATGGTCATAACTATAACTCACTGCAGAGAGCGCTCCCAAATGGATTACGTAGTCAGGTTGCGTTGATCTGATTAAACTCTTCATTGCGGAGTAATCAGTTAATGATGCGTAATGGGTTATTAAATCGTCGCCGTTATCTAGGCTGTACCTCCCGGTTACATAGCGTTCTAAAGTGTGTATCTCAAAGTTTTTGTTGTGCAGTTTTCGGATTAGCTCTTTGCCTATGAAACCTGTGCTTCCTGTTATGAGTATTTTTTCCATAAGAGTCCCATTTTATTTGTTCAACACTCGCCTATAAATCTTAAGCGTTTCCCTTGCGGTTTTTTCCCAAGTAAAGCCTCTGGCGTATTTCATTACCATTTTCCTCTTCTTTTCATTATACCCATTATTCTTTATATGTTCTATTAATTGTGCCATATGTTCCGCATTTTCCGCCTCAAAACAGTATCGCCTAACTTCTTTTGTTATAATGCCTTTTTTGTAGATGATTACCGGCAAGCCGCGTGCTTGTGCTTCTATGATGGGCAGTCCAAATCCCTCATAAAAACTCGGAAAAACAAACACATTAAACGAATCGTAAATGTTTAATATGTCTCTCTCTTTTGCGACTCCATTGAGCTTTATGTTGCTGTGGCTAGTGATGAACTTAGCTGTTAAAGCATCTAGCCCATACGATTTCCCCCATAAGTCAAGACTATATTTTTTACTATCTAAGTACTTGAATGCATTTACAACTAACGAAATATTTTTCCTAGAACTTAGGGCCCCTAAGTAACCAACCTTAAATTCTTTTTCTTTTTTGTTTGCAGATATCACAGTGTCAACGAAACGCCTCTCTATTCCTACGTGTACTAGAAATATTTTTTCTTTTGCAACCCCAAGCTTGATTGCCTCGTTAACTGTTTGGGTTGAAATTGCAAGCATGTAGTCTGAGTTAAGCACTGCTTTTTCAGCAGTTTCTATAGCAACCCTTGACCAGATGCGTTCCTTAAGACTTCTGCGTGGCATGGTATCTAACACAGGATAATGAATAATTTCTTGAAATTCGAATGCTGTTGATATGTTAATTGATTTTCCACGTCTTGGCAGTAGCACCGGATACCATGTAGTGTTGTGAACTATGTCGTAACTGCCCGCATCCATTGTGATTGTTTGGAAAGGCATACTCAATGCCGCTCCAATAAATGGGAAATTTTTGATTTTGGGTTTAGTAATGTTTACATTGTTGTCGTTGTTCTTCATGTTTTTGTACAGAGCGTCAGAATATCGTTGTACTCCACCAATTCCAGGAGGCGCGGTAAGCAATAGAACTTCCATTCAATTTACCTCTTATTTTATCATTGCATTATGTTGGCATCTATTAATTTGGTGTTGGTATTTTTATGTGCATTGCCTCATAGGTATTCTATTTGTTGTTTAACACGTGCGGCATCAACAAATCCACGTGCGGTTCCTTTGAGTAACAAACCAATCAAACCAAACTTTGTCCTCACATCTACGTGCTTCGTAATTATTGCATCGACATAAAAACCTAAATACAAAGGCAACGAAATTAGAAAAGTTAGTTTTTGAACAGTTTTTTCATATCTAAATTCGTATAGTATCTTGCTGTACATTATGTGGTACACGCTGTATCGATTAACTCGCTCGGAAAACAAATATCTTGCATTAGAAATAGGGCGATACGGTACATCATGGTATGTTTTTGCTTTTGGATTTATCACAATGCTGTAGCCTGCTTTCTTGATGCGTGCCTGCAATTCTGCGCCTTCGTTGTAATACGAGAGAAGGTCATACATGCCTGCCGCTTTTATCGCTTTCTTTCTGATCATATATGCGTTGTCCGCGTTTCCTATCTCGTATCCTTCTTTGAATTGGTTCCTCCATCGCTCGTTTGAAAATGGGGACTGATAACCACGCATGAATCTACTTCTTTCAGTTCCAGCATGCATGATTATGTTTTGGTGTGAGTAGTAGAACGCTAATGCTTCTACTACACCAACCTTAGGAAACTTATGCATTGTTGATACGAGCTCGGTGATGCATTTTTTGTGCACGACGTTGTCGTCATCCAGATGGAAAAGGAATGTCCCTTTCGATGCTCTTATAGCTTTATTTAATGAAGCGGGTTTGAGCAGTCTTGTCTTGTTTTTAATATAAATGATGTTTTTATACCGAGAGTACCTGTTAAGTATTGATTCTCTTGCCTCATTTGTTGATGGATCTTCGCATATAACTATCTCGATTTTTGGATATGTGCTTTTAAGTACAGAGTCTATACACCGCAAAAGCATTTCTTTTCTGTTGATGGTGGCTATTATTACAGAAACCAAAGGTACTTTATTCTTCAATCACTTCACCCTGTGAGCTTTCCCAACTCGTATGCGGTTCCTTTTAGAATTAGAAGCACGTAGCTCTGAATCGCCAGCCCTAGGTTGTCTTTCGTAATCTTCACTTTCCTGAACCGCGCCTTTTTTGCCAGAAGTTGGTTGTACTCCCCGTATTTCAGTAGCATTCTCACGCTAGCGCCATACCTATAGTTATGCCTCAATACTGCGAGTAGGCCGGTGGGCTCTTTGTGCACTACTGCATCGTTTATCATACTGACTCTGTCTGATATCTTGTGAGCTTCATAGTAAATTAACGCGTCGTCGAACACAACTACGTCGTGCAATTTCTGCATGTCTATGTGCTTGAATGCTTTCAGCAATAGCTGCCTGTCGAAGAGTCGTGGTAAGAGAGTGCCCTCGGTGGGATCTAGCTGCATACTGCCTGCTGCGTGGACTAGTCTCCTGTCTGCATCTGCCAATCTTTCAAGCAGCGTATCTGTCCTGTAACTTTTCTCTTCGAAAACAAGCATATCGTATTTGCGTAGCAGGGGGAGCGACCTAGATAGTACGTCTTTTCTTTTCAGAACCTGGTCCGAGTCAAGCATGAGCACATATTTCCCTTTCGCAGCCCTCGCACCGAGATAGCGTGCCCCAAGTATCTTCCACCTAGTAGTGATAATCCTGCATCCGAATTGTTTTGCTATCTTCTGCGTGCTGTCGTGCGAATAGCTGTCAACTACTATTATCTCTTCAGGGCTGTGGTCCTGTGTGATGACAGACTTTAGGCATTCTCCCAGTGTTTTCTCAGAATTATATGTAGGTATAAGCACCGATATGGTCTGGGCGCGTGTGTGGTAAATGGTCATTTTTAATCCTTTCTGGTACTGCGTTGCTCTGCAGTCACTACGAATAAAATGGTTGTGCACTTTAAAATGTTACCTAGTCAGCAACTTTCTTATATATATCAAGTGTTTCTTTCGCTGTTTTCTCCCAAATGAACCGCCTTGCATATGCTGTAGCCTTTCTTTTAAGTTTTTCGTTGTAGCCATTCTCCTTCAAATCCGAAAGTATGGAGGACATATGTGCCTCGTCTTCAGCTTCTATGCAATATTTCTTTACCTCCTTGGAGATTAGTGCTTTTTTGTATATTATAACTGGCAATCCGCGGGACTGTGCCTCTATGATTGTCAAACCAAAACCTTCATAGAGACTTGGGAAAACATACGCATCAAAGCTATCGTAAATTCCAACTTTTTTGGACTCTGGGGCAAAACCCATGAACCTTATATTTGGAGCTGCACTTGTGCTATATTTATCAAAGTCTTTCTTTGCATCAAATTTACCCCACAAATCGAATCTCGTGTTCCTGCCCTCCATATTCTCAAATGCGTTGATGGCGAATGTCAGGTTTCGTTTTGCACCTATGCCGCCCAAGTATCCTACAACAAACGTTTTGTGATTTTTCTTTGGAACCGGAGTTGACGTATAGCGTGCATCTACTCCAAGATTTACGACTTTTGTTTTTTCACGCGGGTATCCGAGCGTGAGCACTTCCTTTTGGGTCTGTTCTGTATCTGTTATAATAAAATCTGAGTGTGTTATCTGCCAGAACGATAGATGAACTGTCGGGGAGCCTCTGTACAGGTCGTACAGTTTTGGATTTGATTCTGGGAGTATGTAGAGGTCGTGTACGGTGGTAATTTTTTTTGTGTGCCCTCTAGGGTTGAATAGGACTGGGTTTGGCATATGGATTATGTCGTACTTGTCTCCGTCGAAGAGAAGCTCGCAGAGGCTGAACGACAACCTACGTGCCGTGTTGCCGTTGCCGAAGCCAAGCTCTATCTTATCTAACAGGTCTCTATCTGACAGTATCTTTTTTAGATGTTCCGTCAGTCTGTATGCGTATGTTTGTACGCCTTGACCAATGTTCTTGTTAAAGTTTCCCTTTAAGCCTAATATTCCTATCTTCACGCATTCACCAAGTATGCTGTGTGTGTATATTCGCCCATACAAATTTAAAACTGGACTG